>NZ_JAULSQ010000003.1:0-791280 GCF_032452295.1 Paenibacillus sp. ClWae2A
TACCTGTGGCTCCTGTTCCCCCAGTCGCACCAGTAACTCCAGTGCTTCCCGTTACGCCGACTCCCGTGGCTCCGGTTGTACCTGTGGCTCCTGTCTCACCAGTCGCACCAGTAACTCCGGTGCTTCCCGTTATGCCAACTCCCGTGGCTCCGGTTACACCTGTAGCTCCTGTTTCACCAGTAATACCAGTTGCTCCAGTACTTCCCGTTATGCTAACTCCCGTGGCTCCGGTTGTACCTGTCGCTCCTGTTTCCCCAGTCGCACCAGTAACTCCGGTACTTCCCGTTACACCGACTCCCGTGGCTCCGGTTATACCTGTGGCTCCTGTTTCACCAGTCGCACCAGTAACTCCGGTACTTCCCGTTATGCTGACCCCCGTGGCTCCGGTTATACCTGTGGCTCCTGTTTCACCAGTCGCACCAGTAACTCCGGTACTTCCCGTTACGCCCACTCCCGTGGCTCCCGTTACACCTGTGGCTCCGGTTTCACCAGTAATACCAGTTGACCCGGTACTTCCCGTTACGCCGACTCCCGTGGCTCCCGTTATACCTGTCGCTCCGGTTTCCCCTGTGACACCAGTTACTCCAGTACTTCCCGTTATGCCGACTCCCGTTATACCTGTGGCTCCTGTTTCCCCCGTAACACCAGTTGCTCCGGTACTTCCCGTTATGCCGAGTCCTGTTGCTCCCGTTATACCTGTCGCTCCTGTTCCCCCAGTCGCACCAGTTGACCCGGTACTTCCCGTTACGCCAACTCCCGTGGCTCCGGTTTCACCAGTGATACCAGTTGCTCCGGTGGTCCCCGTTACGCCGACTCCTGTTGCTCCCGTTATACCTGTGGCTCCTGTTTCACCAGTGACACCAGTTGACCCGGTACTTCCCGTTACACCGACTCCCGTTGCTCCGGTTGTGCCTGTCGCTCCTGTTTCCCCAGTCGCACCAATTGGCCCGGTACTTCCCGTTATGCCGACTCCTGTTGCACCCGTCACACCTGTCGCTCCTGCTCCAGCGATCAACGTGTAATCTGGTGAAGTCCCCGGCGTTCCGGTTGGGGATGCCACATTCGCAATATACGTACTTCCGTTGAACGTTACAACTTGACCTGCTGGATACGTTGGAGCTACGGCTGGATCGAATGGTACAATGCCGCTCAAACCTACGCCTGTCGCTCCTGTTACGCCGGATGCTCCTGTGACTCCGGTACTTCCTGTCACTCCAACTCCAGTTGCACCCGTTGCTCCCGCGCCAGCAAGCAACGTGTAATCTGGTGAGGTGCCCGGTGTTCCCGTTGGTGATGCCACATTCGCAATATACGTACTGCCGTTGAACGTTACAACTTGACCTGCTGGATACGTTGGGGCTACAGCTGGATCGAATGGTACGATACCACTTAAACCTACGCCTGTCGCTCCTGTTACGCCCGATGTTCCTGTCGCTCCGGTACTTCCTGTCACTCCAACTCCAGTTGCACCCGTCACACCCGTTGCTCCTGCTCCAGCAAGCAACGTGTAATCCGGCGATGTGCCCGGCGTTCCGGTTGGCGAGGCTACATTCGCAATATACGTACTTCCGTTGAACGTTACAACTTGACCCGCTGGATACGTTGGGGCTACGGCTGGATCGAATGGTACAATGCCGCTCAAACCTACGCCTGTCGCTCCTGTTACGCCGGATGCTCCTGTGACTCCGGTACTTCCTGTCACTCCAACTCCAGTTGCACCCGTTGCTCCCGCGCCAGCAAGCAACGTGTAATCTGGTGAGGTGCCCGGTGTTCCCGTTGGTGATGCCACATTCGCAATATACGTACTTCCGTTGAACGTTACAACTTGACCTGCTGGATACGTTGGGGCTACGGCTGGATCGAATGGCACAATGCCGCTCAAACCTACGCCTGTCGCTCCTGTTACGCCGGATGCTCCTGTGACTCCAGTACTTCCTGTCACTCCAACTCCAGTTGCACCCGTAACTCCCGTTGCTCCTGCTCCAGCAAGCAACGTGTAATCCGGCGATGTGCCCGGCGTTCCGGTTGGCGAGGCTACATTCGCAATATACGTACTTCCGTTGAACGTTACAACTTGACCTGCTGGATACGTTGGAGCTACTGCTGGATCGAATGGCACAAGGCCCGACAATCCTGCCCCGGTTGCTCCCGTTACTCCAACGCCGGTCGCACCTGTAACTCCCGCTCCTGCTAACAATGTATAATCTGGCGAACTTCCTGGCGTACCAGTTGGCGAACCGACATTCGTAATGTAAGTACTGCCACCAAACGTGACGATCTGTCCAGCTGGATATGTTGGTGCTAATGCGGGATCGAATGGCACGATGCCACTTAATCCTGCACCTGTGGTTCCAGTTGCACCTGTGGCCCCCGCAGCAGCGATTAATGTGTAATCCGATGAAGATCCCGGTGTTCCTAGAGGACCAGCTACACTCGTAATGTAAGTACTACCGTTAAACGTAATTACTTGACCCGCAGGATAACCCGGGGCGAGCGCTGGATTAAATGCCACAGCTCCCGTCAAACCAGCTCCCGTTGCTCCAGTCGTTCCACCCGACAGCAAAAGGGTGTAGTCTGGAGAACTCCCAGGTGTACCCAAGGGACCGTTTACGTTGGCAACATAAAGACTACCCTCATAGCTTACTACCTGACCTTGAGCATAAGTTGGTCCAAGTGCAGGATCATATGCAGTAATATTGTTCAAGCCAATACCAGGTGCTCCTGCCGGACCCTGTGCTCCCTGTGGACCAACCGGTCCTACTGGTCCGATTCCTCCTGGAACACCAGGTACCCCCGGAACTCCTGGCACTCCCTGTGGGCCAGCTGGTCCGGTAATCCCCCCAGTTCCAAGAGTTGTCGTCGCCCGGCTTAGCGATATGGAGATCGATCGAATTAATCCCACAAGTTTATCTTTTTCTGAAGGAGGTACTTCCAGAAGCAGCGTCACACTTAACAAGTCATCCAGTAAGTTTTGTAAGTTTCCTGCAAGATTAATAAGAGGAACAGGGACAACCTCTGAACCTGCAATCGTCAATTCCAATACGGCTTGTAATTCTGCTTTTACCCCGGCACGAAATCCGGATTGATTTACAAAAGTAAGTAACTGGCGTAATGCGTTCTGCAAAGACAGTATATTAGCTGAAGTCGGCTGACTGATTGCAGCAGGAATAGCCACAGCCAAAGAACGCAGTATGGATTCAAACTGCTCCAGTTCTCTTGTGGTTATTGGAATAAATGGGGAGCCTGCTCTAAAGGATCTGCCTTCCAGAAAAGCTTTAATATTGACCCTTTTTCGATCATCGGACATGCTTAGCTCAATCCTCCTCTATCTTGCTTGCTTTTCAAGCTTATGTAACATAGGAAGGAAAATTATCTTGGACACTCTTTTTAGTCAAAAAAAGACCATTCATGTTCCACGTTGAACAAGATTAAACGGTAGTCTTCAACAAAAAACACCCTGCATAAGAGGGTGTTTCCGCACTTTTTGTATGAAATTCAGGCTATTTCGATGAATCCAAAGGAAATTGCAAAATAAACTCTGTTCCTTCGCCAAGCACACTATTGACGGTAATCATGCCTTGATGCGCATCAACAATATTTTTCACAATCGCTAAACCGAGCCCCGTACCTGCACTTTCTCCCCGAACACGAGCCTTATCTGCTTTGTAGAATCTTTCGAAAATAAATGGCAAGTCGGATGAAGGGATACCTACACCCTGATCCTTCACAGAAACTCTGACAAATGGAGCACGAAGATATGTGACCCGCTCGGCTGAGATCATTACATTTTTGCCAGTAGGCGTATGTCTGAACGCATTATCCAGCAAATTCGTAAATACTTGCTCAAGTCGATCCTCATCCGCCTGTTGAAGTTCAATGGTTGGCTGTTCAAACTCAAAGTGCAGTTGAATTCCCTGTTCTTTGGAACGCACCGAGAACTTCCGATATACACGTTCAAGTAGTTCTCCGAGGTCAACTTCCTTCATCACCATGTCCGTGTGTCCAGCTTCCATCCGGGCAAGATCAAGCAAGTCTTTAACCAATCTGCCCATCCGCAGGGACTCATCATGAATGACCTGGATCAGTTCCTCGCTCTCTTCCGGTGAGGTTGCCATGCCGTCCAAAAGGGCTTCACTGTAGCCTTGCATCATGGATAGCGGAGTTCGTATCTCATGAGATACGTTAGCCACGAAATCACGCCGCATTTTCTCCAGACGCACTTCTTCTGTTACATCTCTCAAGACAGCCACAGCCCCTCTGACAACACTGTCAGCATACAACGGTGCCATCTGAACAGACCAGACACCTTGCTGCACATGAACATTGGAGTTCTGGTCCCCACCTTGCTCCATCACCATTCTGAACAAAGGAAGAAGGGGCTCAGGTACATCACGTGAAGACTTGTCGGACTGCTCGGAATCTTGTCCTTCGTCCATTTTTACCCAATCGAGATCATACCATGTCTGCATGATCTTCTCCCCTGGCGGATTCGTCAGAATAACTTTGCCTTCACCATCAAATGTAACAACCGCATCGGTCATGCTGCGAAGCACACTCGCCAAATGTTCCTTCTCATGGTTAAGGTTTCGAATATTATCTTCCAGTTGGGCAGCCATATGATTAAATGTGTTGGCAAGTTCACCAATCTCATCACTCGTTACCAGGGAGAGACGTGTTCCGTAGTTCCCTTTGCGAATCGCATTGGCTGCCTGAATCAATTGCTGCATGGGCTGCGTTATTTTGGTGAATAGAAACAATGCAAAAAACGTGGTTAAACTGAATCCGATAATACAGATATAGGTGAACAACCGCTTAATATCTCTGGATTCGGATTCTGCAAAGTTCGTATCAATGTAGGGCAGCAAAAAAAGACCCAGCGCTATAAGTACACAACCCACAAGGCAGATAATAGTGATCCATAACTTCCCGACCAGTGATCTCCAGAAACTAAAACTACTTCGGTACTTCCAGTTTATAACCCACACCCCACACCGTCGTAATCATGGCCGCCGATTCAGGCGATACCTTGTTAAGTTTCTCGCGAAGACGCTTCACATGCGTATCCACGGTACGAAGATCGCCAAAGAATTCGTAATTCCATACATCTTTGAGCAATTCTTCTCTGGAGAAAACTTTGTCGGGAGATGTTGCCAGGTAGTGCAGCAATTCATATTCTTTTGGTGTAAGACTAATCTCTTCGCCACCAGCAGTTACCCGGTGGGCATCATGCTCAATAACCAGATGCGGGAACACGATGTTGTTACTTGAATTGCTCTCCTTGGAGAGATAAGCTGTCGCGGAAGATCGACGCAAAATCGCTTTGACGCGATAAATCACTTCACGCGGGCTGAATGGTTTTACAACATAGTCATCAGCCCCAACTTCGAAGCCTTGAACCCGATTAATCTCTTCACCTTTTGCAGTGAGCATCAAAACCGGCGTTGATTTTACCTGACGAAGACGGGTACACACTTCAACACCATCCATACCCGGCAACATCACATCAAGCAAAATCAGACCGTAGTCCCCTGCTGTTGCTTTACGCAGCGCGGTTTCCCCATCCTCGGCTTCATCGATTTCATAACCTTCTTTTTCAAGATACATTTTCAAAAGCCTGCGGATTCTCTCTTCGTCATCCACGACCAGTATTCGATTCTCATGTTCAGCCATGCCACTCCAGCCCCTTTGCAATAACTCCTCATCACTTCTATTATGTTCGATCTGGCGAACAATATTTGAATATCCTTCAATAAAAAGGTACGTTTGTGTTTCCCGCTTCTAAACTCAACCTTTGCAATACGAGTCTGTCCTAGTCAGCTCCAGCATAAGAATGTAATCCGGCAATGATCAGATTCACTCCAACCAGCGTAAACATGACCACCAGGAAGCCAAGTACTGCAAGCCATGCAGACTTCTGACCTTGCCAACCTCTGGATAAACGCAAATGCAGATACACACTATAATATAGCCATGTAATTAATGCCCACACCTCTTTGGGGTCCCAACCCCAAAAACGACTCCAGGCAATCTGAGCCCAGATCATGGCAAAGATTAATGCTCCCAGCGTAAATATCGGAAAACCGATGGCAATCGCACGATAACTTATCTCATCCAGATCATCAGCATCGATTCCATCCATCATTGGTTGTAACGCTTGTCCAAGTGGTCTGCGCACAAGAAGTCGTACAATTCCATACAGTATCAGACCTACAATAAGTGACCACACCACCGTATTCAGCTTACGCCCGGCATTTACCCCGTTCATCCAGGAAGGCGTCTCCAGTAAAGGTTTTTTCATGCCAAGAAACGGTGTCATGCTCTCCACTTCGCTATTATATGGTGCAAAAATCGGAGGCATGCGATAAATGACTTTCTCTATTGTACTATTTTCCTGTACCTCTGTGTCAATGCTGACCGTTTTCTGTACAAAAACCGCCTCGTAACCAGCTGAACGAAAGGCAAATACCGTTCCTATAAATCCGATGACTACAACGATCGTAACTAGGGTGAATTCAACCCATCCTCGTTG
Source organism: Paenibacillus sp. ClWae2A (assembly GCF_032452295.1). Lineage (NCBI taxonomy): Bacteria > Bacillati > Bacillota > Bacilli > Caryophanales > Paenibacillaceae > Paenibacillus > Paenibacillus sp. ClWae2A. The sequence goes on from NZ_JAULSQ010000003.1 coordinate 6,530, forward strand.
ACGTCTTGAAGACTTGTCTTTACCACTGAAATCAACAGTACGGAGCAAATACATGAACCCTGCGGCAAAACCCACGGCGAAAAATGCTTCACCAAGCGCGGCCAACGTCACGTGAATTTTCAACCAAATGGACTGAAGCGCCGGGATTAATGGTTGTACCTCCTGAGGAAATACAGCGGCGTACGCCATAATAATAATGGTAAGTGGTAAAGCAAACAAACCCAGTAATGACTTACGGTATATAGCATATACAACAATAAATGCAACCATGATCATCATGGACAGAAAAGACATGAACTCATACATGTTACTAACCGGGATATGACCTGCCCCAGCCCATCGGGTTACAAAAAATACGATATGTGCCGCCAAGGCGACAGTCGAAGCGATGAAAGCTCTTTTGCCCCAACGATTCATATGGTTCAGAGGATCACGATTACTCCATTTTTTGCCCATGACCGCGACAGCATATAACAAGAATGCAGCACAATAGAGAAAGAAAGATACGATAAATGCGTCGCTGCTGAAATCCAATAAATTCATGCCTGGTTCCCCCCGTTATCCAACGACTTCTCTTCCACTTCCAGATTCATCTGTTTCAAGACGGCCGCAACTTCACGCCTGAAGCCAAACCAGTTTTTGTTGGTATGTCCACCCAAGGTGAGCTGTTTATCATCAAAACGAATCCAGATGCGGCGATGATGCCAATAAAAACCCATGACCAGACCCAACATAACAATACCGGCTCCTACCCACACAAAAGGCATTGCCTTATCCACTCTTATATTGAGATAACTTACGGACTGAATAATATCGACCTTGTCCATGCTGTCTACTTCCAGCTGTAAAGGAATATCAGCTCCAATCAACTGTTGGTTAATCGCATCCTGTTGAAACCGTTGTTTATCAATCTGCTTCGCAAAGTATAGATATTGTATCCCCTCTTCGGGCAGATCCGGTCCCTTGATGAGAAAGAGAAAAGCAGGTGCATTAGGTGAAGGCGATTTTGATTTGGGTTGACCATTCTCATCCAATCCAAAGTCCATAAACTTTTCTTTTACCGTGAGGTTATAAGGACCAGCTTCAAATGTTCTTTGGGTATCTACCATATCAATCTTAATTGCCCCGTATACTTCACCCGTCTTTGTATTGACCAGATCAGGCGTTACGGACCGAATGGTGGGTGTTAGATCATAATCAAACTGATAGGCTTTCAGACCGTTATAATTCAATGGATGATTCACGCGTACATCATGTCTGGCCACCTCAGCTAACTGAGGTTTCTTCGAGAGATCCGAACAATCTGCTGTACATTCATACAAAACAACTTTTGTTTCGAACAGTTTCGGAACGGTCTTATTGAGGTTACGGAATTGCTCAGGTACTTCTTCCTCACTGTAGAATTCAACATTAAATTGTTCGTTTTGCAGATACATCGACGTGTTCGGGATCTTTTTGATCTCACCTTCAGGAAAAGCAACGTGCTCGTCCAGATTCAGGCCAGGTAGCCCTCGTGCCAGCACCGCCAGCAGAAAAATAATGAGTCCAATATGGATGACATAAGGACCCCATCGACTGAATCGCTGTTTCTCGGCGAGTAATGCATCCCCCTGGGTGTGCACGCGGTATCCTTTCTTTTTCAACGGGGTAACCGCTTTCTTAATCCAGTCTTCTGGTGCCTCTTCGATCGTGCCTTGGTACACCAGACGCTGTCTTGTCAAAAATTGCGTATGTTTACGTATTCTCTGTTTATTCAGTGCTTTGTAGAGCGGTAGGACGCGATCCAGACTGCATATCACCAATGATGCCCCAATCAGCACCAGCAGTAGGATAAACCACCAGGATTCGTATGTATGGGATAAACCCAACAGATAATAGATATGACCCAACTGACCGTAAGTTTCTTTGTAATACACGGAAGGATCAATATTCAAGAATGTACTTTCTTGCGGATAGATTGTACCAAGCATAGAACCTACAAGCGTAAAAACAATCATATAGACGGCAATTTTGACGGATGAAAAAAAGTTCCATATGCGGTCAATGATGTTGGGATTACTACGCTGTGAACGGCGCGCCATGCCATCATAACGCATTTCCAGCACTTCATCCGATTTAGCTTCAGACTCCAGCAGCGGTTTCCCACATGCTTCACATAGTACAGTGCCTACCGGATTCTGGTGTCCGCACTCACATTTGGTATTTTGGAACACGAATAGACCTCCTGTCAGGGCTGCTTCGCCAGTTGCGAAATTTGAGCGTCAAGTGTGTCCAAATCAAGTTGCCCGATATGAATGGTAGAGATTTTGCCCGTGTCGGAAACAAAGAATGTCGTTGGCATCGGAGAGATTCCGAAATCACGAACCGAGTTTTTCTCCCGGTCAAGCATGATTGGAAACGTAACCCCAACCTGCCGCACAAAATTATCCACGGTCATCTGGTCTTCTCCAACATTAATTCCGACAAATTGTACTCCCTGGTCCTTCCATTTGTCAGCTTGCGCCTGAAGTGCAGGCATTTCTTTAACACAAGGTTCACACCACGTGCCCCAGAAATTGATCACCATTGCTTTTCCTTTGTACTCATCAGACGTATGAACTTGACCATCCAGGCCCAGCAGTTCAAAAGAAGGAGACTTGTCCCCTTCCTTTGGCTTGCCATTCGAGCCGGATACCGATGTGGTAATCGCATATCCGCCCAACACCAGGATCAATAACAAAATGACGATTTGCACCGTTCTTCTTGATTTCCCCATGTGCTGCTCCCCTTTTAAGTGACTGTAACACTCGCATATCATTGCTCTATGACAACTGTGAACATCCTATGAACAATTATAGCGAATTTCGTCACAAAACTGCGGCGGTTTTATGAAAATTATGTGTCCTCACATTACCTTTTTTTCATTTTTTTGGCTGGTTCTGATTGTGCGAGGGTAATCAGGTTGTTGACTTCCTCTTTGGTCAGATTGCGTGTCAGACCACGTTTCAGGTTTTGTAGCAAAATACCACCAAACGAAATCCGTTTCAAACGGGTTACTGGATGGTTGATTGCCTCGAACATACGTCTAACCTGACGGTTACGTCCTTCATAGATGGTAATGGAAATGACCGACTCATTGGCCGCTGTATCCACATCTTTGTACTCCACCTCTGCAGGAGCAGTCATGCCGTCATCCAGCATAATGCCTGTCTTTAATTTCTCCAGAGCTGTACCATGCGGCACACCTTTAACCGTTGCATGATACGTTTTGGGTACGTGATGCTTCGGATGCGTCAGCAAATGTGCAAACTCACCATCATTGGTAAGGATCAATAAGCCCTCTGTGTCATAATCCAGACGACCCACAGGATATACGCGTTCCTTAACACCTTTCAGGTAGTCGGATACAATTTTCCGACCTTCCGGGTCAGATGCACTTGTGATTACGCCTTTTGGCTTGTTCAACATCAAGTACACTTTTTTCTCACTGCGGATTGGTTTTCCATTAACCGTAATCATATCCTCTTCGGGGTTCGCTTTTGTACCCAGTTCGGTTACGACCTCCCCGTTAACTTCTACTTTGCCGGACAGGATCAGTTCCTCGCTCTTGCGGCGGGATGCAATGCCTGCCTGTGCGATAATTTTTTGTAATCTTTCCATGTTTGTCATGTCACCTCACACTAATGATACCCATCACGCAGGGAAATCACAAGGATAATCCAAGGATTTTGTAAACTGGCGACACGAATATGCATTTTAGGCTACCTTCCCCCTTGAGATTGACGCAAAAAAAGCCTGCCTTTACACGACCTGTTGAACACAGATGACGTAAAGATAAGCCTTTTTCTCAAATCATTTAATTGGAAACTTTGCCGGCAACTGCAACCTGTTTGTTGGCAGGTTTAGTGCTCTCTTTAATGAAAGTCTGCAATGTTTTGGAAGTAATATAATAGGTACGTCCACCGTACACAAATGTCATCATACCAATGACCCGGTTGTTCTGATCCAGAACAGGGCCACCTGAATTACCTTGTGCCATGGATTTCACAATACTGCCGATTCCCTTTTTACCTGGAACATCCAAAGCTTGGGAACTGAACACTCTGCTTTTGGCTATCGTATTGTAGGTTGAAGGAAAATCTTCATCCAGGATGACAAGATCACCAGCAGGATTTTTGGGGAAACCAATCGTATAGACAACCTGGTTATCCCTTGCATTTGCAAATGTGACCGGTTGGGCGTCTATTTCCTTGTCCAGCTTCAGCAGCGCCATGTCTGTCACAGGATCTGTCTTAATAATCTTTGCCTTTACAGGCTTACCTAAGGAACCCGGGCTAGCAACAGTCAATGTGCCTTCATCACCATCAGACAGTTCAGCAAAACTCTGAACGACATGGTAATTCGTGAGTACTTCATCCTTCGAGATCAGTATCGAGGTACCAACATCATAATATACCATATCGGGTTCATCCTGCTTGACCAAACGTACATTCACGACTGGAAAAGAATCCGCTGTGAATGCCATTTGTGCACGCAGCTGTTTGTCGAAGTAACCTGTAAAATGTATCGTCTGAACGGCCTGAGCCGCCGCCAGCCCCGTTGACCCTGCAAGCATTGCAATGGCAAGCACACCTGACATTCCGACACGGAGCATTCGTTTCCAACTCTTCTGCATGTCTCACTCTCCTCCGCTATTATTCTAGCATATCTAATATATCGGAAGGAAAGGAGATATCTTTTAACCAAATACGAGCAAACATATGGCGAGGGCAGCAATAAAACCAACGACATCGGAAAACAACCCCACTTTGAGCGCGTACCGACCGTTACGTATGCCTACAGCCCCAAAATAGACGGTCAGCACGTATAACGTGGTATCTGTACTTCCCTGAACTGTAGATGCCATACGTCCGATCATGGAGTCAGGGCCATGAGTTTTGATCAGATCGGTTGTAAACGCAAGGGAGCCTGTCCCGGTCAACGGACGCAGAATCCCGAGTGGTAACACTTCTCCTGGCACACCCATCCATGATACAAGCGGAGCGAATAGACTAATCACAAAATCCAGTGCACCCGAGGCACGAAATACGCTGATTGCGACCATCATGCCCACGAGATGTGGAATGATACTGATTGCAGTAGAGAATCCATCCTTGGCCCCATCAACAAAGGATTCGTAAACCGGGACCTTTTTGGTAAACGCATATAATGGAACAAACGCGATAATAACCGGGATGGCCCAGACGGAGATCCAGTTGATGAAGGTTAACAAAGGTGCTCATCCTTTCATGCCGGGATTGCCACTTTTCGGTATGCGCGGCGGTTTGTGTAAAGCCCTGTTCCGATACCAGCGATCGGCGATTATAGCAGCAAGTGTAGCGATAATGGTAGCCATCAATGTTGTTCCCACAATCTCTGTTGCATTGGCAGAATGATAGTTTAAGCGGATGGCGATCAGCGTTGTCGGAATAATGGTAATACTAGCCGTATTCAGAGCCAATAAGGTGCACATTGCAGGAGAAGCTGTTTGTTTATCTGGATTAAGCTCTTGCAGTTGTTGCATGGCTTTGATTCCCATCGGAGTAGCCGCATTTCCAAGCCCCAGCAGATTCGCACTCATATTGGAGAGAATATAACCCATCGCCGGATGATTTTTGGGCACATCAGGGAACAGAAAGCCAACAACCGGACCGAGCAGCTTGGCAATCCGGGCCAGGAGACCGGCATCCTCGGCCATTTTCATCATGCCCATCCAGAATACGAGCACACTGATCAGTCCAAAACAGACCGTGACTCCCGTTGCCGCTCCATCAAAAGCGGCTTGCGTGACCACTTCGATATTGCCATTAATGGCTGCAAAAGCAAATCCGATTAAAATCATGAGCAGCCAAATTAGATTAATCATGGATTATATCCTCCCTTCAATGGCGATTTAGCTACGGAGACAACAGGTGGCTTAACACGGCACGCCATGCAGCCGCCCAGGAAGAAGCGTCTCCGATCCCACCCAGCGTTGCCTCGGCTGTCTTCGGTTCCGGAGGAATAAAACTACCTTTGCGATACACCGGAATCGAGCCCACAAGTTTGCCATCCAACTGCATGTCAATGCGACCTGCCAATCCAAACGTAGGGTCTGTCGATTGTTTATTGCCTTCCGTTTCCGACTGGGCGCGATTTTCATGCAGAATCAACTTTTTAGTCAATGAACTTTTCTCACTCTCAGCGAGTGGATACCAAAATCCCCGGCCTGTAACGACATCTGTATTTTGCACAGGCTGTTCTTGCTTCGCGATCTCTACCAATGGGAAGTATTCAAACCCGAAATCAAGCATCCGAGCATGATCGTTCCAATCGTTTCCATCATTCAGCGTTACCGCGGCGAGTTGCTGTCCATCGCGTGTAGCAGAGCTGACCAAACATCTGAAAGCTTTCTTTGTATAGCCGGTTTTTACTCCATCCGCACCTTCATACATCCGCAGCATTTTATTTTTGTTGTGCCAGGAGTATTCCCAGCTTTCATTGGGATTCGGTGCGGATTTGTCCTCCGTGGCTACAATGCGTTTGAACACCGGATTGTGCAATGCATATGCCGTTAATCGGGCCAAGTCATTGGCTGTAGAATAGTGACCTTCTGCATCCAGTCCATGAGGGTTCATAAAGTGGGAATGCGTCAGACCGATTTGCTCCGCCTTTTTGTTCATTAACAGAACAAAACCCTCTTCCGAACCCCCCACATGCTCCGCGATCGCAGAAGCCGCGTCATTGCCTGAACGGAGCATTAGCCCGTACAACATGTTTTCGAGTGTCATCTCTTCACCTAACTTCAGATAGAGAGACGATCCTTCTTTGGCAAAAGCCGAGGGAGACACTTTCACTTTTTCATCCAGTTTGCTGTGTTCGATCGCTACGATCGCTGTCATGATTTTGGTCAAGCTGGCAATTCGCAGTTCCTTATCCCCATCCTTGCTGTATAAGATCCGGCCTGATGTGACATCAATGAGAGCAGCGCTTTGCGCATGTGTAGACGGACCTTGAATTGTTGCCTGGGCTTGAGTACCCCCTAATGAAGACAGCAAGAAGACAGGGATAAGCATGCATGCAAGAACTTTCGTTATTTTTCGCATCAATTCATTCCTCCGGGTCACTTGGAATCTTGTACTATCTTATGTTCGGACAACTTGGAGTATGTCCCATAGGGCAAAAACAGCAAAAATCCCTCACGCTTGGATGCGGGAGGGACGTTAAGTATGAGACGTTATATAAGATATGAAGGGCTGTGACGACGCTCACGCCTGACCCGGTTTATCCAGCATTTTAGCTACTTTTCGCATAATTCTAGAGACTCTCATCTGGCTAATGTCTTCCATATCTGCGGTCTGGGTTTGATTAAATCCGTCTACACGATGCTTTAGTACAGTCACTTCTTTCTCACTAAGCTTGCGCTTGACCGAATCAATAACCGCATCAACGTATAACTTGTCCAAAATACCTTCTTCAATGTTCTCCCCACTATAGATGGTATCCATCAACGTCACGGATTGAGTTTGTTGATCATCAGCACCTACAGGCTCGTCCAGGTACTTCACGCCTTTACCCACTTGAAGTGCTTTGTTGATCTTCTCTTCTTCCTCATCCAGCAGCAATGCGATTTCATGTGCTGGTGGCAAGTAGCCCATATCGTGCTCAAGTCGATTGATTCGGATGATTAATTCCGTAGCTGTGCGAGTTGGACGAATAATGCTTGCGCTATCTCTCAGAAAACATCGGATTTCTCTGACAATCGCAGTGACAGCAAACGAACTAAATTTCACGCCACGCCCCGTATCAAATGCCCTAATCGCTTTGATGAATCCCAGACGGCCCAGTTGGAGAATATCATCCTTCTCCACACAATGATTCTTAATTATCATTTCGGGCTTTCCAATATACTTATGAACGGAATGCCAAATCAGGTTCTCATTGACCAGAATACAATCCCCGAGGAAATATTCATCGAGCTTACAACGTTCAATATTTTCTACGTCATCCATTGTGTAATGCTTCTTGTCTACTTTTAAATTCGTGCTAATATGTTCTGGAAATTTTCCCATTTGGATCTCCCTATGTAAAATTGATAAACGATAATATAGTATTCAAAATCTATTGTTAACTGATGTTTATTTGCTTTTTTTGATTATTTCAAGCATCTTGTTATGGTGTTCCTTCACTTGATTGTAGTACCAGGGGCGAGCCTTTCCCTTATCTACATTGCCCTCCCCCTGATTGTACGCAATGGTTGCTGTACGAAGATTTCCGTCGTACTTATCCATAAGATATTTTAAGTATATAATGCTTGTCCTGATATTCGTTTCAGGCTGATGTAGCTCCTGTTTGCTCACTCCAAACGATTTCGCTGTGCTAGGAAGAATCTGAAGTAAACCAATTGCTCCATGGGATGATACACTTTCCTCTAACATCCGGCTCTCTTGCCACATCATAGCCAGAATCCAGACGGAATCGATATCCGTATCCTTCGTATATTGGGCTACCCACTTCACATACTTCAGCAGTTTTTCCCGGCTCACTGTTTTCTCATGATGGAGTTCTATATACTGCTCAAGCATATCCGTCATTTGTATGTGCTCAGAAGCAACCGATTTAACTTGTTTCTGTTGTTTCTGTTGTTTCTGTTGTTTCTGTTGTTTTTCTTGCTTCATTGGTTTTACTGGCTTTACCTGCTCTGCTTCCGTTGCCTGTTTTAATCTCTTGGAGTCAACTATTTTTTCGTCGACCCGTTTGTAATTTCCTGATGCCGATAGACTCCCGTATTGCGAAGCTAATACCACCACCGCAATAACAATACCTATTACTCTTTCTAAAATGAGCAACAGATTCGCCCACCTCCTTACTGAAAGCCTCTATATTATAGAAGGAATAATCTCATACATACGTTAGGATTGGTCTTGTTCACTTGGCTGATATACGATGATTGCTGCAAATTCCAACGTGCTGCTGGATGGATCAACGGTGGAGGTAAACTCCAGTCCGGTAACGAACGTGTGTGGCTTGGATAACATCCATGCGTTGATCAATTCTTCCACACCTGCAGCGCTAGTGGACACAAACGTTTTTACCGCTAAATCCGAGGCGTAGTTTAACGCCTTCATTGCTCTTCACCAAATGTGTCTTGTTCCTCTTCCTTTTTCTCTTCAATGAGTTGATTAAACTCCTCTTCGGTCAGTTCATGAATCTCCAATTCGTAAGCACTTGTCAGAATATAACCCATACCATCCGTTAAATGAACGTTATAAAATGTTTGTGGTTCTTCATGAAAGGTACCCTCTTCGTAGTTGAATCCAATAACGGCTTTTTCGTAACCAGCTACACTACCAGCAAACCATACGTTAGCCTGGGTTGTAGCTCCGGTTGGCGTCTGGACCTCATGCATATTGGTCGGCGCATGGACATACTTGCCAATCATACTTGCTACGATTTCTTCCGTTAATTTATCTTCTTTTGCTTTGATCAGATGTGTCATTGATTTATTCCTCCATTAGTTAAAGTCTAGCGAATATTCTTGCCCTTACATTCTCTATACGTGTTATCGGAGCGGCAGTTAAATTGGAGCCGCAGATGAAGTACTTGTTCCGCTGCTTAGGAGCATATAGTTCGTCCTCATATGGAGTACAGCCGTGTCCAGATCAGTCACTCGTTTGGATACAAATTCTTCAATCACAGGCTCCAACTGCGTGAAGCCTACGCCCAAGATCGGTTTTTTATGTATATAAGCATGATGCATGATTACAATATCAGTAGAGGTCAAATGATCCATATCCAGATTAACCAAGACGGCATCAGCCTGTACGATTACTTTCTCAATAATCAAGGCATACTCCCTGTTGCTTAAATCAGAAGCTGTTGAAGAATCATGACTTGCCCAAACGATATCCGAAAATCCCTCCAGAGGTTCCATCGTAAATCCTAAAACCACCACACTAAGCATCTTGTTCCGCCTTTCTTTCTGTACTAATCTCTCTATACGACATAAAAAAGCACCCAGTTAAGGGTGCTCTCTCTGTTCTATGTAGGTTACTGAATCTATCTTCCATCAAAATTAGGCTATTAATTGCCACTTATAATTACAATGCTTCGTACTTCTCACGAATCGCTTTCCATAACTGGGATATACGTGCCTTGGATACACCTAGCATTCCTGCAATCTCTACAAATTCATACCCCGAAGTCCGAAGTTTAAAGATTTGTTTCTCACGTTCGTTCAGCCTCATATTTTCCATAATATCTGTTACAAACTCAAAATTCTCATAAGCAAACCCAGCATGACCAAGTGCTAATGCGATATCTGAGCCTTCCGATTCATCGGCCCCCCCCTGATCCGTGCACATGATCTGTACAGCGTTAACCACACTGAGATTTTTCTCAGACATGCACTTGCGGTACATGTCCTTGATTTTATTTTCAATAAGATGATCAACAAACGTCGACATTTTGGCTTTTTCTGCATCATACTTGTCCAGGGAGTTAACTAATTTGATCATAATCTCCTGGGTCACATCTTCTTTCTCCATCCCGGCAAATGTTTTCCCTCTAAGCTTGTGACGACACTTCTCCTGAGCTTTGTTCAGGAACATGTCTATATCCCCAATCTCAAATAAATCATCAAAACCCATAGCAGTTGTAGCAGACATTATACATTTCCCCCATTAACTATTTAATTATCAGTAGTTCGTATTCTTTCTTCACAATCTAGTCGCTATCCAGCATGATCTTACTCTACATTCTCGCTATTGCTCCCGAAATCTCATATCCCATATGTAGTCTTGTTACACAGAACTGAAGCTAATAAGCCTAATTACATACAAACGATCAATCTCCCTTTGATCCGCCTCCCCGTTTCCCACCCTATTCATTCAGAATAACAAATACGAACTAGTGTTCGCAACATTTATTTATTTCGTTCGCTTATATACCTTTTACTGACTATATACGAAGTATGCAGTGAAAGGTAAAGAAGCATTTTATACAAACAAAAAGACCAACACAGAGCGCACCACTGGAAAATACCAAAATGGTGGAATGTGTCGGTCTTGGTCTGACATCTATTTCGTCCCAATTACCGAAAATATGGCCTTCAAGTTCTTTAACAAGGTTATAGGCTTCGTCAAGATTATTAATCTATTCAATCGCCATAAGGGTAGTATAAGGAAATATGTAGGATATTGTCAACAAAAAAATAGTTCCTAAGAACCTGTTCAGTATTCAAACATTAGCTAATAGGTCTTAAGGTATTTTTATCTCATCATTTTTCAGCAGCACTTCAACATCCTTGTTCATCTTGAAGACTGTTATCTGTTCTGCAAAATCATGGCCAAAAAATGTTGTTTCGATGTCTTCGATTTTCAGACCCATGTTGATATAGGAGAACACGGGGTTGAAATCTTCTCTCATCATGTGGGCAAGCTTCATCTTGTATTCGGCGAAAATTTGACTTGAGTGTGATTGCATATGTTCCAGCATGAATGCTTCAGGCTTGGTGAATTTTGCTGTAAACTTTAAGATGATAAAATGATTCATGATAGAGACTCTGGTATCTATCGGCCCGCGTTCAGTAAAATCTTTTCTTATTCTGGATGCCAGCTTTGCGAGCTCTCTTTCCAAGTCTTTTATCTCAATGTCCCATCCCTCCTTGCCAATCATCCTGAACCCTTTACTGCCCTTGAACATATGAATTCAACCTAGTTTAATCAAAACTGCTTATACAAGACAAGTTTCAATGGATGCATTAAATCAAGTCACTATCATCTTTTGCATGAAAAAGGAATAGACCCCAGAACTAGGCTTGGGGTATATCACTTTATTAGCTATATTTTATAATTATTCAAATAAATTAGAAGTTGATGCTGAAAAGCTAACATTAGTTAGCATAAAAGCTTAATTAAATCATTTCACTGGTTAGCTCTATTTTGAGCAGGCTAAATGCAACCAGGTTCAGAACGACATTGGCACCATATTCTCTTTCGATCAAATCGAATGCTTCTTCCGTTGCTCCAACCAGATCCTCCTTATCCGAGGTCATCTCGGTAGTGACAATTTCCTCATCATTCAGTGCAAAGGTCAGCCTGTACAGCATCTGTATTCCCCTCCTTAGAGGTCAATTCAATATTTCGCACATCGGTAAGATCAATGATATGAACCACATCGTCTGTATCTTCCAACGTAATCGATTTCCCCTCGTTCTTGTGTTTGGTGAAAAGTCGGCGATATTCTTGCTTAACCTCATCCGCAGTTAACGGGATTTCGCGTACGACCTTATCCGAATCTTTCTCTTTCTGTTGTAACCTAGGATTATCTTCTATCCAGTTCACCGTTTTTTTCTTCCCACTTCCCTTGAAATAGAAATGAGCAGTAAGTTCAATATTCATCGTACACTACCTCCCGAAATAATTACGTTCTCATACTACTTTCTCTATACGCCTTAATCAGCTAAGTGTTAATGCTAATATTCATATGTAGATGTGGGATACACAAATTATTTCGTTGTTAAAAGAAAAAAAGGACAGCATATGCTATCCTTCCGTATTAGTATTTCTTAACCGCTATACGATTGCCGTATGAGTCATATATATATTGGAAGTTGGTTTGAACAGGTGTTGTTCCCATTCTGGTGATGGACTTGGCCACCAATCTTCCCCCATCATCATACTGATAAATGACATCAACCAACGTAGGAAGCTGCACGAATTCCAGACCATCATATCGATAAATCTCACCAATGGAAGTGACCAAGAAGGACTCATCCTGTGTGTAACCTTTTGGAGAAGCTGGCATGGTCAGTACAGGTTCTCTAATCAGCTGCTCGGTGTAGTTGTCTGTAACGACTTGTCGAATAACTCTTCCCTGCATGTCAAAAGCAAAATATGTAACCACATCCGTATAATCTACCAAGTCGCTGATCGATTCCCACGGATCAATGACATTCAGGCGTTTTCGTTCCCCCCAAGTCATGCTCACATGTGTTTCTCCATCACTGATCATATCGGCACTGTGTGTGTCAGGATGCTCATATACCATGACCTCCAACCCGTTAACTGTTAGGATGCCATTGGATTTATAGCTAACATTAGATCCCGTAAGACGTGTATATTCTTCGCCATACATATATAATGTTGGCAAATTTTGATTACTTTCATCCGTGAGTACGGCATAAATAGCTTCCGTTATCCCCTGTGGGGGAAGGTCTGTTTTTGCATTTACTGTTGTTATCGTACCTAATGCAATCTTGTCCAATCGAGCATCTAGAGTCCCGCTGTCTTCCCTGGCTTCCTTGATCTCGTTTGAAAGCTTGACCACTTTACCATAAGTAATGATATCCATGATCGTTGTCTCCTATCTGACCGTCAACCCCGTTACTTCAATGGTAAAACCTGAAGGCACGGAACCTGGATTAATGATTTCAAAATGGAGATGGGATGTACCATCCTTATCGTCATAAGGTAAATCCACATTGTCGTATATCCCGTCTATGAAGTTTCCTGTACTAAATTCTGCTGTATTAAAGTATAAAATTTGGGCTTTCATTTTGTCTGCACTATCAAGTATGTGAAGCTCCACATTCGTCTCCTCGGTTGGGATGACACGTACCGTCTTAATCAGAAAACGCGGGCTTTCCATGGGGAGCGAAACGATTAATGCTTCTCCCCCACCGTTTAGTGCTTCAACCACATGAGACAATTCTACCTGTTTGTACACATCTTTCAGCTCCTGAATAATTCGCCATGTTTTGTTCATTTTTCACTCCTCCTGCGATTTGGAATATAGGTAGCAGGGTACCTTCGTGGCAATATCGTTGTTGGTAGAGTTGGATCTATGTTGCCTCCTTGACCAGAAAGATAGCCTTGAAACTCATTCATTTCGTCTTTGTAAATGTGCTTTACAATATATTGATTTTTTGCACCCTCCAATGAGGCAGGGGTTCTCTGACCTACAATAATTGATCGAAAAACTCCCTTGAATGAATCCTTTGAAGGCAAACCAATCTTGGTAACATGTACCCAGCAACCATTTGCTTGCTTCGTTAAAGAGCCCTGATTACCTGCCATACCGAGATTACCTGTGAATCGAGTTTCTGGCGTGTTATGTACTGGAAGATAACCCACACTATCGTAAATGCTTTTCTCTTTGGTATGGCTTATTATTACACCATGGGTATCAGTCAATATGAAACGGCCTGTATAATAGTGAGGGAGATCCTCCTGATCATACCCCCAAATGGAATAAATATTTTGCTCCGATGGGTTCTCTGAAGTGAGATGATGAAGCTTTCCAACCGTGTACTCGTACTGGACTCCCTTGAGCTTCAGTTGCCCCGTTTTACCAGAGCTTCTGCTCGTATACAGGGACAAAGATTGCGTCGCATTGGAACGATATGGACCCTGAGCGTAAGTGTAAAGTACTCCTGAAATATGTTGTTGGCCTGCCCTCTCAGGGTCATAGCTAGAGCTCGCCTTTGTTCTATTAGAATAATAAGTACTGCTTAGATATGTATAAAGAACTCCTGAATTACGCTTTATCACGGCTTGTGAAGGCGTGTAAATGGATTGCTCTGTCCCTGCTACAGCCATATTCTCCCTCCTCTACTGCATCAATACAGCTACGGTGTTACCCGGTAGGAAGCTTGAACCTCCTGTGGTCAGAGAATATACCTTGTATGTCTTGTTCGCCACTGTAATCTCATCCCCGTGGCTTACACCTGCTGCTGGTGCAAAGTAAATATCATGCAGTTCGCCTCGCGGACCTTCTGCATTATTGGCCATAATACATGGTGAGAGATGGTAGAGCGCGCCCCAACCCGGATTGGTCGGTACCATCGCGGAGTATGACTTGTACACGTTATTGGTCTGAATGTTATCCAGATCCTTAACTGTACGAATACCATTGAATCCCTGGTAGCTCACTCCGATCCCCTGAGCACCGGAGTGATTTTCTTGGGAATAGCGATACATCAGACCGAAATACCCCAAGTTGGATATTCCAGTTACGGAGTTCACATCACCCGCCAACCACATGATGATGCGATCTGCCGTAACGGATACTTGGTAGTCTGTTAAGAGGTTGGAATCTACAACAGATGTATGGCAGTAGAAATTCCGTGCAGTAAACATTTTCCCTTCCGGAATACTCCCGTCAGCAAGTAATATATCTTCCGCTGAAGTTACCGTGATGTAGTTGCCGTTTAATTCCTTGGTATTTCCTTTCTCGAACTTAATAAATAACTTATCTTTTCCTGTTGAGCCCACTGATTTAATGACGAGTATATCCGATGTTTCAAAATAGATCGACCAAGGCGAGGATGCAATTCCCTTGAAACCATTAATTAATGCTTGAAACAACAGATTCATTTTGACTTTACCACTGAAGAATGACATGTATAGGAAACCTCCTTATATTTTAAATAGAATAACCCGTTGCCCACCCATGACGTTATTGCTGCCGAAGAAGCATGGAACGCAGTATCGCAGATTTCCCAAAGAGGTGTACCATCGAGTGTAATTCGGGTTATACGGCATCTGTTGATCCACAACATGAAATACGTAATATTTGTTTTCTCCCAAGTCTAGAATTGAACCATCGGGGTGCTGAGAAGCATCCTTCAGACAAGCAGCAAATACATCTGCAAATTGTCCCCTAACTCCTTCTGCTGGATTAAATACCATAAAGGGGTTTACATAGTACCTTCCCCCTACACCTGGTGAAGTAAGTTGAGCGTCGGTAGTAAAGTTATAATATTCGTACTTCGTACCGTTTCTGGATTTACGCACGACCCCTCGTCCTACATTGTTGTCACCATAAGTAGCTGCATTGTTATTAGTCACATTGGAAGGCATATGTGTAAATATCCCAACAAAATCGTTTGCAATAGCAGGATCTTCAGGCTCCAATGGGGCAATCCTCCCCATGTAGATTCGAATTGGATAAGCACTGTTAATGCTATTTTGATATTCACCATGTATGAAAATTGCTTTGGAAGTAGCAAAGACGGTCCACTTATACATGACGTTAGCATTCCCAGTATCACATGTGAATGGCGTGTCTGTGTTTTGCTTATCCGGAGAATCCAAGTGAACGTCTACTTTTGGTGTTGGATTGCTGTTAATACCCCATCGAATGGTTGCCCCATTGCTGGTTTGGATAGCCATTGTGAATTCAAGGCTTCTATCAGTCAAATTCGTAAAAACTACATTTCCCCAATTACCACCACCGCTAACTGCTCCAGCAGCATATTTTTTCACTTCCCACCATGAGTCCCCTGCCATCTGTAACTCAGCGGTGTTTGAAAACTCGGTTATCGTACTCACCCAAGAATATCGTTTAGGTACTGCCATTACTTGGACACCTCCGTTGGTAATTCGAATAATATGGCTCTCTGTCCATCCCCGAGTAGTGTATTGCTGTCAAAGAAGTAAGGTTGGATAGCCCTTCCTTTTCCATCAAAATCTATCCACGATTTAATACTCGTTGGTTGTTGCTGGTCATTAACATGAAATACATGGTATCTCTTCCCATCAAGATCAATCATCGTACCATCTGGAAATTGCTTAGCATCTTTAAACACAATAGTCCTCATTTGTTGAAACTCTCCTCGTACTCCTTCTGCAGGTTGGAAAACATACCAAGGAGATATAAAATATCGATTACCTAAACCAGGTGAGGTAGCTTGAGCACTTGTGCAAAAATTATAAAGTTCATATTTTTTATTATTGCGTGAAGCTTTGATTATTCCCCTACCAACATTGTAGAGGCTATTATTAGCCCAGTTACTATCACTAGCAACAGGTGCATGAGAGAATATTCCAATAAAATCATTCTCAACCGTAGGGTCTTCTTTTTCATAAGGTAATAATCTCCCTAAGTAAAGCCTAAAAGGATAAGCGTAACCAATATTATTTTGTGCTTCCCCGAAAATAAAGATTGCTTCTTTTAGAGGGAAAACGGTCCATTTATATGTAATATTTAAAGTTGTATTTCCATTTGATGTATGAAAAGGAATATTTGCCTCCTCTCCTAATTCCAAAGAAATATCCGGGTATGGAGATAAATCTACAGTAGATTTAGTCAGTCCACATCTTAGTTGATATCCATATGTGGTCCAAGCATTGGACGAAGAGCTATAAGATACACTTATATTCAAACACAATGAAAAAAACAAATTAGAGTTCCTTAAATTTTCAAATGTTAATGATCCTTGTGGACTGGAGTATGTTCTAGTCTGAGCGTTATGCGCCCTCGGCTGCGAATAAGGGTCATTGGGAAAATATGTCACTTTCCAGTTCACATCTTCATATGGGAAAGTGTTCATTTCTCTCGCCAAAGTGCTTAAGAAATTAGTCACGGTGCTCGTAAATTCATATCTCCTAAATCCCTGCACTACTGTAGCTGTCATGCGCTCACCTCCTTAAATTCCATATCGAACTTTCAATTCCTGAAGCATCGACTCTTTCAATGCTGTCAGAAATACGGTACGGATCTGCATCTGTCTATCTTGCTCTTGACGTTGTGTATCCTGATGTACTAGCTCCTGGTTAATTTCGTCCGTTAACTCAAGAGGAACCACCTGTTCCAAAGCTTCCAGCATCGGAAGGTACTGCTGCCCTGTCCCATCGAAGATAATATCGCTCCGCAGCATAAACATCAGGAGTTCCACCTCTTCCTCTGTAATTGGCGTAAGGTTAGAACCTACCATTTTGTCGAACAAAGGACGAAATCCTGTTTTAATTTTGGTCATTGAGAAATGTGATTCCACTCTATCAGCCTACCTTTCTTTTTTGGACGCCAAGGATATTTCCATGCGAATCGTACTTATATTTTTTTACTATTTTCGAACCATTAAAGTCGACCATCTCGGTATCCACACTACCATCAGAGTTATAAATGTATTCAATAATCTTTATAACTAATGGTTTTATATCGTTGTTATATGTAATCTCTTTGATAATCAGGCCGCTTTGATGATCATACTCAAAATAGACGTCCTGTTCTTCCATATCTTCAAGCACAGACACACGTTGCTTAATAGGGCGGTCATCATAGGCTGAACTACCTTGTAAGTAAAAGTACATTGCCCCATTATTCAACTTGCGTCTAATTCTTCCTTCTTCCCGTTCATAGGTTATCGTCTTAACTTGCCCGTCACTCTCCGTAATGAGTTCCGCTAGAAGATTCCCCTCAAGATCGTACTCATAATCAATAACGCGGTTAATACCTCCAGTAATAATCTCACGCTTCATTCTGCCTTTGGAGTCATACTCATACTCTGAAGTTGAAGACGTATTGATGATCGATCCTCTGCTAAGCAGTGTCACACGTGAATCCACCGGAATATCATAGAGAAAACGAATTTCCGTATCCGTATATTCGATATAATCTTCCCCAGGAGTTACCCTAATGCCATCCAGAAGTACCTCTACACTGTCAGAACCAATACTATACTTTGGACAATAAAAGCTCTTTTGTTCTGAAAGCCTTATATCAGGTGGATACTCAATTCGAAAGATCGATTGATTTTCCATCGTCCCCCTGGATGCAGCAAGCTCCAGCTTGGATTGCATGTGATTTAAACGATCCGGCAGCTTATCAAATTCAAAGCCATTTTTGTCTGTTCTAGCGTCTGAAACTTCAGCCTTAGTCTCACCAAAACCTTCAAGTTGTTTGGACAAGTCTTCGGTACGCTCAAACCACCTATCCACTTCTCCGTCCAATTCATTGATCTGAGATTGAGCGTCTGTGATTCTTGCTTGGAGATCTTGAAAATCTCCTGTAGACACCGTTTTGGTTAGATAATAGCGTTGGTCTTTAAGATATACCGCATCATAGGTGGCACCTGTTGTAACAGATCCCAGAATCATGCCGTTATCGGGTTCATCGGAAACCAACTGATGTACAAAGGTTCCATCATTCTTTAGAAATATATAATATCTGGTATCTTGCTCAGCAATAAAGGAATAGAAAGACTCCTCTTTTTGAACGAGTGTACTGTTAATGCTTGCATAGCCACCGTTGATCTGAACCTTAAGCAGACCATTAGAATCCATAGCTGCCGCTCTTATTGCCAAATCAGATAATGGGATCGTTTTTAGTTCATCAATGGACTGCTCTATATCCGATATAACATCTGCAAGTGATTCACGATTCCCCCGAGTATCTCCTAATTCATTTTCCAAACTCTCCAACCGTTCATTTTGTTCATGAACATCCATGCTGAGATCGGTTACGATTTTCTCAACTTCACCCAACTTGGACTTCTGGTCTTCCAACAATATTCCCTGATTCAATACCCGAGGTTCCAGATCAGCAATACGCAATTCATGACCGCTTATCCCTGTTTCATTCTGTTTGCCTACAAGTTCCATCTGATCCAAACGCTCAGGGAGGCTGACATAAACGCTTCTGGCTTCCTCCATCTCTGAAAGATGCTCATCAATTTCTTGGTGGGATCGGGTCCCTTTGTTTAACAAACTATTGTGGTCAAGCAACTTGCCATTGTTCGTTCCTGAACTTGTCCCGCTAAAGCGGACAGACATATTCTCACCTCCAACTCAACCCTTATTGAATCTATACGTGGTCGAGCACTTAAAGTTTAGAGCTATATATACGTTGAAGAAACGTTGATCCCGAACGTGACCTGGGATTCATAATTGGTGCTGGTATCCAGCCTCTCTACTCTCACCCAGAATTGATAAGGGCTTTCTGGAGTTATCTCGGTTGCGTTCACTTGCATACTCCAGGCTCCTGGTTCTCCCTCAACATCGGGCGCTAACCGAACTACGTTTTGGTACTGATCTCCCCGATAAGAGGCAAGCTCGAAGTTAACATTTTGAAAAACACCTTGGTTCAATGAATTTTTGGCAATAAACAATACATTCTCCGTTACGGATTGACCAGAAGACATATAACCGAGGAAACGTTCCTGGTTGTCTTGTAACCGCATGTCAAGAAATTCTCCATTGTCGCTATACTCACGATAGTAAAGATCCACTCTAGGTTCAAAGTAATATGTATCGCCACCATATATACTTAATATGTCCGACGATTCAAATCTATTGTGGTCAGGCAAAGTCACAGCAAAGCTTCCCGTAAGCGGATATCCATATCGTTGAAGGTCAAACATGACTGATGTATTCTCATATTTACACATCTTAGTTTCAAGAATTTTTCCTGCCTGATCCCGGAGTTCAACCTGATAACCTTGTTTCAGATTATCTACCTTCACCCTGGCACTTCTTTGAATTCGCATATGATTAATGAGTAGTGGTTCACCTTGTGTTCCTGATTCTAAGAAAATCCCGATCTTAGGTACAGAAGAAATGACTTCCTGATTACCAATAAACCGCCATATCTTCCCATCCTCTGACCAGTATGCGGAATATACATTAAAACTTCTTACAAGACGGATCCAAGGATAGCTTCTCGCTATCCCTTTTTCCGCATCAAAATACTCTTCCAGTTTCACCACATTCTCATCGTCTGCATATACAATAAGTCCCCCGGAGTCTCCCTCAACAGTTGGATTATACTCATTCTTGACATCCATCACGAACTCTTCAATTCTGGTTAACTCCGTGAAAAACATATATATTGGGGACTCTCCATGTCTTAGCTCCAGTACCCCATGATTAGCATTGTACCTTCCATGATCGTCAGTCAATACTTCCCACCCTGAGTCAAGTTCGGATTTATTGAAATCATCAAAATAGATTAGCCCTTTTTCCTGACGTTTCACAATTCCCATCCAGATCCTCCTTTCTTTACGTAAACAGCCAGATCCGCTTACCGATCACACACATCTTTGGCCTTGCTTTCCAAACTTCCAGCAGGCATTTAATCAGTGCTTCAACACACTTGTCTCCCCCACCACCTTCGCAGTAAGGAATGACATAGACGTCATCACAGATCCAGTTGGTCAGCTCCATCCAGTCCAGATTAGCGTATTCGTAACTACGCGTACCCACTTCCTGAAGCGAGGTGAAAACCCATTTGAATTCATGTTTGCCCTTGGGCACTGGATGTGAAAATGTATAGTATCCACCCTCATGGGTGAATGTTTTGATCAGCTCATCGTCAATGAAGAAATCCAGCTGACAATCAAACGGTTCAGGTACCCATACCCATCGTTCGTAGGCTTTGAAGTCATGCAGCCGGAAGGTGGTCAGATATCGTTTTCCTGTCCATTCGCTGATCTGCCCTTTCTGATCTGTTGTAATCTCCACTTTATACTTGCTATATGGCTTGGGAGCCAGATCATTCAGTTCGAAGCCACGATACCCATCCCCGTAATACTTTTCATCCCATAACACTTTCCCGTCCTCGCGGGTAATTTTCACACGCATATTACTGTTATCGCAGCCACCCATCCAGATCGGTTTATTATTCCAAACTTCAAAGTGAGTCACCTCAGCCCAGGATGGATCAACTTTGATAATATCATCAATATTCAGTTTCCCTCCCCAGATCATTGCGCCATCTCCCGGGCATCCTCGCTCGAATCGAACGCGCACCTCGTAATTTTTCTTCTGATCTGATGTATTCTCGACTTCAATGGAGATGATCTGATCATTTTCACTTGTCACTTCTTTTATTGGAAGTAGTAATTGGCCGTCCTCAAAAGTTTCAATGACAATCTTTGTGCCAGAACACGCTCTGTGGTTATTCTTGTATAGACGAATAACATCTAGCCACGCATGACTCCCACCATCTGGTGTTGTGGTGTCTGGTGGATTCGATGGCTCTTGGCCTGGGTGAGGAGAATTGCCCTCAAGGAACATGTTTCCACTTGCATCAATACAGTAATTAGGCCATCTCTCGGAAAAACTACCTTCACTTAATGTAAATCCACCTGCATCAAGCCCTGTCGCGTTGGTTGAGGTTTTATCTTTAATAAGTGTGTAAACCACTTTATATTTGTGCCCGGGTATTAATGAGGGGGGGCTATTAATGTAATCGCTAACTTTTTGACCATTTTCAACAGATATTTGAATCGGATTAAATTTGTTTTTTTCGTCTGTTAAATCAAACCACTGCACATTCACATAAGTTGTTCGATCCACTAAGACTGGATTTAGTAGTTTATTTTGATTCACACCATCAGGATCGTCAGTACGAACCACAAGGTCTTTGATGGCTGCGTAATAGTAATTACCTTCTTTTCCTCTTTCACGCCCATTATAAGTATCAGTAAGACCTATAATTAATGTATATTTTCCAGGTTTTTCAACTGAAATTGGAATAGAAAACTTTGCTGCTTTTTTCCATTTTGTTTCATCAATATTTTTGCTATTATATCCTTTTTGATCTCCATAATTATCGTTACAATCAAGAATTGTTACCGCTTGACTTGCTTTATCTTTAGGATAATAAGCAACCCTAAGTCGCCCCGCTTGAATTGAATCTTGCAACAGGTAACACAAATATTTAAATTTAATATCAAATGATTCAACACAATAGAATTCAAAAGTTATCTTCTTGGTATCTGGACCAAATAAACTATATTCAGGACTTTGAGGATTGTTTCCAGAAACATCCAATGAGTAATAGTTCACTGTACCATTTGATTTGTAAATAGTCTCAGCACGATCATACTTAGCACTCTTATTATTTAGTTCTCTTTTCACAAAAACTCTTCTCTTTGTTACTGGATAGACTGTCAGCAATTCAGAGTAATTGAAACTTCCAATCTTAGGGGCCGTAAACGTACGAACAATTGTTGAATTTTGCTTAGTAACACCCAATGCGTACGCTTGACCAGAGGATGAGTAAACTTCACCTCTATTGATTGCATCAAACTTAGCAGCACGTGGCGAATGCCCTCCATATGATTTTTGTGCGTATTGGATGTTATTCGTTTTTGAATCTCCTGTATAACACTTCACTCCATATGGATCTTTCTTTGCACTGCCTTGCTGATCAGTTCCCGTACCTGTTCCAGCGGAATTTTCCGAACCCCCATCTCCGTTACCTGGCGTGTATTTCTTACCGTCCCGGTATCTCCATCGGAATTGATGATTCCCCGAAGGTAGAGGATACATACAATTGGTCCCTTCTCTGTCATTCGACTGACTTCCTGTCCATACAGAGATACCATCAATTTGTAATTCCAATTTTTCTCCTGGATCAAATTGCCCTCCATATTGCCAACAGATGTAGCCCGAATTGTCTAAATGCGCTTCAAAATCACATATGAAATCCTGATCATGGCCCTGTGCCCACATGACTCCATCGCCGTTAACAATTTTTTTCCACACCCAATTTCCAGAGAATCTCAACGATTCATGATACTTGCCTTCCTCATTAAACAATTCTTCAAAAACGTTAAAATCTCTTGTTACCCCCTTGTCTGGATCGTATGACGAGTCCATCGCTGGATAGATACGCATATGCTCTTGAATGCTAAACTTAGCTCCAGGATTTAGCTCTGCATTATATCTAATGGTATCACCATTTTTTTCAGTTCTAGCACCTGCATCTGTTACATCCCATCCACGTGTCACATCAACGTACGAACCTAAATCAGTTACAGTTCGATATGTATTGCCAGTATTGTTCCCGTACGTGAATAATTTTTCTATGTTATCGATGAAAGGCTGCTCAGTGTAATAATCTCGAATATAGAATTGGATAATATTTAAACCTTCCTCTAGCGGAATTCGTATCTGCTCCCCCTGGCTATGCATCGTTGAATAGTATTCAAGCATGCCATTTACAGTCACCTCGAACGATTCCGTAGCTCGTAATTGATGAGAATAATTAAACAAAAACCAACCCTCATCTTGCACGTTCACTTCGGTTTGAGCAATCATATCCCCTTCTATAGGTTCATCCAGCCTTAATACATTCCCTGATCTTACCCATGGTGGGCTGCCCGACATCTGCCACTGATAACTCCCAATCCCTTGACCATGAAGCGATGGTTCCCAATGATCAATCTCGTACGTTGGACATACAACTTCAACTACACCTTTTAGATCCACAGTCGTCTCAGGGCCTGTTATAATTTCATATTCAATCTTGGCTTGATTAGCTGTTGTTTCGGAATATTCCTCATTAAGATTCCACTCTACACCGTGTACAGATTGAGCCTCACTATTATGACTGCTTTTTCCATGCTGAGTTCTGGATTCGAAAATATCATCAAAAAACAGATCATAATCTTTAACTGGATAAGATTCTTTGTCTATTCCCATGTAGTAAGCAAAAGAAACTGTACCGTCACATTCATTATCCAAATTCATTTTCATCGTCTTACTTCGCTCTTCATCTGTAATGAACTGAGCTTGAAAATGGGCTTGTGCAATGCTTTTTGAAGACTTTACATACCAATCACTATCACTTTGTTCCCCATCCAGATCAATATCCAGAGGCGCAGGCGGCTTGCGTGTATCCACAATCTCAACAACTTCAACATCCTTGATATAGATGCCATTGTTCTGCCACACTTCAGGTCTCATTTTACGGATCAGCCAGTCGAACTTGTACATCTGTCCTGGCTGCAACGTAAATGCAGCTTCCTGCCAGCCGCTATTCTCGCTCCATTCGCCCCCAACTTGCTGCCCATTAATATAGAACAGCATGCCATTACCGCGCTTGGCGCTAGCCAGGTACTTGAACCTGATCTGTCCATAACGCTTCACACGCCAGTTAAACGTGATTTTGGATGAGTTTCCAATCTCCAGAAGTCCTAGATCCACTTTCAAAATCATCTCTGAACCAGATTGTTCATTTCGGCCTACGGAGTGAACAACTACCCATTCCTGATCCTCCGTTGATGATACATATCTGAAGAAATCAGGGAATTTATTCGAGAACGGGACGTCCTTTTTCATCGAAAAGAGCGGGATCTCATATACGGTTGCATCAAAATGATTGAAGTAATTCCCACTAAAATGATGGTAGTAGGGTGCCGGACAGATCGGCAATGACACACCGTGATGACTACCGCCAGGCTTCTGGGCGTTTTCAAGAATTTTGTGAATACAATCTTTCACCATTTGCAGTACTCGCTGATATTGTGTTTTATCTGGAGGCTGCTGCTGTTCTACCCACCATTCAATCCTGCGGTACATATTCCACAGTGCTTCACGGCAGCGTACACTCGCATACCACGACTTATCTTTCAGATATTGCTCAATGATTTGATCAATACTATTTTCCAGTGCATCCAATTGAACCGTCTGCCATCGTCCGATCTGACCGTAACCTGGATCACCCAGAATAGGATTATTTTCTTCGCCATGCCGGTCCGTTTCACTCCTCGGTGCATTGGGACTCTCCGGGAGATGCTCTGGATGGTTAGGATTGGCATAATCGTCTTTATCAGCTATCTTAGCTCTCATATTGGCGAACAATACGCCTTTTTGAGACATGGTAAATAATCCAAATGTATGACCCATAAAATCACCTCTACTCGCTCTATACGAAAAAAAGAACACTGAGTTAATCAGTGCCCGTTAAATCGTATTGTAGTTTGGAATCGGTATAGATTTGCAGTTTACCTTTCATGATGGATACTGAGATTGTGTACCATCGATCCCTTTCCCATTTAAAAGGTTGCATCGGAGAACCTACAGACTCTTTTCTACCCGCGACGACATGATACAGTTGCATCGATGTCCTCATATCTAGAGCATTTGTAGAATCACCACCATTGACCATGAACATCCAATAGTTATTGGTATCTTGCATTTTAAAAATAATACCAACGCCATCGTCACCCTTCTCGTTCTCATCTACCTTGAAATCAACGGAGAATTTATACTGATCGCCCAGAAAATTATTCCGGTACCATCCGTTAATTTGAGAAGTTTCATTTTTACTGTAAAACTTGCCGAGGAGCTCATCCCGTTTCCAATCGCCGCCTCCGAATTGAACCCAATCATCCGCCTGAACAAGTTCAAGTGCATCCATCTCTTTGGAGTATGGGAAATAAACGTTGAACGGGTCATGAGGATCATACTCTTCGGGCACGCCAAAACCACCCTCCCAGTCTTCGGGATTCATTCCGTGGTCCAACAGATTATCGGTATAATCGAAAACAAGTCCCTGCGCGGTAGTATCCATAAGAGGCAGATATCCCTCAGTGATCCGATCCCGATAAGCCAACACCGAATCAACTTCAATCTCAGAAGCCCTTCCTTCCACTTTGGCTTCGTGATAGATCTTCATAAGATGTGCTGTTCGTTCAGGCAAAAATGCAAAAAGCTGTTCCAAATACTCTGCCCGCATCTCAGGTCGTTCAGCGAAAATAAAGCCCGTGATCACCTGCGTACATCGTTCCTCAAAGGTTGCGAATGTATCCTCCGGATTCTGCAATTCAGACAAACGAGCATTCGCAAATGTTGCCTCTCGTGTCTGGTTTTCCAGATGAGATATTCGTTTATCCTCTCGTTCTACAATGATGACATCCTGTTGAACAAGCGCCACTCTGCCCTCAAAATCTGCATATGAAAAATCATCGACTTCTTGTCCTGATCCGCTTAATTTGATTGACATGTTAGTAACTTCTGTATTTAATTCACCATTAAGATTATTCTTAAACGCAGTCGTCATTTCGTATTGCCCTGTAGACTCAAGTGGTCCGGCTTCACCGGATAATCCTGCCCCAGCATTAGCGTGGTGCGCTGAGTTCGTGCCTGTCCATGTATAATCGATTAATTCACCATCCACATGTCCTTTCTTTCCTTCTGAACCATCTAGAAGAGAAACATCTTGTTCCAACTTGCTAGCATTTAATTGCTCTCCCACATGCCCATG
This sequence comes from Paenibacillus sp. ClWae2A, assembly GCF_032452295.1. Taxonomy (NCBI): domain Bacteria; kingdom Bacillati; phylum Bacillota; class Bacilli; order Caryophanales; family Paenibacillaceae; genus Paenibacillus; species Paenibacillus sp. ClWae2A. The sequence goes on from NZ_JAULSQ010000003.1 coordinate 33,305, forward strand.
CTGTTGGATTTTTAATGCTTCAGACATAGTAACAATTGAAGAATAATTGCTCGTCTTGTCACTCATCAAAGATTGCTCCCAATCAGCCTGGGAATTACCTTTTGTGCTTAACAAACCGGATTCAAACGTAGCCGGCAGTGGATTCAGAATTCCAGCTATATCTTCCTCAAGACCTGTGATTCGCTCGCTCTTTGATCCGTTCCATTGTTCTTCAACATACGAATCTCTTACCCGTTTATCTCCATTGTTGGTGAAGTGGTATTCGGAACTTCTACCATCCTTAATTGCGAGAAGATTTTCTTCCAAATTGCCATATTGAGGCTTGGTTGAAAACAGTATTTCTTCAATTTGTCCATACTGAGGTTTAATTCCGAGTAGCTGCTCTTCCAAGTTGCCATACTGGTATTTAGTTGCCTGCAACTCCTCTTCAATCTGCCCATATTTAAGCGGCAAACCTCCAATGGATTCTACTGGCACGTCTGCGTACTTAGGTTTATCCCCGCTGTCAAGATATTGATCCATCAAACCATATTGATATTTGGTAGCAACCCACTGGCTCTCCAGATTTCCCTGTTGCGGCTTATCAGCCACCCACTGCTGTTCCAGATTACCAAGCTTGTATACCTGACCATGAAAATCTTCATTTACCCATGAATCTTTCAATTGTGTAGCATGTTCAACTCGACCTGATTGCTCTGCCAATCGTTCTGAGTTCATGGCCAATTGCATTCCGTCTTTCATGTTTGCCTGTTTTAATTCTATATAACTGTAAAATGATCCTGCTGCTGTTACACCCAGTCGATGATTCGTTTCTCCCATATAACCATCATCCCATTGCATTTCACGCAAATCCTGATATCCAAGGCCATAACCTTCACTAGATAGACCTTGGCGTAAAAGTGGATCTCCTAATTCATATCCCTCAATTGTATTTGCTTGACGAATTCCAGATGTTACGGAGGTATACAACTGAATGACCTGTGCTTTTCTCATTTGTGAAGAAGCTCCTGAGACTATCTCTCCAGTCTGTTGAAGCTCACGACTAACAGGACTGCCTAAGTTATATTCCTCACTCACATGCGCTTGTTGACTGAAACGGGCACCAATGGAGTACTCTTCGCTAATATGCAGTTCTCGCAGATTTGTCGAACCCGCAACGTATGTATTAGAGTGCTCGCCTGACCGAAGGATAGATTCTCCTGTAGCATAATCTTGCTCGTTAAATAATCCATCTCGATCGTGATTAGAGCCATCGACTGTTTCATTCACCATGCCGAACTTTTCCTGTGAGTGAGCAGCGTTCATTTCTGATAGATCCTCATCGAAAACTCCTGGAGATGAATCAACAAAACCAAGTGGAATATCAAAATTAAAAGTAATCGGTTTGGCATCCCAATCCGCATAAGTCACCTCGATGGTTTCTCCGCGCCGATCAAACTTTGAACCCGTATTTTGCTCATTCAGCAACCCTTCTTGATTATACTCACTGTCCTTTTCCTTGAAGGACTCGGACATTTTATCATCTACATTCCCCTGACGGGGTAGGTGATCTGCATCTAGATATGGTGTGTCTGTCCATGCATCATCGGGCTCTTGATATGCTTCTGGCATGTCCATGGCGATGATAACTTGTTTCAATTCTCTAATACCCTCTGAACTGAATGTAACGAGTCCATTATCACTTTGTTTATTTGAACACAAGATACCCACTTCAATTAATGCATCGATTCTCTCTCGAATTCCAGTAAGAAGGTTTTCATCCATAAAGGCGACATCATCGGTCTGATACACCGCATCAATCATCATCTCCAGTACAAGCGCAGGGCGTTCTAATAATTCAGCTGCCAGCAATGAATCTTCTAGATGACCCGGATATAATTTGTTTCCAATCGTTCCACCATCACTGATGAACTTTTTTAGTAAGTCATCCAAGTAAACCATATGCTTCTGCGTCATATTTTTTAGGGATTGCCACAATTTCTCTATATTGAGCTCTTTGCTGCCTTTAAGTGCTACATACATCTCATCGTCAAGAAAAAGGTTTTTACTATCCCTACTCTTCAGCGCCTCGTAGACCGTATCTTCAATTGTCAATGTCTTATCTTCACGTTCTCCACGTAAAGCTTGGGGTAACCAGATTCCTTGCTCAGTCATGCGGTTACCCGCACTTGAGGATTTTAATTCTATCTCATATGTATCCGTTCGCTCGGCATGCACTTCTGTTTTGGGAATATACATGGCTCGCGGACCAACATGACCCGTATCGAATTGGGAAGATACAAATGTTTCAAATTTGTCGACCCTGCGTCCTTCTGAATATTCTCGAAGGAGATGTGCAGCTTCTTTATCTACCCGAGTGCCCTCAGGTTTATCCCTCTCAACATTAGCGAATTCTACTGTATCTCGATGTGCTTCGGGTTTATTTCGCAAGACATATCCGAACTCCGTAGCATCCCTTGATGCAAGAATTTGCTTATTCGTGTCCTCAACCGCTCCAAGTACAACAATAAGTCGGTGAGCCTTGATTTGCGTATTCACATCTTCAATATAAGCAGGATTATGATCTATGATTCTTTTGCCCCATGGAAATTCCTGATCTATTGTTGCCGGATTATGACCTATAATACGTTGTGCTCTTGGAAAAGCATTTTGGATCAACCAGGGATCACTACGAATATCTCTTAACGCAGATGCGGGATGATACCTATTGGCTGAAGATCTGTCCATATAAGTTTGCACACCTATAGCCATGCTTCCCCATAGACCTTCCTTATTAATCAAGGTAGGTGCCGTGAGTCGGCTCCGATCCAAATTTATGATCTCGTTTAAAGAAATAATATCATGCTCTGCGCTTCGTCTATATAACTGTGTTTCCGCTAAAAGCAGTTCTTTATTCGTATCTCTTTCCATTCTGAGAGACTGATGTACCACACTTGGGAATTGTCGTGTTTTCAGTTTAGCCAGAACAGGTGGACGCATGATTAACCCGTTTTCGAAATCTTTGCGTTGCCCCCATTGTTGTACGTACTGCATCTGCGTTTCAAAATCAATATTCCGCAAGGCTTGATTGAACTGAGCCAGTTGCCCTTCGACCTGAAGATTTCTTTCACCCTGATCTGGCTTATGAACACTGATTTCTCTCGTATGATCTATTGAAGAGAGAATTTGCTCATGTACAATTTTCATATATTCTTCTTGTAGGGAACGTGAAGAATTCCCTATTCGTATGTCATGATCTATGCTTGAATCCCGTTTATAGAAACGCTGGGAGTCACTCATAAGCTCCTTGGAGGTGTTCCGATGATGAGCTGTTGTAGCTTTTAGCATGTTTCCATATGAAACATCGAGTTCACGCCGAGTCATCGATGAAGCCAAGTCCAGCTTGGATATCGCAGTATCTTTCAGTCTCTCTTTAACGCTGTCAATTACTCTAACTATGATGCTGCGTCGCTCAGTTTCTTTCAGAGCACCATCCATCACCATTTGCTCCGTGAGCATCGAAACTGTCCGATTGGCTATCGCTAAAACCTCAAGCCGGGTATGCTTCTGATGATCTCTGGCTGACGCCATGATTCGTTCAACAACGGTTTCAACTGCGTCATCTCGCTCGTAATCTCCAAGATAATCCAGAATGACATCCTGATCCGAGAAACGAACACCCCATTGGGATGGATGAATTTTGTCCAGATTTTTCAGCAAGTTGCGTGTCACTGTAACATTCTTGAATATTCTCAATTCTTTGTTATTATCAACACGCCATGCTGCATCTTCCGTATGCAACTGTCCCTGATGCAGCCACTGCATTCGATCAGCAGCCTTTTGCTCAGAGTTATCCATAAGATTGCTATCTCGAAGAGATGTTCGAATTCCTTCAATCGCTTCTAAGGACTCATCGGCACCTAATCGATTACGCATGGCCTTAATGCCTTCTTCGATCTCGCTTTGTACCGTATTTCGTTTGTCTCCAATAGGTATCTCGTTTATCGATACATGATTCCTTGTTCTTCCATCAGACAGAACGATAAATTGTTCTTCTCCTTCCAAGTCTCTTTTGATGGAGTCAATCAATTCATCTTTTATCGTATCATCAGCAGCATTCCTTGCCATGTAGAAGTCCAGCATCAGTATGCTGGCATAACGACTATAAGGAATATATACAAACATATAGTCCAAAGGCCTGCTTCCTGTACTGCCTATCCTGAGCAAATATCCCTGTGATGTCTGAACAATGTCCCGGATGCTAAAATAGTATTCGTTTGTTGTGAGCACTGCATCACCCCCTCCAAATAAAAAGGGAACTCCTGAGCGGAGTCAGGGTTCCCTCTACTGAATCTATACGATTCAGGCCTATGCTTGTTTACTTGAGTAACGTACCTCTTTCAGAATCGCTACGCCCATACGTTGATTAGCTGATAAGTTCATAAAGTTCTGTTGTGTATCTGTATCGAAATAACGATAAACCTCTTGATGCCAAGGCTTTCCTTCCACGTCAATAATCAACTCATCCAGGTGAAGGATATTATGTTTTGTTACCGCAATGCAGTTGTCAAACTGACCACGATATCCCTCATAGGGGTGGACAACATAAATTGGAGACAAGTGATATTTGGACGTCCATTTGGATGCCTGGAAACCCTGTGGTTCAAGTTCAAGTCCCGTATCCCCAAGTTCAGGATCAATAAAGGCTTTGCCTACTGGTGGTGCTTGTGTAATGAAAGAAGGATAATGGCTTTGGAATTCAATACCTGATTTAGTCTTGAGCATCTGCAACGTGTTGTTACCTGCAGAAGTATACTGTCCATAGTAGTATGTACCGTCTTTGGCGATTGTTGCGATATCCGGTTCATCAATAACTGCACCTGCCGTCAGCATAACGTTTCCGTCTACATCATTGAGGTTGTATTTGAATGGCTTCAGCGCACCTACATAGAGGAATGATTTTTTGTAATCCAGGAAATTTACAGCCGGATCTGCAACCAGAACCATAGCCAGACGATTATTCATCACATTGATATACATGTAAACCGGCTTTTCTTTGTTTCGATCCGTTGGCGTATGACTCTCTAGTGCCCACTGGTACAGTACAGGGTGACCCGTTAATTTGAATGTTGGCAGTGTCTTCACTGGCAAAGCAGCAGGCTCTTCTCCTTCCAGTCCTTCAAGCAATTGGACCGTCAAAGTACTATGCTCTACATATTTGGGTGTTGGTGTAATCACTCGTGGAACAATGGCGTGATTCGTGAACTGTACATAATATTTTTTGGTGATTGGTTTTTCTGTTGTTCCGATAGTCATGGTGCCTTGAAGAATCAACAGACTGATACGATTTTCAGCATCCTTTTCCTCATAAAACACCTTCCACGAGTTATTCTCAGCTGTTTCACCCGCTGTTGATTCGAAGGGGAATTTCTCGAAAGCCGTGATCTCCTCCTTCAACTTGTTCAGAAGATCCTGGGATGTTGTAATGGTTTCTACATACTTAAAATTTGCCATGTAATGTTAATCCTCCTTATTTAATTTCCTTGAGTATTGCAATCGTTACCAGGTCAGGAGCAGGCGACTGCTTGAAAAAATTCATCGGTGATTTGATACTGAAGAATTTGTACACTTCCGTCCAATTACCAGCTGCAGGGTTATTATTATCTTTGGGAATCTCTGTATCTACAATCAGTTCGTCCAGATTAACGAGATTCTGATCATATATCGCAACAACCCCATCCATATAACCCCGATAACCTTCCGCCTGGTGCACCAGATAGACTGGACTTGCATGGTATTTCCCGGTCCATAGTGACTTTTGGAAACCATCCTTATCTAACACTAGTTTAGACAGTTCTTTTGGGATACTCCCAACATCGGGATAATTCGGCAACTGGGTAATAAATGCTGGATAATGAGCTTGATAAAGTACATTACCTCGAGTACGGAGAAGAGATACCGAGTCCATTCCGTTTGACGTATACTCTCCGTATTGCGCATACTTGTCCGGATTTAAATCCGTTCGAATATCATTTTTGGTATATCCTGTTAGATCCTGCTTCAAGTCTCCCATACCTACGGTTAAGCCAAAGTTTCCAATGTGATCATGATCATTGAAAGGTACGATTTTCCCAAAATAACCGAAACTACGGTAATAACCATGAATATTTGGAGAAGGATCTCCTTCAATGACAACCGCTGCTCGGTCGTTATTGACCGAAATATGGTAGGCTACCAGGTAATCCGGTCTCCGTTTTTTGTTTGGCAACCATTTCACAGTCGAGTTACGTCCGTAAAAGAAATGGGAAGCCGGGCTGATCAGTTCAGTAACTCCATCAAAATCCTTATCCCATGTGATGGTTGGCGGTGTGTACAATTTAGTTGCTTCAGGATCATTCCATTGCTCGTACATTGCTTCTGCTGCTGTCTGATCCACCACCACAGGTGTTGACCCAGGTGATACGGTTGAAGGATTGCAGATGCCTTTGTATGTAGCTGACGGATCACCCTTGCTTAATTCGCCTACAAATCCTACACCATGCTGGCAGTCAAAGTAATTATAATCTCCACCCGCAAAGTTCTGAGGTTGAGTAAACATGATGAAGTAATCCCGAGAGGAAATCCCCTCTGGTACATCTGGTGTAGCTTTCAACACAACCTTTGGTGTAGTGTAGTTGGTTGGTTCAGCTACGTAATATCGTTCGGTGAAAGTGTAATTTGTTGCAAGAACAGGTTCAGTTCTATGGTAGTAATTACTACTACCAGATGAATATCTTTCATTTTCTACTCTTAGCTTAAAACCGTTTCTATTCAAAGCATATGCCCAATCTCCAGGCATTTCGGTAATCAACTCAAATTCATTCCAATCCGTGCTATCGACCCTCGTTGTATTTTTCTTGGTCTGAGTTTGTTTAACAAAATACACACGGGTACCTTCTACAGAGGTTTCGTCAGGGATAATGACGACCAATGCATTCGGGATATTTAAATAAACAGTTTGACCTTTATCATCAAGATACTCGTGTGTTGTTACAAGAATTTTTTTGTTTGTCTTAATATTGGGAGAACCGAGCACCTCGTATATGTATCCATCCTCATCCATAAGCATTCTTCCATCTTTTGCTGCAGAGATGTTTTGCAGGTTGCTCGCCAATCTCAATACATCATACAACTTACCATCAGTATGCTTATACTTTCCTTGCACGCCTGAACGGGTCATCTCTTTGTAAGTCACCCATACATCTGACATGGACTCGTAGACCTTTTTCCATTTGTTCTCCACATTTGAACTATCAGCGGATGGAATCTTCGCACCTACAATGGCATCGGCCAGATTAAAAATAATATCCTCTGCTTTACTTTCGCCTGACACGAATCCACTGAATTTGGTTAATGGTACTGTCTGTGCCATCGTCACCCTCCTTATCTCAAAAATTTGATGTTGTACCAGACCGACTTGGCTTCAGCCACCGCGTTGAAGAAGTCAAACGTGATGGTCGTTCCCGCCGGAATCGGGTAGACAATTCCGAAACTGTTCCCCATAGAAACTGATTCAGGAAGTTCCTTCGTATAGATGGTACGACATACCTTCTCCGTCCCGATCATCAGCTCCCAGTAATCGCCGACACAGTAGTGGCTCGCCGCAAACGCAATGCTCAGAAACTCTGTGTCATACGCCAAGGTGAACGTATCAGACTTGGTGGTCTTCGCCGCCGGAATGTCCAACATCTGTCCCCGAATGAACGGGATCGTCTTTTTACTGAAGTGTGGGTACGGCAGCTCGCGCACTTTGTCGATGACGCCACCCGCGATGTAAGATACATTAAATGCCATGGAACCACCTCCTACATGTTATATACGACTTACGCTCGTTCCAGTTAAGCGTCCTTCGTCATCATAATTTAGACCAATATTGTAAGTGAACATTGGCTCTCCAGCTGGATCATATGTACGGGCCGTCACCTGCGTTAGCCTGAAATATTTGTAATAATCATAATCCGGGTGGGAATAGCCCACTCCGGAAGGAAAGTCTTCCTCATCCTCTGAGCCAAACTTCATCCAGATCGAAACCTTCCATGCCGATTCATACAAGAGGTCTGCTCCAGTCACCCTGTCCGGGTCTTGCATGTGCTCCCGATATAATGTAACGGAAGGCTCACCTTCAAGAGGAGAAACATTCGAATTGGAGATACTGCTATATTTGCGAAGCTCCCGGTGGATTAGATCCAGCACGGGAAATACAATATTTTCATTCACAATGCCGGCCATTACACCATCACTCCCTTTCTTGCCCACATCATATCAATGACCTGTAACATGCCACGGTCAACCGAATAACTGGTTTTAATACTTTTAATCGTATATACAGCTCGTGTGGTGGTCGTTTTATCCGTCACAATGACGTTGTCGAGCAGATCAAGCGCAGGATTCGCAGGAATGGACACCTGAAGCGTACGGCACATACGTTTCATATCAAAAAAAGCTCGCTCTGCCACCTGTCTCTTGGCTTCAACCGTCTTCGCCCAAGGAACGGCCAGCACCATGGTTCGGATCTCTCCTTTGAGTTCGAGCAAAATCTCCTTGTCCACGAAACTGCTCTGACTACTATTCGAGTCAATAACAACAATGTGGCTTCTTCCTCTGGACCAATCCGTAGATTTCGTAATGGAGATCAGATTGTCATTCTCAGAAAACTCTGCCACGACAGGTTTGTCATAATTCAGGCGTTCCAGTCGGTATGTACCATAACGGTCACAGTAGCTTCGATACGGAATCTCCGAGATCACCTCCTGAACAGCTTCCGTAACTTTGGCAGACCATTGCTCAAACGTCCTGCCATATTCCTCAATAAATGGATTAAGCCATCCATTCGGTGTCAGCACTGTACTTGCGTCCTTAACTTCAAACTCACCTTCTTGACCCGGTACGGGGACAATGACCCTGCCCGTCTTCTGATTCAGCTCAATCAGATAGGTCTCGTCAATCACGTAGTCAGGATAAGCGCGATCCTCACTGGTAGCCCGCCAACCCACCATACCTGCATGTTTAACCAGATCTAGTACAACCGTTGATTTGACCCAGGCCGGCTTTTCAAATTCTACAGGCTGAGCTGGTGTTGGTGTAACTGCGGGAGTGGAAGTGGCTGTAACGGTCCAACTTGCCGGGTCTGCAAGCATCTCCTGATAATAGGTCCATACCTTGTCCACCCAATTCTCCCGATCTTGACTCCAGGTCATGGGAGCAATGTCTCCACCATTATGGAAATAAAGTACATCCGCCTTGGAACTCACTTTTTTCCCTCTGGAAGCCAGCGCCTTGGACATCCGTTCTGCTCCGCGCTTCATTTGCTCCTGAATACCTGCATATTTCTCAGTACACGGTCCCTCACTAGGACAGCCATATCCAAGAATAAAGCTGCCGTTCTCATCTTTACCCTTACCTTGTGTTCCGAGAACGGTCTCGTGCCTGCATATCGCAAGCAAAAACTTATGATCAGGTACACCATACGCTGCCGCTTGGGCCTGTGCAGCCTGAATGATAGATGATGTCCGGTCCGTGCCAACTGCTGCAGGCGGTACCGGATCTGGCACATTGTCAATCTCTTCAACTTCTGGATACGCTTTTTTCTCGGAAATGACTTTCTCAATAATGCGCTTGTACATATCTCGAGCCGTGATCTCCAACGTGGAGCCTTCGCCATTGATGTCCACCTTATCAATCAGTCCCGTAAATACCCGCATCATGTGCTGACCATATCCCATATATATGCGTATCGGTGTGTTTTCACTCAGAACCCCGATATGGAATCCGTTTGCGAAATAAGACCATGGAGACGGTACACCCCCAAGCTCAGGAAAATGAGCAGGATTATAATCGGGGGAGAAAAATCCTCTCGGATTGGAGATGGTCAGCCGAGCCTCCCGGGCTTCAGAATCAAACTGATCATCGATTTCGGCACTAATGATATTGGGAAGAACCTGTGTGTCCATATAGACAAAAGATCCAACCTGAATAACATCCGTCTCGACCCTTCTATTATTGATAAAATCTGTGTAGCTGTTCGTTTGATAATATCCTTTAGATGGATCGAGCCCTTCTTCACTCTTTTGATTCTTCAACGGAGCAGGCAACAACTCTTGGATGCGAATATAATCAATGGCGAATTTTTTATACTTCTTACTCGAAGCAGGAACAGATCCGGCTGGGACAGTGGAGTTTTGTTTGCCCCCATACGTCACCTTAATCTTTATACTCTTGGCTTTTGCAGGGATCACAATATTATTCAATTCCGTCAGTTTGGTCAGATCATATGCCCCGTTAAACTTATTGACATAGGCATACGTTTTACCATCGATCACCACAGCAAAAGAATCCCCTTCCGCATCACTGAAATTAGTTCCCATTCCAATACTAAGCAGCCCTTGCGTCGGCATACTCAGTTTCGTCACGTTAATCTCGAATTCAGCTACGGCGGCTTTGCCTTCAAACGTATACAGCAGCTTGCCTCCTGAATCAAACATAGTCCAGCCCGATTCAATCTTCGCATAATCCGAAAATTTCACTCCGGTTGTATAAACGTTTTTCTCATGCCAGTTTCGCTTGTCGAACTTCTCATTCAGTTTGATCTCTCCGGGATATCCTTCGACCTGAACCGGCTTTACATCAGTAAATGTTGTTTTCGCATTTCCGTGCAACTTGCGCTGTCCCTTGAAATACAATTGAGGATTAACTGCCTTACCACCTTCTCCAGTTCTCGTTGTTGGATTGACTCCTTCCCAGATCTCAAAATGCAGATGTCGTCCCTTGCCCACCGCACGTTCAGCCGCAGACACCTTATGACCACCGGTATATACGCCACCCGTATTGCCTAGTGTTCCAATGACAGCCCCTTGAGCTACTTCATCATCCACCGAACAGAGTATCTCTTTTAAATGAAAATACTTGGTGATTACACCGTTTGCATGTCTTATGTTTACGGCATTACCAGCACCCTTTGTTTTACTATAGGATATTCGAACAACCTTTCCAGCCCATGCAGCCAAAATCGGCGTTCCAATATCATCAAATAAATCAATACCTTTATGAATTCTTGTACCTTTATCACGAGGAGAGCCAAATTTATCTGAAACTGTAATACTATCAATCGTTTTACCCTTAACCGGAAAAAAAATCTCCTGAGCATTTGCTTGAGTCGAACCGTAATATATACCATTACTCGACTCATCCACCCAAACGGATTCTGTACTGATGATGGGTACCTGCTCGGTTACGATATGCCTGAACTCTTCTGTCCGTCCCGGGATAAAGGCCAGCCGATCTACTTCGACCCGGATATTGGGAAGCGCTCCTTCCCCCAGCTTCAGACGTTGGGACAGCACATTCATAACCTCATCCGAAATTGGAATCATATTGTAATCTCCCCCCTTACTTGAATCGCTCGATGGTCCACTTCATGAATCGGTCCAGGAAAGCTGCGGCTTCAGCCCGGGTCATAGCGGAATTCCCAAGGAACCATACCTCTGCCTGTTCTGTGCCATTTGTAGGTCTCCCCATATCTGTTACTATCGCTGCACCATCCAGCTTGTTATTGATCGGAATGCCAGCAATTAGTGGATCATTGTTCGCAAATGTTTCGTCTTCCATTTCCGAGACAGCTATTTTCCAGAAAGCATCCTTGGACTGTTCTACCCGCTCCTTTTTGTCCCGATAATAAATGGCCGAATCTTTGCCAACGTCTGCGAACCTCTCACTCACATCTTTGAGATAATAGAAAGTCACTTCGTCGCCCTCTGAGAAAGGTTGATTAAAAACAACCGTATGGTTGTCAATTTCCGAATAAGCCGGTGTTTCTTGGTCTTTATCTTTTTTTTCGTCTTTAAATTTCACTGTAATTTTAAGTTTCTTTTTACCTGCCGGATAATTGCCATTAAGTCTAAACACCCGTTGACCCTGAAATGCCGTAATAGGCTGATTAATCTCCGTCGTTGGTGCTTTCATGTCCGTAAATCTGGCATAGAACACTTTGCGCAACTTGTTAATCAGATGAAATGCTTCTCCCCGCTGTATAATGGCATTAGGAAAAAAACAATTGTTGTATGCTGGTTTGAGTGTTGTCGCTTTGATATCTTCACTCTTGAATTTGTTATTCTTCGTCCAATAATTGAACTTGCAGGTAACACCGTTAAGATTAAAAGGAAGAAACACCGAGCCCCCTGGGCTGACACAATAAACATCCGTTCGGTAACCAATTGCCTTTGTTGCAATTTTGGTTACCGCCTCTGCATCTCCCATGGTATCTGCCCATACTTCGGAAGGAATACTGAGTCTGCGAAGCGGTTGGCCTGCTGCATACAAATATTCCTGATGATTACGACTAAATGGATCGTAGAAATAGGTCGTCGCTGCGCTAAGTACAGCTCTGGGCAGATCTCCAGTCCAGGACACGGGTGGCCTTTTCCAAGCACTGTCCAGCAATGGTTCACCATAACTACAGAAGGACACCACCTGTCCTGCTTTTACACCCGTATACAACTCCACATCGGTTAATCCCTTACTATTGGTTTCAGCCGTTTGGTAGAGCGTTTGAACACCATCAATAAACACATACAGTGGATTGTCATCTGTTGGTTTAATCAGTACAGGCAGACTAAATGAGGTTTGCCCCGCTTTCCCTTTGATTTCTTCATATACAAAAGGCTTGCCTTCCTCAAACTTGTTATAGTTGATTCCGGCAACAAAGACTTCACCATCTTCCAAAACCATATTCGTAGCTTCCATAACATCGTTATAGAACCAGTCCCCTTCGTTTACATCAACCCATTTTCGTATGATAAACACCTCCTATCTTTAGAATAGACAGAAACGAGAGTAGGTCACCCTACTCTCGAATTGTTCGTTCCAGCAGACGCTTGGTTCGCATCAGGAAAGTAACAAACTCTGCTCTGGTTATGAAGTTTTCCGGTCTGAAATATAGAATGGGTGTGCCATCCAATTGTGTTACAACCGTCAGTCCCAAATCAGCCAAGCGTTCAATGGAATCTCTTGCCCAGTGGTCCTTGCCTTCTGTCGTCTGTAAATCCTGAAACTGTATTGCACTCTTACGGTCATAACCATCTTTTTTGATCAGGGTCATGGTCAATTCGACCTTGTACCCCTTCTGATCCTTATCCATCGTATCCTGATGGTAGAAAATAGGGTCAACTTTGATGGACTCTACAACACCAACATAGATATTGCCCTTCTCATCATAAAATTTGTGTGTCCAGCCTACGTACATGGCGTAGTCGTGATAGGATTGCTTATCTTTAAACAAGATGTTAATGATGGCCTTGTACGAAGACACGCCCATCTGATGAAAATGCGAGGGAGCATTAATCATTTTAATCTCCCTCACTTGCGGATTGGGCGAAGGTGAAGAGTACGGATCAATAATTCTTCCGTTCACTGGCTCGAACTTCATGCCTGTATCTACATACAGCTTTCTTTTATACCGGTCATTAACTAAGCCAAACGGATCTTGCTGAGTCATATCAGATGCCCTCCTAACCTATTTTATCTGGGGATATGATTGCTTCCCATTCTTGCACCTACATTGCTGGCCATTCGGTTTGCAATACCAGGACTGTTCTGCCGTAGTGTCTTGTCCAACGTAGATGTAAGTCTCTCCACATCTTTTGTGCTGCCAGTCATATTATCGATGTTCACATGAACCGTCACATCACCTGAACCAACCATCACACTTTTATGTGTATTGTTCGTGGTCATGTAATCAAAGTAATCCATGACCTTAAGACCTGCTGGAATGTTAAATGTGGATATCGGTTTATCCATTTTTTTGCTAATTTCAGCCAAATTTTTGGACTGTTCTACACCCAATGACTGGATTTGTTTAAAAATCTGCATATATTCATCCGTGCCCGGTTTAAACAATCCACTATTTAATAAATTATTCCAATCTTGCTTGATCGAACTTATTTGTGAGTTCATTTCAGATGCACGCGATTTGTTCAATGCAATTATTTCTGGTGCATCTTCCTTACCCCCATTAGCTGCCAGGAGATCATACATTCGTTTATCATAATCCAACTCCGTCAACTCAAACTGATCATTCATCTTGCGTCTAAGCTCATCAATTTGGCTGTTTTTGACACCATTCAGTTCAAGCTCTGACTGCGCCTTCTGCTGTTTCTTCTCATTGATCTCCAAACCCAGCTCATCTTTCTCTTTTCCTTCAGCCATCTTGTTATACGTCTTCTGTAAACTTGCAATGGCCTTATCGAAGAACTTGATATTCTCTTGCAAATATTTCTCCATTAGCGCACGCATCTGGCCAGAATCTTCACGAACACCACTAATTAACAGACGGGATCGTGTGACTTGGTAATTGGTTTCGTTGTCACTTGTTGATTTGTTAAACTGCCGATTAATCTTGGCGATCATTTCATCAATGCCATTGCTTTGCGGCTGAGGCTTATACCCATTAGCAATGGCCCCGATTCCGCCCGCAGCAGGAATGTACTGCATTTGGGGTGGAATGTATTGTATCTGCGGTTGTTGTTGAGTGTTATCGCCAGGTGGCTTTCCAGACTCTTTATCCATTTGAATCTGGGCTTCTTTTTTCTCCTGCTCGTAGTTATACTCTTTGGCCAGTTTCTTCTCAACCGCATCTCCGCCTTTTTCGGACCATATCGCTTTGAAACCCGCCCAGTAATCCCCCATCTTATTGTTGGTGGCATTGTTTCCGAACAGAGTGCTCATTCCGCCCTTGAAAATCCCATCCATTCCAAGGTTAAGACCTTTCCACACTTTACCTACAAATGAGGATTGCTCCATATCTTTAAAATCCTTGGCCAGTTCCTCTTTATTTGTTGCACGAATACTCTGCTTCTCCGCTTCTGATTTCCCCATATTGCTCAGTGGATCAACTAGACCAGATACGACATCCACTGCGGTCATGGCCATTCCCAGATATGGGACGGCTTTTAGCGGTTTCAGTATCGACTTGCCCAACTTGCCGAGCTTTGCCCATTTCCCTGGAATGTCTCCGTTTTTCTTACGCTCAATCGTAATATCACGCTGGGTAAGAATATCTCCAGGGGTTCCATCAGGTTTATCCGGTCCTCTAAGTACTTTCCCATCCTTGTCACGAATAGGTGCATGACCATTAAAAAATGCTTTTTTACTACCGACTTCCTTCATATCTTCGAATCTCTGTTTAATCCCTCGTCGCTTGGGCTTGTCCTTCTTCTTCTTGTCTGAGCCAAAATCCATAACTTCCTCAATCTTTGATGTAGCCATATCCTTTATTGCGTCATTGATGAGATCTTGATGCCTCTCTAAAAAAGGTTTGTTTGCTGAATCTTCCTTGTCATCCTTAACAGGGGATCCACTGCTTCCTGCTCCTGGAACAACTAGTAATCCTCCTGGACCACTCATCATACTCGCGAGCTGAACTTGTTCAAGTTCCTTCAGTTTGGATATGTATGCTGTAGCATCAATCATGCCCTGTCTAAAAGAAGCATTTAACTCGTTGACTTCGGTTCTCAGTTTAGAGAGAACATCATTCAATAGCGTTGACTGTTTACGCAGTTTCTGAATCTCGGATTCGTAGCGCTGAACATCGGTGGAACCGTATGTAAACTCAGCATTAAGGAAGTACAACTTGTTTCGTAGTTCTACTGCGTCCAGGTCCATGTCGTCCATTGCCATCATCAAAACTCTAGCTTGGTGTTCAAGTTGCATCATTGCTCTACTCGTGTCATCCAGTTCTCGGCCTAGAAACTCAAGACTTCGCTTCGTCTTTGCGATCTGAATATCGAGTGAATGCATTTCTTCTCGCAACAGAAGAAGTTCTCGGCTATACGTTTTGACTCGCTTCTCAGCTTCGTCACGTTTTTCTGCATGAATGGAAGAAGCCGCAGTATCCCCATCTTGTATAGCCTGATTGTACATTTTATGTTGATGATCTCGGTTAGTCCGAGCCTGAAGTACATCATCTTGCTTGGAGGTGACCCTACTTTGAATTTCTGTTCTGCGATGATCCAGAGTCTGTAGACGACTCTGCTGTCTGCCCATTTCCTGCGCTACACCAGCACGTTGCACATCCGTGACTTGTAGTCGCTCGGGAAAATCGCTCCCCGTATTTCCAACTTTCCCTGGATCTGCATTCGTAGCACCATATCGTTTCTGATTACCTTCATTCATCACTTCACCGAACTTATCCCACGCAACCTGAACTCCGACTTCATCCATAATTCGGTTAAGCAGTTCCATATGATCAACAATGCCATCCGTACGATCTCCAATTAACCGCATGACTGCGATCAGATAATCGCCCAGCTCGGTAAATTCCTCTTTCAACCCTTGCATCGCCTCATGTGTCGCAATCTGAAGTGCGATCTCGATCTCTCGTTGTCGGAATTGAAGGTTGTCTCTTCTTCCGGTGCGCTGATGAATCGACGTGTTTGCATCCGTAGCCTTCAATTGTTCAGCAAGAAGATCGAATCTAACTCGATTCGATGCAAAGCCCTGCTGAGGAAAATCTCCTTTTGACTGAACCAACAATCCAGCCTTGCTAATCCAGTTGGCTAATGTATCCTCTTGTGCAAGCGTTCCATCAGGGTTACCGGCCACGGGAAGGGTCTGACGCATCATATCCATCAAGTCCTGAATGCCAACATCCAACAGTGTTGAAGCTCTGATCATCATGTCTGTGACTTGGGACAGATCAAAGCCACTGCTTCCCCATGCCGAAGTAACAGCTTCCAGACCTGTTGCCGTCTGTTCTACATCCATATTGCCCACGGAATGCAGCTTGGCTACTTCTTCAGCAAACGTGACAGCTTCAGATGCATGATCATAATTACGAGAACCAATACGATAGGCAAGACCTACATCTTCCTGATCCATACCATGTTGCAGTGCAATTCGTTGCAGATTTTTGACCGTTCCGGTTTGTGTATATTGCCCACTATCATTCGTTGTCCCAGAAGATCTAAGTTCGAAATTCTGGTCGGCCCGGCCCATCTGTTGATCCATCTGTTGCGACGAGTCAAGGGATTTCTTGAGTAATGTTGATGAATACCCCTTGGCTTCACCTACTGAAATATATTTCATCGTATTCATCACGGAGTCTAACAACCCCTGTGAGCCAGCTGCAGACACATCCTTCATTTGACTGAACGCTCCACGATAAAAGTGCTCCAAATCGGCAGTCAGTGTTTCAATCATTTGCGACTGCATATCACTTCTGACTGTCTCTACACGTCTAACCAATGTATTAACACCAGAAAGGTAGCTTCCTTTCAGCGCTGTATTTTGTCCAGTTAATTGATCCATATTCGTTAATATTTCTTGTGTTAAGGAGTGTTTATCTCCTTGTCCTACTGATTCAGTCATAAGAATCACCGCCTTTATGCATAAATCCCGTTCTACCTTCATTTAGGCAAAACGGGATGTCTCTCTCTTATCCTCCGAGCGCTTGTGCAAGCATACCGATATCATCTTCTGATATCTCCGTGTAATCCTCGTCATTGAAGGTTCTTTTACGTCTGACGGTCCCATCTTCTTCGACTTCCTCGCCCCCACCGCCACCGAACATGCGAAGAGGTGCTGTCATAAGTTCAACCTCAAATTGAATATATTTCTCGGCTGACTTGCACAGCTCCGCAACCTGAGGGAGTGTGTACTCCCAAATCTCCCACTTGTTCAGCCCACAGTGTTTATGGAGGGTGAAGAAGATCTCTCCCCAGTGAACGGGTTCCTGTGTTTCCGTATCACGGATTTCGGTACCCTCCAAAGACTCCCCCTCGGTGCGTTCTACTTTTTTAAACCATTGAGTCCAATAAGCATATCAATGACTTTGCGAGCTGTGTTCAGATCAAGGTACTCATCCAGATATTCTCGATTGATGATATACTCACCATGCTCATCTTTGGTCACGATATGTGGATAGTTTTTGAATGCCATTGCCAATACATCAAATAAATCCTGCTGCCGCTTTTCGTCCAGCTCATCATTCTCAGTCGGAATGAAATTAAGAATAATGGCATCGATATTCACTGTCTTCAGCAATTTCATCAGACGGCGGGCATCCTTCAGGTTACACGGCGGAATGCGATATTTCCGTCGATCCCGCAGGGTAATAATCTCATCATCTTCAAAAAATGCACGCTCAGCCGCTTCCACTTCCTCCGGCGACACTCGTTTGTTCTCCGGATCATCCTTGATTCGTTGCGCCGCTTCCTCATTCAGCTTTTCCGCAAGCTCAAGCTCGGCTTTTTCTCGTTCTGTTTCCATGAATTTAAAGACCTCCCCAGGACATTCTCCCCTATATAATAAAAAACCTGGCAAGGCAAGGCGCTGTGAAGGGGAGGGCACAGATGCCGTTTGATACCTTGCCAGGAGCAATCAACCTTATTCAGATATTAGATCTTGCTTGGTGCGCTGAAGCGTTTGATGCTGCCAATTTTTCCGTCAGCACGTTCAGGATCAAGAATCTGCAAGGAGATTGCAGATGCAGAAGCGGCAGCACGCTGAGCATTGATGCTGAATGTACCTTTTGCACGGCACATGTACAGCTCGGTTTCAACACCTGCATACGAACCATCTTTTTGCTGGAACGTACCGTGATGAATGACAGAGATTGGGAATGGTACCTCGTCAACCAACAGATCAACCATGTCTACAATTTCTTCACGTTTGTAATTCAGTACAACCTCTTTATCGATATGCGCAGCATTCAGGATGACTACACCATTCGCTTCGTCGTAGAAGAACGCATTTGGTTCCACAGCCGTTCCTTTGGAAGTGAGTTGTTTCAGCAAAGTGTTGGAATCTTTGAGACGAACCGTAATGCCACCGTTCTTTTCATAGATTTTACTTGCATGCTTCGGTTTGGCTTCAGCAAATCCAGAATTGGATACGCCTGCAGCCACTGTAGACTGCTCATTCAGCACCCATACATAAGACTTCACTTGCTCTTGTACCGTTGAACCCATCATCAGCTGAATCGCATCCAGATCGAATTTGGCATCTGTTGCCGATACTTCGATCGATTTGGACTTCACCAGTACATCAATGGCGAATAGTCCGTCACCACCAAAGATATCCTCAAGCTCCACGTTAAGGTCAATTTTCAAATCTTGCAGGGTACCCAGGGTAACTACCTCAATTGCGCCCATCGGATCTGCTGGAAGGCGTTTAGCCATGAACGTACCTACACCTTTGATAATCATTTTTTTAGCCATTGAACAGTCCACTCCTTAGATAGTATGTAATTTTAGCTACGGAGACTTGCTTAAGCCGGAATCAGGTTAAATGTCTTGATGATCGGGAGATCCTTCGTTTAACCCGTCTGGCTATTCGCCGCCTCTGCTTTTTATAGTGTAGAACGCTATCTTCATTCCCTAACGATAATGTAAACGAAATATATTGAAGCACGATTAGCCCCGTCATCTTTGCAAAAGAAATAGTCCTGCATATGATCAAAGAAAAGACCCCTACATCAGAGGGGCCGTTCTGTTTGGCAAAGCATCTATAATTTGCGCTACCTGTTCTGCACGTTCTTTGATCTCAAATTCATCGGCAGTAACCAGATGAACATGCGAGCAGTATTTGCCATGCTCATAGATTCTCTCGGGAGTAATAAAGACAACGTCAGCAACAGCTTCCATCTTGTGTTTGTGCTTCTCATATTGATCCGGATCGGTCAACGAATCAAATACGACCAGATCAGGATATGCTGTCTCGACCGAACCTGCCAGCCGGCTATCGTTCACCCAGTAGATTACGCGATCACCCTGAAACAGCGTACGTACATTCTGACCAACACGGGCTACGACAAAGTTTGGAAGCTCCGGATAAGGATACTCCAAGGCATCAACCTGATAGAACTCATCACTCGAGTTGATATATATTACATTGTAGCCCACTTCAGCGAGTGCTTTTAACAAACGCTGTGGTCGACGCCCGAATCGTTCACTATGGAAGTCGATCGCAGGCAGATATACAATCGTTGTATCCGTGTTTGGGGTGTATGTCGTAACATTGAACTCCGTCGCATCAATCTCTATTTCTTCAAGCTCAATTGTCGGTGTAATCAACTGTCTACCAAACATTCGTTTAAATATCTTTTTCATTATTTCTGCCTCCCATGACCTGATTAATCATCTTCACAGCATCCATTGCCCGGCCTTCCCAGCTATTAGACTTAGCCACCTTTACTCGTGCAGCAATTTTGAAAGCACTATTCTCACGAATCGCTTTCTCCAACATCACTCCGCAATTATGCTGATTCATAAAGTAAGTTACATCGCTGTACTTATGAACAATTTCCTCCATACGCGTGGTCAACACGGGCTTGCCCGCAGACAAATATTCGTAATACTTGATCGGATCGCAGCCACGGATCATCTCTGTCAGCTTGAATGGCACGATACAGACATCGAATTGAGCAATGTAGGCGGGAAGTACTTTATAATCTTTGTGCGGAAGACAAGTCACATTGGGATGCACAATATTTTTTTGATAGAGAGCATTGTTTCCAATCAAAACGACACGATAACCTTTATCTGCAATAGCGGTAATCAGCGAATAATCCACCCATGATGCCATTGCCCCGTGGAAACCCACAATCTTTTGCCCATCATGAACATCGGGGAAGTCCGCCGGTTTGGGTAGAATTGCCCGCGCTTTCTCAAAATGTTGGTAATCTGCCCCGTTAGGGCACATAAAGATTGGTTTGCCATCATGTTTATGGGCCTCATACATCACCTTGGCAGTCGTGGCAATAAGATCTGCACGGTCAAAACATTTCGGGATGTAGGATTTCCACACAGCAAACTCATCAGCCGAATTATCCAGGTAATCAAATACGGTAAAATCAAACTTCCGACCATCCGAATAATTGTACTGACCTGGATTCGAGAACCAGAGTACCTTCTTTCCTTTGACCAGGTGATCGTAGTTCACGCCTTTTTGCACAAGGAACAGATCCTCATTTAACTTTTCAATCGGGCGGCTCTGCTTTCTGTACGTTTCTTCATTGATAAAGATAGCCCGTATACCTGGAATATTGGAGAAGGCGGTCATCAATTGCTGAGGACGCTGGAACAAGAGGTTCCAGTCAAGTGCGGGCGGGTAGACAATGGTCATTTCTATACTTTCAAAAACCGGATTTTCTCGTTGTTTTCTACGAAGCAGCCAATTGAGCAATCAAATCCACCCCTTCCGCATAGGCATGAACGGGACGCAACCGAGTATCTACAAACAGTTCAAACCCCAGTCTTCGTGATTGCTCACAGAATGGTGCATCTTCACCTGTTGGATGCGAACCATATCGAACGCCTGCTTCGATCACTTCACGCTTAATCAAATATACGGCACCTGTCAGATCTACCGGGAACAAACCCGCTTTGAATTCAGGTATATGTTTTCCGCCGATCATGGCATTATGAGCCTTCAACTTTGGATGATTCCGTATAAGCATGGAACATACATCCTTGTCATTATCCATTAACTGCTGTAGGCTACCCTCAGGAATAATGATATCCGTATCAATCGAGAACAGATAATCACAGTCCGAATTCAGAAACTCATCCAGAAGCTTATTTCTCAACAACGCCAGGTTGTGATAAGAATATTGCCCACGCATATGACCATATGTTCTCCCCAGATGATGAGTCAGATAAGGAATCTGATGACGATCAAGGATATGCTCCGTCTGATCTTCACTATCATTCAGGATGTACATATAATGCTTCTGCACTGCTTGTTGCTCAAGTGATTGCAAGTGCCGTTCCATAATCCAAGCCCGGTTTCGCACAGGACTACCTATAAATACGTTTTTCACAGTCCATCCCCTCTCCCTTTTTATCTAGTCTAGACTGTTCCTCAATAACCTTCGCACGTGGAACAAAAAAGGAGTGATTCCTCAAAAGAAGAGAGAGAACGAGGCATTTTTCCTATTCTAATACAGAAGGAGTTGATGAATATGTATACTGAAGAAACCATTATTCACACATGGGAAGAAGGTGACATGCATGCTGGGAAGTGTAGATTTAATCCGCAACTGGTTCCAACTGGCCTCTGATGGAGAAGCCCATGCTTCTGTTCGATTTGGGGATGCTTCCAACACCATTCTGGCTCACGACACCGTTCTGACTATGGATTTCATCAAGTCTCATTACGGCTGGTTGAACGATCCTACCTATTGCGGGATAACCTTACCCAATACGAGTGCGAGAGAAATTATCGTACACTGCCTGCGAAAAGCGGATTACGTCGGACATCTGATCCAGACAGATCACTGGTATTTCAAACCGTTATTCGATATGTGCCTTGCATATTACAAGGTTGAACCTCGGGAGACCTTCTATGCTTTTGAGAATAATTACATCGCCCGATTCAAGTTATTCTATGAAACGTTCAAGACCATGCCTATTCTGCTCTGCGGAGCCAAGGCCGAGCAATATCGAGAAGTTCTGGAGCGGAGATACGGGTGGACAAGCATCGTAGGGACGGTGGACTGCCCCTCGTGGTCTCATGTGAGCACAGCATCCAAACAAATGGAACATATCTACCAACAGACACCGTGGAAGCTTGCTCTGGTATGTGCAGGTGCACCCGGCAAGGTACTGGTTATTAAGGCCAAAGAGCTGCAAACCGTAGGTGTTGACTTTGGTTCCGGAGCAGATGTTGCCATTCAGGCCGACAGCGAAAATCTGAACGCCTGGGATTACAACGGATTCCCTGATTATTGGGAAGGCAGACCCAAAAAATGACCCTCTCCGGGTCTTTTTGTCTGGATAAAACGGTGATTCCAATCCGATTTTATTGACTTAGTGGCTGTTGATAAATTAAACTATCTGCCTTATTATTGTTAAGATAACTCCTAATCTAACTTGGTTTAAACTTGCATGAAGAGGAGCTCTGCTAAGATATTCGAACCGTTGGAGGGAAATGTAATGGCGTACTCGCAGTCAAAGACCGAAATAGTAGCAACTCATTTAAGAACAAGATTTATGGAAGGTAACGTGGAGGGACATGAGATCGTGGTTGCCTTGATCAGTATGGTCAAAGCTGAGAAGATTAATTTAGATGAGGTTGCCCCTATTCTCTCTACAGTCTTTTTTGAACAACCGCAAGGTATTCTGCTGGCACTCGAAAAAGCTAGCACTCTGATAGATGATGAATTAATTGATTCCATTCTCCACGAAGTAAACGAAAAAGCTTAATCTTACATACAAGGGGAGAGCTTATCATCAGATTTTAATTTACAACAACCAGTTATTCTCTCCACACATTTAGATTGAATAGATTCATCACTGAGAAATTGGACTTTCTCGTTATTTTCCGTCCTCCTCCGCTTATTCTAGTAGTATTACGAAGGAGGGGACACCAATCGAGACAGTGAATAAAGCCATTTTATTTTTAGCAGTTATTGAAACCATGCTTGAAGCACTCCACCATACAGAAGTAGATCAGACAGAACTTGTGGATTCGCTTGTCATGTTAGGCTTTGATCCCATTGAGATGTTGTACGAGACAAATACCATTAGATCTTTCCAAAAGATATGCAGGGCTTTCGCAGAACTCCATCTTACAGATGAGGCCCTGGACACGTTCTCAAAAGAGTAATTAAATAAGCAGAACCCCACATCACATTCGACGTGGGGTTCTGCTTATTTATATTTATGAATTTTTAACCCGTTGTGAACCGGATCAGCTTAACCTTCTCCATCCTGCCTCGTATAGGTCATCTAGGGACCATGGACATCTCCATCGCCCCTATTGACTCTGACTTAATAAACGAAAGGATGATTGTATGAGTTCACCCACACCAACACATGTGATCGAAACAAATCAACTCCCTGTTATTGGAGTCGTCGATGAATCCTCGATTCAGACCCAATATGAACTTGAGTATCCTGATCATATTGTGATTATACAATATTTTTATTTTTTGAAAGATCCGGCGCACTTTAGCTCCTGGTTAACCAGCAAGCATCCTTAGCCCTTAATCAATATACTCTCGCGGTTAGGCCTTTTTACGTCTGCGCTCATCAATCAAAACCTTCAGCAACAGCAACTCTCCATAAGTTAACTTTTTCTTGCGAACCTTCTCTACCCATGCCCAATCTTCAATCACCTTGTCGTTGTAGGCATCTCCAATGTACTGATCAAGTTCATTCCAGGCCCATTGTGCATAATCCAGAACCGTATTCATATCATCATCCTCCGTGACTGCTATTTCTTGCAGTGGGTTTAATTTTACATGTACTGCTTGCTTATATCTTTCATATTCACCTGGTTGTTTAATCCATGGCAGTGGGCATTCCTTCCATCCAACCACTTCTTTATGTGTGAAGAAGACGGGTGGAAAGCCCCGTTCCCTGATTAGGTATACCGCGAGGTCTACAACGTTATTGAATGTATCTTCATGGATACTTCCATCTTTTTCAATGCACATCTCAATGCCCACTGTACTATTGTTCGGATATGTCCCAAGTTTAGCTAGAGCTTCCTTCGTGTATGTTTCGCTCCCACAGTGATAGGCTAGTTCATCATCCGGGAGGCTGTTATATATCGACGTTCGATCTACCGAGAAATGTGCACTTGCATAACGACCTTTCACTGCTTTATTGGAATCTTGCTGTGCCAGACTTGCAAAGTACTTACTAATGTTCTTGGCGGGCGCCCCAGGAGAAGCCGTATAATGCATCACAATCCCACGTTTTGCTTTTAATTTCAGTCCAGCTCGACTGTATTTATTAACAGGTATGTAATCCTTGATGATCTGTAACATTACATCTTCCCCTCGTCTTCAACTTGATCTTCATTGCCTCGAAGCTTAAAGAGAGCTGAAGTGATAAACTTCGGGACAGGCAGGCCCAGTTTCCCCAGATTCTCCAATATACTGATTCCTTCCGTACCGATAATAAACATTAACATCGCATCTCGCATAAAATCATTGGAATTGCCTGCAACCATATCCAGTTGATGTGCAATAATGACAAAAACAAATGTCAATGATTTACGAGCAAGCCCCCACCATCCAACCCTGCTGGATAACTCCTTCTTATACCATGCAGACAGCACCCCTGTGATGTAATCCAGCCCCACAAAGATGGTCACTGCAATAAACAGGTGATCAATTCCTCCTACCAAATACACGACTGCCGATAGCAGCCAGCCAAACAAAACCATAAAAGCGGTGTCTCTGTGCATTAACGTTCCCCCTTCAATAACCTATTTCATGTCTAGGTTAGGCGGATCACAGACATAAGTCTCATGCAATACGGAAACCTCCGAAAAAACACTCACCCTTCGCTATACAAACAGCAAAAATCCCTCACGCTTGGATGCGGGAGGGATCATGACAAAATGATTCAGCTATAAGTTGATGGATCTGGTGTAACCGGTACACCTGTTGTATTCGTTGGTGTTGTATTACGTTGGAACATGCCTTGAATTCGGTCCAGAACATAAGGGGTAGAGTCGATGAGTTTCTCAAACAGATGTGTGGAGTTATCGAGTGGTACAATGTGTACCCCCTGTTTACCCACTACCAGGAACGCAATTGGACGTATGGATACACCGCCACCACTACCGCCACCAAATGGAGAAGCTACTTTAGCTGAACTGGCATGTTCAGTAGAGGTACTTGTAGCACCACTTTTGCCACTACTTTCTCCATTAACGTGAAAATCACTACCACCGGCAGCAAATCCGAATCCCACCTTACTGATTGGCAAAATCACGGTACCATCTGGTGTTTCGACTGCATCGCCAACAATTGTATTGACATCCACCATGGCCTTGATATTTTCCATTGCGGTTTCCATTAAGCCTTGAATTGGATGATCTGACATTTGAATTCCCTCCAGTTTCAATGTAAGCTAGGTTTGATCTAACCATATCATCCCCAAACTTGAAGGGACTTATGTACATAAGCATTTAAGTACATTCACCGAACCCCAACCTCACGTTCGCAAAACAGACCTGATCTGATGGGAATTTATTGTGCTGTCCCACTAAGCTTTTGCTTTTGCTTTTCCTTACGCTTGCGGCGCTGTTCCCGAAGAAGTTTGAACCACATACGCCATCCGCCTTCGACTTGAAGCACACGGGTGAGTAGTGTAATTCCAGCGATCAGAACGGCTGTAATCCGAATTTTCACTCTGCAATCAAGCTCCGTTCTGAATTCCATTTCATCGGACCATACCGGCATAACCTGAAGCACAGGTGTCTTATCGAAGCGAATCTGATAGGTGAGAAAACCAATAATAATGGACTTGATACTCCACACCCAGCCCGTCAGCACCGCTGTATATGCTGCATCACCAACGCCGATGTGGGTAGCCCAGGACAGTTGAGTCATATGTACGCGCGTGAGTGTTTGCTTAAGCCATATCTTGAGCGCATCCGTCGCCCTGAGCATAATTTTCACATCTTTAGCCCACTTCTTGACTTTGCGTTTGTTGACCCGCTCGCTTCCCTGGGCCTCCCCTCTGGAATGATTCATGGATTGTTCGGTCTTGACCAGAAAACCTTCCTTCATATTGCGAAAAACAATACTCGGGATCTCATAGTTAATCCGCACAATTCCATAGAAAAAACGAACATTAATATTGGCGTAATCATCACTTTTATGTTTACTGAATGTAAAATGTACATGAACATTTGAGATGAGGACTGCGGCAATCAGCAATGCGAACAACAAACCGATTCCTCCAAGCCAAATCCACACAGGCCTTACCTCCAAGCCCTCAATTCTTTTCTCGTCTAGTATGGCACTCTGGATAGGAAAAAATTCACGTCTGACCTAAAAATCCCATTTCATATTTGTTTGGAACCGGTCCGTAACCTTTTATATACACAAATTGGACTAAAGATTAGTTACACTGGTCACTCCGATGACAGAATAACCTTCCGATCGCTGTTATCCCCAGATTTTTTTGATTCCCTTCTCTAAAGGGTAAATCCGGGGATGAGCGTATGCTTCCGATGCAGCTTTCATTCAGAAAGCTTTTAGGCGAACACTCCGTTTCTTCAGATTATTTCTGTCCTCTCCGTTATGTGTAAAATCTTTAGTTCAATTTATCTTAAAAATAATGCACAAAAAAACCGACTCCACTGATGGGTGTCGGTTAGTATGAGCTTGCAAAATTAGAGTGAAGAATCCGTATTATCGTCTTCGTTGTCGATATGACTTAGGTCATCCGCCGGATCAACACTTTCCGGTTCCAGTTGTTGCAAATCCAGTTTGTTGAATAACAGTTGTGTCTCTTCCTCCAGGTTCTCCGAATCTTCAAACAAGCCCGGTTCCGGAAGGTCTTTAATTGAAGCCAATCCGAAATAATCCAGAAATGACTTGGTCGTTCC
The DNA here is from genome assembly GCF_032452295.1 of Paenibacillus sp. ClWae2A. NCBI lineage: Bacteria > Bacillati > Bacillota > Bacilli > Caryophanales > Paenibacillaceae > Paenibacillus > Paenibacillus sp. ClWae2A. The sequence goes on from NZ_JAULSQ010000003.1 coordinate 60,668, forward strand.
GTACAGAATTGGTCGTCCGATCGCCTCGGCTCGTCCCACTTCAATAATCAGATCCTTATTCACAAGCGTATGGATGGCTCGCTCCGATTTTACACCGCGGATTTCCTCAATCTCTACCCGTGTAATCGGCTGACGATACGCCACAATGGCCAGCGTCTCCAGAGCCGCTTGGGATAAGGACGTTCGTGCGGGAGAGTATGCCAGTTTCTCGAAATATACAGCGTGGTCAGGCAAGGTGCCCAACTGAACTACACCAGCGATCTTGAGAATCTGTACACCTCGTCCCTGCTGTGAAAATTCATGAATCATCTCCTCAATCGCGTCCGTTACAAGCTCCACTCGCTGGTCGACGATCTCGGCAATTTGTTTGATACTCAGACCTTCTTCTCCGGACAAAAACAGCAGGCCTTCAATAATTGATTTCAATTTCGGAAAATCCATGATTCTTTGTTTCCCCTCTCCACTCCATAACGATATCCTCAAACATCCGTTCCTGATAACAGACAATCTGCTTCATCTTCATCAGTTCCAGCACCGCCAGAAAAGTGACAACAATCTCATGGCGATAGATATGCTCGTCCATCAACTTGGAGAATAACAGTCTGCCTCCCGGCCCCATACTTTCCAAAGCGCCGATGACATCCCGTATGCGGTCCTTAACCGAAATCTCATCCCGTTTGATTCGGGTTACAGTTGTGCGCTTCTCAGCCTTGCGTAGCGCCTTCTGAAAGGCTGCAATCAGGTCAGAGGTGTGTAAACCCTCAACCGGGTTCGATTGGGCTTCTACGGGCATATAGGGGCGCAGATCCTCGGGCTCTTTGGAAAATATAAGGCTGCGTTCCCACTCCCGTTCATGAAGATGACGCGCAATCCCCTTGTACTTGCGATATTCTATCAGACGTGCAATCAGCTCTGCACGTGGATCATAATCTTCTTCTTCCATAAAATCATAATCCTCGAAGTCCTCAATTACCGGTGGTTTAGGCAGTAAAAGTTTGCTCTTGATCGACAGCAATGTTGCTGCCATGACCAGAAATTCACTCGTAATATCCAGTTCCAGTTCCTGCATTGAATGCAGGTACGCCATGTATTGATCGGTAATATCGCTGATGGGAATATCCTGGATATGAATTTCAGCCTTATCAATCAAATGAAGCAGCAGATCCAAAGGCCCTTCAAAAGTCTCCAGTTTGTATGTAACTACCGTCACTAGACGAATCCTCCCGCCAGAAAAATACAAAACCCTGCTAAGCCGTCCGAATCCGGTTTCCCGTGTTCGTCTGCGCAAAGCAGGGCACTACTATTAAATAAGCACTATTTTAGCTGTTTCGTCAAGTTTGCCATCTCAATTGCCGCCGTAGCTGCATCCCAACCTTTGTTACCCGCTTTGGTTCCGGCACGTTCAATCGCTTGTTCAATATTTTCTGTTGTAACCAGTCCAAAGATCGTAGGCACGCCAGTTTTCAGGTTGATTGCTGCTACCCCTTTAGCCATCTCGTTGCACACATAATCGTAATGCGTAGTGGATCCACGAATGACAGTTCCCAAGGTAATCACCGCATCATACTTGCCGCTCTCCGCCATTTTCTGCGCAATCAGAGGGATTTCGAACGCACCTGGAACCCAGGCTACATCCACTTCATCATCCTGCACGCCGTGACGTTTGAATGCATCAAGCGCTGCGCTAAGCAATTTACTGGTAATGAATTCGTTGAAACGTCCAACGACAACTCCATATCGTGATCCTTCTGATACTAAATGTCCTTCAAAAAATTGTGGCATTCAAGTCATCTCCCTAACGGTATAATGTAATGTAAGTAACGGAACTCCTAATTAATCTCTTCCATAAATTACATGGTGAACGTTATTCATCTAAAATATATTTACTGTTCGTTTTGTTCGATATCATCGAACTTTAGCATATGCCCCAGCTTGGCTTGCTTGGTATGAAGATAAACCGTATTGTCCTCGTTCTCCTCCATCTGGATCGCGACACGCTCTACGACTTCAAGTCCATATCCCTCAAGACCTTTAATTTTACGAGGATTGTTAGTTAGCAGTCTGATCTGACGAACCCCAAGGTCTTTCAGAATTTGAGCGCCAATCCCGTAATCACGCAAGTCGGCAGCAAAACCCAGCTTCAGGTTTGCATCCACCGTATCCAGACCTTCCTCTTGCAGCTTGTAGGCTTTGAGTTTGTTGATTAGCCCAATGCCCCGGCCTTCCTGTCTCATATAGAGCAGTACGCCGTTGCCTTCCTCGTTAATCTGTTTGAGTGCCGCATCAAACTGAGGACCACAGTCACAACGATGGGAATGGAATACATCACCAGTCAAACATTCAGAGTGCACACGTACAAGTACGGGTTTGGAACCATCTATTTCACCTTTGACCAAAGCCACATGTTCCTTGTTATCCACAGCGTTTGTATAAGCCACCGCTTGAAACTCGCCAAAGTCCGTTGGCATACGCACAGCCACTTCACGTTGAACCAGCTGCTCTTTTTCGTTACGGTAACGAATCATGTCCTGAATACTGATCAGCTTCAGATCATGCTTGCGGGCAATCTCCTGCAGATCCGGAAGTCTGGCCATTGTGCCATCTTCCTTAATCACTTCACAGATAACGCCGGCAGGGTAGGAACCACACATGATAGCGAGATCTACAGCCGCTTCCGTATGTCCGGCACGTCGAAGCACGCCGCCGTCTTTTGCAATCAACGGGAACATGTGACCAGGCTTACGGAAGTCCCCGGCTTTCGCCTCAGGATCGATCAGACCTTTCACGGTAATGGAACGTTCATGTGCCGAGATACCTGTTGTCGTATCTTTGTGGTCCACAGAGACGGTGAAGGCTGTTCCATGGAAATCCGTATTTTGTTGAACCATCGGTTTCAGGTTAAGTTCGTCCGCACGTTGTTGTGTAATCGGAACACAGACCAGACCTCTACCTTCAGTAATCATAAAATTAATGACTTCAGGTGTCGCCTTTTCGGCCAAAGCGATAAAATCGCCTTCATTCTCCCGATCTTCATCATCCACAACAATGACGGGTTTACCACGCATGAGATCATATATGGCTTCTTCTATTGTGTCCAGAATGGATTGTTCTGACATTAGTCCACCTCCAGTTTATTTCTGTTCTCTATTTATGCAAATCCGTGATTGGCGAGAAAATCTTCACTGATACTGCGCGGCTTGCCAGCACCCGTCTCCCGATGTCCTCTCCCATACTGGAGCAGATGATCCACATATTTACCCAAAATATCGCATTCGATATTAATGGTATCCCCTGTCTTTTTCACATTTAGTACAGTTTCACCAATGGTATGCGGGATAATGGAAACCGTGAATGCGGTATCCGACGTATGGACAACGGTCAAACTAATGCCATCCAATGTAACCGATCCTTTGGGGATCAGGTATTTGAACAACTGGTGATCATCAGGCTTGATCTCAAACACAATCGCATTCTGATCACGTGTTATACTGCCAATCACTCCGGTACCATCGACATGCCCCTGAACGATATGTCCGCCAAAACGACCGCCAGATTGCATGGCCCGCTCCAGATTAACTTTACTGCCAGATTGCAGCTGACTGAGATTGGTATGGCGATAGGTTTCAGGCATTACATCGGCGGTAAAACCTCCACCTTCGAGCGTTGTCGCAGTTAAGCACACGCCGTTCACTGCTACACTATCACCAATCTTCAGATCGTCCATGATGGCGGAAGCTCCGATATTCAGGACCATCGCTTCGCCTTTCCGACCAATACGCCGGATCTGACCGACTTCTTCCACCAAACCGGTAAACATGCTGCCGCCTCCCTTGTTTCATTTATAAAGAACCTAACTACTTTTTTTCAAATCCATTTATTTATTCAGGCCACACCGGAATACCGCCAATGCTGATATTATCTCCAACTTGTTCAATCTCCAACTGATTCAATTGAATCGCCTGATTCATACGTTCCACACCCTCGAAGCGGAAGCTTCCAGGTGTATCATAACCGCCTACAATCTTCGGAGCGATGAACATCAGCAGTCGATCGACCAACCGTGCCTCCAGCATAGCTCCATTCAAGGTGCCCCCACCTTCAAGCAAAATTGAACCAATCTCACGCTCACCCAACTTGCTAAGTCCGCTTAACAGATCCACACGTGGTCCAGGACCACAGCGTATTATTTCAACGCCGTAGGCTTCCAAACGTTCAGCAGCTTCAGGACTGGCTTCGTCTGTTGTCAGTACCCATGTTGGAACAAGACCATCCTTAACCATTTTGGCACCTACCGGAAGACGCAACTTGGAATCCACCACGATACGCACCGGACTAATGCCTTCCACTTGCAAGCGGGTTGTAAGCTCCGGATTATCTGCGATCACCGTGTCGACGCCAACCATGATTGCCTGGTGACGATGACGAAGGGCATGCACAATCTCACGAGCCGGCTCGTTGGAGATCCACTTGCTGTCTCCGCTGCGAGTAGCAATTTTCCCATCCAAAGTAGTAGCTGTCTTCAGTGTCACGAAAGGTAGACCCGTTGTAATAAATTTAATGAATTTTTCATTCATGCGTCTTCCACGCTCACGCAGTACGCCAACTTCAACTTCAATGCCTTGTTGACGAAGCATGCTTATGCCTCTGCCGGATACTTGCGGATTTGGATCTTCACAACATACCACAACACGTTTCACCTTTTCATGAATCAGGCGTTCACTACAAGGTGGCGTCTTGCCATAATGACTACAAGGCTCAAGTGTAACGTATACCGTACTTCCTTCAGCATCACTGCCTGCCATGTTAAGTGCATGCACCTCCGCATGACCGGTTCCACGTTTCAGATGGCTCCCCAGGCCTACAATACGACCCTCTTTCACAACTACACATCCAACGACCGGATTAATCCCCGTCTGTCCCTGTGCTCGTTCCGCCATATCCAATGCCAGTGCCATATAAAATTCATCATTGATCATTTCCAAATCCGTTCACCCCGCGGTTTAAAGTCTTGTTTATTAAAAAATCCCCGTCGAACAATCAGTTCGATGGGGATGATGAGAGACAAATGTCACCAGCAGGAGTGAAATGGATACAGCACGCCAACACTTTGCCCAAAACTTCATTTCGGGCAAGTGAAAATAGACACATACCTTAATGAACATCAATTAGAGGTAAAGAGCTTTATCGTGTGGCATATGTATGGAACTGTCCGGTGTAACCGGATCTTCCCTGCACAGTGCAAGACATCACAAATCGTGACTGTGCAGCAATACTCCTGCTGAATGCAAACCTGTTAGGTCTGCACCTCTCCTTCTCCCATCCAGACTATACTGTCGGTTCTGGAATTACACCAGATCAGCCATCTGCCACAGGCAGACAGGTCACGGACTTTGCATCAAGTGCTGGACATGTGTCCTTACACTTCCTGCATCACCGCCGGTAGGGAATTGCACCCTGCCCTGAAGGATTGCTTTCGTTATTACTTGGATGTTAGCACTTTAATGCCAAAAAATCAATTGTTTTTTGTTCCTTTTTGTCACATACTAACTTTTAATAAGCTAAGAAACAACAAAAACCGCTTCCTCTCAAGGAGGCACGGTTTTTGTTTGGAGGCACATTTCACATCCATCGTATCATTCTACAATTCTGGAAAACACCAGCTCGCCATATGCTTCAATTCTTTGGCATTGTGAAATGGCAAGCGATCAGGTTCTGGCAGCGGCGAAACAGGAATCGGAAATTCTCTTGCCACCCTTCTGACCCAACTTGTGGAATCAATCGCGATAGCTGAGCATTGCCAGCGTCCATTCGTTCGTGGTCGAAACGTCCCATGCAAATCTGCTTTTCCCGGCATCTCTGGAAAGACACCATCCAGATATTCAACAATGACACGTTTATCTCTGACTTCATGACAATATACTGTCACCCATACACCTTCCCGGACCCGAACAGCGTACACATCCCCAGACTGTACTTCCCCGGTACCTGCATCAGGAGATGCCTTCGGTACTTTTCCGCGAACGCTTCTCTTCTTCTCCAATGCTCCTAAGATCGTGTCCTTTACAGCTGGACTCTCATCAGGCTTATCCGCAAGTGATATATTATTCAGATCAAAATCATGAAATATCTTTTTCAGGTTGTTCTCATTAATTCCGACAGATGAATCCCACCATGCCAGAGGGGCCTGCACTTCAACCCGAACATTGGGGCGTGCGTCACGTTGCATGTATGTGGTGAATTCCGTGATCATTCCAGGATGTTCCGGCGTATCCAATATGCCAATCAGAGCTAACGTCTCAAGCAAATCACGGTAGGCATATTCCTTCTGTGTAGGCAAAAGACGTTCCTTCTTGAGCGCTACTGCTGCCTTGCTGTAACGTGTTTTGGGAGGTAATTCGCGCAGCACCGTTAACACCGCACGGAATGTCCAGCGGTCGTACTCATTGGGTATTGGAAGCTCCTGCGCAGCAGCCAGCTCTCGAAGTGCCAACACATATCCATAAGGATCACCGTCCAACGGGGTTCCATTGGTCATCCGCCAATACCATTGCAGCGTTGTGTCGGTTGCTTGACCTACACTTAATCCGCAGATCTTACAAGTGTTCGAAGATGGATATGGCGTATGTTCATGGCTTGGCATACTGCTTGCAATAAGCTTGCCCGTAAGCAACGAGCGCCAGATCATGGGTGCTGACCACAAAGAGGATACAAAGGCCTGCGCTGCATCATTTAACGTCCATTGATTCGCAACTTTTTTCAGCTCAGTAATCGTTTCATCATGTTCCGGACGTACAAATCGATTCGGTTCATGCCCAGCTGCCTCAAGCGCTTCTCGATCCTTTACGGATAGACTATCCGGAACGACATGTCGCGATGCCTGCAGTTCTTCATCCCACAACGTGCGCTCACTATAAATTTGTTTTAACAAGCTTAGCTGAGTAACCATATCCAAGGTTCATTCATCCTTTCCAATCATCGATTTCGAATACGTGACATAAGAAAAATAAAAAAAGTGCTTCTATAAAAGAAGCACTTCATGTTTGGATCCAGTTAAGGTGAAGGTATTAAGCTTCTACAACTTCAACAGTTTCCATTTTGTCTTTACCTTCTAAAGCGTCCACGAACTCCATACCTTTAGTTACTTTACCAAATACAGTATGTTGTCCATCCAAATGTGGTTGCGGTTGGTAGCAGATGTAGAACTGACTTCCACCTGTGTTACGGCCAGCATGTGCCATAGCAAGTGTTCCGCGCTCATGTTTGTTCGGGTTGATTTCACAGTTGATAGTGTAACCTGGACCACCTGCACCGGAACCGTTAGGGCATCCGCCTTGAGCTACAAAGCCCGGGATAACGCGGTGGAATGTAAGACCATTGTAGAAACCGGAGTTAGCCAGTTTCTCAAAGTTTGCTACTGTGTTTGGAGCTTCTTGATCGAACAGATCGATCAAAACTTCTCCGCCGTTTGCCAATTTAATTTTCGCTTGTTTCGCCATATGTAAATGACTCCTTTCGTAGTGACCATCGTTAATGGTGCCAGAACGCATGACCCTGGGCCAAGCATTACAACACTTTTCTTAGTGTACACCGAAAATGACTGGATCGCAAAAAAAACAGTAACTTTTTTCATATTTTAGTCCGAATACATAAAAAGCAGATGAAAAAGGAAGTTCCCTTTTCATCTGCTTCAACTGTAAAATCCCTATATCCTGAATAATGCAGAAACGCATTATCTTTTGACAAATTAGCGAGTAACTGGCTGTTTGCCAATGCGCGCTGGTACCAGGTCATTCTGGATGATATCTTGATACGTCTCACGGCGTACTACGACATCTCCTTGACCGTCTTTGACAAATACAACAGCTGGACGACGAATCCGGTTATAGTTGCTAGCCATGGAGTAGTTATACGCGCCTGTGCAAGCTACAGCGAGCAGATCGCCACTTTCCACTTTTGGCAGGTCCAGATCCCAGATCAACATATCGCCACTCTCACAGCATTTACCCGCAACAGATACCGTTTCCTGAGCAGCCTCATTCGCACGGTTAGCGAGCACAGCTTCGTACTTGGATTCATACAAAGCAGGACGTGGGTTATCGGTCATACCACCATCAACGGCAACGTATTTACGCACGCCTGGAATGTCTTTGCTTGTTCCAACAGTATAAAGGGTTGTTCCTGCTTCACCCACGATGCTGCGGCCTGGTTCAACCCAGATCTCAGGTACGGCATAACCGATTTGGGCAAAATAATTTTTAACTGCGTCTGTAATAGCCTTCACGTATTGCGCAACTTCAAGCGGCGTATCTCCGTCGATATAACGGATTCCGAATCCACCACCCAGGTTAACCACTTTGAAAGCAACATTAAGACGCTCATATACGCTTGCTGCAAATTCAGCAACACGTTGAACAGCCATCTGGAAGCCCTCAACTTCGAAAATCTGGGAACCGATATGGGAATGCACACCGAGCAATACCAGGTTAGACTGCTTGGAAGCCAAGTCAATCGCTTCAAATGCTGTACCATTGCCGATATCGAATCCAAATTTCGAATCCGTTTGACCTGTGGAAATATATTCATGCGTATGGGCCTCAACACCAGGCGTCACACGAAGCAAAATGTTTACTTTACGATTTTTGTCCGCTGCTACAGCCTGCAACAGATGCAATTCATTGAAGTTATCAACAACAAAGCATCCAATCTCCGCATCAAGAGCCATTTCGATCTCTTCCAGCGTTTTGTTGTTACCGTGGAAATGAATGCGCTCAGCCGGGAATCCTGCTTGCAGTGCAGTAAACAGTTCACCATCAGATACAACATCCAAGGAAAGTCCTTCTTCAGCTGCAAGGGCACACATCGCCATTACACAGAATGCTTTACTTGCATATGCAACCTGGAAGCCCAATCCGGAAGCACGGAATGCTTCCATGTACTCTCTGCAACGCTCACGAACCAATTGCTCGTCCACAACGTACAGGGGAGTTCCAAATTGTTCTTTCAGATCTGTTGCATCAACTCCGCCAATCTCCAGATGCCCTTGCGCATTTATTTTACTTGTACCATGTAAATACATAATCTGCATTCCTCACTTTTTTGTATACTGGAACAGTTGTTATTCCAATGATTTTACACCAGTATATCAAATTAGGCAGCGAGATGAATGGATTTTTCGGAAGATCATTTGTGTTTTTTACTTTTTCGCAGTTCACCGTCCGGATCATCGGACATTTTGGTGTTGTCACGGGTTTTGTTAAATGATGGACGTTTTTTATTTTCCAGCAGCGGAAGCCGGAATAAAAAGTTACCCAAGGCCTTTGCATTAAACGGTATAAAAGGCCAGAGATACGAAGAATTGTACGACCTGTGAACGGTTAGCGCCAATATAAGTAGTGTACTGCCCACGACCAATCCAGGAACCTTGAATATCGCTACTGCAATGAGCAGAAACAACCTGACGAGCCTGTTAGCGAGCCCCAGCTCGTAACTCGGCGTGGCAAACATTCCGATGGCTGCGATAGCCATATAGAGTACAACCTCATTGACAAAATATCCTGTTTTGACGGCGATATCCCCGACTAGAATTGCCGCGATCAAGCCCATAGCCGAGGCCAGAGGTGTAGGGGTATGGACTGCTGCCATCCGTAATAAATCGACACCAAGTTCGATCAGGAGAAACTGTAAAATCAGTGGTAGCTTTACATTTTCCTGCGGACCAATGAAGTCAAGTCCCATCGGTTTAATCGAAGGATCAATAACCATCAACAGCCACAGTGGTAGCAAAAACAACGATATGAGAATCCCTGCAAAACGCACCCATCGTAAATACGTTCCCATTAAGGCCGTCTGTCTATTCTCCTCCGCATGCTCACACAGGTCAAAGAAGGTCGTAGGCAGAATCATCACACTGGGAGAAGTGTCTACGAAAATGACAACTCGCCCTTCCAGCAAATGGGAAGCTGTAACATCCGGTCGTTCCGAATAACGAACAAGTGGGAACGGATTCCAACCCTTGTTGATAATCGCTTCCTCCAACTGCTTATCGGCGGCGGGAATACCATCGATATCCACTCGCTGTATTTTTTCACGAACGGAATCCACCTGCACTTTATCTACAATATCATCAATGTACACCACGCAGACATCGGTTTGTGTTCTCCGCCCCACCTGCATGATCTCAAACTTCAGTCCAGGGTCGCGTATTCTGCGCCGCACCAAGGTCACATTGGTCAGAAGCGTTTCGGTAAAGCCGTCTCTGGAACCTCGAACTACCCTTTCCAATGAAGGTTCTTCGGGTGAACGTACCGGATAACTCCGGGTATCCATAATCAAGACCGAGCGGTCCCCTTCAACGAACATTGCGCTCATACCGGTAAGAACCTTGTTGATAACCGCACTCATCTTCTCGACTTTTTCCACCTGAATATGGGGAATGTAACATTCAAAATAGGATTTGAGTGCATGTCCGGACACGTCATCCGGCGTAAGATAGGTCAGTCTTTTCAACACTTCAAGCAAAATCTCATCCTTGGCGAAGCCGGTGATCATCAGCAATCCAACGTGCTTGCCACCCAGGACCATTTCCCTCATATTCACGTCAAACGATTCTCCGAGCCCCAGTACCTGTTGTAATGTATATCTATTCTCACTCATGCGTGGGGAGATATCATCGTTTTCCTGCCAATATTGTACGGATTCCTCAATGCTGTCGGACATCTCATTTTGTTTTTTCTTATTGTACGCTTTCTCCTCTTCTTCCTTCTGAATCTCATAAGCAGACTTGTGTAACATCTCTTCCGTTATACCTTCACTATTTTCCTGGCCTGTGTGCTCCGTTCGTTCATCCATCTTCCATCCTCCTATGGCCACGAGTTACCGCTGATATATAAAAAAATCAAACAGGGAACCTGTCATTTTGCCCAAAATCATGGCGAGCAGTAATCCAAACAAATAAGGTTTCATGCCCAATCGTTTGGCCAGCACGGGCAGTACATTAAGTACCTCAGTGAGCGCCGCGGCCAGCAGACCGATGAACACGCCACAGAACAAACCAACAATCGGGCTGAGCAGCAGCACCCCATGCATTTTCCAGTGCCAGAAATCCGCCACCGTCCCGAGCAGTGATCCACCAATTAGCGCCCCTTCGTACCAGTGAGTCTTGTCATACGATTGCGTAAGTTGAGCCAACCTGGGAATCATATCGAGCACCAGAATGAGCGCAATTACGCCACTTCCTACGGCAATTCCCCCTGCAACACCCAATACAATGCTGATTGCTCCATTAAGAACGCTCATCCGCATTCATCTCCCTGCGTTCCTGCTCGTGCATCCGTTCGCTTTCTTCAATCACTACATATTTATCTACATTTTGCTGGTATAGGAACATCTCCACTTCCAGCGGGGTAGGCTCCTCATTCCACTTTTTCTTGAACAGATGATTAAAAAATACTGCCATTCCGAATCCAATGCCAATGGAATACGCCACTTGAAACAGATAGGGATGTTCGTCCCGATGCCCAGTAAGCATCTCCACAATTCGAATCTGTACTTCCTGCATGTTCACATCGGCATGAAAATTCATAATGGTTAAGGCTGATCCGAAGAAAAGCAATAGCCAAACCAGAATGAACAGGGACTTGGAAGGTTGACCATTTCCCGCGATGACTTCAACTAACGTATGACCAGATCCCATCAGTTCCACGCTTACCTCCGGCAAGATGTGCCGAATTCGGGGAATAATCTGCAATATATCAATGAGGATCAGATTGCCATCCTCCGGTCCAGGGCGTAAAAGTTCAAGCTCCAGTAGCCTGCCCTCCTGGTCTTCAGAAGAGGTCAGTACATGTGCAATGTCTCCAAGCTTGACTGCTCTGCCCCTCTGGATGCGAATACGGCTGCGCAGTCGAACGTAGACCATTGGAGTGGGTGTCTGGGACATCCATAGCACTCCTTTACTGCGTAATTTAGGTTAGTATTTGAAGAATGTGCAAATTTATTACAAACGGGTTGGAAAAAAGGTGGAAGGGTGAGTTGACGCTGCGAGATGGATCGGTCATTGGTCGCTGTTATCCCCGGATCTCTTGAACTCTCCTTTTCAAGGAGGAAATCCGGTGCTAAAGGCGAACGCTTCGCTCCTTTTGACCGATTCCATCCCTCCGCTGCCCATCGTCCTCCCGTTTCCAAACGTTTGAAATAAGTATGCTGGGGAGTAGGCAGGAAGGGAATTAAAAGAAGAGCTTTTTGCGGTTATTTTGCTCAGAATTTCATGACTCTTGAAGTTATCTTCTGAATACAACATAGACTACAACTGTGTAGAAATTTGAAGATTAGCCTTTAATACGCTCTCCTTGTGACCGATTTTAGGCGCGACTGAGTGCGGAGCATTATTTTACATATCAAAAAAGTCGCCGTATGGGCGACTCTTCGGTATTAGTAGCTAGGCTCACGGATCATGAACAATAACTCAACAATTATTTTATTTTTCTCTTTTGTTCAATTCCCTTCTAAATCGTAGAGGGGTTGAATTCATTATTTTGCGGAATTGGTTAATGTAATAACTCGTGCTATTAAAACCGACCTCGTAGGCAATTTCGGTGATGCTACGCTTGGAGGATTGCAATAGTTCAATGCTTCTTTGGATGCGGTACTCGATCACATATTGCATGGGTGTGGTTTTCAGGATTTGCTTGAAATAACGGCACGTCTCCGATCGACTTAACTGTCCGGCCTTTGCAATATCTTCCAGCTTAATTGGATCGGCATAGTTGAGATTAATCCATTGCAACATGTCTTTCATTCGGTTGTTTCTGCTCATCTCTGATGGATCATGTTCCAGGGAATATCCGTTCATAATCAGCAGTTTCCACATATTAAGCACCGTAGAAGCAACATTCACTTCGTAAAAAGGAACTGGGTGCACTAACTCCTTTCTAATCCGTGCAATCGCATCCAGAATCTGTTCTCCCCAAGCGTCAGCTCTTTCGATATACAGAAAAGGCAAATTAGTTGCTGTTACATATGGATGTACGTACTTTATATACATATCCGAAGGCATGATAGCATGCGGGGACAAATTCAGACATAAATAGATGCAGTTCTCGCTCACACCGCGATCTTCAGCCATATGCATTACTCCACTGTTGATAAAAATCCCGTCACCTTTGGACAAAATCATCTTTTGATCGTTGATATGGAACAACGCCGTACCCTGAAGAACGGCAACAAACTGCAATTCATCATGCCAGTGGAGAGGAATATGTCCGTGAACATTTTGAACAATGGTTGTCTCATAACAGGCTATAGATAATGTATCGGTACGGTGTTGCGTCATTTCTTTCAAATGTTGATCAATGATAAATTCGATTTTCTGCATGGGCCTCATCTCAATATAGTTATATTTTTAAGTGTAATATTGATATAAATGTATCGCGTTTCTCCTTAATATAACACTATTCTTATATTTAAGGTGAGGCGAACAAGAATGACAACTTCTGCAAAATCCAAAATTTCAGGCATCGTACTCGTTCTGACGGGAGCCATCTGCTGGGGCATTGGGGGTACGGTATCTCAAAAACTGTTTCAACTGGATGGAATTGAGGTCAATTGGTATGTCACTGTACGATTGTTGATCGCTGGGTTAGTATTACTGGTTATTCAATTGTTTACAAATGGACGATTTCAAATTTTTGATGTGTGGAGAAATAAAAAAACGGCTGGACAACTGATCATTTTCGGATTGGTGGGCATGCTTGCCGTCCAGTATACGTACATGGCATCCATTAAACACGGCAATTCAGCGGTGGCTACACTCCTGCAGTACCTGTCCCCTGTTATGATCATGATTTACATCGCACTCCGTAAGCAGTCTGTCCTCACACGCAATGACCTTGCATGCGCCGTTCTGGCTCTCAGTGGATGTTTTCTCCTGCTGACGAATGGCTCGCTTACGCAGTTATCTGTCTCCTCGCTCGCAGTGATATGGGGGCTGTTATCGGGGGGTTCAGCTGCATTTTATACGCTGTATGCCGTGCAACTGATTAAAAAGTTCGATTCACTTGTTGTGGTCGGCTGGGCTATGATCATCGGTGGTTTGGGAATGAGTTTTATTCACCCACCCTGGAAAATGAATTTTGCTAGCATCACGCTCGAAACCTACGGTTATTTGATATTTACGATCCTTTTTGGAACCATGATTGCTTTTTGGTTTTATATTGCGAGTCTCAAAAGTCTTACACCCAAGGAAACTAGCCTGCTCGGGAGCGCAGAGCCGCTTGCTGCTGTTGGAACAACTGTCATATGGCTCCATGAACCTTTTGGCTTCTATCAATGGATTGGTATGGCATGTATTCTTGGCATGATGCTGGTCATGCAGTCCAATCGTTCGGGATCTCCCCGTATTAACAACAAATAACCTCCCACGCCATAATGCGCGATAGAAGGTTGTTAGTTGTCGTATATTGGTGTATAAACGCCAATATTGTTGTTGCAACCCACGAAATCACTGCGCGATCTGGTCGCGGATGGATTGCAGTATTTTTTTCTCCAGACGTGATACCTGTACCTGAGATATTCCCAGCCTGCTGGCAACCTCGGACTGGGTTTGATCCCGGTAATACCGAAGATAAACGATTAATCGCTCCCGCTCGCTGAGACCACCGATGGCCTCGTTCAGGGCCAGCTTGTCAAACCAACGTTCCTGAGACTCGTCAGCAATCTGATCCATTAACGTGATGGGATCACCGTCGTTTTCAAATACCGTCTCATGGATGGAGGTCGGTGGTTTGTTCGCTTCCTGGGCAAATACAACTTCCTCCGGGGTTACCCCCAGCTCTGCGGCAACTTCCTTAATCGTTGGTAAACGATCCAGATGTTTGGACAGTTCGTCCCTTTTTTTGCGGACTTTATTCGCCATCTCTTTCAGTGAACGACTGACCTTCAGGGTACCGTCATCCCGCAGGAATCGCTGGATTTCTCCGATGATCATCGGTACCGCGTAGGTTGAGAACTTCACGTCATAACTGAGATCGAATTTGTCCACTGACTTGAGCAGACCGATACAACCAATCTGGAACAGATCTTCCGGATCATATCCCCTGTTCATAAAACGCTGTACGACGGACCAGACGAGTCTGATGTTGCAGTTCACCAGCGTATCCCGTGAAACATGGTCACCCGACTGACTGAGCGCAATCAGCCGTTTGACCTCGGCATCGTCCAAATAGGTCTGTGAAGATGGTTTCACTTCAGCATCCATAAGAACACCAACCCCTAATTATACAATGCTTTCTTGGATTCAATCCTTTTTTTCATCTTGATGGAGGTGCCTCTGCCGGGCTCACTGCTGACTTCGAATTCATCCATGAAGTTTTCCATAATGGTGAAGCCCATGCCCGACCGCTCAAGTTCGGGTTTGGACGTATATAACGGCTGCTTGGCCAGTTCAAGATCTTCGATTCCTTCGCCGCGGTCTTCCACAATAATGGTAATCATATCTTCCCGAATCTCGGCCTGGATGGACACAACACCTTCGGAGTTGTTGTTGTATCCGTGGATGATGCTATTGGTCACGGCTTCCGAAATGACCGTCTTCAGGTCACTGAGCTCGTCCATCGTTGGATCAAGCTGGGAGATAAACGCAGCAACGGTTACCCGTGCAAACGATTCATTCTCTGACTTGGCCGCGAATTGCAGATTCATGAAATTTGTCCCTGTTCCTTCATTCATGAGACGACCTCCAGACCTGAGAGAGCAGTTCCCTCATTTTCGTATATCGGCATAATCTTGAACAACCCCGACATTTCCAGCAAACGGTACACCGGCGAATTGACGTCACAGACCACCATCTTGCCGCCTTTATTCTTAATGAGCTTGTATCTTCCCAAAATGACACCCAGACCCGAACTGTCCATAAATTGCAGATCTTTCAGGCTGAGTACGAGATGCTCGCTTTGTCTCCGCTGGATGGCTTCATCCATCTGCATCCGTACCATGTCAGCTGTATGGTGATCCAGCTCCCCGGATAATCGTACAATCAGAATCCCGCGATGGTGTTCCATTTCTACATGCAAGTTCACGTTTGCTCACTCTCCTCCCTGTCTTAGAACAAGGATTTCTACGCTTCCGAAGGCTTTTCCTGCCCCCCGACAAAACTAGAAGAAAACCCCTATTTAACTACAAAATATGTTCGAAGGATGCGTGCAACTCGCAGAAATCGCCGTTTAGTCAAACAAGTTGGACGTGGTCCGCTTGAACAACTTCCACCAGCCCGCCTTATTCACATCCTGCGGAGCCTGAATGTCGAACTCCTTAATCACGTCATTGCCCTGGTAAACCACAAGTTTACCTATACTTTGCCCGGCTTTGATTGGAGCTTTCAATTCTTTGGCGACTAGCAATTCATGCCGGATGTCATTGGATTTGGCTCCTTTGCGCATCAACACACTATAATTTTGTGTGGCATTTAGAGGCAACTCGGCAACTTCACCTTTTTCGATTCTCAGACTACCCAGCAGATCCCCTGCCTTGTAAAGAGCCTTCATCGTATACTGACTAAAGGCATAGTCAAACATCGAAGACACTTCGCTATTACGTGTTTTGGTATTTGGTTCACCAAGTACCACGGAAACGACACGCAGTCCATCTTTGGACGCTGTTGCGGACAGGCAGAATTTCGCTTCGGATGTGTAACCTGTTTTCAAACCGTCTGCCCCTTGATAAAAACGAACCAGCTTGTTCGTGTTCACCAGCCAGAATGGCTTTTCCGTATCTTTGCGAAGGTAATCCTGATATGCGCCGGTGTACTTCGTAATCCCTGAGTGTTTCAGCAATTCACGGCTCATGACGGCAATATCATGGGCGGAAGAATAATGATTATCAACCGGCAGACCGTTACAGTTGGCAAAATGAGTATCCTTCATGCCAAGCTCCTTCGCACGCTCATTCATTAGCTGTACAAAAGCTTCTTCCGAGCCAGCAATCTTCTCGGCCATAGCCACTGAGGCATCATTGCCTGAAGCCATTGCGATCCCTTTTAACATATCATCGACCGTCATTTCTTCCCCGGGCTCCAGGAAGATCTGAGAACCGCCCATAGAAGCTGCATATTCGCTCGTTCTTACTTTGTCCGTCAGCTTCAGCTTGCCCGAGTCAATCGCTTCGATTGTAAGCAGCATTGTCATAATTTTTGTAATACTCGCCGGAGGCAGCTGATCATGACTGTTTTTCTCATAAATGACCGTTCCCGTATCTGCATCCATTAAGATCGCAGAGCGCGCCGACGGGGCCAGGTCAGTTCCTCCCGCTGCCTTCGGTGTTTCTTCAGCCGATGCCGTTGATGCCAAAAGGGACAGCAGGATACAAAGGGTCATGAACGATGCCATTATTCTTTTCTTCACAAGGTTACCTCCTCAAATGACTTGCTTACTGCATGTTCCATGCATGTACTGCTAATCATTGTCGGCCCGTTTCCAGTAAATTATTCCATGTAAAGCATGATTTCCCGAACTTTTATTGAAAATGTGGTCATAGCCAAAAAAACGCACTGCACTCAAGGAATGAGTAACCGTACGTTCAACACAACAAAAAAAAGGTTACCCCCCGATGATTTCTCATCCAAAGAGGTAACCTTCTCTACTCAAATCTTGCTTACATTTGTGGAATAACTGCCACTACCAGCGCAAGGAACGACTCACGCACACGTTCCGTTGTGTCCATCACCTCATCATGTGACAGTGGCTGGTCCAGAATTCCGGCAGCCATGTTGCTGATACAGGAAATACCGAGTACTTCCAGGCCTGCGTGGCGTGCGACGATCACTTCAGATACAGTGGACATGCCCACTGCGTCTGCGCCCAATGCACGCAGCATTCTGATCTCTGCTGGTGTCTCGTAGTTCGGACCAAGCATACCTGCGTATACCCCTTCACGTACGTTAAAACCTTGTGATGCGGCCGTATCCTTCGCCAGCGCACGCAAACGGCGGCTATATGCTTCGGACAGATCCGGGAAACGCACGCCCAGTGCAGCGTCATTTGGCCCGATCAGTGGATTTTTGCCTGTGAGATTTAAGTGATCAGAGATCAACATCAAGTCTCCAGCTTCATACGACGTATTCACACCACCCGCAGCATTGGTTACAAGCAGGCTGCTTACACCCAGTTCTTTCATAACCCGTACCGGGAAAGCTGTCAATTCCGGACCATATCCTTCGTACATATGGAAACGGCCTTTCATCATCACGACCGGACGACCTTTAATGGTTCCGACCAAAAGTTCACCTTCATGTCCTTCTACTGTAGACACCGGAAAATGTGGAATATCCTGATAAGCGATACTTACGCCACCTTCAATCAGTTCTGCCAGTACGCCAAGACCCGAACCCAAAATCAAACCGACTTCCGGCTTGATGGAGCTTTTGCTTTGAATATAAGATGCTGCTTCCGAAATCATTTGTTGGTTTAATGCTGTCATGCGATGTATGTTCCTCCTTGAGTTGAAACGATCCGTCTTATGTATAACGGCGTTTGGATGTATTCAATTTATTTTATCCTAAATCAGCCCAATGTTCCGCATTTATTTGTGAATGCCATGCGTCAAAATCTATCTTGCCCTCGGATGATGAGTTTCATAGATTTCTTTCATGGTTTTGCGACCATGATTGCCATATTGTTGTCCGGGCTGCTCCACGTGACCCAGCATGTCTTGAACCGCACGTGTATCCGCCCCATTGGCAATCAGGTGTGCCGCAAAGGAATGACGCAGCGTATGCGGCGTAATTTCTTCCGAGATTCCCGCATCCACCGCCGCTTTTTTGAGCAGCTTCCAGAAGCCCTGCCGGGTTAATCGTCTGCCAGACACATTCACGAATAGTGCCTGCTCGTCCGAATCGGTTTTGAGCAACTTATTGCGGAACTCCTCCACATATACACTTGCCCAATGTGCTGCTGGTGCACCGATGGGAAGGATGCGTTCCTTGCCCGCCCCACCGCATCGTATAAAGCGCATGCCTGGCTGAACATCCCGAATGTCAAGGGCAATCAGTTCCGAGACCCGAATGCCTGTAGCATATAACAGTTCAAGCATCGCTCGATCTCTCACACCCTGCGGTGAACGAATATCAGGCGCTGTCAGCAGTTGTTCGATCTCCTGGATACTTAACACCTGTGGTGGCGTCTTGTCCGCCTTGGGAGCTTCCACATCAAACGTAGGGTCCTGTATAATATCACCCCGCCGCATCAAAAAATGAAAGTAGGAGCGCAGAGATACGATGCTGCGGGCAATGGTTGCATTGGCACGTCCTGCCTGTTTGAGCTGACCTGCAAACAGGACGACATGTGTGCGTCTGACCTGATCGGCTTCGCGTATGCCATATTCCTTATCAGCAAATTCAATGAACTTGTCCACGTCTCGGAGATACGATTCAAGCGTGCTGCTCGACATCCCTTTATCATCTTCCAAGTATAAGGCATAGGCATGTATCGTCTGTTTCATGTACAACGCTCCTCAACTGACAGATCTGCCGCTCTGGCAGACTGCTCCCGTATTTGCATCCCTGGCTGTTTGAAGCTACTCCCCGTACCAATAGAACAAACGGAGACGCTCTGCCATCGTAGGACGTCCTTCTCCATTACCCGGCCAATCCGTTTCCTGAAATACTTTGATTGCATTGCCAGTTGGCATCTGATACTGATCCACAGGTGAGATCCAGCCATTAAACAGATCCAGAACATGATAGAACAGATAAACTAATGCAGCAAAAAATATAATAAATCGAATAAAACGGAGCCCTCTCCGCACTGATATAATCATGGGCGCGTCCCCTCCTGATTCGAATCCGGTATTGTCCTTGAATCAGGGTATGACCATAAACACAGGTTTATGCCATTCGGGCGAAACTCCAGATCATGTCCGGTGCCAAAAAAGCTCTCCCGTCAAAACCGCCGGTGAGAGCTTGAAGATATGCTATGTTATTCTTCATCTTTGGGTTTCTGTTCATTTTTAGCTTTGCAACGATAACAAATTCCATGAAAGTCCAGTCGGTGATCTACTACCGAAAAGTTGAATTCCCGCTCCAAACGCTCTTCAAGCGGTCCAAGCCAGTCTTCACGTATTTCATCCATACTTCCGCATTGAACACAGATTAAGTGATGATGGTGATGCTTGGATGTATCTCCGCGCAGATCATAACGCGCTACACCGTCGCCGAAGTTGATTTTCTCTACAACATGCAGCTCACTCAGCAGTTCGAGGGTACGGTACACGGTTGCCAGACCGATTTCGGGAGCCTTTTCTTTAACGAGCATGAATACATCTTCTGCGCTCAGATGATCTTCTTCATTCTCAAGAAGTACTCTTAAGGTGGCTTCCCGCTGGGGCGTTAATTTATATCCTTGGGACTGTAGTTGCTGCTTAATTTTATCAATCCGTGCTTCCATTTTCTCCCTCCCCCTAGGAAATCACTGCACACTGCAACTTAACCCACTCTTTTCATTATAGGGGGAGTGCGTAATTAAAGTCAACATTTTACACTATACGGTGCACGTTAGGCCGGTAGTAGCATTGGCGTGACCCAACGCATCATCGCAGGTGTAACCCATGTTTCAAAAGACGCCACGCCGAGCAGCAGTGCAGCCATAACCAAAGTTAACACTATATATGAAGCAAAAGGCCTTTGTCGACCAGGTGTCCGCTGCATCAAAACACGATTGCGAATGATGTATAACGAGAATGTCATCGCTGCCACACTGCAGATCAAAAGGATCGGAATGACAAATAGATTATGCGGCGCTACGGACACCAGTGCAAACAGCAGCCCTTTCCAGGAATACTGTCCAACAAGGTACCCCACTGTGAATCCAATGAGCACACCTTTCAAAAAATCCAGAACCAGTATACCAGGTAGTCCAACAACGGATAAACCCAGAATAAAGATCAGACCCACCCATTTCAGATGGAGCATGGCAATGTCCCAATATGCCCCGGTCTCTGTTACCTGTGCACTGTGCTGCACGGTCATGAAGAAATTGCCGAGATAACCCTCCAGATCCTGACGTTGCTCAAGAGACAATGCGTTGACCATGAGCGCGCCAAAAATGACGCCGACCAGAAACAAGACGGCCACGAATACATATAACGAAGTCTGACCTTTAAATGTAAAGTAGGAAGAGCGCATACAGGTACGAGTCCCCTTTCCGGTATCATGCTGCAAGGATTCTCAGTTACATCCTCATAGTCATTCTTATGAACCGGAATGCACCTGTATGACTTCTTGTCCAGATTGGACCTACGTGAAGTGAAGCTTTATCAGTTGAACCTAGGAGTATTTACACGGGTCACTACGATGACAGAACAACCTTTCGATCGCTGTTATCCCCAGATTTTTTTCATTCCTTTTTAAAGGGGAAATACGGGGATAAAGGCGAAGCATATGCTTCCGATGCAGCTTTCTTTCAGAAAGCTTTTAGCTCCGCTTCTTCAGGTTCTTTCTGTCTCCTCCGCTTTGCGTAAATGTTTAGTTCAATTTATCTAATCTAAAGATTTTCCTTAAACAGTAACCTTTCCGTACGTGCCGCCACCTCCGGAGGACAGCTCCAGTTGTCCGTTCCGTGCAGCCACAATTAAGCCTGCTAGCACAGGTCCAACAACCGCAGCAAGCTCTTCCTCACGCGTGCGATGAAGTACGTTCATTTCCGTACCAAAATGGTCCAGTAGCTGGCGCAGTTTGGCTTTGCCAAGTCCCGGGATGAACTCCAGTGGTACCTGATAATGATAAGCCGGTCTGTTTGCAGGAACATGAGGACTCTCCCGATCAGAGATTGCCAGAATGCGGTCCAGCACTCCCTGAACCAGCTTCAGGCTGCCACAGTGCGGACAACGCTCTGCTGACATCGCTTGCTCGTCCATAATACTGCCACATGCTGCACAGTAGGTACGATGATATTTGCCCAGCCTTGGATTAAGTCCATAATTGGCAGCAATGCTTCTGCCTGCTTCTCCTTGGAGTGCCATACGGAACTCATCAAAAGAAGGGGCAGCAACTTGCAGTTCATTATACTCTCGTCCAATCTTACCGAGAGAGTGGGCATCCGAATTGGTCAGGAACGGAACATGATCCAATTCCCGAATATAACTGGCCATGGATGAATCCGAGCTTAACCCCAGCTCTACCGCATCCACGAGACTAGTATCCAGCACATCGCTCATACGGGGCGCAGTACTGCCATAGATGCCTTTGTGCGGTGTAAACACATGTGCGGGCACAATTAGTCCACCACGCGCCTTAATCTCAGACTGCATCTCTAGAGCGGGCACGTAGACACGCTGAGAACTGAGGTTCACATTTTTCATATAACGTTTCATCCAGTCCGTGAAGGACTTCATCGTTTTCAGATCACGGAAATACGCCAGCATATGGAACTCACGCATTCCAGGCTCGCGCAGCTCAATCTCTGTACCCAACAGAATGGTGGTGTCCTGGTAGGTAATACCGCCGCCCTCAATCTCGGACATGGTACCACTCTCCAGCAATTGTTTAATATCCATCTGTACAACCGGAGAATGACAATCAATAACACCAAGCAAATGAATTCCTTTGCGATCCGATGCTTCCCGGGCAATATTCTCAAATGTCAGATCACGACTGCCACTGATTTTAACAGCCTCACCGCGAGAGGTTCGTCCGATGTGGATATGCAGGTCTGTATAACAGGGCTCCCACATCGTGGACGTTTTCAGTAGGTCTTGCATGCCTAGAACCGTCCTGTCGTTCTGTAAAGGTCCCACGCGTACACGGCCATCATCGTTTTGGCATCGCTAATCCGGTTCTCGTCCATAAGTGCATAGGCTTCCTCCAGAGTTATTTCGGCAACTTCAAGGAATTCATCTTCGTCCAGCGCCATATCCCCGGCTTCCAACTCTTCAGCGATGTATAGATGAATGATCTCATCTGCGAACCCCGGTGACGTGTAAAACGAACGCAAATGACGCAGCGACTTGGCTACATATCCCGTCTCTTCTCGCAATTCACGTGCTGCGGCAACTTCCGGCTCTTCTCCCGGGTCCAGTTTTCCCGCAGGAATCTCCACTTCGGTGCGTCCCATTGCCTGACGATACTGATCCACAACAAGCATGCGATCCCCATTCAGAGCGAGTACAGCTACCGCTCCAGGGTGCCGGATTATCTCACGTGTAGCCGTCTGGCCATTCGGTAGTTTAACGGTATCGACTTGAAGTGAAATCACTTTGCCCTCGAAGATTGGCTTGGTGGATAGGGTCACTTCATCCAGCTTCGGATTGGCAGGTTGAGCTGCATGGATGGATTGGGCAGATTGGTTTGGTTTCATTGGTTCTTCAACTCCATATCGTTGGATTATATATAAATGGACTAAAAATATTTACACTAACCACTCCGATGACAGAACAACCCTTCGATCGCTGTTATCCCCAGATTTTTTTGATTTCTTTCTCTAATAGATAAAATTTGGTGATAGCTTATGCTTACGATGCAGCTTTCTTTCAGAAAGCTTTTAGGCGAACGCTCCGCTTCTCTTGGTTATTTCTGTCCTCTCCGTTCTTGTGTAAAGGATTAGCTCAATTTATATATTCGGTTAATGTATAAATTTCTGATTTAGGGCATATGGTGAGCGTATAGAAGTCTCACAGCAAATATAAACAAATCAGGGGGGATTTTGATGAACAGTTATATGACGCCTCAATCCGTACACGTGGTAGGACAAGCCCGGCAAGTACAGCTCATACTCAAACAATGGTTGCGCGAGTGGGGCCCGGATGCCAAGTTAATCGATCTGCTCGCTGGACGTAAATGAATGGGTCATCGATCCATTCATCCATAGATTCAATTTGATCCTAAATTAACGAGTCTTCTCACTTGAAATATAACATGAATTTACAAAAAGTCCGAATCCGATACTAGGGCGTGTCTCAAAACTCGCTGAAGTGCATCTTTTACCGCCTTTTCGCCCCCTGCTGCGTCACTTTCCCTTGACGTGCCCCGGCACGCCTGCGGAAAACTTCCTGGCTTGGAACGAAAATTCGGCAAAATCTGCTTCCTTCAGAGTTTTCAGACACGCCCTAACCGGGTTCGGACTTTTGTCTACGAACTTCATATTAGGTAACATGTGCTCTATATTATTTCTTGTCAGCTGCCGTTTCCTGAATAATAGCTACGACTACCTGGGATAACTTCACAATGTCTTCGGCACGAATACGTTCTTTGGTTGTATGAATATCCTCATATCCTACCGCCAGATTCACTGTTGGAATGTCGAATCCGTTAAAGATGTTGGCATCACTACCGCCACCGGAAGCAAACGTACTTGTCTCCAGCCCAAGACCGCGAATGGCACGCTGCGCAAGCTGTACAACTTCGTGTTCATCATGGAAGCCAAATGCAGGGTAAAGGATCTCACTTCTGAATTCAGCTGTTGCACCGTATTTGCGACAAGTCGTTTCCAACGCGTCACGCATCTGTGCAACCTGCAATTCAACTTTCTCCTGCACAATACTGCGGGCTTCCGCTTCAAGCTGTACAAAGTCACACACCACATTGAGTGCTGATCCACCCTGGAATTTACCGATGTTCGCTGTCGTCTCATCATCAATTCTGCCCAGTGTCATCGCTGCAATCGCTTTTGCTGCAACCTGAATGGCGCTGATCCCGTCTTCCGGGTTCACACCCGCATGTGCGGACTTCCCATAGATGCTCATTTGAATTTCAGCTCTCGCTGGTGCAGCAACACAGATCGTACCTACAGCTCCATTAGAATCCAGCGCATAACCGAACTCGGCATCGATATCCTTCGGATTCATGGCACGTGCGCCCACCAGCCCAGACTCTTCGCCGACCGTAATGACAAATTGAATTTTACCATGAGCAATCTTGTTTTCCTGAATCACACGAATCGCTTCGAACAATGCCGCAATCCCTGCTTTGTCATCTGCTCCCAGGATTGTTGTTCCATCACTGCGAATCCAGCCGTCTTCACCCAGTTCAGGCTTGATTCCCTGTCCCGGCATAACCGTGTCCATATGACATGTGAAAAAGATCGGTGCAACACCCTCTGTTCCTTCCGCTTCCCAGGTAATGACGAGGTTTCCGGCGCCATGTCCGGTTTGCTCCATGGTATCGTCCTCATAGACATGAAGCCCGAGATCTGTAAACTGTTCTTTTAACACATTCGAGATGTTCTGTTCATTTTTAGTTTCACTATCAATCTGTACCAGTTCCATGAACTGATCGATAACACGTTGTTGTTTAATCATAGGACTTTCCTCCCTCTCGTAGATACGGTACAATACAATTACTATGGCTTGTTTACTTTATGTTGAAAGGAGTTCTCTCATCATGCAAAAAAAGAAATGGTTCAAAATCATCATCTATCTCATGCTGATCGCCATGATCGGGTCCACCCTTTTCATAGCTCTCGAACCGTTGCTGTTTGGATAGCAACCTGAAGCCTTTCGACGAACTGTTTACAGACGTTGAAGGGCTTCTTTTTCTGTGACCCAATTAATTTGATATGGAAAAATACGATTAAAGTACGGAACAATCTCCTTCGCTACCTGCTCCACCGCATAGGACTTGCCCGTTATATCCTCCAGTGAGGTAACGCCATACTGCTCAATCCCACAAGGAACAATCCCCTGAAAACCAGCATGTTGAATGCCAGAACTGATGTTAAAAGCAAACCCGTGACTGGTCACAAAACCGCGGCGGTGTTTGCAACGATTAAACTTGATGCCGATTGCAGCAATCTTCATATCGCCAATCCACACACCCGTATAACCCTCTTTGCGTCCAGCTTGGATGTCTTGGTCTGCTAGATAATCTATAAGTACCTGCTCAAGTTTCCGTAAATAACCGTGCAGATCCAGGTCTTCATCCCGACCAAGAACCAATAACGGGTAACCTACCAACTGACCCGGACCATGATAAGTAATATCACCGCCACGGTCAATTTGAAACAAAGAAATCCCTTGCTCACGCAACTCTTCCGGACTGAGAAGCAGATGCTCCGGATGATTTTGTGAACCGATTGTATACGTTGGCGGGTGCTGTAAAAGCAGCATCTGCTCTGCTCCCTCGCCCTCGTCCAATCGCTGCACAATCGCTTTCTGGCGGTTCCAAGCCTCTTCATAATCAAGCATTGGTATGTATGCAACATCCAGCGGCTTGCTCATGATTCCCCACACCCTTCTGCTTCAGGTTCAGTGTACAATTGAGCACCTGTCCGTAGACAGCAGGAAAAGTGCACGGCCTCCGGCACATACACTTCCCTGTCAACTATTTACTTAATACACCTTGGTCTCCATGGTATATCCTTCAAGGTTTTCTTTAACACGTTGCAAGAAACGTCCGCTGATTACACCATCCAGGATTCGGTGATCCAGAGACAGACAGAGATTAGCCATCGAACGAACCGCGATCATATCATTAATAACCACTGGTTTTTTGACAATGGACTCAAATGTAAGAATCGCTGCCTGCGGATAGTTAATGATTGGCTGGGACAGGATCGAACCAAATGAACCTGTGTTGTTCACCGTGAACGTACCACCTTGCATATGGTCCAGCTTCAACGTACCTTCACGTGTTTTGCGAGCCAGTTCATCCACTTCACGGGCCAGACCTGCAATATTTCGCTGATCGGCATGTTTGATTACAGGTGTAAGTACGGAATCTTCGGTTCCTACCGCCATGGACAGGTTAATGTCACGTTTGACGATAATTTTGTCCACTGCCCATACCGAGTTCATGATTGGGTAGTCTTTAATCGCGTTAACGACTCCCTTCATCATGAATGACAGATATGTCAGATTGATGCCTTCCTTACGCTTGAACTCATCCTTGAGTTTATTGCGCAGCATCACAAGATTTGTTACGTCCACTTCGATCATTGTCCATGCATGCGGAATTTCCGATACGCTTTGACGCATATTCCGGGCAATGGCATTACGCACAGGGGTAACATCGATGAAATACTCCGATCTTCCCTGGCCGCCACCTTCCACTTCGATCTGTGGAATTTTCGGACTTTCGGTTAAATGAATGCCTGAATGTCTCACAGGAACACCTGCATCAGACGCTGCGATCGCTTCTCCAGCGGTTAAACCCATTTCACCATTTCCACGATTCACTCCGCTGAATGGAGAAGCAGACGGCACACCAGAAGGTGTATGCTGTACTGCTGCAGATGATGATTGTGCAGACGATCCAGCCGCGTTACCTCCCTGTGCAACAAATGCCAGCACATCTTTGCGGGTAATACGACCACCTGCTCCAGTGCCTTGGATGCTTTGCAAGTTCAAGCCATGCTCTGCTGCCAAGGATTGCACTGCCGGGGAATACCGATTACGCATCGGCTGGTTGGGGTCATGTGCTGCTGTATTTGAGGCGGCAACAGGAGTATGGCTTACATGTTGCTGCACTTGCTCCTGTTGCTGCGATACTTGTGTTACTTGCTCAGCCGCTTCTTCGTCAGAAGCTGCGACCTGCATGCGGCAGATTGCTTCACCAACAGCAATCGTTGTGCCCTCTTCCACCAAAAGCTCACCCATAATTCCATCCACAGTGGATGGAATCTCGGCATTGACTTTATCAGTGATTACTTCACAGATCGGCTCGTACTGTTCCACACGGTCGCCCGGTTTTTTCAACCATTTACCTATGGTAGCCGAGACCAGCGATTCCGCCAATTGCGGCATAATGACCTCGATCCATTTCATACGTTCAGCCATTTGATTATCACTCCAAACTTTACTTTTAAACGATCCAAAAAGCGAAATTAAAACTCCGCAAGTGTACGCATTGCTGCTTTGGCTTTGTCCTTGCTCAGCATGTAGAATTTCTCCAATGTTGGGCTAATTGGCATGGCCGGCACGTCAGGTCCGCAGAGACGCTGAATCGGTGCATCCAGTTCAAACAGACATTCCTCGCTAATAATCGCGGCAACTTCGGCACCTACACCACCGGTTTTGTTATCTTCGTGTACGATCAACACCTTGCCTGTCAGACGAGCCGAAGCAATAATCGCTTCACGATCCAACGGTTGCAATGTGCGCAAATCCAGAACGTGTGCTGTAATGCCTTCTTCGCGCTCCAGCTCCTCAGCAGCCTGCATTACAAAATGCAGCGGCTGACTGTAACCGATCACCGTAATATCCGCACCTTCACGAAGTACGTTGGCTTTACCAATCGGAACGATGTAATCATCTTCAGGCACATCTTCCTTGATAAGTTTGTAGCATTTTTTATTTTCAAAAAAGAGAACCGGGTCCGGGTCGCGAATAGCGGCCTTGAGCAGTCCCTTGGCATCGTATGCCGAGTAGGGAGCTATAATCTTCAGACCAGGTGTACCAAAGAAAATCGATTCCGGACATTGGGAGTGATATAACCCACCGAAGATCCCGCCACCAATCGGCGCGCGGATAACAATCGGACAGCTCCAGTCATTGTTGGAACGATAGCGGATCTTGGCCGCTTCACTAATGATCTGGTTGGTTGCCGGCAACATGAAGTCCGAATATTGCATTTCGGCAATTGGCTTCATGCCATACATCGCTGCACCAATGGCAACACCTGCAATAGCGGATTCAGACAAAGGTGTGTCCATCACTCGCATTTCGCCAAACTGATCTTGCAGCCCTTTAGTTGTGGTAAACACACCACCTTTGAGACCTACGTCTTCACCAAGGATAAACACATTCTCATCCCGTTCCATCTCTTCTTTCATCGCGAGACGGATTGCATCAATATATTCCATCACTGCCATACTTACCGTCCCCCTTCTTCGCTGTCCGCATAAACGTGCGTCAGAGTGTCCTCAGGTTTAGGATATGGCGCGTTGTCTGCATATTCAGTTGCTTCTTTCATTTCCATCGCAAGCTGGGAAGCCAGATCCGCATCCCGGGCTTCGTCCCAGATGCCGCAATCGATTAAATAGTTCTTCATGCGAGGAACGCCATCTTTCTTCCAGTTCTCCTCAACTTCCTCTTTGGTCCGGTAAGCCAGATCATTATCGGAGGTGGAATGAGGTGACAACCGATACATCATCGCTTCAATCAGTGTTGGGCCTTCTCCAGCTATAGCACGGCGACGCGCTTCCTTCACTGCAGCATATACTTCTAATGCATCGTTACCATCTACACGCAGTCCGGGGAACCCGTATCCTTGTGCTCGATCGGATATTTTGCCGCTCAACTGTTTGTGAATCGGTACCGAAATTGCATATTGATTGTTCTCACACATAATAATGACAGGCAATTTATGCACACCTGCAAAGTTAGCTCCCTCATGGAAGTCACCCTGATTGCTTGATCCTTCGCCAAAGGTAACAAAAGAAACAAATTCTTGCTTCTTCATTTTGGCAGCCAGCGCAAATCCAACGGCATGCGGAACCTGTGTTGTAACCGGGCTGGAACCCGTCACAATCCGCAGCTTTTTGTGACCGAAGTGACCGGGCATTTGCCGACCGCCACTATTCGGATCTTCTGCCTTCGCAAAAGCGGACAACATCAACTCACGCGGAGTCATGCCTACCGCCAGTACAAAGCCGTAATCCCGGTAATAAGGTAAATAATAATCGTGATCCCGATCCAGACCAAAAGCAGCGCCTACTTGCGCAGCTTCCTGTCCTACACCGGATACGTGAAAGTTAATTTTGCCAGCCCGTTGCAAGAGCAAGCAACGCTCGTCAAACTTGCGCGCGAGCAGCATGTATTTGTACATATCCAATACTTCACCATCGCTAAGTCCCAGCTGTTGATGCCGGTGGACCGCGTCTGCAGTACCTTGTGAACTCATATGAGGTACCTCCTTTTAATCAGAGCCTGTGCCACTCTTACTACCCGATCTTATAACCTGGTACTAAGACTTGGCTTAACCTTATTATAATCCCTTTTACCCAAAAAAGGAAAGGACCTTTCTCATAAGCTTGTTTGGCTTACATCCCAATGGCCTTTCCATCGACCGCCAACATGGCTTCACCCATAATTTCTGACAGAGAAGGATGCGGATGAATGGTTTGTCCGACTTCCCAAGGTGTGGCATCCAGCATCTGAGCCAGAGAAGCCTCAGCGATTAATTCCGTCACATGGGTGCCAATCATATGTACCCCCAATATATCATTCGTCTTGGCATCTGCGATCACCTTCACGAATCCATCCCGACTTCCGTGAATAAGCGATTTGCCAATGGCCGAAAATGGGAACTTGCCTGTTTTAATGTCATAGCCACGTTCTTTGGCTTCACGCTCGGTGAATCCGATGCTTGCTGCTTCCGGACGTGTGTACACACAGCGCGGGATACGGTGGGATTCTACGGCATGTACCGTTTCGCCCGCCAGATGTTCGACAGCGAGAATGCCTTCATGACTTGCGGCATGTGCAAGCTGCAAACCGCCGATGCAGTCACCAATGGCGTAGATGTGACCTTCACCGGTCTGTAACTGTTTGTTCACAGCGATGAACCCACGCTCCAGTTTGATATCTGTATTTTCGAGTCCGATATTTTCGACATTGGCCTGACGTCCAACCGACACGAGCATTTTCTCCGCTCTCAGCGTTTCCTGCTTATCTTCACCAAGCTGCACATCAATCTGAATGCCCTCTTGATCTGTGTTATATGTTTCCGTTAGAACGGTGGCACCTGTCAGGAAACGAACACCTCGTTTGCCGAGCAATCGCTGCATTTCTCTGGCAACATCCTCATCCTCGGCAGGCAACACGTGAGCAGCTGCTTCTACTACTGTGATGTCTACGCCAAAGTCATTCAGCATGGATGCCCACTCCAGTCCAATCACACCCCCACCGACAATGATGAGTGATGCAGGAAGTTCATCCATACGCAGGGCTTCGTCGCTGCTCATTATGAATTTCCCGTCCGGTTCCATGCCCGGCAGCACACGAGGACGCGAACCAGTGGCAATGATGAGATTGGTTGGAACTACCGTATCCATCTCGCCATCTTCGAACTCTACAGCGACTGCTCCGCTCTGCGGTGAGAAGATGGATGGTCCGATGACGCGACCTTTCGCGTGTACAACCTGGATTTTATTTTTTTTCATCAAATATTGAACGCCCTGATGGAGCTGTTCGACAATCGCATCCTTGCGCGCCTGTACTTTGGGAAATACAAGTGTGGCTCCATTCGTCACGATACCATACGTCTCGCTCTCCTGAATATCAGCGTATACTTCCGCGCTTTTCAGCAAAGCCTTACTCGGAATACAACCACGATGCAGACAGGTTCCACCAAGCTTGTCCTTCTCAATAATAACGACCTGTTTTCCCAGCTGTGCAGCCCGGATCGCGGCTACATATCCACCGGTCCCTCCTCCAAGAATTGCAACATCACATGTAATTGGCATCTCTCATGCTCTCCTCTATGAATCAAATTTCAATTTAATTTATGATGGCTTGAATCATGGTTTAGCTTATAACCTCTATACTCCATTGTACTCTCCTTGAGCGGTCAACTCAAAGTTTGAAGCAATCACACATGGACAGCCCATGCATTCCAAGCTATGATGGAACCAGGTATGATCTGTAAGCGTAACCTTTATTTAATGTCGACTTTGGCAGAAAGGGTATAATGCTCATGAATACAAGATTAGTCTTTGCGCGATTTTTGGCGATTGTTGTTCTGGTCATTCCCGGTTTAATGGCAATGAAGGGTTTTCTGATGATGAAAGATGCCCTGTTCCTATATTATGCCGAGCACGGGAACGAACTGATTTCACCAGGGTTCCAGTGGCTTTCCTTTGGCGGTGGACTTGTCCTTTTTGCCGCAGGTATGAGTTTTCTGGGAGGCTGGATCCTGTTCCGTGACCGCAAGCGTAATTATGTAGGTCCCCGTTTCCGGTCCAAAAGTGTACCCGAAAAAGCAGATACGCCCGGAAGGACTCCATGAGTCCGGGCTTTTTGTGTGTTTATACAACACACCGCCTACTTTACATAGACAGGATGGTTCATCATGGTATCATTTCTAATCACGTTACAACGATTGCTCAAAGGCATTTTCCATGCGTTCAAAGACCCCAAGTTTCTGGCTTTGTTTGCATTAACGGCAGCAACGTTGCTGTCAGGCACTTTATTTTACACTCGTGTTGAAGGTCTGCACTGGATCGATGCGTTATACTTCTGTGCGGTTACCCTGACTACGGTGGGACATCCTGAATTTGTGCCAACCACCGGATTCAGCAAAGCCTTTACCGTAATCTACATGTTTGCAGGCATTGGTCTCACCTTTGCCATGATTGCCAGAATTACAGCAGGTATTCTATTCCCTCGCAAATTAAAGACAGAAGAGGACCCGGAGTAATCTCCGGGTCATTCGTATAAGGCATCCCGCAGTTTGGTAGACATACGTGATTCTTTGGAAGAAGACTTCAAGATCGTTCTACGCAAGGTAAGGTTACTTGCCTGCAGTCTCTCCGCTTCTGCGAACAGTTCTGCAAATAATGCCTGCGCCGCTTCATCTAGAGATCCCTGTTCTTTCAGGCTTTCATATCGTTCTTGAAGTGATGTTAATGCTTCACTCATACTAAACACCTCTTTTCACAACTCCTGTTAACTAGCTGCCGTAACCAATACCTTAACAATCCATATAGTAACACAAAGCTGCGCAGATTAGTTCTGGCTCTTTTCAAAGATTTTGTGGTACTCTGTAAAGGTCGCTTTTTTTGTTGAATCCCGTATGTGAGAGGAGTAGCAGCACCGTGCAAACAGGACGTATTACCGTAATTACTGGACCCATGTTCAGTGAAAAATCCGGTGAACTCATTCGCCGTTGTCAGAAATTAATACAATTTGGCCGTAAAAAGGTTGTGGCCTACAAACCAGCCGAGGATAATCGGTTTGCCCAGGACGAGATCGTGAGCCGAATTGGTTATCGACTCCCTGCCCATTCCATTCCCCGGCAATTAACCCCGGAATCCGTAGAAATGATCTTGAACCAAACCATAGATGCTGATGTTGTTGCATTTGATGAAGTACAATTTTTCAGCAGTGCCATTATGGAACTTGTCTCAGAGCTAGCGTATTGTGGCAAACATGTCATTGTGGACGGACTTAATATGGATTACCGAGGCAAAGAATTCGGATATGTCGGCGGTTTGCTTGCCATGGCAGACGACATTGAGAAACTCTCGGCTTTCTGTGCGGTATGTGGCAGCCCGGATGCAGCCTTTACGCAACGTATCGTCAATGGGGAGCCTGTTACCTTGGGTCCGGTTGTCATGATTGGCGATTCAGAAGCTTACGAGCCACGCTGTCGTTGCTGCTTCATTCCTCCTCACAAAGTTGAATGCTCATCATAATTCCCAAAAGATCGATCTTAGATATCTTCCAAAAAGGCCCCTTGGGGCTTTTTTTGTTATAGAGCAAACATTCGCACAAAAAAGCACCGCTTCGCAGCGATGCTTTCAGAGTCACTTCCCGCTAGTCACGGGAAACAAAATATTTGTTGGTCATGTAGTAAGCGTCACCACGCGACGTTTCCACCATTCCTTTTTTGGCATCCAAAAATACAATCTCTTTACATTTTGTGCAGTACCATTTTGTGCGCTTGTATGGAGATTCCGTCACATAAGCCGTGCCACATTTACAATCAATCTTCATTAATAACTCGGTTGATTTATAAGCACTGGACAAGCGTTCCAGGTTATCCTGCTGCTGTGTAGGCATAATGGTCTGCTGATAATCCGATAAATGATTTTGAACCTTGAAGTCTGCTACCAATCCTGCATTCAATCCAAAAAACTCCTTGCCGATTTCGGTCACGAAGCGCTTCTCATTTCTGTAGCAATCCAGCCACTCAATAATCTGCTTATTAGACAGTGGAACCGTACCCTTGATACCGCTGTTTAAGGTGTAGGTCATGATGTATAAAGTATCGTCTTGTCTACCTGAGTACATTAGAATCCTCCTTCGAATACATTTGCTAATGTACTACAAAAACGCGCATAAATCAAAAAAATCTTATTTCCTGAGCGCATCTCTTCTTATTAAATGGGAAACATTCCTCGTTCATCCGCCAAAGACTTACAAGAACTGCATACACCTGAAACATTTCCCTGTGGCGCCGCATAATGCACGACCGATTTAACGTTTTTCTTGCATATGGAACAGTAGTGCCTCCTTTCCTTTTTTGGGATATAGTCCGATAGCTTCACTACGTTTTTGTTCTGTCGGAATCTTTGTAAGAAGACCGGCCATTTCATCTCGCTTCACTCTTTCTTGTTCGCCTACTTCGTAGTCATTTTTGTGCTCTGGGCTAAAAATCATCTCGTCTTTTTTTATGTATACGATTCCAAGTTGTGCGTGCCTATCTCATAATCTATTCGACGTTTTGGGCGTTTTTCCTGTTTTTAATCTCTACACATATAAAAAAAACCGACAGAACCTGCTCTCCTTAGTTTCAGAAGAACAGTATTTTAGTCGGTTCCAGCCTTATTTATAAAAAGTTCCCAGAACGTCCAACTCTGATGAGCGCTCAATTCGAAATGGATAGATATACCCCTGATTCATCCGGGTAAATTTCCGGCTCCACAGATCCAGTCCCGATGTGAACTGATAGGCCTGATATATAAACTTGGAGCAGTAATTGCGCTCAATACTGCGCAGATTGGTCTGCAAACGGTAGAATTTCACCTGCTTGTAATGGTCCTGGACCCAACCGGCTGCTTTCATGCCTGCCTCACTCAGTCTGGAACGGAATACAATGAAGCGATCTCCTTCATAAAACCGCGTGAGATACCACTCTAATGAATCAGCAAATACAGGCCCATAAGGGTGCACATGATACACTTTGCCGTCGAGACCAATAATGCCCATATGCCCGGCGTAATACGTTGATTCCGAGCTTGGCGTGTACACAATATCCCCTGGCTCTAGCTTCATCTCACCCAACGCGTTAATGGGCAAGTCCTGATGCAGCCGTTTGGCAGCTGAACGTTCACGCCGCCCTTCAACCAACAAGCGATGAAGTGCGCCAGCAAGTGCGAGATACATTTCAGACCATTTGATCTTTTTCATATCAGGTCGTTTAAACCACCGCTGGATGAAGGTGAAACCTCGTTGTGGCTGTGATCCCTTTTTCATACGCTGCACTCCACTCTGATCTAGTTATTGTATCTATATAAGTTGAATTAAAGTTTATTTACACTGACACTACGATGACAGAACAATCTTCCAATCGCTGTTATCCCCAGATTTTTTCTGTCCTCTCCGTTATCGTGTAAATTATTATTTCAATTTATATCGTTGTTTTTCTAATGTTTCTCAGGCTTATTATAGACATTTGGTAGTGTATATTCAATTCGATAGCCTTTGTGTCTGGTGAAATTATGCCTTCCTATTACCCATTTTATGCAAAAAAAGATGACTTCGGGATTAAATTAACCCGAAGTCATCTTAATGTATACAAATGCATACTTTTATTCTTCTACAACACCAAGAGCTTTATTTTTCTCCTTAAAACGGCTGTTATGGGAAGAAACATAAGCCACTTTTTCCGCTTCAGGATCCATGTAAAGCTTTGCACTGTTCACCGCAAGGGCAGCGTCAGTGAAGGTACCAGCAATCAGATAAAGTTTGCTACCATAATCTACAAAGTCACCTGCGGCAAAAACACCAGGAATATTGGTTTGTAACCTCTCTGTTGTAGTGACGTGCCATTCGCCAAGATCAAGTCCCCAATCCCGGATTTGACCAAAGTCACTCTTCATGCCATGGTTTACAATGACAGCATCGACTTCAAGCAGTTCAGTTTCACCTGTGTCCACGTGTGAGATGGTCACCTGTTCAATCACATCACCACTCATACTATGCAGTGTCTCTACAGCATATGGTGTACGGACATCTACAGAGGATTCTCTCATACGCAGTACATTACGCTCCAACCCGCCAAAGCGGTCACGACGATGCACAACCGTAACTTGCTCTGCCAGAGCTTCCAGTTCATTCGCCCAGTCCACAGCAGAGTCGCCTCCACCCGAGATCAACACGCGTTTACCACGGAATGGCTCCAGTTCCTGCACAGTATAGTGCAGATTGCTAACCTCGTAACGGTCCGCACCTTCAAGCTCTAGCTTGGCCATTTTATATATACCATATCCGATTGCCATAATGACGGTACGTGTCCAGTGTTGTTCACCTGTTGCAGAAGTTAACAGAATTGTGCCATCAGGTTGACGCTCGAATCCTTCGATCTGTTGTTCAAATACGAGGGTTGGCTCAAAAGTTCTTGCCTGTTCTTCCAATTGTTTGATCAGATCTTCACACAGAATTGGCGTCACACCCCCGACATCCCAGATCATTTTCTCCGGATAAAAGAGCATGCGACCTCCCAATCTGTCACGTGCCTCAATCAACTTGGTCTTCATATCCCGCATGCCGCTATAAAAGGCAGAGTACATGCCCGCAGGGCCACCGCCGATAATGGTTACATCATAAAGTTCCAACTGCTGATTCATATTAAAAATACCTCCGTTAATTCGATCCAGAACATCGAGTATTTGATATCGATTCTCATTATCACTTAAATCCTAGTGTAATGGTAATCTTATCAAAATACAATGGCTAAAAAACAAACATTTCTTGTACAAAAATTCTACGAACACATCTTCTCTTTATTATTGCGTTCTTGGAGCCGCCAACAGCTTTTCAACGACAAAATCAAGTTGTTTATTAATTGAATAGATATCCGAATAATAGAAGAAATCGAAATCAATCTCAATCAGACGACCTTCCTTAATGGCAGGGATGCTGCTCCATATTGGATTATCCGTCAAGTTATCTGCCCCTTCATACACAGAGCGAAACACATAGTCTCCGATATATTCAGGAAGGACTTCCATGGAGATCGTGGAGCCTGCCGCGTCCGAAACCACGTCGATTTTTTTCTGTACGACTTCAGGTGCCTTCATTCCCAAGTACTCATATACCGCCTGAGATCCACGGCCAAATTGTTTGCTCTCTACAATAACCATACCTTTCAAACCACCCTCCACAATGGAGATTGTTTTGTCCAGTATGCCTGCATCTGCAAGAGTTTTTTTACTCTCTTTGACTTTGTTGTTGAGATTGGTGATTAACGTCTCGGCTTCCTGCTCTTTGCCAAAGATACTTGCTATATCATGAAGTCTCTCTTCTGTAGTCAATTTCTCATACGGAATATATACCGTAGGTGCAATATCTTTTAATAACGTATACGTCTCTTCTGAAGGAACAATAATCAGATCCGGATCAAGATCAATGACAGCTTCAGGATTCGGTTCAAACCAGGTACCCAATGCGTTTACACCC
Source organism: Paenibacillus sp. ClWae2A (assembly GCF_032452295.1). Taxonomy (NCBI): domain Bacteria; kingdom Bacillati; phylum Bacillota; class Bacilli; order Caryophanales; family Paenibacillaceae; genus Paenibacillus; species Paenibacillus sp. ClWae2A. The sequence continues at coordinate 97,988 of NZ_JAULSQ010000003.1, forward strand.
TCTAGCTCACTCTTGTATGCAGCCCCGTCATATACATCTGAGGTAGCGATTGGCTTAACTCCAAGTGCAACGACATCCCCCTGAAGATACAATACAACAACCCGTTTTGGATTCGCTGGAACAACTACGTCACCCTTAACCGTTGAAACCGTGCGTGTTTCACTGTCTTTGTTCGTCTGGCTTCCTGTGTCTGATGATACTGCTGTACTGCTGTTATTGGAACTGGCACCCGTTCCTTCGCCAGCTGCTGGTGTTGTTGCTGTACCTGAAGAGCAGGCTGCGAGGAGCATCGTTATGCTCAATAATGCCACCATAATCATACTGGAACTTGTTTTTCTTCTTTTCATTGGTGTAGACCCTCCGTCTATATATTGATAATGATTCTCATAATCAATATATCCCGACTTCCATCTTCTGCCAATGGATGATTCAGAGATTACCAATGGACGATCCTCTGTTCTCGCTTCTTCTCTCATCTTTCGTTGATACTGTATCGGAGAGATCCCCACATGTTTTTTGAAGATACGACTAAAATAATACACATCCGAATAACCTACTTCTGCTGCAATTTCACTCAGCGTTGCATCAGATCGCAAAAGCAGATTGCGAGCCTTAGCGATTCGGGTCTGAATTAAATAATCAATGGGACTGTGACCCGTCTGTCGTTTGAATTGCATGGATAAATGACGGGAGCTGTAGTTGAATTGTTCAGCCAGGAAATCAAGCGTGACCTGTTCCCTATAATGGTTCTGTATATAACGAAGTGTTTGTTTCACCGGGTCAGCAAGCTCTGTTTTGATCTCCTGCTCTGCCAACTGAACCATCATTTCATGAATGAATTGGTAAAATAAACTTTTTGTATGAAGCAGATCCAGACTCCCAGATTGAATCCATGCACCCTCAAGCTCATCAAGGTAACGTAACAACCCCAGCGGACTGCTCGGTGCAAATCCATATTGCAAAGAGAACGGCGCAACTTCCGGCTGTGCCAATAACCACTTTTTACGATAACTAGGAAAGGCAAGGAATGCTCTGTAATAGAGCAGAATATATTCAAAATCTTCCTTGGTTTGGATATCCAGTGAAGATCCTTTGGCTCCATGAAGCATGTAAAATCGCTCTGCCTTGTATGCTCGTCCATCCAATTGGAGGTCAGCCGACCCTCGAATCGTATATATAAACCCATTTGCCGGAAGTGTGTAGGAACTCAGTTGTTCCCCTGCCTCCATAACGATTCTGCGTATATCCAGAACCTTAACAGCGGCATGATTCCAGCATTTCATCTGTTCGTCTAATTGCATCGAATACTCTCCAATCCCAGCCTCACCCGGAACAAAGGCCTTACAAGGTCATCATTCTGCCACACAGCCGATAACATATGCCTAGCAGAGGTTCACTAATATACCTTCATTATAAATGATAATAATTTTCATTATCAACTGAATTTTAGAGTGGGATTGGATTTCATCTCATCAAGCACTTATTACGTTTATTTGGGTTCAGAGATCTTCGTAAACCACGCGGCCAATTCCTCTGTTTGATCCAATGTTGCAATCGGGTCAAAGTACCATGAACGATCCGGACTCCAGATAAACACACGATCATTTTTAACCGCATCCAGTGAACTCCAGACCGGTTTGGATTTCAACTCTTCCAGGGTCAGATTATCTGCTGTTAGAATAATGTAGTCTCCGGCAAACTCAGGAATCGCTTCCGATGAAACTTCAACCAGTTGATCCTTCATTAAAATCTCTTTTTTATCTGCAGGAGGATTCAAACCAAGCGCGCCGTATACTGCCTGACCTCCCCGACCAAAATTATCACCAAAGGCCAACGGTGCTTTATCATAGAACTGCATGACCGACACCTCGGCCTGCGGATCAATCGCCTCACCAACGCGCTTCCTGGCATCTGCAATTCTTGCGTCATAATCGGCTAACCATGCCTCAGATTCTTTTTCTTTATTCAGCACTTCACCGAAATAGGCAATTTCTTCGTGGGTGTTTTTCAATTCGCCATAAGGTACAACCAAGGTAGGTGCAATTTTGCTAAAGGAATCAATTAAATCAGGATTACCTGTCACAATGAGATCCGGTTCAAGTTCCAACACCTTTTCGAGAGAAATGGTCTCATATTCACCAATATTTTGCACGCCCTCAAGTGATTTGATAAAATAAGGATTTTTCAGGTTCATCTCAGGTGTACCCACAGGTTTAATCCCCAGGGCGATCAGACTTCCCAGATACAAGTCAACCACAATCCGTTTAGGTTCGGCTGGGATTGCGATATCCCCCTTAACCGTTGAGACTGTGCGAAGTTCCGATGATTTGCTTTGATTCTCCGCTGTTACTGTCTTCGTGGAACTTGACGTACTATTGCTTCCGGATGCATCCCCGCTTGAATTACTGGCAACACCTGTAGAGCAGGCACTCAGCAGTAACGTAAGACTTAGTAGAATACTAAGCAGCATTCCCGTTCTTGTCTGTCTGTTCATATTTATTGACCCTCCATGCTTATATTGATAATGATTATCACCATCAGTATAAACATACCTTCCACTTCCACCTCTGAAAATGTCATTTCGCGCCACACCTGATGTCAGATCAGGCCAATACAGAGGTGCTGAGGTCCTCTCTTTGAATTGTAAAGGAGAAAGACCTGTATGTTTCTTGAACATACGCCCCAAATAATATCCATCAGGATAACCTATGCCGGCTGCAATCTCATCCAATGTGGCGTCCGTTTGCAGCAACATCTCCTTGGCTTTGAACAAACGAAACTGAATCAGATAATCGATGGGACTGGTCCCAGTCGACTGCTTGAACTTGCGTGACAAACTTCTTGGGCTGGTGCCGATCATTTCTGCCAAAAGATGAAGCGTAAGTGGCTGGCTGTAGGAAGACTCTACAATTTCAATGACTTTGTTGACCTGATCCATGATACTTGGATAACGATTGGATACACGAGGAATCTGTGACGATACCTGCTCCACAAATGCATAGAACAAGCTCTTGGCCTGAAAGTGCTGAATGGGGTTCTTTTGATCCCACAAAAATTGCATCTGTTTCAATTGCTCATATAGAATGGTTGGCGTATCGGGGGTAAAACCATAGTTCATTTGAAACGGATTGATACGCTCCATCAACCTTCCCAGATCGTTTCTTCCTCCACTAGGCAGGTTTGCTTTGTACATCAAGTAATATAAGCGCAATCCGGATTCACCTGCTTGAATCACCAACTTACTCCCTTTACCCCCATGGAGAATATAAAAGCGGCTCACTTCATACGTTTGGTTGTCAATCGTCACTCCAGCGTCACCCTGAATGGTGAGTACAAAGGTACTTGTCGGGAATTTGTATTTCATCTCTTCATATGCCTCTAATTCCATGTAACGGATATCTGTTATACTCACCGCAGCATAGTTCCAGAGGATATAATAATCATTCCACATTTTGCTAACCCATCTCCGTCTAAATAGATTGTGTCTGTACTCTACTCAATTATTGATAACCATTATCAATTATTATGATGAAGTTCGCAATACAACCAACGTAAATGAATGCACTCAGACGAAAAAAAGAGCTATTCAAATCCTTCTCTTAACATCCGATATATGTAAATAGAACCATGATAAAGAGTAGAAGGAGAACAGAGGATATGAATTCAATCTCATCTGCAACCAAAAGCAGTTTCACTCCCGGGAATCAAGTCTCCAGTCGGGATAAAGAAATTCAGGGACTCATGCAGCAGAAGATCCGGCTCAATGAAGAAATGCAAGGTGTAAAAACCAATGACGAATTGGATACCAAGACCAAAGCCCAGCGGATTAAATCCTTAACAAGCTCCATATCCCAGATCGACAGCCAGATTGCCCAGATTAAAGCAGAGGAATTGCAGGAAAAGAACAAATTAAGACAGCCCGAAAAGACTCAACAGCAACAACCCAAACCTACCGAAGAGACACAAGCCCCTTCACTGGATCACCTAATCAAGCATAGTCAGACTTATGATCAATTGGGTAAGCTGGTCGGTTTGCGTGATCGCATGCAGGGCTCCATTCAGACCACTGAAGGAGAGACACGATTCGACCGACTCGTTCTGGAGATTAATGCAGACAAAGATATAGGCAAATCAATGATGTTGGAAAATGCAGAGCGCACCGTCTTTCAGGCAAAACGAGAGGTTGTTCAGGACATCAATTCTCAGCTCAGCAAGGTCAATCAAAAGATTGGAGATCTGGTGAAAGAGATCCATCAGCCCGCACCTAAAGAGACGGTACAACCACCTATCTCAGGAACATCTGGAGAAAAAGATCAGGAAGTAAATGAAGGAAAGAAAACGGGAAGTAAGGAGCACCCATCAGATGGCGGAACCACAGATCAGGAATCAGGAAACAGCCCGCAAACTCCGGCTTCTGCATCTCCTGCTGCTTCATATCCATCCGTAGATATTCGAATCTGAGTACCCTTTGCTCAAACATACTTATATCTATACATATTGGGTTTGAAGGTTAAAGTGGTTCGTACGCTAAACAACCTTCGGCTCGCACCAATGATACAACCGCTATTACAGGTGGCTAACTCCTGATAAGTAGCGGTTTTTCCTGCATCTTTAACGTTAGTAGTTGTAGTACTATGAGTATTTCTTGCTCTAACACGGAGTACTGGCGGTATCATTTGCACAGATGATACTGCCGGCAATCGCTTTACAACCTTTTTTGATCCGTGTGGCCTCATCAATTATCTGATCTATGTTTTCATATTTTCGCTTGCTGTTGGTTACAACGGCGATGGATACCGACACGAGAGGAATGGGACGATTTAGCCCGGAACGTCCTTCCCCCAGAACATATTGATTATGCCAATCAAGTTCGTTGTAGAACGTCTTTTTCATTTGCTCAAAACCTGAGATGACTTCCTCACTAATATGTTTGTAATCATGGTGATTCAGGATCGTAATAAAATCATCACCACCGATATGTCCAAGAAAAGCTTCAGGGGGAACAAATAGCTTGCGAAGCAAGTTAGCTGTCGCCTGAATAAGCTGATCCCCCATTTTGAAGCCGTAGCTATCATTGTAGGATTTGAATTGATCGAGATCAACGTACAGCACGCTAAAATGGTCCATCTGAAGAGCCTGAGACAGCCTTTCATCTATGATATGATTACCTGGAAGCCCTGTCAGCGGGTTCATAAAAATCGCCATTTCAGCCCGTACATCAGCAACAGCAAGTAACAAACGGCGAATACTCACAGCACCAAAGAAACTTTCCCCTGACGTGACCAGCACAAGATCATATATTTCCCCTTCATCTCTGTCCATGGCGAGAACACTGACATCTGTAATCTGTTCCGAATAATCCACGACCAGTGCCTGCGTGTTCATCACCAGTTCAACAGGACGTCCCATATACAGATTATAGCCGTACTGCGTGCCAATCTGCTGAAAGAATTGGGGCCGCATCATTAATGACACACCCTTCTCCCCCATTACTGCTATACCTTCCAGACTAGGATTGGACTTGAAAAGATGATAGACGATATCACATTTTGTATCAGATCGTACTACAGGAATCGGTTCAGCAATCTTGCCTATTTGCGTAAACATACTATTCTACTCCTCTGTTCGTAGCATCTAATCCGAACTTTTCAAATATATATGTAGGTCTTTGTCAATGGTCACATCGTACCACTTTCTACTTGAAAAAGCGTTAACTGAGGGTAAAAGTTTATGAAATAAAATTTTTATCCCCATGATCTGTGTTATTTCGTTATGCAAAAATACCGTCATTTACTGGATATCTTTAATCCAATAAATGACGGTATTCGTTGGTATATATTACAGAAGTTTATCGGCATGAAATGAACGAATTCAGATATAAGCCGCCAAAATTCATTTGGCCAGAATCTAATCTGAACTTTCCTTGCCGGATCACTACTCCTGACCCTTTCAGCTTACCTTATGCTCAATTCTCAGCTTGTCAGCAACCATCGCGATGAATTCCGAATTTGTCGGTTTCGACTTGCTGATGTTGATCGTGTAGCCAAACAAGTGGCTGATGCTGTCGATGTTACCGCGAGTCCATGCCACTTCAATGGCATGACGGATGGCACGTTCGACGCGGGATGGCGTGGTTTTGAATTTTTCGGCAATCGCCGGATACAGTGTTTTGGTGATGGCTCCCAAAATTTCGATATTGTTATACACCATCGTAATGGCTTCCCGCAAATACTGATATCCTTTAATATGCGCAGGAACACCGATTTCATGTATGATGGACGTAATACTTGCATCCAGATTTTTGTGTTTGCCCATTGGCACAACATTGGATTTCATGAACATGGATGATCCGCTGCTTGTGGACATCGCGGTCTGTGTTCCCACCAGTTGACGCACACGATTCGCAAGCACCTCCATGTCAAACGGCTTGAGAATGTAATAGGAAGCTCCGAGTTGCACGGCACGCTGTGTGATATTCTCTTGTCCGAATGCCGTAAGCATAATGACTTTAGGCTGTGGAGACAGGTTCAGGTCGCGCAAGCGCTCAAGCACACCCAGTCCGTCCAGGTGAGGCATGATAATATCCAGAATCAATACATCCGGCACATCCCGAGTTTGCTCCAGCAATTGCAGTACTTCTTCTCCATTGTATGCAATACCGGTTACTTCCATATCTTCCTGTTCAGATATATATTCGGCAAGCAAATTCGTAAATTCACGATTATCATCGGCCAGCAATACCTCAATTTTTTGCAAAACGGTATCCTCCTTTAAATTAAACATCGTTTCGTACATTTCCTTACACGTTTAATTTTCGACACAGCGAGTTAAATTCCTCCTGTCGAAAATTATTTTTCTTTATTTTTTTTTCTTGATCCTATATAATAAATAATTTATTTCATTATCCGATATATTATGTTTGCTTTCGACAAAAAAGAACCTCAGGGCTGTTTAACCAGCCTTGAGGTTCTTTTCGTTTTCCTTTTTCATCATAACGCCAGCATCTTGTAACATCCATTCAATGAAGCAACCATAACCCGATTTCGGATCATTCACGAATACATGAGTAACTGCACCGATTAATTTACCATTCTGCACAATGGGGCTGCCACTCATACCTTGAACGATGCCTCCGGTCTTATCCAGCAGTTTCGGGTCCGTGATTCGAAGTACCAGACCTTTCGTTGCTGGCTCAGTTTGATCTGCCACATGAACAATGTCAATGGAGAAGCGTTCAACTTGTTGACCGTCAACCACGGTAAGTATTTCGGCCGGTCCTTCTTTGACTTCATGAGAAAAAGCGACGGGAATACCTTTCGAATACAGACTGTGCTCAGGATTTCCGGACATTTTACCAAAGATGCCAAAAGCCGTATTACGTTCAATATTGCCCAAAATCTTGCTTTCCTTGAGGAAATGAGCACGTTTTTCACCCGGATCACCGGTCTCACTTTTCGAAATGGACGTCACATTGGACTGAACGATCTGACCACTACCCACAACAATAGATGTTTGTGTGTTCATATCTGTAATGACATGGCCCAGTGCGCCGTATACGCCCTGATCGGGAGCATAGAAGGTAAGTGTGCCAACGCCGGCTGCGGAATCACGAATGTATAAACCAAGCCTCCAGGCTTGATCCTCGGAGTCATACGCCGGAGTCAATCGTGTCTTAACCGTTTCCTTACCACGTTTCAACACAACATCAATACCTTTTTTACTTTTACCTGCGAGTTCAACGGCTTCAGACACACCTGCCACGCCATCAAGACGTTTACCATCCATATGCGTAATCAGATCTCCGAGCTTAATACCTGCGTTTTCTCCTGGCGATACACGCTCATCCTGCCCGGAATGGACCAGATGATGACCAACCACCAGAATGCCTGCCGATTTAACTTTGACGCCAATGGTTTGACCCCCGGGTACAACACGCAAATCCGGTATCACATTCACATGGACTGTTTTGACCGGAATTTTACCCCACAACTTCAACGTTAATTTGGCATGTCCCGTCTGTTGGGGGTGAAGATGCAAAGGTTGTTGCCTGGTAACATGCATCGCTGCCTGATCATCCAAACCAACGATATCAGGACGATCTACAACGGCGCTTGAAGCAGCAGGTACAGCGAACCGTACATCCGCTTGCCTGCCGGCAAACACCTGCAATTCATCCGGCAGTGAAGCATAACTTTGCACAGGCTGAATGGCCTGGCTAATCACACAAAGAAAGAAGGCAAATAAAAGACCTAGCAATTTCTTCCTGAGGGGGGAATTCAATGGCTGTCACACTCCCTTTGCTTCTTTCGCTTGACGAAAGGTGGTCGCCAATTGCGTACCTATAAGATAACCTCGCCCCCAGGCTTTTATTACTGTCAATCATTACGCCAGCCGTCCGTTTCACCCTTTTTTGGCTTCCGCCAAATTCAGCATTTCCTGTGCGTGATGCAGCGTTTTTTCTGTAATTTCCACGCCGCCCAGCATACGTGCCAATTCCTTCACTCTGCCTTCGTCTGACAGCGATTCCACCTGCGTCATCGTCCGTCCATCGTAGACATGTTTCTCAATGAGATATTGATGATCTGCCATACATGCCACTTGTGGTAAGTGAGTTATTGAGAAAACCTGACAAGTCGAAGACAAGCGGAACAGTTTTTCCGCAATGGATTGAGCTGCTCTACCGCTAACTCCGGTATCAACTTCATCAAAAATCAACACAGGTATCCGGTCATGTCGCGCAAAGATACTCTTCATCGCCAGCATCATTCTCGACAACTCACCACCTGAAGCAATCTTGCCAAGTGGTCGTAATGGCTCGCCCGGGTTCGGTGAGATCAGGAATTCCGCATTGTCCGCACCCTGACGATTCAGACGAATACGGCGTCCATTCCATTCAATGCCCTTTGGATCTTCAAATGGAGTAATCTGAACACGCAGTGTGGTCCGCTCCATTTGCAGATCCTTGAGCTCGCTTTCCACCTGTGCAGCAAGTTCCTCGGCGCATTGTTTGCGAACCTTGCTGAGTTCTTCAGCAGACTCCATCACAAGGTTAAGCATTTTGTCACGTTCAGCTCGCAATTTCTCCAGCCGTTCGTCCTTGTTCTCCAGTTGGTCGGTTTCATGGCTAATCTGATCATAATAACTGAGAATAAGTTCAACACTGTCCCCGTATTTCCGTCTGAGGCCAGAAATCAGATTCAGCCTTTGCTCCACTTCTTCCAGCCTTGCCGGATTAAATTCAATTTTCTCTCGGTAATCCCTTAACTGAAATGTCGCATCTTCCAATTGATAAAATGCGGATTGCAGCTGCTCTACAATTGGTTGCAGTCCTTTGCTATCATATCCAGAAATGTCTTCAATTCTTGAAAGAGCAATGCTCACAGCTTCAAGCCCGCGTTGACCACTGAGCAGATCATATGCACCAGCAACACTGTCCATCATTTTCTCACTATGGGATAGTTTGACCTGTTCTTCCCCGAGTAATTCATCCTCGCCTCGTGTAAGGCTTGCCGCTGCGATCTCCTCAAGCTGAAAGCGATACATGTCCAAGAGTTGATATGCCCGCTGACTGGACTCCTGAAGCGCACGCAGTTCTTTTTCCGCCGTGATAAACTTGCTGTAACGCTCTTGGTACTTCGCTTTGACAGGTCCGATGACTTCCGAGCCATAGGTATCGAGAAGCCCCAGATGGCTCTCTGCGCGCAGCAAACTCTGATGTTCATGTTGTCCATGGATATTGATCAGCTTCTCGCCTACTTCCCGCAGCATGGTCAGATTGACCAATTGCCCATTAATGCGGGACGTACTCTTCCCCTGAGTATTCAGCTCACGTCGAATAACCAAATGCTCTTCAGGCTCACAATGGATACCAAGTTTCTCTAACGTCAGCCAGACCGGATGACTTGGTTCCATCTCAAAAAGGGCTTCCATCTCTGCCTTCTCACATCCGTACCGGATCAGATCAGCTGAACTTCGTCCACCGGCAATTAAGCCAAGTGCATCTATAATAATCGACTTCCCGGCACCCGTTTCCCCTGAAAGCACATGGAATCCCGGATGGAATACAACATCTACTTCTTCCACCACAGCCAGATTGCGAATCGATAACGTAACTAACATCTGCAAAAACACCTCCGGATGACTAACTCAGAAATTATGTTTTTGAACCATTGATTCAAGCAATATAACCCATGATGCGTTCAATAACGGTCACGCTGTTACCTTCAGTCCGGCAGATAATCAGAATGGTATCATCCCCACAGATCGTGCCCATGACTTCATTCCACTCAATATTATCAAGCAAAGCTGCAATGGAGTTGGCTGTTCCTGGCAAACATTTCATCACAACCAGATTGTTGGTGTGATCAATGTGCAAGAAGTTGTCAACGAGTGCACGCTTCAACTTTTGAATCGGATTATATCGTTGATCTGTTGGCAAAGAGTACTTGTATCTTCCGTCATCCATCGGAATCTTGATTAACAGAAGTTCCTTGATATCCCGGGATACCGTCGCCTGAGTCACCTGAAAACCTGATTTGCGTAGTGCTTCAACCAGATCATCCTGGGTCTCAATTTCATTTTGACTAATGATTTCACGAATCTTGATGTGCCTTTGTCCTTTCATACATGCCTCCAGTTAAATGTATTGCAATAAAGCAGCATTTGTAATTCGCCGCAGACTTTGCCCTGTAATGTTCATTCTTTTATATTAGTCCAGATCATCCCCATCATACACATCTTCCTGATAGTCCATGAGCCTGATTAACTTAATATCGGAATCCTCCAAGTCAACATACAGCAATCCTTCACAGCCAGGATATAACAACAGATAATTGAGGAAGCGATCCCTAAGCGCAGGGCCGGTCATTTCAATTGGCTGTCTGCGACGAGACGTTTTCACCAGGTATCTGAGATCCTCACGTTCTGCAACATAATCAATGAATAATCTGCTGTAATAAACGGATTCATTGGCCTCAAAAGCCAGAGGGACTTTCATTTTGCCACCGATAACTTCGTAGCCTTGTGCTTCAAGCAAATCCAAGGCTGGGGAATCCTGAATCTTCACGTTCAGTTGCATTCCAGACAAGCTTACCGGCATCGGTCGGTTCACCCAATTACGCAAGCCAAAGAACAGCCACAAGATCAAACAGACAGCAAGTACACCTATAACAATTGTGTCATATTGACCATCCATTATCGCTCACCTCGAAGACATATTCGAGGTTCAGTAACGATTTCCCTTTACATCAATCACCTTTCCAGCGAAAAGAAACCCATCTTATGATGAGTTTCCCGTAAATGTATGAGCTGCTTCCTTGGCAATTTGCTCTGCAAGTGCATCAAGTGAAGCTGGATCGTTCTCTGGTTGTGTAGCCTCTGGTGCTTCCAGACGCCAATGAGCGAGAAATTCGATATTACCTTCTCCACCGGTTATCGGTGAAAAAGTTAAACTTTGCAGATGCAAACCAAGTTGACTGGCAAAATGAAGCATCGTCTGCAATACATCTTTGTGTACCTTCGTATCACGTACCACACCGGACTTGCCTACTTTCTCACGTCCTGCCTCAAATTGAGGTTTAATCAATGCAACGATATCTGCAGGTTGTTTCAAAAGAGCCAGAAGTGGCGGCAATATGATTCGCAGTGAAATGAACGACACATCAATGCTCGCAAAGTTCGGGACTGGTCCCGTAAGATCTTCAGGAGTCACATAGCGAAAGTTGGTCCGTTCCATAACAGTAACCCGCTCATCATTACGCAAAGACCAGTCGAGCTGATTATACCCCACATCAATAGCGTAGACGTGAGACGCACCATGCTGAAGTGCACAATCCGTAAATCCACCGGTGGATGAACCAATGTCGAGCATGACAAGTCCATTCATATCAAGGCCGAAATGACGGATCGCTTTTTCGAGCTTCAATCCGCCTCTGCCGACGTAGGGATGTACCGAGCCTTTAACTTTTAGCTCGGCTTCCCTTGGAATCTTCATGCCCGCCTTTTCGATCGGCTCATTGTTGGCATACACCAGTCCAGCCATGATTGCAGCCTTTGCCTTCTCACGACTTTCATAATAGCCCTGCTCAACCAGCAGAACATCAATTCGTTCTTTCGGGAGTGACATGTCTGTCTCCTATCATGTAAATTTACGAAGGAAAACGTGTTTTGGGTATTCCGTAAGATGATTGAACAGCCATCTTGCGCAGTTCAGCACATACATTTTCAACAGTAAGACCCACTTCCTCACGTTGTTCCTTAATACTGCCATGCTCGATGAAGCGATCCGGAATCCCCATCAATTGTACATGAACATCATGTAGTCCCTGTTCTGCATAAAACTCCAGCACTGCACTACCCATGCTGCCTGCTTGGGATGTTTCTTCAAGTACAATCAATTTGGTGCCTCGAACAGCCAGGTCACGCAGCATTTGCTCATCAAGAGGTTTCAGGAAGCGAGCGTTAATTACGCCTGCTGTAATCCCTTCCCGTTTCACCATCTCTGCTGCCTCTTCTGCAAGCTGCACCATCGATCCTGAAGCGATGACAGCATATCCTTCCGATGGACGTAGTTGCTCCCATGATCCGATTGGAATCGGAACAAGTACATCATCCAAAGGTACACCGACCACATTGTTTCGTGGATAACGGTAAGCAATTGGACCTTCATTATAATCAAGCGCCGTTTTCATCATGTGACGCAATTCATTTTCGTCTTTTGGCATCATCAGAACGATATTTGGAATATGGCGCATAAATGCCACATCGTATACCCCTTGATGTGTTTCCCCATCTGGACCAACAAACCCGGCACGGTCAATGGCAAACATCACGTTAGCGTTATGACGGCAAATATCATGTACAATCTGATCATATGCACGTTGCATAAATGTGGAATACACGGCGAAAACCGGCTTCAAGCCTTCCATAGCCAGTGCAGCACACATGGTTGCCGCATGCTGTTCTGCGATCCCTACGTCAATCATGCGATCCGGAAATTCCTTACTAAATGGAATAAGACCTGATCCGGTAGGCATTGCCGGAGTTACCGCTACGATCCGCTTATCCTGCTTCGCAAGATCAATTAGCGTTTGACCAAACACTTCCGTGTACATCGGTTTTCCGACTGCCTTCAGCACTTGTCCAGATTCAATTTTGTACGGAGAAATTCCGTGCCACTTGTGCGAATCGGCTTCTGCTGGCTGATAACCTTTGCCTTTGGTCGTGAGCACGTGAACGAGCACAGGACCATCAACGTTATCCGCCTGTTTGAAGGTTTCAATCAATTTGGGAATATCATGCCCATCAATCGGTCCCAAATACGTGAAGCCCAGTTCTTCGAAAAGAACACCTGGTACCATCATATATTTGACACTGTCTTTGATCCAGCTTGCCGATTTGGCCAAACGATCCCCAATAGCAGGAATTTTTTTAAGCATCCCCTCGACATCATCTTTTGCTTTCAAATAATGACGATCCGAACGAATCTTGCTCAAATATTTATGCATGGCCCCAACGTTTGGAGCAATGGACATTTCATTATCATTCAGAATAACCATCAGTTTTCTCTGCTCATGACCGATATGATTGAGAGCCTCAAACGCCATACCACCTGTAAGCGCTCCATCACCAATCATCGCGATAACTTGGTTGTCCTCACCCTTCAGATCACGTGCAAGGGCCATCCCCATCGCAGCGGACAGTGAAGTACTGCTGTGTCCAGCTTCCCATACATCATGTTCACTTTCGTTGCGTTTGACAAACCCGCACAGACCGTTATGTTGACGCAATGTATCAAAGCGATCCATACGCCCTGTCAGGACTTTATGCACATAAGCCTGATGCCCTACATCAAAAATCATTTTGTCCGCTGGACTGTTATAGCAGTAATGCAGGGCTACCGTGAGCTCAACCACGCCTAAGTTGGGTGCGAGATGCCCACCTGTAACAGACAGTTTCTCAATCAGAAACTGCCGGATCTCTGCCGACAAAAGGGCAAGATCATCCTGAGACATCGACTTTAGATCACTGGGTTGTTTAATTTGTGGAAGCAGCACGAGAATCTCCCCGCTTTCCTAGATTGTTTAGTTATTGTTGTAAATCGATATATACATTATGAATCAAATGACATTAAATCATTATAACATAAAAGAACAAGAATCATAATTTACTGCTCTATACTCCCGATAACGAGCATTCTCGCCAGCAAGTTATTTAAAATTCTTCTCCATATGTATTCCCGCATCCACTCGGGACAGACTTTTTCCATCCACTCGGAAAAAGGACATTACATTCATTACACGGTTATAGCGGTTTTGAAACAGCCCGCTCCGTCAGAATCTAATGGTCTCGACTCATCAGGTAATCTGCAATTTCCAGCAATCTGGATGCATCAGGTAACTCGGCTCTTTCAAGTGCGTCTTTTGCAGATTGGGTAAGGGATTTCACCTCAGCTAGAGAAGCCTCCATGCCAATAAAATAAGGGTACGTTACCTTCTGCTGATTCACATCGCTCTGTGTTTTCTTGCCCATCTTCTGCTCGTCGCCCGTCAGGTCGAGAATATCATCCTGAATCTGGAACGCCAGCCCCAGATCACGGCCAAACACACGCAAGGCTTCCAATTGTCCTTCCGTTGCTCCACCAATTCGTGCTCCAGCAATGAGAGAGAAAACAATCAGGTCACCCGTTTTGTGCAAATGAATATATTGGAGCTGTGCAAGATCAGTCATGCCTTGTTCGCCTTCCATATCAGCAACTTGGCCGCCGACCATACCTCTTGCTCCAGCAAGTTCGGACAGGTCCTCTACGATGGACAGCAACGCATCTGCCGCCACACCGCTACGGCGTCCAGCTTGAACAATGCTATAAAAAGCATGGGTTAACAGCGCATCGCCTGCCAATATGGCTGTTGCTTCACCATATACCTTATGATTCGTTAATTTTCCCCTGCGGTAATCATCATTATCCATAGCAGGCAGGTCGTCGTGGATCAGTGAGTACGTATGAACCATCTCCACGGCGCAGGCTACCGGCATTGCAGCTGTACGCTGTACACCGAAGGCTTCCGCCGCAGCAACGACCAGAAGAGGACGAAGGCGTTTGCCTCCGGCCATGAGTGAGTACTGCATCGCATCCGTCAACGATTGGGGTACATCCCAGTGATCGGGAAGCGTGTGTTTCAACGCTTCTGTCACCTCAGCTGTGACCTCTTCGAGGTATGCTTGAAACGAAGGACGATTACTCATGGACTTCACCGCTCTCATCGTCAGCAGTTCCGAAAGGCTTCTTGCGAAGCTCTCCATCTTCTTCTACGATCATCTCGATCTTGCGTTCCACTTGTTCCAGCTTCAGACCGCAAAGTTGCGAAAGTTTCATCCCGCGCTGAAACAGATCGATGGCCTGTTCCAACGGAACATCACCATGCTCAAGCTGACCTACGATGTCTTCCAATGCCGCCATTGCTTCTTCAAAATTCAATTCCGGTTCATTCACCATGGGTATTGTCGTCCTCCTTCATTCCCCAAACCTGACAGTCCAGCTGTCCGTCTGTTAATTTAATCTTAATTGAATCTCCAGGCTGTACATCCTTCGTGGACTTGATTAATCGCTGTTCCTGCTCGTCATAGACAAGGCTGTATCCACGTGACATGACTTTAAGCGGGCTGAGCGCATCCAGATGCCGCACAGATGATTTCCACTGTTGTTGCTTCGATCTGGTTATAGACCTGATCGCAAGTTCCAGTTGTCTGCGTGCTGCCGCATTCTCACGGCGTGCTGCATTGACCTGCTCACGAGGATTGAATCGTTGCAGCGCTGCCCGCAGACGCTCCTGCTTCTCTCCCGTCCATTTCATACGGGTATCCACTGTTCTCAATAACCGTTGATGCATCATATCCAGTCGTTCCGTGTGCTGCATCAAGGTACGTCTTGGATGAACAAGCACTGGCGAACGCTGTAATCTCGCGAGCCGTTCACGATTATGTACAGCACGCTGACGCAAGCTATGCTGTAATTGACGCTGCCGTTGTCCGATCTGATCGAGCAACTCAGCTCGATTAGGTACAGCTAATTCAGCAGCTGCTGTAGGTGTAGCCGCACGCAAATCGGCTGCAAAATCAGCAATAGTGAAGTCCGTTTCGTGCCCAACCGCAGAAATGACAGGAATATCCGAAGCGACTATTGCTCTTGCCACAATCTCCTCATTAAAGGCCCACAACTCCTCCAGTGAACCGCCTCCGCGTCCAACGATAAGTACATCGGCTTCTCCCATCCGGTTCAGGTTGCCAATCGCTTTGACAATGGAAGGTGCTGCACCCTTGCCTTGAACCAGAACAGGATATAAAACAACTTTGGCAGAAGGGTACCTGCGCTGGAGTGTGATCATGATGTCCCGCACCGCCGCTCCCGTCGGTGAAGTTACAACCCCGATGGTCTGTGGATAACGAGGGATCTGTCTTTTTCGAGAAGGTGAAAATAACCCTTCATCCTCAAGCTTTTTCTTCAGCTGTTCGTAAGCCAGATACAGACTTCCAATTCCGTCCGGCTGCATGTGGGTAGCATAGAATTGATACTGCCCATCCCGTTCATACACCGAGACATTACCACGGGCAATAACCCTTGCACCCTCCTTCGGTACAAAGGGTAATCGCTGGTTATGGGATGCGAACATGATCGATTTAATCCGGCTGTCCTTGTCCTTCAATGTAAAATACATATGGCCGCTGGAGTGATGTGTGAAGTTCGAAATCTCCCCGCGTAGCCAAACGTCCGACAGGACCTGATCCGATTCCAGTTTCATCCGGATGTATCGGTTCAGGTCTTTGATGGAGTAGATCTTTTGATCTGCCACAGACAGAACCCTAGGCCAATCCGTGAGCGCGCTTGGCAGCGATCAATGTATTTTGCATCAGCATTGTGATTGTCATCGGACCAACACCACCAGGAACCGGTGTAATTGGACCAGAAACTTCTTTCACACTCTCAAAATCAACGTCTCCTGCCAGTTTGCCGTTCTCCAAACGGTTCATGCCGACATCGATAACCACAGCACCCGGTTTGACAAAATCAGCATCCACAAAGTTTGCACGACCGATGGCTACAACCAAAATATCCGCCTGACGTGTAATTTCTTTCATGTTTGCTGTGCGGGAATGACACATCGTTACCGTTGCATTCTCACGTTGCAGCAACAGCGATACCGGTTTGCCGACAATATTGCTTCTTCCAATAACTACCGCATGTTTACCGGACATTTCCAATCCAGTACGCTTGATCAGTTCAATCACACCCGCTGGGGTACACGGAAGCAGACTATCGTCTCCAATGACAAGGTTACCTACAT
Organism: Paenibacillus sp. ClWae2A; assembly: GCF_032452295.1. Classification (NCBI taxonomy): domain Bacteria; kingdom Bacillati; phylum Bacillota; class Bacilli; order Caryophanales; family Paenibacillaceae; genus Paenibacillus; species Paenibacillus sp. ClWae2A. The sequence goes on from NZ_JAULSQ010000003.1 coordinate 115,327, forward strand.
TGACTGGATGGAATCCGTCTACGTCTTTATCCACGGCAATCGCATCAATGACCGCTTTCTCTTCGATATGTTTCGGCAGTGGGAGTTGAACCAAAATTCCGTTAATGGATTGTTGATTGTTAAGCTTGTCCACCAGCGCAAGCAGATCTTCTTGGGACGTATCTGCATCCAAGCGATGCACTTCGGAGTAGAAGCCGAGGTCGTGACATGCTTTTTCTTTATTACGCACATATACTTGGGATGCCGGATCTTCACCGACGAGCACAACAGCCAGACCAGGTACTACCCCCTGTTCGCTAAGCTGTTTTACTTCTGTTGTCATGCTTGCGCGGATCTCTTGGGATACTTCTTTACCGTTAATAATAGATGCTGTCATTGTACTCTCTCTCCCTTATGTGAATATAAATTTAGAGGTTGTTCAAAAAGCCCGCTTTGGATTACGAAGGATACTGAAAACCGGTCTTTTTGAACACACACTATAATTAATCATAACTTAAGATAATTTTGCTTTGATGGCGTCAACTTCCTGAATCATTCGTCCAAGTACACCATTGACAAACTTGCCGGATTCTTCTGTACCAAAATATTTGGACAGTTCAATCGCTTCATTGACGGATACCTTTGCCGGAATGTCATCACGGAACACCATTTCATACGTAGACAGTCGTAGAATCTGGCGATCCACACGTGACAGACGGCTAATCTGCCAACCTTTCAAATAATCAACGAGTAATCCGTCAATTGCTTCCTTATTGTTCCAGGCTCCTTGTACAATCTCAGTAACATAAGTACGCATTACATCTGCATCGCGGATAACTACTTCGGTTTCATTATCTTCAGCAGCTTCATTGATCAACATGTTCACAGCTTCTGCTGCGCCTACCTCATTCATTTCCATCTGATACAGACTTTGTACTGCAATTTCCCTTGCCAAACGTCTTTTCATGTCCTGCCTCCTGCAGCGCTCCGTCTGGAGCGTCATCATGCTTATTTTATAATCCATGCAACCCTCTCATCAAATCCTGTAATGGATTGATCGATGGCTTCCACGGTATTGTTATTGTTATCCCTTTTCACAAAAAAACCTGCAATACGTTTCCTCCAAAAAACGGGCAACCTAAACTACAGCTCTATTTTCGGAAGAAACATATTGCAGGGTTCAGGTAGGTCACTTAAACGGACGCCAGCGATCGCCAAGCCATTGTCCCCACTCACTCCAGGGAATGGACGAACCCAGCTTCGAATCGCTTCGTCTGCCTAACGTATAACCGATGAACACCAAGAGTGCAAAGAACAACATATCCCAAAAACCGATCCATACATAAAGAAATCCAAAAAAGATGCCGCCGATAATTCCGGTAATTCGGCCTCTGTGACTATCCCAAATCTCTTTCCACAGCATCAGTGAAACTCACCTCATTCCACTCGACTCTTGTAGTTAGGCGACTGGGTTACATTAGCGATATACACCGTGACAAAAGAAACCGGAATCCCCGTAATCTCTTGTACATGATCATGTATCGCCTTTTGCAGATCAGAAGTCAGCGCAGGAATAGGTGTCTCGCCATCCACTACCGCACGGATCATAATCTCCAGTCCTGACTCAACCACGCGTATGCGTGCCTTGACATCACGTACTCCCCGGAATCGGGAAGTTGCCTTCAAACAGAGATTCTCAATCGTCTCCATCGAAATCTGTACATCACCAAACTCAGTACGTTGATCTACAGACGGCAACGATGCACGCCCACGCCGAACCGAGATGTAGAAAAATCGCAAACTCAGGATAAACAAAATCGCTGCTGCAATAACCGACGCAACAATAACGTTTTGTTCCTGCTGGTAATTCAATTCGTAAGGCAGCACACCGCTGATCAGAAGAATGACGGCTGCCGATATTGCTCCAACGCTTATGCTGTATATAAACAACAGAAGCCGATCCAGTATTTTAGCCACGAACTGCACAGCCTCCCTTGCTCACTAACATGACTTAACCTGTTCACTATCAATAATCAGATCGTCATCTAGCTTTCGCTATCATGAAGACCTGTCCAAGACGGGGATAACCCCCGGCAGAAGATGCCGGGGGAATCTGTCTTCTTTTATTTTACGCGTTGACTGTTCAGGTCGATCTCTTCCACTTTCTCGGTGCTCTTGAACTGAACGTCATGAATGTGCACATTCACTTCATTCACATTCAATCCTGTCATGTTCTCGATGGAACGTTTCACGTTCTGTTGAATCTCCGTAGCTACCTGTGGCAAACGGTATCCGTACTCGATAATTACGGAAACATCAACTGCAGCTTCACGTTGGCCTACTTCAACTTTAACGCCTTTGGAAAGGTTTTTGCGACCAAGCAATTCAGCAAATCCGCCAGCGAATCCGCCACTCATGCCTGCAACACCTTTCACTTCAAGGGTTGCCAATCCAGCAATCACTTCAATAACTTCAGGTGCGATCTGGATTTCACCGATATCCGTTCGTTCAAATTCAGTCGGTAGTGTACTCATAACTGTTCAACACACCTTTCGCGAGATAAGTTTGCGGCCATCCGTCAGGGCGCTGGACTCAGGTTAATCAACCTTCAGAACCCTTCCGGTCCGGCTTTACCGGAACTCCTGCAAACATCCGCGAGGTGCGGGCTTATCCTTTGCAGGAGACATGCGCTCTTATTATTCATACTATATCATTTGGGCTACATTATGACAAACAAGCCCAATATACCTTTTAAATCTCGTTTTCCTCAAGAAATTTGATATCAAAGTCACCACGAATGAACGTTGGGTGCTCCAGCAATTTCTGATGGAAAGGAATGGTTGTAGATATGCCTTCAATCGCAAATTCCCCAAGCGCACGTTTCATCTTGGCAATCGCCTCTTCACGATTCGCTCCCCACACGATCAATTTTGCGATCATGGAGTCATAGAAAGGTGAAATGGTATAACCCGGATAAGCAGCACTATCTACACGAACGCCAGGTCCTCCCGGTGCAAGGTAGAATCCGATTTTGCCTGGTGATGGCATAAAGTTACGGTCCGGATCTTCCGCATTGATACGACATTCTATCGACCAGCCATTGATAACCACGTCTTCCTGACGGAATGAAAGTGGGTTGCCTTCAGCTACCGAGATCATCTCACGGATCAGATCCACGCCAGTAACCATCTCAGTTACCGGGTGCTCTACCTGAATACGGGTGTTCATCTCCATGAAATAGAACTCGCCATTCGGGCTGAGCAAGAACTCCAATGTGCCCGCTCCCGAGTAATCCACAGCAAGGGCAGCCCGTACCGCAGCTTCGCCCATCAGTGTGCGCACATCTTCGGAGAGAATCGGACACGGAGCTTCTTCCACCAATTTCTGGCGACGACGCTGAACCGAGCAATCACGCTCTCCCAAATGTGCTGCATTTCCGTGTTTATCGGCAATGATCTGAATTTCCACGTGTTTCATACCTGTCAGGAATTTCTCCAGATATACACCTGCATTGCCAAATGCCTTTTGTGCTTCCTGCTGAGCAGCGGTAATCTGCTTAATCAGCGTTTCTTCATCTTCGGCAATACGAATTCCCTTACCTCCGCCACCAGCAGTAGCTTTGATAATGATAGGATATCCGATATCTCTAGCAATCATGATGGCTTCATCCATATTTTCAACAAGGCCGTCTGATCCAGGAATAACAGGTACTCCTGCATCTTTCATCGTTTGTTTGGCAACAGCCTTGTCTCCCATTTTGGTAATGGCTTCGGGTGAAGGCCCGATGAATGTAATATTGCAAGACTCACAAATTTCCGCAAAATCAGCATTCTCCGCCAAAAAACCGTATCCAGGGTGGATTGCATCACATTCCGTCAGCGTAGCTACACTCATCAGGTTTGTGAAGTTGAGGTAACTGTCCTTAGACAGTGTCGGCCCGATACAATAAGCCTCATCTGCAAGACGAACATGCAGAGAATCCTTGTCCGCTTCCGAATAGACGGCTACCGTTGAGATGCCGATTTCACGGCAGGCACGAATAATACGTACCGCAATCTCTCCACGGTTCGCAATCAGTATTTTTTGAAATTTCATTTCGTTTTGTCCTCCTTCGAAGCTCATGCGGTTAGCTGTTAACCAGCCATAACGGTTATTCCGGTTTCACCAGGAAAAGGGGCTGCCCATACTCGACCAGCTGTCCGTTCTCAACCAGCACTTCAACGATTTCTCCCTTGATGTCCGCATCAAGCTCGTTCATCAGCTTCATGGCTTCGATGATACATACCGTTGTTTTCTCAACAACTTTATCACCAGCGCTCACAAAAGGACCCGCTTCCGGCGAGGAAGCTCTGTAAAAAGTACCTACCATCGGAGATACAATTTTATGTAAATGACTTGTAGTATCGACCTGCGGTGCAGCTTCACTTACCACTGCGGCCGGCTGTACTTGCGGAGCAGCAATCATTTGCGGTTGCACAGCAGCTGCTTGAACATACTCCGTTTTTCCCGGTTTGCGGATCGATAACCGTGATCCTTCATTTTCAATTTCCAATTCTTGAACGGAACTTTCATCTACCAGTTTAATCAGTTCTTTGATTTCACTCAATTTAAACATTTCCATTATTCACTCCTTCGGCATCATGCCAGTCTCACTAGGACGGTCATATGGCTTTATGTATTATATCATAATCATTAAAAATGGAAAGAGCCCGAGAGTACAACCAGCTCCCGGGACTTCATTTCCATGATTTGGATTACTGTTCTGTGACGTATTGCACGCTGATTTTGTTCTGTGAAACCGCCAATTCTTTCATGACCAGATCCACAATGGATACCGCCTGTTTTACATCCAGTTTGTCACTGAGGACCACAACTTTATACTTGTCGGCATCTTCTTGAACGATCGCATTAGCGAACTGTTGAGAGAGTGTCTCCTCAATGCCAGTGATTTTAGCTTCTTTTTCTTCCAGTGTACGGAGCTGCTCCGTTGCTTTGGCATTCTCCTCTGGTGTTTTACTCAAGTCACCTGCCACGGTCATCAGTTCCTCATATATGCGATTGTTGCTTTCCTCACGTTGCCACTGGTAGTTCTGGAACTGGCTGCTCGCAGATGCTGTCGTATTCTGCTCTTCCATTTCCTTGAGGACTTCCTCATCTGTCTTGGTTGCAGTACCACCTGCCTGACCGTCTGTCTCCGGTGTAGTTGTTGCCCCTTTGTCGGTCTCTTTGTTGGTTTCTTTGCCTGCCTCACCCTTATTCTCGCCTGGTTCGACAGCAGGTGTTTTCTCTGTATTTCCGGCTTCTTTACCTTCCGTAGCCGCCGGTTCTTCCATAGCTCCAGCCGCACTTGGATCACTTTCAACTTCGCCGCTATTCACCACTTCATTCACAACCAAACCTTCTGTAGGATCAAGAATGCCTGCCGTCTCCTTTGCTTCCCCTTGCTTGATTCCATCCACTTGCTGACTGTCAGCCACCGGCGCGTTGACTGGACCGGAATCCTCAGTGAACAGATAATACGCGGACAAAATGACCATCAGACTCAGCATGGAAACGAGCCATACCGTTTGACGTTTGTTATTCATTAGAACTTCCTCCTCAAATTGGCTTCAATCTTATGAGAATTGAATTTTGTGATTCAACAAACCAAATTAGTCTTGTTTGCGCGGTACAACAGAAATCCGGTAGGCTGCCACATTCAGTCCTTTTTCCACAGCATCGGTTATCAGGTCCTTCACAACCTTGTTCTCTGCACCCCTCGCAACCACAAGCACACCACGGATCTGCGGTTTGAGCTTTTTGGTCACTATAGGTGTCTGATCCCCTGATATTTCGTACGTAATAATCTCGCCATCACGGGTATATTGCGTCATATGTCGTTTGCCCCCGCTAGCATCCGTTTCTTCGGTAAGTTGCTGAGAATCCTTCACGTTCCGCTGAACGACCAGCTCTTCTGTGGAATCCACGGTAACCATCACATCAACCGTTCCCACACCAACAATGTTTTCCAGCACACCTTTGATCTTGTCTTCAAATGCAATTTCGATCGCCTGAAAAGGATTCTGTTCTGACGGATCACTCTGTATGGATGCCATGGATGTTGCCGGGTCCGGTGGTTCCCGACCGATATTTTCGGAATCAATTTTTTTGACATTGACGAAGGAATTGAATAGCATGATTCCCACCCCGATCAAACCGAGGATAATCAGCCAGCGGAAGGTTTGACTTCGCCTTGCCCCACCCTCTCCGCCACCCATCCAGGTTTCCATCTTTTTGAACCATTGTTTCATCGGACACCCTCCTTCTCAGAGCACTTCAGCACTTTTTGGTTCTTTCACTTGAACTTTGCTCGCATCAACATCCCACTTTTCGGTCAACAATGTAATAATCTGCACCGCATGTTCGGACCTTGTGGATGTCTCACCTTGCTGCTTCGTCTCGTCTGCCTGATCACGTATAACAGGCTCGGAAGAAGCTTCATTTCCATCACGCTGCCCTTTACTCACATCAATCTGTACATCAGGCACTTCAATCTGACCAATCTGGATGGGCTGCTGTGTTTGAGGTGATTTATCCTTCTCGGCTTCTGTGTCTGTTCCAAATATGGGTTGTGTATTTGCAGCGACTCCTTGCTGCCTTGCCTTCACTTCTCCTTCCGCACCCTCTCCGGCCATCTCGACCAACACACGCTGTATCACAGGCAGTTCGACTGATGAGGCAGCTTCCATCTCCGTTTCATATTTGCTCATTGCCAGCTGTACCTCTACGGATCGCACCCTCGCTCCTGTTGTTTCTTCAATCTGGCCTTTCATGACATTAGCCAGTTCTTTCGCTGTCCATTGTAAGGATTGTTCCTGTTCATTGGATTGCAGCCGCTTACCCTGAGCCAATATCTGTTCGAGTGTTGCATTTCCATCCGATGGAGCATCCATTGCCGACATCGCCCGTTTCAGTTCGCCAACCGGATCACTTTTGAGCAGCTTGGTTATGGGTGATAAAAGGGTCAGCAGGATGAGAAGGCTCAGCACAAGCTTGGCATAACGTTCCATGGATCGATTGGGCAACAGCATATCCACAAAAGTCGCCAGCAGAACGATCATAATCAATTCCCGGAGCCAGTTGCTCAGCCACCCCATCCTTTCCATCCCCTTTCTTGCCAACATACATTCAGCGCATCATGACAGTCAGATTGCCCGCGGTCAACAGGATGGTGATTGCCAAGAAAAACATCAGCCCGACGGCTGCGAGCGCCGCAAATACGTAGATCATGCTCTTGCCGATGGCCTGCAGGCATCCAACAATCGGGGTGTCTCCTAGCGGTTGCATAATGGCTCCAGTTACGTTGTATATCAAGGCAAGAGCCAGGATCTTGAGTGCCGGAAAGGCACATAGAAACAAAATGATGATCACTCCGGTGAGTCCAATTGCATTTTTGACAAGTAAAGAAGCTGTAATTACCGTATCCGTCGCATCCGCAAATGTTCTGCCCACGACAGGGACAAAATTGCCTGCGATGTATTTGGCGGCCTTCAGGCTAACTCCATCCGCTACCGATCCCGATGCTCCCTGAACCGAGATTACACCCAAAAACATCGTCAGCAGGATACCCAGCAATGCCACACTAATATTGCGCAGGAGGTCTGCCAGCTGTGTCAGCTTGTACTTGTCAGACAATGAACTGACGAGATGCAGAACAGCTGAGAAGAAGAGTAACGGGAATACCAGCAAGTGAATCAATGTACTCACCAGATGAATCATGAAAATGATGAGTGGATGTGTAACCGAGACGGTGATGACGTTACCCATAGACGCGAGCAGTGTGAATAACAAGGGAACCATGGCCATCATGAAGTTGATCATGCCGGTTATGGCATCCTTGGCGTATCCAATCGCCACACTGAAGCTGTTGATCGCAATAATGATGATGACCATATAACAGATGGAATAGGCGATTTTGCTAATATTATTTTTCTCAAAAGCGGTCTGAAGCGTCTCCAGAATCATGCTGAGTACGCTTAACATCACAATCGTGACCAGAAGCTTGCCATTATATAAAATTTCATGCAGCATGAAGGTTCCTATCGCTACAAACACCGATTTCAGGCTGAACCCTTCATTGCCGGGGACTAACATATCCATGAAGGAAGGGGTTTTCCCATCCGGGAAGAAACCACCGTATTGTTGCATCAGTTGATCCCAGTATTTCTCCACCTGATCCTTGGGAAGCTGATCGGCCTGCTGCTGCATCCACTCACCGGAAGGCGAGCTTGCAGTAACCTGTCCCAGGATACCAAACAGAAAACAGAGCATCAGCACAACCCTAAGGCGCCACTGCGGTTTATGATGCATTGATTTCATATGAAGTCCGCACGCCCTTTCTATACCGGCATCAGCTTCATGACGGTTTCGATAATAATGCTGATGATCGGTATAGCAAGTACAAGGATCAGTACCTTACCAGCCAGTTCAATCTTGGACGCAATGCTTTCCTGACCTGCATCCCTGACAATCTGTGCGCCAAATTCAGCAATGTACGCTATGCCAATAATTTTCAGCACCGTTTTCAGATAAATACTCTCCATGCCTGAATTCTCGGCAAGCCGCTTCAACACTTCGATGACTGCACCGATTTTGCCAATCAACAACATGAAGATGACAATGCCTGTCGCGGCAGCAATCAGAAAGGCAAACATCGGTTTCTGTTCCTTAATGACCAGAATGAGTACTGTTGCGATGAGCGCCAAACCTACAACTTGGATAATTTCCACAGGTCACCACCATCCGGCTTCATGACCGTTTTTCATTGAAAAAGAAATATCGATTTGATCTCTTGTAGCAGGCTGTCCAGCATACGGACCACCATGAACAATACAACGACAAATCCGATTACGGTCACCCAGTGAGCCATATCTTCCTTTCCCATTTGTTTCAGTACCGTGTGAATCATGGCAATGATGATTCCGATACCCGCAATTTGAAAGATTGCGTTCACTTCTAGATTCATGACCTTGGCACCTCACTATCCCGGCTATTTCAGAAGATCAGAATGACGATTAACGCTCCGACAAGCATCCCGAGGCTTCGGCTCATTCGTTCATATTTCATTTGATCGGCCTGGGCACGGGATTCCTCATGCATTAGTTGTTGAATGGCTAACGATATATGTTTGGTCTGATCCTGACGGTCACTTGTGCCAAGGCTGAAGCTTAATTGCAGCATCACTTCCTTCTCGTCAGCCTTCATGGCCGATCTTCCCCACGCCAGATCCACGCCTGACTGCAGACTTTCCCGGGCAGTGAGTCCATGAGGAGGTTCCATCCGTGTGGCTGCATGAAGGAACAGCGTCTTTACAGGTTCTTTGGTCTGTGCTCCCATCTTGCTCATGGCATCGGGAAGTGGAGTGAGCCCATAGTTAATCTCCGTCATTAGTCGCTGGAGGGCTGCGATGAGTTCGCGCAACTGTCTCGGTCTTAATGCATACTGTCTGGCCTTGTAAAAACCGGCGAGGGTGCTGGCTAACAGAATGATTACCGCACCAAGCATGTTAACCAAAGGCTTCACCTCCTGCCCCGGTCTGCTGCAACGCACGCATTTTGCCATCAGCCAGCCGAAAGGTCATGCCCCGGCTCGTCCGTTGCAGCTGGACATAACGTTGAAACATCTGCTCCGTAATTAAGGTTCTGAGGGCGGGTCTGGCCGACAGTTCCGATAGATCACGGCCATGAGCAGTCGCGATTACAGAGACTCCTGCATGCAGGGCTTCCATCACCGCCTCGGCATCCTCCGGACGACCGATCTCGTCCACAATCAGGACATCGGGTGACATGGAGCGAAGCATCATCATCATGCCCTCAGCCTTCGGACAACCGTCCATCACATCGGTTCGGGGACCTACGTCGAATCCAGGTACTCCTTTGTAGCTACCCGCGATTTCGGATCTTTCATCCACAATGCCCACTTTCAGACGTGGACGTATTCCCTGAACCAGTTCATTGCCCCCTGTAAGCTTTGTACCACTGCTAATTTGTCTCGCCAGATCTCGCAGCAACGTCGTTTTCCCTTGCTGTGGTGGCGAAAGGATCAACGTGTGCAGGACCTGTCCGCTCTTCATATCGAGAAGATGAGGAAGGATACGATCAGCCACTCCATGTACCTCACGGGCTACCCGAACGTTAAACCCATTGATGTCACGCAAGTATTCGACACGCCCACCGCTTAGTACCGTTCGGCCAGCAAGTCCGATTCGATGTCCTCCAGGTATGGTGATGAACCCTTTGCGCAGTTCCTCTTCCAATGTATAAAGTGAATGGTTACTGATCAGGTCCAGCAACCTGTGCGTCACTTCTTTCTGAGGAACATACGCTTCTTCAGGATTCCCGGTCGGACAACCTTGAGGTGTTAGGAAGTGGTATGTGTTGCCTGCATTAATCTCCAGGGGTCTGCCTTCACGAATACGTACTTCCTCCACTTGTTCCAATAGAGCGGGTGGCATTCTTCCGAGAATGGTTCGGATCGGTTCCGGAAAAAGTTCCTTCCAGTTCACCTTCATGAGTAGGCTCCTCCAACCTTCAGATCATTTGGTTCACACTTCTGGCGCTTGTTCATATCTCAAGTTTATGCCTGTACATTTAATTTATGACGCTGAAATCTATCAATTCTTCAGAATACGGTTGAGAGTTGAAACCATAGATCCACCTTCTGTTCTAGGCACCCGTCTAGATGTGCATGCATATAGTAATTGCAGATAGGTAAGTTCCATTCCGGTTCAAAACAGAACTACCGATCCCCAGATACAGAAAGGAGTTGTGGGGAGTGCGAGTTGATGTCGTTGGCAATGTGAATGAAGTACGTAGCATTGATATTGCAGGGCGAAGTGCAGTTGTCATTGATGTATTGTGTACGACCAGTACGATTGTTACGGCTCTGGCGTATGATGCTTCGGCTGTGATTGCTGTAGAGACGGTTCCACAAGCCAAACAAATGGAAGTGAAAGATTGCATTCGAGGCGGGGAGCGTTTTGACAAAAAAATCACCGGATTCGAGGTGGGGAATTCCCCCTATGAATATATGACTGCAGGCATTGCAGATAAAACAATCATTCTCACCACAACCGATGGAACACGAGCTTTGATCAAGGCTTCCAAGGGGAAACATGTTTTCGCTGGTTCATTTCTCAATGTGCAGGCTGTTGCAGCAGTTCTATGTGAACTTCAACGAGATGTATTGCTGTTATGTGCGGGAAACCAGGATGAATTTGCTCTGGAGGACGGCTTGTGTGCTGGATGTATCATCGACGAACTGCACCGTCAATCCTGTTCTCCCCTCCAACTAAACGATCTCGGAATAGTGCTTTATCAAGCGGTATCCCAACGTCAGGAGAGCATCCCGGATCTGGTGCAGAGATCTGTTAGCGGGCGGAGGCTTGAAAAGTTAGGCAGAGTTCATGATATTTCGTATTGTTCTCAATTAAACTTGCTGGATTGTGTTCCCGAGATGGGGGAGGGGAACCGCATGCAACCTTATAGAGGCATACGCGGGGGAAAGATGTTCAAGTTATTGTGAAAATTGTTATGCGAAAAACAAAAAAAAGGTGTACTGCTGCCCGTTGGCAACAGTACACCTTTGCTAATTTACATACACGGCAAATACTTATCTGCGGTCTTGAGGTCCGCCGATAACGGCTTGCTCGGCAGTGTCGAGATCATATGCTGTATGCAATGCCTTAATGACGTCATGCAGCTTATCTCCGTCAATAACACAAGATACTTTGATCTCGGAAGTGCTCACCATCTTGATGCTCACGCCTTCAGCGGAAATGACTTTGAACATCTTCGCAGCTACACCAGGGTGACTGACCATGCCTGCGCCAACAATGGAGATTTTAACGAGGTTCTCCTCTGATGTAACTTCACGGTAAGGCAAGCGGCTGTGAAGGCCTTCAATGACACGTAATGCGTCCTCACGATCAGACAGCGCAACAGAGAACGAGAAGTCCGCTTTGCCATCCATCACTCCACTCTGAACGATAATGTCCACATCCAGCTGATTGGATGCAAGCGCACCAAATACTTCGGCCAGAACTCCTGGTACATCCGGCACACCCAGAATACTGATGCGAGCCACATTTTTGTCATAGGCAATACCACTAACCACTACGCCTTGTTCCATTGCTGCTTCCTCCTTCACAACCGTTCCTTCATTATGGTTAAAGCTGGATCTTACAATTAAAGGTACACCGGAATGCTTCGCGTACTCTACTGCACGCGGATGCAGCACCGCTGCTCCCAAATTAGCGAGTTCCAGCATTTCGTCATACGATATTTCTTTCAGCTTACGCGCAACCTTAACGATCCGCGGGTCCGTAGAATATATTCCGTCTACATCTGTATAGATCTCACACGCATCAGCCTTAATTGCTGCCGCCAGCGCTACAGCTGTTGTATCTGAACCACCACGACCCAGCGTTGTGATCTCGCCGTCTTCCGTCATGCCCTGGAAGCCTGCAACAATAACAATGTTGCCCTCGGCAAGTGCTGCATTCACACGGTCAGGTTGAATATCATGAATACGTGCTTTTCCGTGAACCGGCTCTGTGCGGAATCCCGCTTGCCAGCCTGTAAACGATACTGCCTTACGTCCAAGCGCTTGAATAGCCATCGATAACAAAGAGATCGAAATCTGTTCTCCTGTCGTTAAGAGCATATCCATCTCACGAGCAGGCAGATCACTATTCAGTTGTTTTGCCTGATCAATCAAATCATCTGTTGTATCCCCCATGGCCGAAACCACGACTACACACCGATGTCCTTCATCAGCTTTTTCTACAACACGTCCGGCTACACGCTTCATGCGTTCTGTATCTCCGACCGAGCTGCCCCCAAATTTCATGACGTACAATGACAACGCAAATCCACTCCCTACCTTGTGCAGTATGCATAATTGATGTCCATCGTCATTATTCTCTACGAGAAATGACTTTAACCCAGTATATTACGAAAGCGCCTGATAGGCTAATCTTTTTTCGAAAAAACCCTCTGCCAAAGGAATGGCAAAGGGTTGTTAATACCGTTTATTAGCTTACAGCTTGTGAAAGTTACGCACGGGAAGAGTATTTACCTTCACGTGTGTCAATCAGGAGAACGTCACCTTCGTTAATGAACAAAGGAACTTGTACGTTCAAACCTGTTTCCACTTTTGCATTTTTGGTAGCGCCTTGTGCAGTGTTACCTTTAACACTTGGCTCAGTCTCGATGACTTTCAACTCAACGCTTGTTGGCAAGTCGATCCCGAGGATTTCACCTTGGTAGCTAACGATCTTAACGACCATGTTTTCTTTCAGGAAGTTCAATTCCCATTCCAGTTGATCACTAGTCAATGTGAACTGATCATATGTTTCGTTATCCATGAACGTGTGCTCTGTACCGCTTGCATACAGGTAGGATACGCCACGGTTTTCGATGATGGCACGACCAATAGTTTCGCCTGCACGGAATGTTTTTTCAACAGTGTTACCATTACGCAGGTTTTTCAATTTGGAACGTACAAAGGCAGCGCCTTTACCTGGTTTAACGTGTTGGAAATCAAGCACGGTATAGATATCGTTATCCACTTGCACGGTCAAGCCTGTTTTAAAATCGTTTACTGAAATCACAAAAAATCCCTCCTGATATGGTTGAAAAGTAGGTGATATAAGACGATGGGTTAATGTTATATGTAAAATGAGCCCAAGAATGACCACCTCGTTCACTTCGATTGCAGTACCATCCTCCGATCGCTGTTATCCCCAGATTTTTTTGATCCCATTATCAATGGGAAAATCCGGTGATAAAGGCGAACGCTTCGCTTCTTCAGATTGGTTCTGCACTCTCCGTTATGGTGAAATTTCTTATTTTCAATTTAAATAACACATTAAAAATCGTCTTATATCCCTGTGGCTGTAATTTAGCCGATTACGGTGAACTTCTTGTCCGACTTCGTGAGAATATGAATACCCGTCTCGGTAATCACTACGTCATCCTCGATACGCACGCCGCCAAGCCCGTCAATATATATACCCGGTTCAACGGTAACAACCATACCCGGTTTCAATACATCGTCGCTAAGCTTGGACAAGCGAGGAGCTTCGTGAACTTCCATACCCAGACCGTGGCCTGTGCTGTGTCCGAATTGATCTCCATATCCGTGACCTGCAATGATATCACGAGCCAATGCATCTGCTTCCCGTCCGGTCATGCCCGGTTTCAGGTTCTCCAGCGTATGTAACTGAGCTTCCAGTACAATGTCATAAATTTTGCGCAGTTCAGGTACAGGTGTACCTGTTGCAATGGTACGTGTCAGATCTGAACAGTATCCGTCCAAAAGTGCACCAAAGTCAAATGTAATTAACTCATTTTGTCCGATGACCTTGCTACTCGCTACACCGTGAGGCATAGCAGAACGTTCACCCGATGCTACAATGGTGTCAAACGAAGAGGACGTTGCTCCATGTTTGCGCATGAAAAATTCCATCTCCAGATCCACTTCACGCTCCGTCATACCCGGTTTTGCAAACTGCAAAACATGGCTGAATGTGGCATCTGCCAGATCTGCTGCTCTCTGCATGACCGCGATCTCGTCTTCATCCTTGAACATGCGAAGTTGTTCCACAATCCCGGATACAGCTTTCAGTTCAATAGACTGCAGTGCTTCAGCATAAGCGGAGTGAGTGCCAAATGTAACACTATCCTGCTCGAAGCCAACTGCTTTGATATTCGCGGATGTCAGCAATTCGCGCACCGTATCCATCGGCTTGGCTCCATGCTCCACAACGGTAAATCCTTTGGCTTGCTGAGGCGCTTGTGACATATAACGGAAATCAGTTAGCAGATATGCATCCTGTTCCGTAATCAGCACATATCCCGCCGAGCCTGTAAAGCCCGTCATATAACGACGGTTAATCGGGTTTGTAATCAGCATTGCTGTGAGTTCATGCTCACGCATGGCTTCACGCAACTTATTTACTCGTTTGTTTTCCATCGGTAACCCTTCTTTCTCTCACATTCCCGGGTTCCCGGCTCAGGTTTGTTTGTCCAGATGACGCACAAGAGCCAGCAATCCCAGTTCATAGCTTACTTCGCCAAATCCGGCAATCTGCCCGATTGTTTCCGCTGCAATCACTGAATGATGTCTGAACGCTTCGCGTGCATGAATGTTGGATAGATGTACTTCAACCGTAGGGACTTTTACAGCATTGATTGCATCACGTATAGCATAGCTATAATGAGTAAATGCTCCGGCATTCAGTATGATTCCGTCTGCCTCACCCATGGCTGCATGAATGCGGTCAATGATGTCCCCTTCATGGTTCGATTGATAAAAAGCGATGGAGACGCCAATTTCATCAGCCTGTCTGCGAATTTTGTCCTCAATATCCTTCAGACTGAGCGTTCCATAGATGCCAGGTTCGCGTACACCAAGCATGTTCAGGTTCGGACCATTGATCACAATAATTCGTTTCATCGCTGCTCCACCCTCTCTGCAAATAACCATCTGCTATTTTAACACAGCCATTGCCGGATTGAGAAGCTTTTTTGCGCTATGCCCCCGCTTGCTCCGGCTCGCGTTTACGTTCATCCGTGTACTCCATGGCTACCGTGTAACCAATAAACAGCCCCCATAACAAAAAGAAACAGAGTTCCGTGATGATTGAATCCCAGGTTAAACCGTTCAAAGGCTTCATCATACCCAGTTTGGGTCCGACCAGTACAAAGAGAATCAGCCACCAGACGATTCCATACACCATGCCGGGTAAAGGCCCTTTCAGTTTTCTAATCGTGAACGTGTAGAGTAAGGATGCCAAGATGGAAAAAACGATGAAAAACAGCCAGCCTGTCAGATGCCCTGCTGCGGTATATATATATTCATGTTTGAAAAAAGGCTCCGCCAGAAATCCGACAGGTACAATCGTAAAATGCAACAGATAAAATAGCCAATGCATCCCGCCCCAGATAAAACCGGCAAAAAAGCCTAGCTCTAACGCAAAGGAAAATGGCTTCGTATAGTAGTGTGCTTGACCTTGCCTCTGGGTAGGGCGCCTGCCCCTGTCTTTTTGACGTTCTTTCGGACGTTGACCTTCATCATGTGATGTATCTTCATGCTTACGCTCTGTCATCAATATTCTCCTTCATTCCGTTGATAATCCCGCATTATGCCTCGAATTTTCTGCCTGATTCTACGAGGTAGTATGTTCAAAACAGGACAATCTTAACAACATCCTTCAAGGTTTGACTCACAAACTAGAAATTGGTCTCAAAATTCGATACAATAGGGTTATTAAACTGCCTTTGATCGCGAAGGCCTAGAACAGAATAGGAAGGTGAATAATTTGCCTCAACAATCCAAGCCTGTCAGCTATGGGGGGCAAGCTGTCATTGAAGGCGTAATGTTCGGTGGGAAACATGTCAACGTTACAGCTGTTCGTAGAAAAGACGGCGAAATTACGTATCTGGAAGTTCCCAAGCAAGACAAGTCCTGGGTCATGAAATTGCGGCGGATTCCTTTATTACGCGGAATTGTCAGCATTATAGATTCAAGTGTCA
This sequence comes from Paenibacillus sp. ClWae2A, assembly GCF_032452295.1. Taxonomy (NCBI): domain Bacteria; kingdom Bacillati; phylum Bacillota; class Bacilli; order Caryophanales; family Paenibacillaceae; genus Paenibacillus; species Paenibacillus sp. ClWae2A. Next base: position 131,883 of record NZ_JAULSQ010000003.1, read on the forward strand.
AAGGTAGCAGACATCTCAATTATTCTGCTGACGCCTATGCTGATGATGAACTGGAACCGGAAGAGAAAGCCAAGGAAAAAGAGAAAGAAGGTTCGGGCTGGAGCCTAAGCATGATCATTGGTGTGACTGCCGTAGCCATCCTTTCATTCCTTTTTGGTAAAGTTGTGCTCACATTGCTTCCTGTTGTTATCGAGAATTTTCTATTCAAAAATGCATTCGACAATCAGTTTTTGCATAATTTACTGGAAGGCGGCATTAAGCTGATCCTGTTACTCGCTTATCTGTGGTTAATCTCACAGACGCCGATGATCAAACGTCTCTTCCAGTATCATGGAGCGGAACACAAAGTAATCAGCGCACATGAAGCTGGTGAAGAACTGACACCGGAGAACGTGCAAAAGTACAGCCGACTGCACTACCGCTGCGGAAGCAGTTTCATTATGTTGACTGTCATCATTGGAGTGTTTCTATACTCCCTCTTCACGTACGATAACCTCTGGGAACGGATGGGTCAGCGTCTGTTGTTATTGCCAGTTGTGCTAGGCATTTCTTTTGAACTGTTAAAGCTCACGAATTCGGTACGTGATATTCCTGTACTGCGTTATCTCGGATACCCGGGATTGTGGCTGCAATTGCTGACAACAAAAGAACCGACCAACGAACAGGTAGAAGTATCCATTGCTTCGTTTAACCGCATGCGTGAGTTGGATGCCAAGCTAGCCAATGTCTCTGCTACGTCAGAAGTACCTGTTGCAACACTCGATCCTGTGAAAGGGTGAATGATATGAACAAGCAGGCAATCTTATTTTGGACGTTCATCGCACTAGCTGCTGTTGGAGTCTTGACTTGGCTGGGGAACGCTAGTCCATCCAGGATCATTATTCCTCTGGTCGTGTTCGGAGCCGTATTCCTGCTGTACAAATATCCGCCTCGTCGCTGGGCAAGCAAAACCAAATCACCAAAGATTAAACCATCGGCACGAACCATGGCGAAAGTCAATGCACAGTCCAGTGCCAGAAAGAGCAGCGGCTCTTCAAAGAAACGCAAGGATTATCCTTTCCAAGTGATTCAGGGACAAAAAGGTAAAAGCGATGAAGATATACCGAAATTTCACTAAAAGTTACTGAATATACAAAAAAGCAATTCTTCCAACAAGCGGAGAATTGCTTTTTTCACGTTTATACAGGAATCAAAGGCGGGGCTTCTGCTTGTTTCTTGCGCAGTTCTTTTCTTTGTTTGTCCAGCTGTTCATCATACATTTTCATATTCCACCCGTTGAAAAATTCGCTCCCTGCGGTTGCACCTGATCGATATAAGGCTGTGCTGTCCTGTAACGATAAATGAAATTGCGTCGGTTTAATCCCAAGCGTTGGTATCTTCACTGTACGAAACCGGTTAATCTGTTCGATGTAGCGTTCATCATGTGCTGTGAGCATCGTCTCCACGAGGGCCTGAAGCATGCTTAGCGGCCCTTTAATCCGGGCAGGTTCTACTTCCGTCTTCCCCACCATTTTGAAACCAACAACCGGAATAACGTCTCCCCCTCGTTCCGTACGATCCCCATCGAAGAGCCACAGCGGAAAATTGCTAAGCAACCCACCATCCACGACATATACGAACTGATCTTGAAAAGGAAGTCCTTTGGAGAATACTGGCGATTTACGTATGACTACCGGATCGAAAAAATACGGAATACTGCAACTCATGCGTACTGCTTTCGCAACATCCAGTTTGGCAGGATCAATGCCGAACCGACGAATATCGTCTGGCAGCACCAGAATGGTCCCATTGGATATATCGGATGCGGTAATAAGCAACTTACCTTGCGGCAAGTCAGCGAAGGTGCGAATCCCTTTCTGCTCCAGCATCTTGCGAATCCATGATTCCAGCGCTTCTCCCGAATACAATCCTTTCTTCAAGAATAGCCTTGCTGCGGGTCCGATCCATCGGGTATTAAATATGGGGGAACGACGCAGCAATGAAACAAAGGGTGTATTCTCAATAATGACTTTCATCTCTTCAGCCCGGTAACCCGCCGCTAGCAGAGCAGCTACAATGGAGCCGGATGACGTGCCGGCCACCCGATTGAACTGAATGCCACAATCTTGAGCACCCTGCACAGCACCCGCAAGCGATATTCCCTTGACGCCTCCACCTTCAAATACCGCGTTAATTAACATAACAAAAAACCCCCGTTCTCCAGGCAGCCACATTTCTACTGCCACTCTATGAGAACAAGGGTTTGTCTTATCACTGTATTGTTAAAATGTTTTATAGACCATAGTAGGATTTTAATTTGGCAATCAAGCCGAGAGGGTTCTTCGTCAGGTACTGTGAACTAAAGAAAATGTCCCCTTTAACCGAACCATACTTCTTGTTGTAGTTCAGCTGATCGATGATCTCCTGTGATGTCTGCCAGCCAATCTCCGGTGTACCTAACTTATAAGGAGAGTGGCCGATATACAATTTTACATTGGTGTTAGCCACTTCATTCGCCCACCAGTCCACGACTTTGTCGTATCGAGCTACACTCAGTGTCATACTCCAATACACCTGCGGAGCGACATAGTCGATCCACTCCTGGTTAATCCATGTCCGCACATCCGCATTCATGCTGTCATAAGCGGTTACTCCTGCTTTGGTATCAGAGCCGGTCAGATCAACGGATTTGTTACGCCATACACCAAATGGACTAATTCCATATTCAACGTTAGCTTTTACGCTATGAATGCTCTGTCCGAGCTGCTTGACGAACTGATTAATATTGTCACGACGCCATTCAGCACGATCTTTGGTATTTAATGTGTTATAGGTTTTGAAAGCTGCATCATCATTAAAGGTCACATTGGACGGATAGAAATAATCATCCAGATGTACACCATCAATATCATACTGATTGACCACTTCCATGATTGTATCGATAATATGCTGTCTGGCTTCCGGGATACCCGGGTTAATGTACAATTTACCGGATGCATTCACAATCCAGTCGGGATGAAGCTTGGAGATGTGGTTTGCAGCTAAGTTCGATGTACTCGCTGAGTTCGTTGCTCTAAACGGATTAAACCAGGCGTGGAACTCCAGACCTCGTTTATGTGCTTCCTCGACCATAAACGCGAGGGGATCATAACCTGGATCTTTACCTTGTGTTCCTGTTAATACGCTGTTCCAAGGTACCAGACCTGAAGGATAGATGGCATCCCCATTGGCTCTCACTTGGACAAATACGGCATTAATGCCCATACCTTGCAACGTATCTAGCTGTTTTGTATACTCCTGTTTTTGCTTCTCTACATTTCCCTTGGCACCGGATGTAGGCCAGTCTCCATTCACAGTGGAAATCCAGGCTCCCCGCATCTCTTCAGAAGCTGGTACAGTGCCCGTGCCTCCAGGCTCCGCTGGGGTTGCCGGGGTTGGTTCAGGAGTTGGGACTGATTCGTCTCCTGTGTACAGATCAATGGTCTGGGCTGCCTGATTCCAGTTCACTCGAATGCCCAGATTCTCACTGACGAATCGAATGGGTACCATGACCCGACCTTGTTTCAATTCGACCGATGCATCCAGATCAACTACAGCGTTATCCACGGTCGCCTGCTGGCGCCCGCTCGTCATAGAGATGACTGAATCGGATTTCTGAATGGTTACGGTACGAGTAGCTTGAGACCATAAAACAGACGCACCCAGTCCTTCGCTAATAACACGCAGAGGCACCATCGTTACATTTACTTTGGGCAAGATGTAGGGTGATACATCCGATTCCAAACGGTTTCCGTCTAGAAAAATAGCGATTTCCTTCTGCCCGGCTGCTTGTGCCGTCATGCCTGCTGTCTGTAATCCAAGTACAAAAATGAGCAGCAGCATCAATCCTTTACGAACGTTCATTAGTGCAGTCCTCCAAAATCATTATAAATTTGCGGTAAATTCTACTAGTTTAATAGACGCTCCTACCGTTCGTTTAGTTGCGAAAATCACCAAATTATGGTGTGATTGCACACAAAAAAATGCTTCCTGCCATTGAAACGGCAAGAAGCATCCTTTGATCACGGGATACAATTCATTGTATATCACCATTGTGTATTCCACTACTGAAACTTAAGACTCCGTATTACTCATGACGTCCTGAAGGTTTTTGAGGTCACGCAACCGGCTCTCATCCTGACGGAAGTATTCAACCAAGGACTCAATACATGTAATGGAGTCCCAGCTCAGGTGATGTTCAATGCCTTCAACATCATTGTAGATATTTTCTTCCTGAACACCAATCGTTGTCAAAAATTGTTCAAGCAGATGATGGCGCTCCATCAAACGTTTGCCCATCTTTTTGCCTTTTGGCGTAAGCACCAGTCCGCGGTACTTTTCATAGATCAGGTACTCGTCTTTGTCCAGCTTTTGGATCATCTTCGTCACCGATGAAGGATGTACTTCCAGTCCTTCAGCTATATCAGACACACGAGCATAGCCCTTTTCATCAATTAATTTGTATATACGCTCCAAATAATCTTCCATACTGGGCGTTGGCATCTGCTTCCCTCTTTTCTCTCTGACCGGCCCATATTCGTGCCTGGTCCCTATCTTATAATGATACATGTTATCAATACGCATTGGCAAGTCCTGCACAGTTCGGAGTGCGCTGTTACGCAAGTAATTGGCAGGCGTGACTTCTCCACAAACGAGGCAAACTAAGCAAAGTTCCGCATCGAAAGGAGTGATTACGTGAGTACAAGTGTAGCCTCACCGCCAGTTCGTAAAGCAAAAGGTACTGAACCCTTTATTCCCGATTTGGTGTATTTTGAACCCGGTGCGTTGGAATATGATAAAGGCAAACGGATTATGGAATGGGTGACATCCAAAAACATATCTTATCAGATGACCACATCCCATAACCGAATCACAAACCTGCCCGGTGATACCGAACAAGAAAAGTACCGGATGGCAAAGCGTACTCTGGTCGTTGGTGTACGCAAAACACTCAAGTTTGACCAGTCGAAACCTTCAGCGGAATATGCCATTCCCATCTCTACAGGCTGTATGGGGCACTGCCATTATTGTTATCTTCAAACTACACTTGGTGCGAAACCTTATGTCCGTGTCTATGTTAATACCGAGGAGATCATTCAGGCTGCAAAAGGATACATTGAAGAACGCGCGCCTGAAATCACACGATTTGAAGCTGCCTGTACGTCTGATCCCGTAGGACTCGAGCATATCACGGAGAATTTAAGTGACCTGATTCGTTTTATGGCGGAAGAAGAATATGGACGCTTGCGATTCGTAACCAAATATCATCACGTTGATCCGTTGCTGAACCTTAAACATAACGGCCACACTCGTATCCGGTTTAGTGTCAATTCGGATTATGTCATCAAAAACTTTGAACCGGCTACCTCCAGATTTGAGGAACGCATTGAAGCTGCTGGCAAAATTGCACACGCCGGTTATCCCCTGGGATTCATTATCGCTCCGATCATGTGGTATGAAGGCTGGGAAGAAGGATACTCGGATCTGTTGCAGAAGCTGGCAGATACGCTTCCAGAGGAAGCAACCAAGGATCTTACGTTTGAGATGATCCAGCACCGTTTTACCAAAACGGCCAAAGCAACCATTGAAAAGCGTTATCCTAAAACCAAGTTGGAGATGGATATCGAGAAACGTAAGATGAAATGGGGCCGCTGGGGCCAGTACAAGTATGTGTATAAGGATGACCAGCAAGATGCGCTGCGCGAATTCATTACGGAACGGATCTTTGAACATTTTCCACTAGCCAATATTGATTACTTCACCTAAACGAAAAACGCGACTGCCGTAATGATATGCTGGTAAATGCATTTCTAACAAACGATTAAAAAGCAGGTTACATGAACCAGAATGTCTCTGGTAACATGTAGCCTGCTATGCCATACATAATAATACTCGAATTCAGTTCATCCGTTTAGATAATCATCCAGTCTGGTGTAATCTGCTGCAACCAGATGGTAATCTTCGTCATCTGATCTGTAAAAAGCAATACCCCAAGGAACAACATTAATGCTCCCCCGACTTTCATCATGACATTGGAATACCGTAAGATCCAGCGTGTAGAACCGATGAAAAAGGCCAAAATGAAAAACGGGATTGCAAACCCTGCGGTATAACCTGTAATCAGCGCCAGCCAGGTTGTGGGCTCACTCGCAGCCATCGCAATGATTGTTGCCAGAATGGGACCAATACAGGGCGACCAGCCAGCTGAGAAACCGATGCCAAATATAAAAGAGCCCAGATAACCTGCAGGTTTCCATTTCATATCCAGCTTGCGTTCCTTCATCAGAAACTGCGGCTTGAACACACCAAGCAAAAATAACCCCATAAGCATAATCAAAATCGCAGATAATTGACGAATCAGTTCGCGGTTATCATTGAAAAATTGGCCAAATAGTCCAGCACCAAGGCCAAGCGAATAAAATACAGCCGAGAAGCCTAAAATAAACGCCAGCGTATGCGTCATGGTCTTAAAGCGGACTTCACGCTGATTGCGGTCATCCTTCAATTGTTGCACCGTCATACCTGTAATGTAGGAGAGGTATGATGGATACAGCGGAAGACAACATGGTGATATAAATGAGACTAAACCTGCTACAAAAGCCATCCATACATTAACATCAGGCATGAAGCGGATGTCTCCCTTCCCCGGGCTCACGTGCTTGCTCGTTCAGTCGTCAGGCTCGGAACCCTTTTTTTCCAATCATCGTCAGAATCAGCATCATGATCAGCAATAATACAATTGTTGCTCCAGGTGCGAGGTTCCAGATGCCTGCTACGACCAGTCCAATGACTACGGCAATTTCGCCGATCACCACGGACAAAATAATGGCGGATTTGAAACTTCGAGCCATCAATAGGCTGACCGCTACCGGAATGGTCAATAGTGCTGACACCAGAAGCGCACCGACAATCTTGATCGCCGTGCTAATGACAAGTGCTGTCATCACAGTGATTAACATGTTCAGAATTCTCACTGGCAACCCTGTGACTGCTGCCGCATCTTCCTCAAAGCTGAGCAGGAAAAATTCCTTATGTAACAATGCCACTACAATCACCACGATCAGCGTAACCACACCTACCAGCTTCAGATCCGTAGCGTCTAATGTATATATACTGCCGAACAAATAACTCATGACATCTGCATTATATCCTTTGCCCAGCGTGAAGAACAAGGAAGCAAGAGCCACGCCACCGGACATGATAATGGCAATCGATAATTCGGCGTAACTCTTGTACGCTTTGCGCAATTTCTCTATCGCAAATGAAGCAAGCACGGCAAATATCAAGCCCACTGCAATGGGATACACTTCAATCAGGAATCCAAGTGCAACACCGGCAATGGTCACATGAGACAAGGTGTCTCCGATCATGGATAACCGCCGTAAGACCAGAAACAGTCCGATTAACGGAGCGGTAATGCCAATTAACAACCCACCCGCCAGCGCACGCTGAAAAAAATCACTCATTAATATTTCCAAAACAAACACGACTCCTTCGGCCTTACTCTAATCTAATGGGCCATAAATACAGCTAGCGTACCTGTGCAGTGGTATGTTGCAGATTGGTCTCAGCACAATCCTGTACCTCATGCGAATGACGGACATGAAAATTAATTTTGCCATTCGTTACCGCAGCTTCAGAACCCAGATAACTTTCCATCCGATCCATATCATGAGACACCATCAGAAAAGTCATGCGGTGATGTTCATGCATATGGGTAATCAGTTCAAAGAAACTGGCCTGTGATTCAGCATCAATACCTACGGTGGGTTCATCCAGAATCAACAGATCCGGGTGATTGATAAGCGCTCGTGCCAAAAATACACGCTGCTGCTGTCCGCCGGACAATTGACCAATTCGTTTGTTCGCCAGATCCTCGATTCGCATGACCTGCATCGCATCCGTGCACTGTTGCTGACATTTGCGAGACATACGACGGAACATGTTTTTGTTATTGTACAAACCTGACATGACCACTTCACGAACGGTCGCAGGGAACAACGGGTTAAATGCATTCTTTTGTGGCACATACCCGATTCGGTCCCAGTCCTTGAACCTGCGGATCGACTGTCCGAATAGTTTGATATCTCCCTGCGCAGGAGGAAGAAGTCCTACCAGCATGCGCAGCAATGTCGTTTTACCCGCCCCATTGGAACCGATAATCCCGACAAAGTCCCGCTCCTGGGCCATAAAATCGAGATTCTCAATCACTCGCTGGTCCCCGTAGGAAAATGATAGTTTCTCGATCTCTATAATTGGATCATGACATAGTGGCATGATTTGCTGCATGGCAAAGCCGCCCTTCATTATATATAAGAATCCCATAGCGTCCTAAGAGCCTTCACCGCGAACGGTAAAGACTCTTCGATCTGAATTCTTCATTCTATCTTATTTTAATGCGATCAGCAGATTTTGCAAATTTTTCTCCATCAGGGTGAAATAATCATCTCCGTTTGTTGCCTGCTCCTTGGTCAATCCCTCAACCGGATTTAGGACCATGGTCTCCACGCCTGCTTCACTTGCCAGTGTTTTCGCCAATTTGTCAGATACCAGCTCTTCGAAGAAAATGTATTTAATGCCTTCATCTTTAACCAGTTTCGCAAGCTTCACAATATCCTGTCCTGTCGGTTCAGCATCCGGGGAAAGTCCCATAATGGCATGTTGGGTTAATCCATAATCACGTGCAAGGTAGCCAAACGCTTGGTGCGAGACAACAATTTCGTTGTTTGGTACGTTAGCCAATTCATCTGTAAAACGCTGATCCAGCGTCTCAAGCTTCTTACGAAGCTCTTCATAACGTTGTTCGTAACCTGCTTTGTGTTCGGGATCTGCCTCGACCAGACTATTTTTGATGTTTTCAGCCATGATCATGGCCGATTTCGGACTAACCCACGTATGTGGATCAATATGATGATCAGCGACATCTCCACTGGCAGCCTCATCTGTATTTTCATCCGCCTGCTCATCTTCGTGCTCTTCGCCGTGACCGTGACCATCATCACCCTCAGCAGTTAACAGCTTAACACCTTCGCTAACGGCAACAGACTTCACCTGTGTATCACTATTCAGCGACTTCAGAAAATTCGGTACCCATCCTTCCAGTCCAGCTCCATTATAGAAAAACAGCTGTGCCTTGGACGTATTAACAATATCCTGACTCTTGGGAGTCCAGTCATGTGGTTCTACTCCTGTTGGCAGCAGGTTAATGACATTGGCATCTTCACCACCAATTGCAGCCGTAAAAGCATATACAGGATAAAATGTCGTCACAACGTTTACCTTACCTTCCACAATCGTCGCACTATTGGAGTTATCCTGCCCACATGCAGACAATACCAGTAAACTGAGAATAAGCAAACCCGTCCACAGTAACTTCATGTTGCCTCTTTTGCTCGTCTTCCCTGTCCGGTTATCCCGAACTTGATGTTGCATTTTATAAAATGTCATTATGATTCACTCCGCATCTCTTAATCGTAAACATTACTGAAAGAATTATAGGTAACCTGACCCTACTTGTCAAGCTATCCCGTCCTATTCATTCTTTCCTGAAAGACGGAGTTATAACAGTATATGCTTGTTCTCTACCCGTCAGATACGAATTATATCGACAAAAAAAAGGGACCCGAATTACATCGGGCCACCTTGAGTCATAGTTACGACAGTATTTATATATTTATATTTTTATTTTACTTGTGCGCCATTAGGCATGTTGTCTGGTACTGTAGCAAGCGTAAGCTGGTCGCCATGGGACGCTGCAAGGATCATACCTTGAGACAGTTCACCACGAAGTTTCACCGGTTTGAGGTTAGTTACACAGATGACTTTGCGTCCAACCATCTCTTCTGGCGAATAGAACTTTGCGATTCCAGAGACGACTTGGCGCTGCTCATAACCCAGATCGAGCTGCAATTTCAGCAACTTATCCGCTTTTTTGACAGGTTCGCAGGAGATGACTTGAGCCACACGCAGTTCAACTTTGGCAAAATCGTCAATCCCGATCTCTTCCGTACTTTCAGGTGCAGTTACCGGTTCAACAGCTGCTGAAGCTCCAGCATCTGCTTGACTTGCTTCAGGCTGTGCCGCTTTTTGGCCACCAGTCATTGCTTCGGAGATATAAGCAATTTCCTGTTCGGAATCCAAACGCGGGAAGATTGGATCACCTTTTTGCAAGGCGTTTCCAGCTGGAACCAGACCCCATTGCTTGGCTGTATCCCAAGCCGTAAGTTCACCTTCCTGAATGCCAAGCTGTGCCCAAATTTTATGAGGAGCACGTGTCAGGAACGGTTGCAACAGAATGGAAGCAATTCGCAAGCTTTCGATCAGGTGAGCCATAACGGATGCCAATTCATCGCGTTTTGCCTCATCACGAGCCAGCGCCCATGGCTGCGTCTCATCAATATATTTATTGGTGCGGCTGACAAACTGGCTGATCGCTGTCAGTGCTACGGAAAACTGCAGGTTTTCCATCGCCTGTTCCACTTTTTCCACTGTAGCATGACCTGCTTCTTCCAGAGAAGCATCAAATTCCGTTACATTCGAAGCAAACGCAGGGGCTTTGCCTTCAAAATATTTGTCTACCATCGCAACTGTACGGTTCAACAGGTTACCCAGATCGTTTGCGAGGTCGGAGTTGACACGCTCTACGAAACTCTCCGGTGTAAACGTACCATCGGAACCAAACGGAACTTCACGCAGCAGGTAATAACGCAGTGCATCCAGACCGTAGCGGTCAATCAGGGTCACTGGATCAACAACATTGCCTTTGGATTTGGACATTTTGCCATCCTTCATCAACAACCAGCCATGCGCAAATACTTTCTTCGGCAAAGGCAGATCCAATGCCATCAACATAATTGGCCAGTAGATCGTATGGAAACGAACAATTTCTTTCCCTACCAGATGTACATCCGCAGGCCAGAACTTGTTGTACAGGGATGCATCGGATGAACCGTAGCCCAGTGCTGTAATATAGTTGGACAACGCATCAATCCACACGTAGACTACGTGTTTTGGATCGCCTTTAACTTTGACGCCCCATTCAAATGTGGTCCGTGATACGGCCAAATCTTCAAGACCTGGCTTAATGAAGTTGTTGATCATCTCGTTTTTGCGGGATTCCGGCTGAATAAAGCCCGGGTTCTCTTCATAATATTTCAACAAACGATCTGCATATTTGCTCATACGGAAGAAGTAAGATTCTTCTTTGACCAATTCAACCGGGTGTCCGCTATCCGGGCTCTTGGCCGAGATAATCTCACCCTTCTCATTCTTCTCTACATCCACCAATTGAGTCTCTGTGTAATACGTCTCATCCGGAATGCTGTACCAGCCTTCGTACTCACCTTTGTAGATATCTCCCTGTTTCAGCAAACGGTCAAAGATATCCTGAACAATGGTTTTGTGACGCTCTTCGGTTGTACGGATAAAGTCATCATTGGAAATGTCCAACTTGTTCCACAGTTCCTTGATCCCCACAACGATATCGTCGATAAAAGCTTGCGGTGTCTGTCCTTTCTCTTGTGCCTTGCGCTCAATCTTCTGGCCATGTTCGTCGGTTCCTGTCAGATAATGAGCATCATACCCGCGTATACGCTTGTAACGAACCATCGCATCTCCTGCCACCGTTGTATACGCATGCCCAATATGCAATTTGTCACTTGGATAATAAATCGGGGTTGTCAGATAAAATGTTTTTTGGTCAGCCATGAATGACTTCTCCTCCTTCAAATGTTCTTGCTTCATGTGATCCCTTCGTCCAAAACAACTAAAAAAGAACACAAAAAACTCCCGCCCCTATGGGACGAGAGTTGCTCTCACGTGTTACCACCCAAATTCCCCATGTTTTTTGCAAAACACAGGCTCTGTCGGTCCTTCGACCGCCCATTAACGCTGGATCACGCCTCAGCCTTACGACAGCAGCTCTGAAATCACTGTCTGCACGCTCGAAAGAGGTTCCTCCGGGACCATATTCCATCCTCCTCCCAGACCGGTTCTCAGCTTATCCGGCTCTCTGCACTGGGGGTGTGTCTGTACTTATCCCTTCACTGGAAATCATATAGAAGTTGTTCAAAAAGTAAAACCAGACTTTTTGAACTTGCACATATAGGAAAAATATACTGAAATGCGGACCCCTTTGTCAAGTGGACAGCATCCTCAAGTTCAATCCTGGCCTGCTTCTAGGCCACCCAAATGCTTCCGGCTATAACATTACTCTGATACCAGAGTTGACTTCTCCGCCTTTGGTGGTACCAGATCTACACCGCCTGGATGAAACGGGTGACATTTGGCAATACGTTTCGCTGTTAACAACGAGCCTTTGAGGGCACCGTGCACTTCAATCGCCTCCATAGCGTAAGCCGAACAGCTCGGATAAAACCGACATGTTGGGGGTGTTAATGGAGAGATATAGTTGCGGTACACCCGAATGGGTGCCTGAGCGATTCTGCGCGATAACTTCATGGTCAGTGCTTCCCATGAGCGTGTTGATGTCCCGACGCCGCTTTGGCCGGAGCATGCTCAGCACAGTCCTTGCAATATCCAAATACCTCGAACTTGTGGTCTACAACCTGAAATTGCTCAGGCGCATCCGCAAGCTGCATCGGGCAAAAAATAATAGGATATGTCTTCTGACACTTCAGACAGATCATATGATGGTGATGATGATCTTCACTACAGTGTGCTTTGAATTTAACGCCATCTTCGAAGATGACCTGTTCCAGTACACCCAGTTCCTGCATCACCCGCAAATTACGATATACTGTGTCAAAACTCAGTCCGCTGTAAGTCTTACCCATATATTCATAGACGTCCTTGGGTGTAAGATACCCCGGAGACTCGGCAAATAACCGGGCCAGTGTTTTCCGCTGATCAGTAATGCGGAGCCCCTGTGAGGACATGGTCGAAATAATCTGTTCTGTCGACAGCATGATCTAAAGCACCTCCTGTCATACGAGCATTTTGCATCATTCATAGAACGACAGTTTATTCAGCAAAAACAAAAACTTTTGCTTTTTTGTATACCTCTAATAATGCATCAAATTACGATTAGAGTCAACGAAGACACCGGGTTGGGTCATTCCAACATCACAAAAAAAGGACTCCATTCACATGCATTGCCATTAGTTTAGCTTTGAGCTAATGACATTACATTTTGATGGAGTCCCTTCCTGACGGTTCAGATGATCAATCGTTCGGGCGACTTTTAGGGTGAACGGGTATATATGATATAAGCTTTCACTCCAAACCGTCCGTGCATGTTCATGTTATTACTTTTCAGCCGGAAGCGGCGTGAACAGCAGGTTAACAGGCAAGTTACTTCCTGGTGCCGCCGAGAAGAGAATGGTTACACTCTCGCCGTACGAACCTGTGCGATACATAACGCTTTGCTCATTAGGTGCAGTTACAGATTTACCTGTGGAAATCTGAACGACCTGTCCATTCACGAGTGCCACACCAGAGTATCTGCCTCCACGAGGGTTGAATGAAATCAACGTGCGCGGAGCAACATTATTCAATGTAATTTTGTACAATACACCGAAGTTACCTGCGTTGGAAGCTTCTGTGTAAGCCATAGGGTCCGTTCCCACAAGGTTTGGATCACTTGCATTGTCTCCAAGTGGAAGACGTGCAGGCTTCGACCCTACTTCTTGATCATACGTAATGATCCGTGTTGCATTTGGATAGGTACCACGGTTGTGAACACCATCACGATCCAGAACCGGCAGGCTCGACAACACTTCCATCGGGTCCTTGTTTTCTTCAATCATGATAATGTTGTAATCCAGTTCGTAGTCACTGAATACATCCGAATACAAGGAGATGACTTGTCCCTGTTTCATTGGAAGAACGCTCAGATCATTCAGAATCAGCTTGCTTTCTCCTGGCTGGATGTACACTTTCTTTTGTCCGGTACCATTCTGCATGGACTGGAACCAACGGTCAATCGACAGCTTTCCAGCTACCGTTGCAAAAGGAGACGGTCCTGCAAAGCCCATGTTTTGCTGATCAATAGACGCCGTGTATGCATTGTTGTTTGTCGCTACAACATACATTTTTACGTTTTTGCCCGTGTTGTTCACATGGTGAATCATAAAGCGTGTCTGTCCAAAGGAAGATTCCTTGTACACAATGCCTTCCGTATTTACGGTTTCCGGGCTGTTACTGCGGATCAACAGACTTGGCTCATCATAATACGTGAAAGGAACTTTCTCCATTGCCGGTACTCCTCCACCGTCGAAGGTGAACTTCTCACCGACTGGTGTGAACAATTGATTGAAGTCAGTCACACTATAAAGTGTTTCTCCCGTAATATTGATCATCTTGGTGTAGCTATCGCTAGCACCATGTTTATCGGTAACTGTAATCGTTACGGTCTTCGGTCCTGGAACAAAGAATGCAAGTGCATTGTTATCCCATTCTGTTTTTACAATTGCATTCTCATCATCTGTACTTTGATCAATATAAGTGATTTTCTCACCCATTTTGTATTCTTCTTTATCTGTCGTAAACATCGCGACAGGAGGCAGATTCGGTCTTTCAACCTTAATCGTAACCGAATACGGATCACTCCATTGACCGCTTGAATCCTGGACCGCATAGGTTACTGTGTATACACCTGGTTGGTCGAATGAATCCTGACGGCCTGTCCAACGCTCATCTACAATGCTGAGTCCCTTGGGAGAGCTGGATCTGGTTGTGTATCTTACCTGATCTCCGGCAAAGACCTCTTTTTGTACCGTGAAGCTCGCCACCGGTTTGGTACTCAGATTCAATACAACCGTTTTGGCAGATTGATTTACTTTATACGTAATGTCCAGAGCCTGTGTAATTGAAGTCAACGGCACCATGAACGTATTTTTTTGTTGATAAGCCGCGCCCTTCATTGTTCTGGACACACCATTAACGGTATAGATCTTGCTGTTTGTTTTGAAACGTAGCTCATCTTCACCACTAATAATGATCGTTTCTTTCGTTGTGTTATCATATTTAACATCATAGCCAACCCGATCAACGAGAGCACGGATGGCTACATAGGATACACCATTTTTAACAGCCATCGGCTGTCCGGCAAGATATGTTTTGCCATCTTGCATCATTTTATTACTGTTCATATAAAGAGTGAGGTCTCCACCCCCGCCTCCAGCAACAGATGAACCGCCTGTAGATGGTTGCTCCACTTCTACTGGTGCTGGTGCTGGTGTTTCCTCAGCTGTACCTTCTTCGTCCGTAGGTTCAATTACCGGCTCAACAGGAGTCGCGTCTGTTCCTGTAGGAACATCTGTCTCAGGGTTCACTTCTTCAGTTGTTTCATTATTTGATGTTGGAGTGTTTGTTCCGGTTTTCACTTCGGATTCCGCGATGGTTTGTTCTTTCTTCACAACCTCCACGGATTTAACTTTGGCTGTATTCACTGATGTAGTATCGCTCTGATCTGCTGATTGTGCATTGGCAGGAATCACTGCAAACGCCTGAAACACAGCAAAAGCGGTAAGTATGGACAATTTCTTCTTCAAATTCATTCTTTGTCTTTGGCTCCTTCTGCTCCCATTTTATAAATATCCCCCTCAAAAAGTCATATTATTAGACGCTTGGGACCGGGAAAAGTTGCTAAAAAGTTAAGAGGAGAATTGTAAACTTTTAATAGAAGGAAAATGCTATGAAAATAGTTATCTATCAATTATCTTTTTGGCATTCATATCCCAAAATTACCCAACAGAAAATTCCATCAAAAAAATCTCTCCAGGAGATGGTCAATTAACACCATATCGCAGAGAGATTTAAGGTTAGAATAGGTCTAGCGCAAACGGACAGGCAGACTTCCTGTTGGCTGCAGTCCACCGATTAACACATGGGACAGTACCCGAACAACTGCAGGTGTATTCTCATACGTACACACATAACTTCCCGGCCTCGAAATCTCCAGCAGATCATATGGATTGCGCAGAGCAATTACAATCAGGGAATGATTCTTACTAAGCTTTTCAACCAAATACTGTTGCCCTTTTGGAAGATGACCTGCAGATGTGTACGTACATACGATAACTTGTTCACTCTCCGACACATCTGCCAATATCCGATCTGCTTCATCATAAGTGGGCTGAGTTGTAATGATGTGCTCACGAACTCTGCCTCGCAACTGCGATAGCGCAATACCCAGCGATTCTGTATGAGACCACGGTTCATCCACCTCTGTCCGTTGCACAACTTCAGGCCAAATGACATACACATCCTTCTCTGGGTCCAACGGCAGCAGCCCATCATTATGAACGATGGTAATGCTGCTTGAAGCAATCTTGAACAGTGTCAATTCGTTTAATTCCCTGGTTTCAGTGGATTCAGTGGGTTGAGTGAATTCAGTGTTTTTAACAGGTTCAACATCTGCTGTTTCAAACGGTTCACTCGCTTTGGGCGAAACAAGATGATTATTCTGCTGCCCGCAGCGCTTTCTTTTCCATGTCATAATGCGTTCCACCGCCTGATGAATAACCTCTTCCGAAATGCGCCCCGTTCGAACTGCTTCCACAATGGCTTCCAGCGCAGCAACCTGATCTTGCAAGGTATGACTCACCAAGATCAGATCTGCTCCTGCCTCCACAGCACGAATGGCAGCTTCAGCTACCCCATAGGGTTTGGATATCGCATGCATTTCAAGACAGTCTGTAATAATAATGCCTTCAAAACCCATTTCCTCACGTAGCAGACCTGTTAACACCTTATGCGACAACGTTGCCGGAATGGGCTCGGGCTCAATCGAAGGGAACATCACATGAGCTGTCATAATAGCATCAACTCCCGCCTCAATCGCCCGGCGGAACGGTAGCAGCTCCATCTGTTCCAGCCTGTTTCGATCATGAGGTACCGTAACTATGCCAAGATGAGAATCTATGGCGGTATCTCCGTGTCCCGGGAAATGTTTAGCAGTAGCAGCTACGCCCTGTAATTGATATCCGGTGATGGCTGCTACGCCATGAGCGGCCACACTTTCAGCATGTTCACCATACGAACGTACACCGATTACCGGGTTAAGCGGGTTGTTATTTACGTCGACCACTGGCGCAAGGTTCATATCAATACCGATGTTTTTTAACTCACGCCCCAGAATTTGGGCACACTCCAGGGTATATTCCGGATTTCCTGTTGCACCAAGTGCCATATTACCCGGCACTTGGGTCATTCCCTCTTTGTCAATCCGTGCAACCATGCCGCCTTCCTGGTCCACCGAAATCATAAGTGGTAATGCTCCCGCTTCAGCAGCCATATGCTGCAGTTCCACGGACAGCCGTGTCAATTGATCTACACTTTCGACATTCCGCCGGAAATAAATGACGCCCCCGACGTGATAATCACGGATTAAGTGAGTAATCTGTTCATCTGCGTGCTGACCGTGAAATCCACACATCAACAATTGGCCTACCTTTTGCTCCAATGTCAGATCATTCAAGAGTTTCATCTAACCTCTCCTCTCGTTTCCTAGCCACTACGAACCCAATCGTTTGCTCTGCCTGTACTCGGAGGGTTTCATATGGAAGTGTTTATGAAACACCTTGGAGAAGTAACGGCGCTCCTTGAAACCTGTTGCTTCCCCAATTGCTGTAATGCTCCATTCGGTTGTACTCAACAATAAAGCGGCACTTTCCATCCGTTTCTGCGTCATATATTCCACAAAAGTAACACCCATTTGGGTTTTAAACAGCTGGCAGAAGTATCCCGGGCTGATTCCGAGCCAATCTGAGACCTCATCTATTCCCAAGTCCTGTTGCAGCCGTGCGTCCATATACTCACATGCAGATAGGATCAGTTCCGATACGGAAGGACGTGGCAGTGTTTGTTTGCCCTGACAGGCATGGATAACGACCTCTGCAAGTTCAAGGAGTTCCCTCATGGAGACGGCCCCTTGCAGTGCATTCCAATAATTCACTTCGTGCTCTTCAGCGATGGCCTGTACTTCGCGCAGTTCCCGAAGCATATGTACAAGCATAAACCGAAGATTGGTTTCATCTATGTTGTTGAAGGATTCTCCCGAATTCCCCATTTGCTGTTTAAGCCGATCCAATACATCGCGTAATCCCTGCTTGTTCCCTTGTCGAATCCACCGAGTAACAAGCTCCAGATCTTCTCTTGTAATCCATGAGTTTGCCCCTTTGGAGGCCGCATGTTCATACGATATGGTGGTTTCGGGACAATTCGCCTTCAGCACCCTGTCTTCACTCTCCGCGTGGCACATCAGTATTTTTTGACAATGCCGGTATCGATCCAGAATTTGACTTTCCAGGTTCACGGGCACAATATCCTGAACAACCCTGACCTTCACATTTGAATCCAAGGATAATATCGCATTTAATTCGAGACACAGTTGATGGGCCAGTTCCTCTGAGACACGTTTCCACTCCCCCGATGCCTCCAGCAGGATGCACCACTCACCTTTGCGGGTCGAAAGAATCTGACAATCCACCGTAATTCTCTCTGCCACTTCCCTAAGGCTGGAACTTACGGTCTCATGCCATCGTTGATGCTGAAGCTCGGACCAACCAATAGAATGGCGAAAATAACCGACCGCATCCACCAGCAGCAACGTATAAGGTGCAGTAGTTGTTATGAATTCAGGAACAGAGGCAGGATAGGCAACCTCCAATGGTGCTTCTCCTCGCAAAAGGTCCATCAACTGTTTGTGTCTGATCCAGCTTTCCATCTCTTCGCTGCGATAACGTTGCGATTCGTTTTCCAGTCGTCTCTTCTGGATCTGCCCGGCAAGCTCACGCAGTTTATGTTCCAGATTCAAATAATCAATTGGCTTACATATGTATTCATGTACGTTATACTTGATAGCGGTTCGAGCATATTCAAACTGCTGATAACCGGTCAGTAAAATAATTTCACACGTTTCACCCTGCTCTCGCAGCAAACGAATAAGTTCCAATCCATCCATAGACGGCATCCGAATATCACACAAGAGAATGTCTGGATGACTTTCTGTTACTTTCCCCAGCGCTTCTACACCACTTCTCGCTGTACCTGTGATTTCAATCCCCATCTCTTCCCAGGGTAAAATGTAGTTCAGATTCTCCAGAATCGGCAGCTCATCGTCAACCAGCATTGCAGTCAGATTCATCCGGCTTCCTCCTGCTCATATAATGGAATGATGCATCGAATAACTGTGCCATACCCCGGTGCTGAACATATAAATATGCCATACCCGGCCCCGTATTGAATACGAATTCGATCTGCCACACTTCGTAATCCCAATCCCCGGCGTTCCGTTATGGACGATAATGATTCCGCCCCTTTCACCAACATGTCTCCCGGCGGATCTGCTGCCATGTACTCAAATCGTGCGAGCATTTCCTGGGGAATACCGATCCCATTATCCTCAACACATAACACAAGTTGATCCTGTTCTGCATATGCGCTTATCCGCAGTACACCTGGATAGGTGATCCCCTCAAACCCATGTTGAATGCTATTTTCCACCAGAGGCTGGAGGGTAAGCTTGAGCAGGATTGAGCTGTATAGATGGGGTGGAATGTCAATCTCATAGGTGAACAAATCACTGAACCTGTACTGTTGAATCTCCAGATAACTCTGCAAATGCCTGATTTCCTCACCCAGCGGAATCTCCTCCTGATCCTGAATGCTGATACGAAGCATATTGCCAAGTCTGGTCACCATCTCGCTTACTTTGCGGCCCTCCCCACGCAGCGCTAATCCATTAATGGATTCCAATGTGTTAAACAGGAAATGAGGTTTGATCTGGGCCTGTAGTACACGTAGTTCCGCTTGGGCCTTCTGCTCTTGCTCTGCCCGAACACGACGGAATAATCCCCCGATCCGATCCAATAGTTCATTGAACCCTTGCGCAAGCAGCTGCATTTCGTCAAATCCTTTTCCTTCGACCCTCGCATTAAAATCACCATCATCCACACGACGCATAAACCTTACAAGTACAGCAATGTTACCCGTAATGCGATTCATGAAAAAAAGATTAAAGATCATCGCTGCGAGCAGGCATAAAAGAATAATGATGACTGACCAGCCTGCAAAAGCATTGGTTTCCGCAGATAAGGCTTCCCATGAAGTCACACTGACGAGGCTCCAGTTATAGTTCTTCAGATGATATTGCGAAATGATGCTCTCCTTGCCGTCAAAGACCGTTCTGACACTGCTAAAGCCAGGACCGTAACTGTCGGATTCAGCACCAAGATTTTGCATGTTCTCACCGTTATAAATACCTGCAGGATCATAGACGATCAGCCCTTCTTCATTAATTAACAGGAACGACGTATCCTGTGCTGAATCGCTGATTTGCAGGTGACGGAAGATCCGGTCGATCTCTCCTTTTTTGATCTGAACAACAAGCACGCCGATATTTTGAAAATAACTGAGTTCTTTGACCAGTCTGATCTGGGTGAAGACAGGTTCTACCCCGGTTAATTCGGGATATTCCAGAGGTGCGAGCCATTTGGGCACGCCATTAAGTTGCTGAATTTCGTTAAACAAGGGATGCACTTTGAATTGCTGGAAAGGAAGGGCTTGAAAATTTTCTTTGGTGAAAATGGATACAACCTGGTTGTTCTCGGACGAACGCAAATCATATAAAAAGGCATAACTGATGAACGGATAATTATATAGAAGGGAACGGAAATTGCGCTGGCTGGCATTCAGGGATAACTGATTACCGGTTCCCAGATCCTGCTTGGTCGGATCTTTGGCGTTCAACGCCATTTGAAAAACCGATGTCGCTATCCCGTTGTCGGTAACATTATTAATCTGCTGAAATACATTCTCGATATTGTAACTAATAGCCTGAAGCGCATATTCGGCCTGTTGATTGTATTTTTTCTCAATCGTATGTGATGTGACCAGAAACATGCCAATGCCTAGCGCACACATCGGTACAATAATCAGCAGCAGAAATGCCAAGGCCAGCTTCATTCGCAAGTTCATATCCCGTTCTCCCTATCAACTGGTTCATGGTATTAACCTTTGACACCACCTGCAGTTACTCCTTCTATAATTTTCTCCTGGAGTATAGCGTAGATCACAAGTACAGGTACAACGCTGTATACAATACCTGCTGACATCTGGGCATAGTTCATCTGATATTGATCCCGAAACTGGACCATGCCCACAGGCAGCGTACGCAATTTATCGGTGGATAAGAAATAGTTGGCGAGTAAAAATTCGTTCCAGTTGCCGAGGAAATTAACGATAAAAACGGTAACAATAGCCGGAACCGTAAGAGGTATCACTATTTTAGCAAAGATACCCGGGGCCCTCAAGCCATCCATGACCGCCGCTTCCTCAATTTCTCCAGGCAGAGAACGCATAAAAGCCGCCAGGATAATAATGGTAAAAGGGATCGCATTGGCCACATAGGGCACGATCAATGCCAGATGTGTATCCAATATGCCCATTTTGCGTACAAGCAGATAAATCGGCAGCATAAGTGCATTGTTGGGAATAAGCATACCCGCCAGAATCAGGCTGTACAGAAACAGGCTCCATCTCCGGTGTCTCATCCGGGTTACGGCAAAAGCAAACATGGCACCGAGCACAATCGTACACGCCGATGATAGAACCGAAATGTACAGGCTATTCCAGAAATACGTGCCAATCTTGGCATTCACCCAAGCCTCCACGTAATTGTTAAACTCCCATGTTGTAGGTAAACCGAATGGATTCAGGGCGATTTCATTGTTATCCTGCTTAAATGAAGAAAAAATTACAAATAGAAAGGGAAACAAAATCGCGATCAAGTACAACATTAACAACACATGAGGTATACTGCTTTTTATGCTTTTCGCCATCAATATTCCACCTTCTCGCTCCGCCTCGCTACCAGCAGTTGATACACCGCAGTGAGCACAAGCGTCAGAGCAAAGATCAGCACTGCAATGGTATTGCCATAGCCATATTTGAAGTTGGTAATCGCGTATTTGATCATGTATGTGGCCAGAACCTCGGTGGACCCGGCGGGCCCACCTTTGGTCATGACAATCACGATGTCTGCTGCTTTCATGGCACCTGCAATGGACAACATGATCACCACCGAAATGATCGGCCGGATCAGCGGCAACGTAATTCGCATTGCACGTTGTACCGCTGTTGCCCCATCGATTGCAGCCGCTTCATCCAGATCACGGGGAATCGCCAGTATGGCCGCGAGCACCATGACAATGTAAAATCCCGTCCACTGCCAGGCATTGGTCACCAAGATGGACAACATGGCAAATCGGTTATCCGATAACCAGTAGATTGGATCGATGCGCAACACATGAAGTATTTTGTTTAATAGTCCGATATTGGGTTCATAGATGAATCCCCATAAAATACCGATAACGGCTGTCGACATGATGGATGGTAAAAAAACAGCTGTTTTATACAGACCTTTCAGTCTTCTCACATTGGCAATCAGAAGCGAAAACAGGACGATTAGAGGTACCTGAATAAGAACCGAAAATCCGATGAAAAAGCCGTTATTCCGTGTGGAAATCCAAAATCGTTCATCAGTCAGTGCCTTCACATAGTTGGATAAACCCACAAAACGTGGCTCAGCGGATACCCCATTCCAACTCGTCAGACTGTAATATAAGGAGCTGCCAATTGGATATAGAAAGAACATTACAAACAGAATTAAGGCTGGCATTACAAACAACGTATAGATTAACGGGCTGCGGAGTGAAGTATTCATGGTCAGCCTCCTTCAGTCACTTCAACGATCGCAGTTTCAACTTGAATTGATTTATTCCACGGAAGCGTTTGCTTCCTCCTGCACCTTTTGCAACTCTTCTGCCATTTTCTCTGGCGTGGTCTGCCCACCAATCAACTTCTGGATTTGCAGATTGCTGATCTCTGTCGTCACATCGGCCTGAACGAGTGCATCAAATGCCGGGAACGACGTCTTGGACGCATTAAGCACGGCCACAATTTCTTTCATCAGATCATCGGTAATGCTATCGGTCAGCACTTTCTCGTCCAGCTTCATCGCAGGCAACACGCCATCTTCCACAAGACCACGGACCTGCATATCTTCATTGTAGAAATTTTTGATAAAAGCTTTCACTGCTTCCAGCTTCTGCGGGTCATCCGCCACTGCTGCCGAGAATCCGTATCCATTGTTCACATCCCGCATCAAAGACGTCTGATCTCCTGCGCCGTTCTCTACCGGAGGCATATTGAAGAATCCAACCTTGCCAATGAGCGATTCACCGCTCTGACCTTCTTTGAATACAGATGATTTCCATGTTCCGTCATACATCAACACCGCTTCGCCGCTTGTAAATTGCGTGGTATATTCGGCATACTCGAAGCCCAGTTCACCTTTTTTGAAATAACCCTTATCCACCCATTCCTTATGTTTGGCAAAACCTTGCACAACACCCGGATCAGTCCACTTCGCTTCACCTGTTGCAAACTTTGCGGTAATCTCCGGCCCGGCATACCGGGACCACAGGTGGTTCGTTAACATAAGCGGTACCCAGCCTGCCTTGGATGCAGAAGCCAGCGGCACTTTGCCATCGGCCTTGATCTCGGCCAATATGTTGTCAAGTTCAGCCATGGTGGTTGGGGCTTTCCATCCTTTTTGTTCGAAGTACTCTTTATTATAGAAAAAACCTTCGCCCGAACCGCCAATCGGCAGTCCATATACTTTGCCTTCATAGGTAAATGGTTCAAGGGATGTAAACTGGTCTTGAATGCCCAGCTCTTGCAGGATTGGGGTCAGATCAAGCAGCATACCTTCCTTGGCATAAACTTTGGAATCCGGGCTACCGAACAGTTCAAATATATCCGGCGGGTTGCCTGCCGCCATCTCTCCGCGAAGCTTTTCCTTACGATTCACATCGGATTCGACACCATCCAGCGTAAAGGTCAGATTGGGTACCTCTCCCTCCACTTTGTCCACAACATCCTGCAGAATGGCCAGTCTTTTCTGTTTGTCGGCCCCCACCTGTGTGTGACGGAGAAGCATCTCAACCGGTTCCTTACTTGTTTCCTCCACAGGTGTGTTGCCTGCGCCTTGCTGTGGCTCGTTACTTGAGCTTGCACATCCCGCCAAAGTCCATGAAGTGATAAGCAATAATGAAAGCAGTAATGTCATTCCTTTTTTCATCTGGTTGACCCTCCTCAAGATATTGAGCATTTGGCTTTACACTCTGATTATAAAAAGCCGGAGCTTACATCGTAAGGATGACAATTCATCAATGGAGGGATAAAATCCTTCACTGGACCCATAATCTTGCATTTACAATGGATATCAGCAAAAAAACAGCCCCTGCGAAACATATTCGCAAGGACTGCTTGATTGGAATATAAGTTGAACTTAAAAATATTTACACTTGCCACTCCGATGACAGAACAACCTTCCGATCGCTGTTATCCCCAGATTTTTTAATTGGAACAAGTCACGCCAGCCGTTTCCTGGCGACCCTGTTCGATCAGGCGATACGCCCGCTCCACTTCTTCTTCACTTGGTGAAGGAACTCCATCCAGTGGATATACTTTACCGAGCGCTTCCCATTTGTAGATCCCCATCTGGTGGTATGGAAGAATTTCGAACTTCTCGACGCCATTTAATGTTCCAATAAACCGTCCGAGGTTAAGCAGATCCTCTTCCTCGTTATGAATACCAGGCACATACACGTGGCGTATCCACATTTTCCGGCCTTGCTCCGATAACCACTTGGCCGTTTTTAACGTTCTCTCATTGGATTTGCCTGTTAGCTTGATATGTTTCTCGTCATCAATATGTTTGAGGTCCAGCAGAACCAGGTCTGTATGATCCAACAGATCGTGAATCCGTTCCGGTTCGTTAAATCCATTGCTGTCCAGTGTCGTATGCAGTCCCCAGCGGCGCTTCACTTCCTTGAAGATTTCGGCTACAAAGTGGGCCTGTAACGTTGGTTCTCCGCCAGATATCGTGAGTCCGCCTCCGGAGCTGCGGTAGTAAGACAGGTAAGGCTCAATTTCAGCCAGTACCTCCTCAAGCGTCATTTCTTTTCCACCATCCAGCGCCCAAGTATCAGGGTTGTGGCAATACTGACATTTGAGTAGACATCCTTGCATAAAAAGCACAAAGCGGATGCCTGGGCCGTCAACCGTCCCGAAAGTTTCGAGTGAATGAATATGTCCGTTAACCATGCTGCCTCTTCCTTTCTGTATCCGCATCCGCTGTGCGTTTAATATGATTTGGAATGCCATGCTCTAGCGGTCTTCTACTTGCAAATTACTTACATGGAGCCATGGAACGTACGGTTGATGACATCCAACTGTTGTTCACGAGTCAGTTTAATGAAGTTAACGGCATATCCGGATACCCGTACGGTCAGTTGCGGATAGTTTTCCGGGTGATCCATCGCATCAATCAATTGTTGACGATCAAATACGTTGACGTTCAGGTGATGAGCGTTTTGACCGAAGTAACCGTCCATCATCGCAGTCAGGTTGGATTTACGTGTGGTCTCCTCTTTACCCAATGCTTTTGGCACGATGGAGAAGGTATTGGAAATTCCGTCAAGACTGTGTTCATAAGGCAATTTGGCTACAGAGCCAAGGGATGCCAGTGCACCTTTTTTATCACGACCATGCATTGGGTTCGCACCAGGAGCAAATGGTTCACCTGCTTTACGACCATCCGGTGTAGTCCCCGTTTTCTTACCGTATACCACGTTGGAAGTGATCGTCAGAACGGATTGTGTTGGTACTGCGTTACGGTAAGCTTTGTGCTTGCGAATCATACCCATGAAGTTCTCAACCAGTTCAACAGCAATGCTGTCTACGCTGTCTTCATTGTTACCGTAACAAGGGAAGTCTCCTTCGATTTCAAAATCAACAGCGATGCCTTGCTCGTTACGAATTGGTTTTACTTTGGCATATTTGATCGCACTCAGTGAGTCAGCTGTAACCGACAGACCAGCGATACCGCACGCCATCGTACGTACAATGTCACGGTCATGCAATGCCATTTCGATACGCTCATAGCTGTACTTATCGTGCATGTAGTGAATGACGTTAAGGGTGTTCATATACAGCTTCGCGAGCCACTCCATCATTGGTTTGAAGCGTTTCATGACCTCATTGTAATCCAGCACTTCGCTTGTAATGGCAGGATACTCAGGTCCGACCTGTGCTCCGGATTTCTCGTCACGACCACCGTTGATCGCATACAGGAGAGCTTTAGCCAGGTTGGCACGAGCACCGAAGAATTGCATTTGTTTCCCGATCTTCATAGCCGACACACAGCATGCAATACCGTAATCGTCACCGTAGATCGGACGCATCAGGTCATCATTCTCATACTGGATTGAGCTTGTTTCAATAGATACTTTACTGCAATAATCTTTGAAAGCTTCCGGAAGTTTCGTGGACCAGAGAACAGTCAAGTTCGGTTCTGGTGCAGGACCCAAGTTGTGCAGCGTATGCAGGAAACGGAAGCTGTTTTTGGTTACGCGTGTTTCGCCATTCACAGACATACCACCGATGGACTCCGTCACCCATGTTGGATCTCCACTGAACAGTTCGTTGTAATCCGGTGTGCGCAGGAATTTGACAATCCGCAGTTTCATCACAAAATGGTCAACCAGTTCCTGAGCCTGTTCTTCGGACAAAATACCTTCTTGCAGATCACGCTCAATGTAGATATCCAGGAAAGAAGATACACGTCCCAGGGACATCGCAGCACCGTTCTGTTCTTTGATCGCAGCGAGATAACCGAAGTACAACCATTGGAATGCTTCTTTTGCTGTTGTCGCTGGCAAGGAAATATCGAACCCGTGCATTTCGCCCAATTGTTTCAATTCTTGCAATGCACGAATCTGCTCAGACAATTCTTCCCGCAGACGAATGACATCTTCATCAATAACATCAACTTCGAGTGCATTCAATTCGCCTTTTTTGTTACGAATCAGGAAGTCTACCCCGTACAAAGCTACACGACGATAGTCACCGATGATCCGGCCACGGCCATAAGCATCTGGCAGACCTGTAATAATCCCTGCTTTACGCGCTGCACGCATATCGGAAGTATAAGCATCGAATACACCTTGGTTATGTGTTTTGCGAATGTTCGTAAATATATCAATGACGCCTTGAGGCAATTCAAAGCCGTATGCTTCACATGCATCAATCATCATCCGGATTCCGCCTGTTGGTTGAATGGAACGTTTGAACGGAGCATCGGTCTGAACGCCGACAATCTGCTCTTTGGATTGATCCAGATAACCTGGTTGGTGAGAAACAATAGTCGCTGGTGTGTTTACATCAACGTCAAGGACACCACCGTTATCCCGTTCTTTTTTGGTCAGATCAGATACGATATCCCACAATTCTTTGGTATTCTGGGTTGCACCTGCTAGAAATGCTTCATCACCGTAATACGGAGACAAGTTGTGTGCCAGAAAATCATTCACATCTACGGATTTGGTCCATGTTCCTTTGGTAAAGTTTCTCCAGCCTGTTTGTTGTTTGACATCTTTTTCAATCACCGACATCTTAATCCCTCCACTAATTTGGATTTCTGGACACATAACATCTTGCTTCATTCGTAGCATTGTGTGCCCAGAGCCGCGATTAATGTGAATTGTTTCACATAAACCGGAACATGTTCTCTCTACTTGGGAACCGGAACCGCGGGATGAATGTTTTTCTTACATTTTCAGTATACGACTCGAGGCTTTCATCATCTGTGATTTTTGTCACAAAGCCAGTGAACTAACTCACTCCACCTGCGCTTTGTCCCATTGAACCCGGTAAATTCACACTTAGCCACTGCGCGGGCAGAACAACTTCCGATCGCTGTTCATTATTTAAATTTACTGAAAAAGCGAATGAACCATAGATGATGTACGCTGGCCACTACAAGGAGAGAATAACCTTCCGATCGCTGTTATCCCCGGATTTTTTGATTCACTTTTTCAAAGGTGAAAATCCGTTGATAAAGGCGACCGCTCCGCTTCTTCAGGTTTTTTCTCTCCTCTCCGTTATTGTGTGAACATCTGGCTCAAACAGCCACATCACGAATTCCGTGTAACCTCTTTAAGAACCAATGCTCCTCTATACTCGGAGCAAAACAAATCTTAAAATAAATCCTGAAAAACAGATGCTCGCTCTTCTGTTTTTCTGCCCTCTCCGTTATTGTGTGAACATCTGGCTCAAACGGCCACATCAAGGATTCCGTGCCACCTCTTTAGAACCTTTTGCTCCTCTATGCTCGGAGCAAACTAAATCTTAAAATAAATCCTAAAAAACAGGTGCTTCGCTCTTCTGTTTTTCTGCCCTCTTCCTTATTGTGTGAAAGACGGCAATCGGGGCTCCCCTCTCGGGGAACCCTGATCTTATTGCCGTAAGGCAAGCTTCGTTCTAGATTTATTATTCAAACTTTCCGTAGAAAGCGTTGCGGTAAACATCAGCCAGTTCAGTTACCAGCGGCAACTTCGGATTGGCAGTTGTACATTGGTCTTCGAAGGCACGGTCTGCCAGATAATCCACATGTGCTTCAAAGTCTTTGGCATCAAATCCGATTTCCTGGAACGATTCTTCAATGCCCAGTGTTTTGTTCAGTTTGCGAATGGCATTGATAAGACTGGTTACGCCTTCTTCTGTCGTACGTGCAGGCAATCCCAAGATGCGGGCGATTTCGGCATACCGCTCATCCGCTACAAAGTGCGAATATTTCGGGAACGATGCAAATTTGGTCGGTTTTTTCGCGTTGTAACGAATGACGTGCGGCATCAGGATTGCATTGGTGCGTCCGTGTGCGGTATGGTACTGACCGCCCCATTTGTGCGCCAAGCTGTGGTTAATGCCCAGGAATGCGTTGGCAAACGCCATACCGGCAATTGTCGAAGCGTTATGCATTTTCTCACGTGCCAGTTTGTCGCCTTGCAGTGCCGATTGCTCCAGGTATTGGAACACCAGTTGGATTGCTTTGATCGCAAGTCCATCTGTGTAATCATTCGCCATGACAGACACATAAGCTTCAATCGCATGAGTCAGTACGTCCATACCTGTATCTGCAACGGCTGTTCTAGGCAGGGAGTATACAAACTCCGGATCAACAATCGCTACGTCTGGTGTCAGCTCATAGTCGGCCAATGGATATTTGGTGTTGCCTTGATTTTTATCTGTGATAACAGCGAACGATGTCACTTCAGATCCTGTACCCGATGTTGTTGGGATCGCTACAAATTTCGCTTTTACGCCGAGACGTGGATATTTGTAGATCCGTTTGCGGATATCCATGAATTTCTGTTTCAGATCGTTGAAGTCCGTGTCCGGGTATTCATAGAACAACCACATGGCTTTCGCAGCATCCATCGGTGATCCACCGCCGAGTGCGATAATGCAGTCTGGTTGGAAGCGGCGCATCATTTCGGTTCCGCGATCTACCGTTGTTGTGGATGGATCTGGCTCAACATCGGAGAATACTTCGATCGCTACTGGCATTTGGCGTTGACGCAGATAGTGTTCTACCTTTTCAACATATCCAAGCTTCACCATCATGGCATCCGTAATAATCGCTACACGTGTGATGTCAGGCATTTTGGCAAGGTACTGTGTTGCCCCTTTTTCGAAGTAGACTTTGTTCGGCACTTTGAACCATTGCATATTCACGGTACGGCGAGCCACCCTTTTCACATTGATTAAGTTCACAGCGGTTACGTTGGAAGAAGTCGAGTTACGTCCGTATGATCCGCATCCCAGTGTCAATGAAGGCATGTTTGTGTTGTAGATATCCCCAATGGCACCGTGTGTGGATGGTGAGTTCACAATAATCCGTCCGGTTTGCAGACGATCTGCGAATTTGCCGATCACTTCTTCATTTGTGGAGTGGATAACCGAAGAGTGACCCATGCCGCCAAAAGCAACCACTTCTGCTGCACGCTCAATGCCCTCTGCTGCCGTTTTGACTTTGTAACAAGCCAGTACCGGACTTAATTTCTCAGCCGACAATGGGAACTTGGTACCTACCCCTTCAATCTCGGCCACAAGAATTTTGGTGCCTGCTGGAACTTCAATACCGCACAACTTCGCAATGCTCACCGCAGATTGACCAACAATCGCCGGGTTCACTGCACATTTCTCGGCATTAATCGCACCTGCTGTCAATTTTGCTGCTTCATCTTTGTTAACAAAGTAACAGCCATTGGCGATCATTTTTTTCTTCACTTGATCAAAGATCGGTTCTTCAATGATGACTGCTTGCTCGGAAGCACAGATCATACCGTTGTCGAAAGACTTGGACAGAATCAAATCCGTTACAGCCTGATTGATATCCGCGCTTTTCTCGATAAAGCAAGGTACGTTACCCGGTCCTACGCCCAGTGCAGGTTTACCACAGCTGTACGCTGCACGTACCATGCCTGATCCGCCTGTTGCCAGAATGAGAGCCACATCATTGTGATTCATCAGTTCGTTTGTACGATCCATGGAAGGATCATCAATCCACTGAATACAATCTGCTGGTGCACCATGTTTCACAGCCGCTTCCAGCAGGATTTTAGCAGCTTCCCGGCTACAATTCTGTGCAGATGGGTGGAAACCAAAGATGATCGGGTTACGCGTCTTAATGGAGATCAGTGCTTTAAACATCGTTGTTGATGTTGGGTTCGTTACTGGGGTGATCCCCATGATGATCCCAACCGGCTCCGCAATTTTCTGGAAGCTTTCGTACTCATTATCTTCAATTACACCTACCGTTTTGTCATATTTAATGCTATGATACACATATTCTGTAGCAAATATATTTTTGGTGATTTTATCCTCATATACTCCGCGGCCTGTTTCTTCTACAGCCATCTTGGCGAGCATCATGTGTTTATCCAGACCGGCAAGCGCCATTGCTTGCACAATTCGGTCAATCTGCTTCTGGTCCATCTTCATAAATGCGGCGTGTGCTTTATTCGCTTTGTCAATTAACGTTTGAATATACTGACCTGCTGTCGGTTCTTTTGCTGGGGCGACTTCGTTCTTTACAGCCATCTCCCTCATCCTCCTAAAGGTTCGTATTGGTTTGTCTCTCTTCTTTACATTCACATCGTACCATGGGTAAAAGGTTAAATATGTGATTTTTTTCACAAAGTATAACAAATTTAATTTAAGTTTTGTAGTGTCCTTCACACGACCATTTTCACTTCCTATTTAAAATATAGGACTGTAAAATTCATCCTCTCCATCAAAAGTGAATTTAATCACAATGTTTGAAATTTCGTCATTTTTGCCCCCTTTCCTTCCCCCTCAAACGGTAAGATTAGGTATATACTGAACTTAAAAATTGAACCACCGCAATTTGTACCGTCCTTCCTCCCGGCCGAGATGACCCTGATCAGGACGGCAACGGTTTGCGGCGAACCTCGGAGGCTACTGCTTACTACAGAAGGTCGTCCGATGGACATAAAGGGGAGATAGACTTATGAGAGAACTAACAACTGTACTGGAAAAGCGCGGTAATACCAACTGTTTCTCGGAAGCGAATTTCAACCATCTGCTGGTTACCATGAAAGATAGAACCTATCCGGAAGGCACACATCTGTACTGGGAAGGCGATATCTCTGACAAACTTTATTATATGAAACGGGGTCGTGCCCAGATCACCAAATCCACGGATGAAGGCAAGGAACTGATCATGTACATGTATCAATCCGGTGATATGATTGGGCAGGCTGATCCCTTCTTTGGCTCTAAACACAGCTTCTCAGCGGAAGTGTTAGAGGACAGTGAGATCGGTGTACTGGAGCATAAAGACCTGGAGATGTTAATCTGCCAGCATTGTGACTTTGCGATCGACTTTATGAAATGGATGGGCATCCACCACCGGTTGACACAGACCAAATTCCGGGATCTCATGTTATATGGCAAACCGGGTGCACTCTGCTCCACCCTCATTCGGTTGTCGAATTCGTATGGTGAGCCTCATGGTGAGCATGTCATTATTCACAAAAAAATTACCCACACGGACCTGTCCAATATGATTGGAGCCACTCGTGAAAGTGTAAACCGCATGTTAAGCGACCTGCGCAAGAAAGATGCAATTGAATATGACAATGGCATGATTGTTATCAAAGATCTGAAGATGCTGCAAGGGATCTGTCACTGTGAACTTTGCCCGAACGAGATCTGTCGTATTTAATATCTGCTATGCTAATCGGATATTGCTTATATATTTTAATGAAAAAAGCCCAGTTCTCAAAAAAAGAGATTGGGCTTCTTGGTATACTTAGGATGCATTGGTCAATTCAAGCTTTACCGCATCACGTGGATTCAATTTCATGTCCAGACCATTTTCCATTAATTCTTTGTCATTCACCATAATGACCCACCGCTCATTCATACGAGGTGTGACATTTTCGACCGAAACGACAAATTTGTTATTCTCCGACATTCTTACAATGCCGCTGGACTTCAACACATCACGAACTGTGCACTCTTGAACATAAACGCCGGCATATTGACGATTGAGGGTTGGCATAATGTTTCCACCGCTAACTTTGAGTAACGTTGTCTGATATGCAACGCCATCCCCCCCACTGTCAGCGGCTTTCACGTAAATGATCACTTCATCTTTGGCATGAAGCTCCATGTCCCAATCTTCCTGTTCAATATCCTTGCCATTCAATTTGACAGCCCAGCTAAGCGAAGAATCCAGAGAAACTTCACCGACGGATTGAATCCGTTTGCCATCTGCCGTAAAATCAACCAGTCCGCTATTGAGTAATGCTTTCTTGAGTGTCAAACCCTCACTAAAATCTCGCTTAATGGACTTTGTTGCATCAGGCAAAAATGTACTGCCATCTACAGCCACTGTGATCGTATTCGCTGTTTCTGTCTCTTTGACAATTGGCTGTTCAGAAGGCTGTGTCTCACTACAACCAGCCAAGATCGCCAGTAGGAGCAAACATACACCTATGTAACCGGGGATTTTCTTCATCATGTAGGTAACACCACCCTGCGTAAAATCATTCACCCTGTTGTCCATAACCTCTATTATGGCACAACCTTCGGCAAAAAAAAGTGTCAAAGCCGTTACTTTTATTGCGCGTGCCCTCCAGAGAGGGCTTATACAACAAAGAGAGCCTGTACACAGGCTCTCCAATCAATATCATTTTTATGTTCTAATTGGTTACGTTATCATTGGACACTAGCCTGGATGTATGTCCGTCCTCCATCGCCATCTTTCAGATATGGATTAAGCCCAAAGAACTGCTCCTCAGATACATATACACCTGTCAGCAATCGCCCTTCAAGCAATCCACCGTCAACCTGCACGCAACATGAAGGTGCGTCTACATACTCCTGATACAACGGAATCTGTCCATATTGTTGATGGACCTTGAATACCTTGCCCTGCTCATGCAAAGGCCGTTCCGAGAAATAGGTAGGCACAATATAACGAGCAATCACATCCAGCTCCTGCACGCTATAAAAGGGTTCATCACCAAGCCATGGTGCAAACATTCGAATCTTCTCATATTGTGACCAGACAACCGCCTGAATCAGCATTTCTGCCTGAACCAACCGACCTTCTCCCACATCTAAAACCAATTGCTTAGCATTCATAGTTTCTTCCATCTGAGACATCGTTGAATCAGGTTGTCCCAGCTCACATCCGATACACTTCCAGCCCCTGGACGTTTGAATCCATTTTTGCAGCACCGCCGGAGCTAATTTCGGACCATCGCTGTTCACAGAATGCGTATTCACTTCGGCAAGATCATCCTTAACCGAACGGGAATATGCTGTGCGCTTAAACAACTCTGCAGCTTTTTTGTAAATTAGATGGACCTGAATGGATGCGCTCTCAAGTTCTGCAATATCTTTTTTGCCGTAGCGTACTTCACGGGATAAGCTTTCTTCTCTCATGACAAGTGGGCCTCCTTCGCTCCGGCCGTCTGTGGCCATTTTCTATAGATTATACTACAACTCATGACAACATGTGCATAGCCTAAGAGAAAAACGCCGATCCACCTAATAATTAAGACAAAAACCCCTGATTTCCACAGAAATCAGGAGTCTATGTCATTCATGCAACGAAAGTGGGTGATATTGCTTATACGTTAGTCAACCCACTGCTCAGCCCAGTCTTGAATTTGATTCATGACAGGCTGGAGCGCTCTACCTTTATCCGTCAGTTCATATTCAATACGAACTGGCGTCTCGGGATAGACGTGACGAACCAGAATACCTTCACTCTCCAGATCTTTCATCCGTTCGGATAACATCTTATCACTCATGGATGGGATCAGATTGGAGATATCCTTGAATCGCTTCGAACCACTCATCAACGTTTGAATAATTAAACCATTCCAGCGCTTGCCCAAAAAAGAAAACGCCGTCTCAAAACGCGGACACATCCGCAAGTCTTGACCTTCCACATTAATCACCTCTTTAGAGATCACTCAACTTACATTTTGTTAGTATATTTCATAATAACATATTTAAGCTTCAAAGAAAACGCCTGCAACTAAAAAGTTTAAATTTTAGAAGCATAACATCCAAAATGGATCATACATCCCAGTATACATTACACGCTGCGTCGTAACCATGGGAAATATCGTATAACTTCCCCACAGTACTATCTTACCCAAAAAGAACCCAACTGCCACAGTCATCATTGACTTGCAGAAGGGTTCCTTCGTATACATTATCAGTATAAGTTTAACTAAAGAATATTTACACTAGCACTCCGACGTCAGAACAACTTTCCGATCGCTGTTATCCCCAGATTTTTTTGATTCCTTTCTAGGGATAAAGCAATTTGTGATTAGACCAGCACGCCACCAAATGGTCTTACAGGTTCACTCTTGCCAAATTCCGGCGTAAAGCTGCGGGCAGGATATGCCCATTTCACTGCGTTGCTGATCACTCTTAATATTTCCGGTTTGTAATAGGTCGGATACGTCTCATGACCTGGCCGGAAATAAAAGATTTTACCTTCACCACGCCGGAACGTGCATCCGCTCCGAAATACTTCTCCACCCTGGAAGTTGCTCACAAACACCAGTTCATCCGGTACTGGAATATCGAAGAATTCACCGTACATCTCTTCTTTTTCCAATACAATCTTGCCTTCGATGCCATCCGCAATCGGATGAGATGGGTTAACACACCATACAATTTCCTGCTCGTCAGCTACACGCCATTTCAGATCGCAGCTGGTTCCCATCAGCGCTTTGAATGGTTTGGAGAAGTGACCTGAATGGAGCACGATCATTCCCATCCCGTTCAGCACTCGCTGCGCAACCTTCTGTGAGATCTCATCGCTTACGCGATCATGTGCCATATGTCCCCACCATATAAGCACATCTGTGGAATTCAGCACTTCATCACTTAATCCGTGTTCAGGCTGATCCAGTGTAGCTGTACGAATAGCAAAGCCTTCGCCGCCAAGTCCGTCAGCCAGTGCTCGATGCAGACCATCCGGGTAGACTTCCCTTACTTCATCGTGAATTTTCTCATGGACAAATTCATTCCAAATGGTGACGTTGATCATATTCAATTTCCCCCTAGTGTAGCTCTAAACCCACCACATATCGCCCAGCGGTTCTTCAATCAATACTTGCTGGAGATTTTGCACAGCTTTAGAGAATCCTTCTTCAACCGACATCAGACCGTCTTCGTGTTCAATACTTACTACATAATCATATCCGACCAGACGCAAGGCACTCATAATATCTGCCCATGTCTTGTTATCATGTCCATAACCGACCGAGCGGAACTGCCAAGCCCGATCCAGCATATTGGTATAGTCTTGCATATCCGTTACACCGTGTTTGTTCACGTTTACCGGATCAATCGTTGTATCTTTTGCATGGAAGTGATGGATGGCTCCTTCACGTCCCAAGATGTGAATTGCCTGAACAGGATCAATACCTTGCCACCACATGTGACTTGGGTCCAGATTGGCTCCAATCACTTCACCTGCTGCTTCACGCAGTCTCAGCAAGGTTGCTGGAGTATGAACGGAGAATCCACCGTGCAGTTCCAATCCAACTTTTACGTTACGATCTGCTGCAAATTTACCCCACTCTGTCCAGTAAGGGATAACTTTGTTCTCCCACTGCCACTTCAGAATCTCCTGGAAATCATTCGGCCATGGTGCAACAGGCCAGTTCGGATATTTGGCATCCTCATGGTCTCCCGGGCAACCGGAGAATGTATTCACTACAGGTACTTCCAGCTTCTCAGCCAGTTCTACCGTTTTAACAAAATCATCGTGGAATCCTTTGGCAATATCCTTTTGCGGATGTAGCGGGTTACCGTGACAGCTCAGTGCACTGATCGTCAAACCACGTGATTCCACTGCATTTTTGAAGTTTTTCAATGCTGTAGGATTGCTTAACAACTCATCTGGCTTACAATGTGCATTGCCTGGATGTCCGCCTGTTCCGATCTCTACTGCTTTTAATCCCTTGGATGCTACATAATCAAGAGCATCCTCCAATTTACGTCCTCCGAATAGTACCAAAAATACGCCGAGTTTCAAGTGCGATTCCTCCCTGGATTAGATATCGTATGATTGCTGAATTCATGAATATTGAACTGTATACTTTTACCGTTCAGATCACATGCCTGTTTGATTAGTGTGGAAAATCGAGAGTGTTTCTATCCTGAAATTGAACGTAAGAATACTGGTTATTCTGCTTCACTCGTAAGAGCATCAAGCTTTGAACACTTTTTACTCAGACTAGTGTGATTCCACGGTTTCAATCTCAGTTTGAACTGTGCGAGTTACTGCAAAAGAATCATAGCTGCTCTCCAGATGTATGTGCTTGCCTTCAAGTGAAGAACGCTGGAATGAATGCATGGCTTCCAGTACGTGATAAGCAAGCTTGCCACTGGCTTTGTGTTCCCGTCCGGCACGAATGGATTCAACCATTTCCGTTACGCCGATGCCTCGTTCGTTTTGTCCACTTTCGAAGACTGGTTTGACCGTCTCCCAAGTGTCTTGACCGTATCTGCGAACCTTCACTTCCCCGTTAAAATAATTGGGGTCCGGTACACTCAGCGTACCTTCTGTACCATAGATTTCAATACGTGGCAGATCCGAAGCTCCGCGAATATCAAAACTGGTAATCATGGTTGCAATGGCACCTTCTGCAAAATCAATGGTTCCTGCCAAGTGAGTAGGCGTCTCTACTTGCAGTGCTGTACCTTCCTTTGGCCCAGAGCCAATCTTGCGATCTGCGATCTGTATGCCTGCCGAGGCGCTGATTCTGCGTATCGGTCCAAGCAGCGTAATCAGAGCGGTCAGGTAGTAAGGTCCCATATCAAACATCGGTCCGCCACCTGCGACATAAAAGAACTCCGGATTAGGATGCCAAGCTTCTGGTCCTCCACCCATAAAGAATGAAGTCGCTGCAACCGGCTTGCCAATCAGCCCATCCTCAATGGCTTTACGCGCTGTCTGTATGCCTGAACCAAGGAAGGTGTCCGGTGCAGAACCAACATACAATCCCTTTTCCTCAGCCAGTTCAACAACCTTGCGACCATCCTCAAGAGAAATTGCCAGCGGCTTCTCGGCATACACATGTTTGCCTGCTTCGAGTGCAGCCAGATCGGTCATGGCGTGACTTCCAGGAACCGTAAGGTTCAACACAAGTTCAATTTCGTTATTTTGCAGCAACTCATCTACATTGTAAACGTTTGCGATATTAAATTCATCTGCCCGTTCCTGAGCGCGTTCACGAATCAAATCCGCAACAGCCACGACTTCAATGACCGGGTTGTTTTTGAGATTTTCCAAGTAGATGGCGCTGATGTTACCACACCCGATGATGCCTGCTTTCATTTTCTCCACTGTGACGTTCATCTCCTTACGCATGGTGAAAATCCGCGTTTGAATGGTTGAGAACCATATGTTTTGTTGGATGTTTCCTGTTCCTTAAATCTAATACTATGGTATTCCGTTTCAGCTTCAATTAAAATGAATAATATGATTGAAACATGAACTATCTGGTCATAATTTTCAAATTGCAAGGAGTATGCCCATGCCGACAGATCAATCCTGCCAAGTTCTTACAGCAGGCTTTTCATTTCATCGTAAACCCTACGCTATGGTGCAGCCTGAAGGTGTGAAGAACTACCTGTTAAGACTGCAAACAGACGGACGTTGCCGTGCACGTATTGACGGGGACATGTCCCCGGTGGATGCGGGCGATCTGCTTCTTTTTGATCCTGACGAGCCTTATGAGCTGAGAATAGACAATGAAACCAATCCGATGGGAGAACGACTGGTGGAGAGTGGCGACTATCACATCTTCTTTAATGGTTCCTGGGTGGATGAGTGGTGGAAACGCCACAAACGGCCAACCCGGATCAAAGTCGAATTGACGGAAAGCCTCTTGGTCCTGTTTCGACAGCTCGTACTGGAGCAACGCCGCATCTCCAATCCTTATCCGGAAATTTCAAGTTATTATATGCGAATTTTATGTCTCGAAGTGGATCGTCTGCTCGCGGAGCATCCAACGATAACCAACACCAATTATGTGGCTTATGAGATCAAGAACTACATTGAAGAAAACGCTTCCTCTTTATTCAAGCTCGATGATGTGGCAACACATATTGGCATCAGTGTCTCACGGGGTGTTCATCTCTTCAAAGAAGCGTTTGGCAAAAGCATCATGCAATACACGCTTGACGTACGGCTCAACATGGCCAGGGAACGGATTATTTTCAGTCCAATGACCCTGGAGCAAGTGTCTGAGTCTTCCGGCTTTAACAACTATACCTATTTTCATCGGGTATTCCGTTCCCGGTTCGGCATGTCCCCGAAGGAATTCCGCGTCATTCACCGGGAACAGATGTAATCATACCAGTATACGTAAGTTGAACTTATTTGCGCGCGGCTATAGCCTCGGATACAACCATTGCCAGATCTTCATTGCCAAACATGGACAACACGCCAAGTACCGTATCATCCGGGATCTCACCGGCTTCCTCCTTGGATACAATCAGCTTCTGCACCTGCTGCAAACGCTCGTTGCTCTGCTGATTCGGGTAGGCTTGCCGGTACATCTCTTCCGGGTCCAAACCATTATTGACACACCACTGGGCAAATACGAGGATCATCATCTCTTCTTCCTGTTTATAGGTTTCTACAACAGCTTCTTCGATCTGTTTATTACGTTCCTTTTCATATTCATCCATGACTTGTATTCCTCCGTATGTGTATTCTGCTCTGCAATTATTTGCGAATCAATTGTTCCGCCAGTTCATGACTGTCCATGACATGACTTGCACTGATCAGGCAATCATCAGGTGAGTCCAGACAAGCCAGGAAATTGTCAACTGCTCCGATAAAACCTCTGCGTGTTAACACGGTGTCCCAGCTCCCAAACGTTTCTTTGGTTTCCAGACTCCCCTGTTCCATGCAGCAGATCGTGTCCATGTTCACCACTTCAACAGATCGACCACCACCATGCAATTCGATCTTCTCCAGATCTGCCCCAGCTTCACGCACCATATCAAATCGACCGTAGGCTGTTCTGCCCAGCTTGGCCGTTCCGGTTGCATGCAGCAGTCTGTCCATATCATTCTTCCGAATCCATTGATGAAGCAACTCCACATTATGATCCGAGTACCACAACATCAGATCCAGCATATGGATGAGATCATCATAGATGGTTTCTGCCGCAGGACGCTCCTGAATGCCTGTACGATGTTTGGTCACTGTCAGGGATTCGAAGCCTTTTCCACCCTGCATCCATTCTTTCGCTTTTTGGTACATCGGTGCGAATCTGCGGTTGAAGCCCACTGCCAGCAACAGCCCTTGTGCCTCGGCAAAAGCAGTCATCTCTTCCGACTCCCGAATCGTATAGGATAACGGCTTGTCTACGTACACGGCTAATCCCTGTTCCAGACATTGCATGACAATGTCAAAGTGTGCTTCCGTTGCTGTATGTACAAACACCGCATCCAAGTCCCAGGACAACAGTTCTTTCAGATTCGTTGTTCCCCGTTCTAATCGATACGCCTCCTGAACGGCTTTGACCGGTTCCGGAGATCGGTTCATAATGCCTACAATCTCCACGTTCGGATGAGCTGTTAACAGCGGCAAATATACTTTACGTGCAATATCGCCGAGGCCGATAATTGCAACTCGTTTACGTTGGGTTGTTTCCATGATGATCACTCCACCTTCAGTTCGGTTCTATATTTCCACGTCCTATAGTGTAACCCTTCGGACAGCAACTTGCCAGTGATTGCAGCAGACTTCGCACGAATTGTTCAGACAATGGGCGAACGTGGTAAACTTAGGAGGAACAGCAGTACAGATCGGGACACGACTAGACCTGCCTGATCTGAAAGGAGCGTTTGGGATTTTGCGAAAATGGTTATGGCTTCTGTTATATGTTTTACTTGCAGGAGTCACGTTTATTTACAGATATGAACTGCTGGCCTGGACCGATCTTCATCAGTCCATCCCGCTGTTACTCGCCATGGCAACATTGTTTGCTCTTGTGCCTGTAATTCCTTATAAGTTTGTTATTATCGCCTTTGGTTACAGTTACGGTACCACCACGGCAGCCTGGATATGCTGGCTTGGCACAACACTTGCAGCCATGCTCGTTTATGGCGGAGCAAGAACCATCTTCAGACATCAGGCGAGATCGTACCTCGAACGTATTCGGGGTCTAAACCGTTTTACCACATGGATGGAGGCACATCCGTTCATGGGTGTCATGTCAATGCGACTGTTGCCGATCGTGCCTCAGATGGCCGTTAATATCTACGCAGGTATAACGTACACGCCATTCTGGGTCTTCATGGTTGCCACGGCCATTGGGAAAATGCCAGCGATTTTTGTATTTGCCTATGCAGGTGCACACGCTGAAACCTCAATCTGGCTGAGCCTGGCGATCCTCGCCGGATATCTGGTGCTCATGGCCATTGTATTGCTCTTATTTCGCTTTCGGTCACGCAACAAAGTCTGAAAACGGAATTCGCAAGCCGTACAGATTCAGCTTGTTTTCTTTCCGGCTTGGTTGGCTTGCCAATTCAGGATATAATAGAAGAGCAAGCCTAATGCTTGTGTAACAAGTTTTAATAAAACGGTAGATTGCTGGAGCTCGAACACGAGCGCTAGATCTTCATCAGAAATGGAGTGACTATAGCATGGAACAACATTCAAGTGAGTTAGCAACTTTTGCAGGCGGATGCTTCTGGTGTATGGTATCCCCCTTTGAAGAACTGCCCGGTATTCACAAGATCGTATCGGGTTATACAGGAGGACATACCGAGAATCCAACATATGAAGAGGTCTGCTCGGAGACAACAGGACATGTAGAGGCTGTACAAATTACGTTCGACCCTGCCATCTTCCCTTATAAGAAACTGGTGGAATTGTTCTGGCAGCAGATTGATCCTACGGATACAGGCGGGCAATTCCATGACCGTGGATCTTCCTATCAGACGGCCATCTTCTATCACAGCGAAGAACAGCGCCAGATTGCGGAAGCTTCCAAAGCGGAGCTGGGACAAAGCGGACGTTTTGACAAACCAATCTTCACTCCGATTTTGCCAGCCAAACCGTTCTATGAAGCGGAAGAACATCACCAAAATTATCACCGGAAGAACCCTGCCCACTACAAACGGTACAGCAAAGGTTCTGGACGCGTAGACTTCATCGAACGCAACTGGTCAGGCAACGTGGATAAAGACGGGCTAAAAGAGCGCCTGACGCCGCTTCAATATGAAGTTACGCAGAACAGCGCGACCGAGCCTGCATTCCATAACGAATTCTGGGATCACCACGGTGATGGTATCTATGTGGACATCGTATCTGGCGAGCCATTGTTCAGTTCTACGGACAAATACGATTCCGGCTGCGGCTGGCCGAGCTTCACACGTCCATTGCGTGACCACAACGTGAAGGAAAAAACCGATCTCAGCCACTTCATGATTCGTACCGAAGTGAGAAGTCGTGAGGGCGATTCCCATCTGGGTCACCTGTTCAACGATGGTCCTGCCGAAGCAGGTGGAATGCGTTATTGCATCAACTCTGCGGCACTTCGTTTTGTACCCAAAGAAGACTTGCAAAAAGAAGGATACGGTGAGTACGCCGTCCTTTTCCAATAGGTTATAATACAAATACAAAAAGAGCAGTGGGATGATCCCGCTGCTCTTTTTGTTGTACATTACAATCACATCATACTTACAATCCAACCGATCCAATACGCAAATGGAATTAATAACAACTGTGCCAACAGTGTACCAAACAAACGGGATACGAGCATGCAGCCATAAATCTGATTCATGCGATCCAAACGGATCTCACCTCGTAAAGATTTGTCACTGAGCAGGGAAATTCGCGGATCAATTAGGATGGTTAACAAAATAGTCGCTATTCCGTTAATCAACCCTGTTGATTGGGATGCAGCTACAGCCTGCCCTGGGTAAAGGTACGCTGCGTACAAGCTGGACAGGACACCCGTGGTGTAGATTGCGGTTACCGCTACATTCAGCATCATTAACCGTCTTGGCATCCCATGCTGTACCAATCGTTTGGCCATCTTCCAGGATGGCAGGGTAATGTAATACGTTGCATTTCTAATCTTACTTCGCTTCAGCATACCGCGAACCATCGCAGGGATGGAACCGGCTGCTTCAAAATGTACAACCATTCTCGATGAGAGCTTCACCATGGTTGGGAAACATAATATGGCTAATGCCGTTCCAATCGTTGCCGCACCCATTAACCAGTGCAGCTGCGCTGCAAAGTGTGGATTGGCTCCACGTGTTGCGGTATCCACCAGATTACCTACCATTGGACCCTGGGCCATATTCGAGGTTCTAGAAACCAGCAGCAAGATACCCGCCAAAGAAATGGCCAGCGCAATTCTGCGAGTGCGTAGTCCCCCAAGACGCAGCGCATATGACAAGCTGTCTGCGGCATGAATCAACATGGTAAATAGCATAGGGATTGCCAGGCTAAGACTAAACATATGTATGTACTCCTTTATCTTCCTTTTGTTGAACTTATTTCTTTCATGGACAGCATTATACTCCTCTGGCTTGCAAAAGTATAGGAACGAGATCCTTCAATATAGTTGAACTAAAGAATATTTACACTGGACACTCCGATGACAGAACAACCTTCCGATCGCTGTTATCCCCAGATTTTTTTGATTCCTTTTAGAAAGGGGGAAATCCGGGGATAAAGGCGAGTTTATGCTTACGAAGTAGCTTTCCACAGAA
Source organism: Paenibacillus sp. ClWae2A (assembly GCF_032452295.1). Taxonomy (NCBI): domain Bacteria; kingdom Bacillati; phylum Bacillota; class Bacilli; order Caryophanales; family Paenibacillaceae; genus Paenibacillus; species Paenibacillus sp. ClWae2A. Next base: position 175,086 of record NZ_JAULSQ010000003.1, read on the forward strand.
AGCTTTTAGCTCCACTTCTTCAGGTTTTTTCTGTCCTCTCCGTTTCGTGTAAATGTTTATTTCAATTTATATAGATCATTGGTAAATGCACTTACGACCTCGGCTGTTCATCGTTTACCCCTTCCCTCAGAGGGTAATATACAACTAATCATTATTGTACAGGAGGGGTTCATATGCCTTGGAATAAACAGGATTATCCGGTATCCATGAAGAACCTGGAACCACGTGTCAGACATAAAGCCATTGAGATTACCAATGCTCTGCTCGATGACGGGTATGAGGAAGGCCGCTCGATTGCTATAGCGACTGCTAAGGCGGAAGAATGGGATAAAAATCATCCCGTGCCGGAAAGTTCGAAATCGGATTTCCCATCTTCTTCCAACAATTCCGACCCTAAAAAGTCGTCCTCTACGGATCGTCGTCATTCTGAGCCCGTTTCTTCGTCCAAAAGTCATGACAACATCCATGTCGTGCCTACCGACTCTGGCTGGGCGATCAAGGAAGAAGGAAAATCTACCTATCTGTCATCATTCGATACTAAAGCAGAAGCTGTAGATAAGGCCAAAGAACTGAGTAGCAAACAAAATATTCGAGCGATTATCCATAATCAGGATGGTCAGATTGCTTCTTCGATCAAGCCTTGAATGAAACGGGTGATATCGGAAAATGGCTGTTTTCACAGTTCAGCGAATATAAAATCATTCCGTGAGCAAAACAACAAAATCCCTTTTGCTGCTGAAGAGCAGTCAAAAGGGATTTTGTATGAACTTTAACTATCAAGACCTGAATATGATGCATACAGGTTATGGTTGTTCTGAAACGTATGGTTAATTGGATACCCCTCTAGCCACCGTAGTCCGTTGTGAAATAGCAGCAGCGTTAACTGCCTTGGCTGCAGCCGATGGTATCGGCAATTTCACAGCCGAAGTTGTAACCACGGTTCCGCGAGCCGGAACACTAACGACGTACGTGATGACTTTACTGGCAATCCATACGGCCAGAATCGTATATAAAGTTTCTTTTACCGGAAGAAAGAAAAGCGACAATCCCAATACAAAAGCATCACTGACAAAGAAAACTGTTCCCAGCTTCCATCCCTTCCAGCGGCTAACCAGCACGGCGAGAATATCGTCTCCGCCTGTCGCTCCGCCGAATCGAAGCACGATCCCAGCGCCTACCCCTGTCAATATACCGGATAGAACTGCCGGAATCCACAGATTTCCGTTAAACGACAATACCAGTGTGGAGTATCGTTCAAAGCCGTCATAGAATAGGGAAAATGCACCTACGCCAAGCAATGCCTGAATCATGAATTTCCAGCCTTTGAGGAACCAAGCCAGGATCATGACCGGAATGTCCAGTAACAACATACCGATAGCAGGTGATAAGCCTGTTGCGTATTTTCCGAGCAGGGCCAGACCAACAAATCCACCCTCCGATAAATGATTCTGAAAGTTAATGTGATAATAAGCAAAAGCTAAAATAAATGTACCGAGTAGCATAATGGCGAATTTGATCGCCTCTGTTTTAACGTGTTGTAAGGTTAACGATGTTCTCTTCATTCAGGTTCCCTCGCAGTTTGTAGGTTGGTTTTTTAGACCGACCGTACCCTGCAAAAGGTAAGCCTGGAAGAAATCATCGTGTACGTCCTTCGAATATTCATTCCAATCCCCTCTTTCGCAGAGTCAGCCGTTTTTTTGAAACCGGTTGGTGTACTCTACAAGGGGCGCTATGTGTATGAGAGATCGTAACGTTTCCAGATCGTCCTTGGGGAGATTGTCCTTCGGGAACTCATGGTATCCTGATCCTTTCTGTTCTGTTGTGGTTAGCTGTGCTCAGTTAAACTGAAAAATAACTACAATGCATAAGCTTGAACATTTAATTGTAACTTACACTTGGATTACAGTACCCTCTTTCGATCGCGGTTATCCCCGGATTTTTGGAATTCCATTTTCCCTCTGGGGAAAATCCGGTGATCGCTTATGCTTCCGAAGCTGCTTTCATTCAGAAAGCTTTCAGGCGAACGCTTCGCTTCTACAGATGGGTTCTGCACTCTTCGTTCCTGTGTAAATTGTAAATCCAACTTACAGCAGTTGCAAGTTCATTCAGTTTAAACACCAAAGCTAACTTGCTTGTTCTTCTATTATATAACACCAACGTGACCGGGTCTAAACAGCAGACCCCTCAAAAACGGGCATAAAGCAGCCTTTGGACTGCTCCAGCAGTCATACGGCAACACCAGGATAAGCAATGCTTGCTAATGGTGCAACCTGCTCCTTTATTCTATGACCAAAGCTTCCAAAAATAACTGTCAGTCACCCAACTGTGACAAATTGGGGCCTTTTTTTATTTTCTTGCGCTTTTTATAGGAATCATTTTCCTCTCACACATACACTATAGCAAACGTAATCGGCTTATTCTTTGTCCAGTTCAGACGTTTCCAGACTTACTCTGCTGTTTATGGTATAATATAACAATTGAATCCCACTACCGTTTAAGCGAGGCGGATTGATGAAAACGTTAAAGCCAAGAGTCTTTATTGGCTGCTCGCTGGAAGCGAAGCCGATTGCAGCCGCAGTACACGAAAACTTACGTTTTTCAGCCGAAGTTACCCCTTGGTATTCCGGGGTTTTTAATCCAAGCAGCTATACCATGGACGATCTGGAAGTAGAGGTCCGTACGACTGACTTTGCCATTTTTATTTTTCATCCGGATGATATATCCAAAATTCGCGGGAAGTACTACGCGTCGGTCCGGGATAATACAATGCTGGAAATGGGTCTGTTTATGGGTCGTCTGGGACGAAAACGTATTTTTTTCATTCTTCCTGAGGATATTACAGACATCAAGGACACAACCAAGGTTGAAGGATTGCGTATGCCCACAGATCTGCTGGGATTAAATCCACTCGTATATGAAATCCGTTCCGACGGAAAGTGGGCACCAGCCGTGTCCGTGGCATGTTCCAAAATCGCAGACAGTATTGAGGAACAAGGACGCTGGAGTGATCCAGAATTGGAGAACATCATTGAGAAGCATAAACGCACTGAGGGAGAAGCAAGGTTACAACTGCTTAAGTTGCTGCGGTTCTTTAGGGAATTGCTGCGTACCCGCAAAGCAGATGCCAACATGCTGGAGCGAATGAGCGATGCCTTGCGTACTGCCTTTGTCTCTCATCCTCCATTCGCTGTACGTGGCACAGCCATATACCGTACAGATGACAGTGGTTATATTGAGCAATTATGTGGTAATGTTGGAGAACCGGGAAGAAAGTATGACTTGTCCGCTAACGACGACAAACAACCGGATGATCCCAAGCGCATCCTGGTGATTGATTCTTACCGGGAGAATAAAATCAAGATCAACCTGTATGATGATTACCTTGAGAAAGAGTATCTGCTATGCTATCCTGTAGCCAAGAGGTATGTAATCACCGTTCACATTATTGGACATATTGAAGCGGATGAGGCGGTATTTCAGCAGATTGACCTACAGAATCGTCAACTGTTCAACGCCATCAACGATTTGTTAGGAGGCGAACCGGAATGAAACCGGAAACGAAAAAAATAAGCAAGCGCTGGGGCAGCGAAAAAAAGGTACGCCTCAGTTCTGCGCCCGAATCATCACGACCGGTTCCGGAACCCAAGGAAGAAGATCGTTTCCACAAGCCGGCCGTACCGCTAACTACCATTGGGCCCTCCCTGAAGGGCAAGGAAAGACCTTATAAGGTCATCCTTGAAAAAGAGGCGTTCTACGAAAAACCTCAATATCTTGCTTAATTCCTGAACACATCATCAAACCTGCCGCTGAATCGGCAGTATTCCATAGGCCCCGCCGCCCAAGGCAGGGGCTTTTTTGTTGCACATTTTCGCTAAAATAAAACTGCTTCTACTCGTTGACCTGGTGCCCTGGTGTTAAGACAAGGCATCCTTGAATCATGATCGCAATTCATTGCTTGTAATTACTTCTGTAGCCGACTGCATTGCATAACGCTTATTTGGTTTATGGCCTTAGGTTTCCTGCAAAACCCATAAATTATACCTTATTTTGGAGCAGGCTTGTCCTTAAATCCCTAGCCTCATTCACGACGATCTGTATCTTTAGGAAAATGCGTTAGTGCTTGCTTCCAATATTTCTCGGTTGTATTGTGTATCTCCATTACATATATTGATTATAATATAGGAACACACGTTCTGTAAATATATAATTCCAATTAAAGGTTAAGGAAGTGAACATATGACATCCTCAACTTCCGCCCCATCCCCTGCGGATGAAGACCATCGTCTGATTAAAGGTCTGGTTGTGCGCACGCTATTGCTGGATGTACTTGAACGAGATATCCGCACACTGGATACACTGATGCTGAAGATGCCTGAAGTCTACATTCTGTCGCTGACCCGCATTCAGAACAATGTGCTCAAGGAGATGTTGGTCCTTCGTAAACAGATGAGAAACCGTGGTGTCAAAGTACTGGAAGAGAACCGTGAAGCAGATGGTATCGAAACTCTGTATATGTGCAGGGGGTATTGGCAACGGTTTTATATGCTGTGGACATTTGCACGCAATGAAGTCAAAAAAGAACTCAGTCGGCATCTGCAGATGGACTTGGCGCAGACTTGATACAACTCTGACAATATAGAACCCATCCCCAGTAAAACAAGTTGACCATGGAAGGTTACGTTCATTAAGATGGAATAGAGATATCCAACCATTCCAATAAGGCATGAATTGATTTCAACCGGATATACGCTCAATGTCTTATCAATCAAGGAGTTGTACTTCATGGATTTGAATACCCATTCGATTAAACGAACACCCGCACATACAGGCATTGCCGCAGATGTAACCGAACTGATCGGCCAGACACCTGCCGTTAAACTGAACCGACTCACAGGCAACGACTCCGCTGACGTATACGTGAAACTGGAATACTTCAACCCCAGTGGCAGCGTCAAAGACCGTGCCGCATACAATCTGATCGTTCAGGCTGAACTTGCGGGACACTTGCTACCCGGCGCAACCATTATCGAACCAACCAGTGGCAATACGGGCATAGGTCTTGCGATGAATGCCGCCGCCAAAGGATATAAAGCTATTCTGATCATGCCGGACAATATGTCCAAGGAACGCATCAATATCCTGAAAGCCTACGGCGCAGATGTGGTGCTCACCCCTGCCGCGGAGCGGATGCCAGGTGCGATTCGCAAAGCAAAAGAACTTCAGGCAGACATTCCGGGAAGTTTCATTCCGCAGCAATTCGAAAATCAGGCGAACCCGGACATTCACCGGATCACGACGGCTCCCGAGATTATGCAGCAGATGGAAGGCAGGCTGGACGCCTTCATCGCTACGGCAGGAACTGGCGGAACCATTACCGGGACGGGAGAAGAGCTGCGCAAGCAGTTACCCGATATCCGCATCTATGCGGTGGAGCCCAAAGGGTCTCCGGTGTTGTCCGGTGGCGAGCCCGGACCACACAAACTCGTCGGTACAAGTCCGGGGTTCATTCCGGACATCCTGAATACCGACGTGTGGGATGCCATCATCCAGGTGTCCGATGAGGACGCACTGGATACGATGCGGCAGCTTGCTGCCCGGGAAGGGCTGTTGCTCGGCCCTTCCTCTGGTGCTTCGGTGTGGGCCTCCCTTCGCATCGCGAAGGAACTGGGGCCGGGGCACCGGGTGCTCTGCATTGCGCCGGATACCGGGGAACGGTATCTGAGCATGGATATTTTTTAACATAGCTAAAATCTGTACACATCAAAAAGGGGCTTCCATGTCCCATAAGTCATGAGCATGACAGAGGTCCTCCCTTATTAGCGCTCATTGGTCATTGGTTCTAATGAACTTGGCACACGCTATTCACTCCTATTTGCGCAGGTTTGAAGGCTAATCAATCACAGCGACGTTATTTCTCCAAATTCGGTTGATTTACAAGGCTTAAAAGCTATTTTCGGCGGGATAACGTTACTGAGATTCGTTAGAATTTACATCACTTCATTATCACCCTAACAAGGTGCGGTAGGTTCGTTAGAATTTTGAAGCGATTGGGAGCGAGGAGCGAGGGAAAATCCCTCGAAAAAAAGGGAAGAGAAGTACATTGAAGGAACCATCAACATAAAAAATAAGCTCTTGCTCACTTACGGATGGTGAATCCGCAGAGAACAAGAACTTATTTTGGCAAGAAACTTTATCATCAAAAATAAAGCAAGAACATTTAACGTAAGCTAATTAGTGTGTCAGGGTTGTCCATTCCACACCTTCGGGAAGCAGAGCTGCAATGCGGTCTTTGGCTTCCTTTTTAGTATACAGTGATTCATCGAGAATGACCGCAGAACCGGAATCCGTGCTTGTCCGAATCAGACGTCCGAGACCTTGCTTCACACGTAAGAGCATATACGGAAGATCGATCTCTTCGTATGGTGCTGCCGACGCACTGCGTTTCGCATTGAAGACAGGGTCCTGTGGTGGATACGGAAGCGACCAGATCATTACATTGGATAATGATGGACCTGGAACGTCCAGCCCTTCCCACAGATTAACGGAGCACAGCACACTTTCCTCATCCTGCTGGAACGCCGCGATCAGATCACTGATCTCCCGGTCGCCCTCATACATAAAGCGCAAACCTTCTGCTTCAGGTACATGAACGATGTCCTGCTTGAACGCGCGTAGTTCTTCCATCGTACGGAACAGAATCAGCGCACGTCCTCCACTCTCCTGAAGCAACGACACCGCATCACGCAAGCGATTTTCGTTCTCCGGGTGACCCGGTACAGCTTCATCGGTAATTTTCATCTTCATTTTGTCCGCATAATCATATGGGGAAGCCACCGAGAATGATACAAAATCATCAATGCCCAAGCTGTCCGCCACATAACGGAATGAACTGTCCACAGATAACGTTGCAGAGGAGAACACGATTGGAATACCTGTGTTGAACACACGCTCGTTCAGCATTTCCTTCACAGTGCGCGGCATGATCGATAAGGTTGTCTCATCCTCGCTCTCTTCCGCCCAACAGATGTAACCATCTTCCTTGCGGAACAAAGCAAGTGCAGACTGAATCATGTCCAGATGTTCTTCCACGACACGCATCTGATAACCATCCAGCGAGAACAATCCGCTCTCAAATACCAGTTCTTCACCGATCGCATCCAGCACACTCGTCAGACGTTCAATCTCACGCAGAAGCGGTGCTTCTACCCGAACTTCTTTCCGTTCCGATCCCGGAATCGCCACCGTATACGTATCCAGCAACGCAAACAGTCGCTCACTGCTCTCAATCGCTTCATCCACACGCTCCGCGAGGGATTCACGAATCTCGCCTTCCAATAGACGGGTTACGAGTTCCTCGAAGATGCGGTGTTTCAGCTTGTAGCTCAGTGCGTTCAGGGCTGCTTCTTCCAGCAAATGTCCTTCATCAAATACAACTGAGCTGTGATCAGGCAAGAGTGGCAATTGTCCCTCGCGTTTGCGCGCATCATAGGTCCACACATGCTCCATGTAATAATCATGGGAACAGATGATGATGTCTTTGGAACGACGGTAATGGTCACGCGACAGCGTCAGGCCGCAGCGTTGACGTTTTGGACAAACAAAACAATCCTGGAACGGGTCCCAATTAATTTTGTTCCACTGACGATCATTCAGATGCGGATATTGTTTGCGGTCACCATACGGATGGAAAGCCTGAAGTGTACCCGGCGTATTAACAAAATCCGGAAGGCTCTCATGCACTTCTTCAATAACAGGCGCATCTTCATCCGCAAATCGCATTGCACTTAATTTGTTCAGACAGACGTATTGGTCCGGTGACTTACCCAGACGTGCGTCCACTTCCAAGTCCAGATGTGCAGCCAGCTTGGCAATATCTCCGCCGGGCTTCACAAGCTGTTCAATCAAGGACTCATCGGCACAGGCGATCACTGCCGGTTTGCCGGTATAACGTGCATAACAGACCGCGTAGAGCAGATAGACTAACGTCTTGCCTGTTCCGACACCGGCCTCCGCCATAATGGTCTTTTTATCTCCATAGGCCCGTTCGAGCTGGTACGCCATAAAAATCTGTTCATCCCGTACCTCGAAGCCGAACTCTGGCAAAATATCGTAAAAAACATCGGCAACCCATTCTCCCAGACGGGATACAAAAGGTTCAGCCGGATCATATGCAAAAGGATAACGTTGTGTAGACAATCCTAGGTCAGCCTCCATTCTTAGACGCGGTCCTCTTTCATTTTTCCGTTCAAAAAAGGCCGCAGGGCAAAAGTTAATTATCTCACGCGATCAAGCGGGTGACAAGCTTTTTTTACGAGATTATTTGCGAGGTTTAATGTATAGAACCAATTTTCAGGGAAAATATATACAGGAATCCACTTTAAGGAAAGGCGGTGCTCCACTCCATGAATCATCAGTCTTCACAACCAGAGCATTCCTCAGACAAATCAGCTGAGACATTAACGGATCGACAAGGGCATCCCATTACGGACAATCAGAATGTACGAACCGTTGGCAGCCGGGGACCGACTACGCTGGAGAACTATCATTTTCTCGAAAAGATTACTCACTTCGACCGTGAACGTATTCCGGAACGTGTGGTCCATGCCCGCGGCGCTGGCGCTCATGGCATATTTGAAGCGTATGGAACAGCCGGGAGTGAACCAGTATCGAAGTACACACGTGCACGTCTGTTTCAGGAAAAAGGCAAACAAACACCCGTTTTCGTTCGCTTCTCTACCGTTATACATGGCGGACATTCACCGGAGACACTGCGGGACCCGCGCGGATTTGCTGTAAAATTCTATACCGAAGATGGCAACTGGGATCTGGTGGGTAATAATCTGAAAATCTTTTTCATTCGTGACCCGCTCAAATTCCCGGATATGGTACACGCCTTCAAGCCCGACCCGTTGACCAACGCACAGGATATGGAGCGGTTTTTCGACTTTGTATCACTAAGCCCTGAAGCTACCCATATGGTGACATTCCTCTTCTCTCCATGGGGCATTCCAGCGAATTATCGGCAGATGCAAGGGTCGGGTGTTAATACATACAAGTGGGTCAATCAGGAAGGCACGGGCGTGCTCATCAAATACCACTGGGAACCGCTCAATCAAGGGATACGCAACCTGCTGCAAAAAGACGCGAGCGAGATTCAGGGACAGAATTTCAATCATGCGACATTGGATCTGTATCACGCCATTGAACAAGGGGAGTATCCCGAATGGGAGCTGTGCGTTCAAGTGATGGAAGACGGCGAGCATCCGGAGTTGGATTTCGACCCGCTGGACCCGACCAAGTTGTGGCCGCAGGAGCAGTTTCCTTTTCTACCTGTGGGTAAAATGACATTGAATCGCAATCCCGAGGATTATTTCAATGAAGTGGAGCAAGCGGCGTTCGGGACAGGTGTCTTGGTGGACGGGTTGGATTTCTCAGATGACAAACTGCTGCAAGGACGGACCTTCTCCTATTCGGATACCCAGCGTCACCGGGTTGGTGCGAACTATCTGCAACTGCCTGTGAATGCACCGAAAAATCGGGTAGCCACGAATCAGAGCGGCGGACAGATGCAGTATCAAGTGGATCGTGCGCCGGGTCAGAATCCGCATGTGAATTACGAACCTTCGTCTCTTGGTGGCTTAAAGGAAGCACCCCCTCGTGGCAAGGAACATGAACCACTGGTGGAAGGCCGACTTGTCCGTGAGAAGATTGAGCGTACCAATGACTTTGGACAAGCGGGTGATACGTACCGGGCGTTCGAAGATTGGGAGCGGGATGAGCTGATCAGCAACATGGTCGGCGCATTGGCACAATGCAAACCGGATATTCGGGAGCGCATGATCTCTTACTTCACCCAAGCGGATGCGGATTACGGTCGGCGCGTCTCTGAAGGGTTGGCCTCTGTTCCAACCGATGATAGTGCGACGGTCCAACCGAAACATGAACCAAGTGTCGAGCAAGCAGAGAAACGCAGTCGCGAGACGGACGGATATTAAAGTAGCTGGACAGCATTTAGACTGATAAGTCTGACACTGTTAGTACATTTGAGTATTTTGAAGTAAGCAGATTACTTTTCAAATTAAACATAGCCCTGATCGTCAAGTTGCCCGTTGCAGCTGCTATCAGGGCTTTTTCATGACTAGTTTGAGTATAATCTTCACTTCAGGATGTAGGCTGCTATTTATTTTAGGTTGAATGAAGTTCATAGGAGTGGATCATAAGTAAAACTGGTACTCTGAGGATGGAAAAGCGTACTTCTCTACGTTCATTTCAGATGATTCTTCGTTAAATGAGAGCTATCACCCAATGGAAAGATTACATAATTCACGTGATATTATAGGAAATGGAAGCTTGCAGGCCTGACCTGCCTGCATGTACTTCCATCTGATCAGATGATTATTGATGATAACTCTTACAACATTTACCATAAAGCTGTGTCCTAGAGATTACATCTAACCAGCCGGCATGACCTATCTCATAGGTAACGGTCTGGTACACGGCTACCACATGCTCTTCATTCTATTCCCAATTAACCAAGGAGGCTTACGTAATGAAATTATTCCCATCCACATCCACTCATGTATCTGCACGATCTGCACGTTCTCTGAAGGAACGCTCCCTCAAATCCAAAATGGCCCATATCTGTCTGAGCGCCGCGTTCCCTCTATTATTAATTGGTGGTGGATCGGTTGGTGCAGCAGAACTGATCGAGAGCAGCTTGCAAAATCCCTCTGAATCGGTGGCGACTTCGAATATCGCACTTGCTGCGGGCGATCTATATGTCGCGCCTAACGGCTCAGCCAGCAATCCGGGAACACTCAACAGCCCTACGTCACTCGCTAACGCATTAACCCAGATCGCCCCAGGCAAGACCATCTATCTGCGCGGCGGCAACTACAGCTTCTCCCAGACCATTACCATTGAACGTGGTAACAGCGGCACATCGAGCCAACGTAAAAACCTGGTGGCATATGGATCGGAAAAACCAGTTTTTGATTTCTCCGCTCAAGCCTTCGCTTCCACCAATCGTGGACTGCAAATGTTCGGAGACTACTGGTTCGTCAAAGGGCTTGAGGTGAAGGGTGCGGGCGACAACGGCATCTTCATCGGAGGCAGTTACAACCGTCTGGAGCAGATCGAAGCTCATCACAACCGGGATACGGGTATTCAAATGGGACGTTATGCTTCCTCAGCCGCCAAGAGTGAATGGCCTGCATATAATGAAGTGATTCGTTCTTACTCCCACAACAACTATGACCCCGATGACGGCGAGGATGCAGACGGTTTTGCGGCCAAACTAACCGTTGGCCCGGGCAATGTCTTCGACGGTTGTATCGCGGCCTATAACGTGGACGATGGCTGGGATCTGTATAGCAAAACGGACACAGGCGCCATCGGCGCTGTTACGATCCGCAACAGCATCGCCTACGCCAATGGCGCAACCGCAGACGGCACTTCTACCTCCAACAGTGATGGCAACGGCTTCAAGCTGGGCGGCGAGAAGATTGCGGTAAATCATATCGTTGAGAACAGCATTGCGTTTAATAACAAAAAACACGGCTTCACCTACAACAGCAATCCCGGTTCGATCCAGATGAAAAATAACACCTCTTGGAACAATGGGCAAAGCAACTTTGCCTTTGATGTAGGCACCCATATCTTTACCAACAACCTGTCCTTCCAAGGCGGCGCCAGTGACAAAACAAGCGGAACCGACGTCAGCAGCACCAACGTCTGGTGGAAAAACAAAAAAAGCGAGAACGCCAAAGGCCTGCTCGCCAGCGCAGCCGACTTTGTCTCCCTCGTGCCTTCGGTAACACGTAGCGCAGACGGAACACCTGTCTTGGGTAATTTCCTCAAGCTTGCGAACGGCAGTGATCTCATTGGATCGGGTACGCCATCGGGTAAAAATATTGGTGCTCGGTAGGTTGTAGTTATTGAGATAAAGGAATAATTTAAAAACAAAATCCCCTCTCCCATTCCAGCCTGATCGGTGGTAATGGAGGAGGGGATTTTTGAATTGCTGTGCATTGTCTGCCCCTGGCTTATGAAGTAGGTAAATACTCACGGTTTAGCTAAAACCTCAATCATCAGTCTGCCGCCTGTGCGAAAACCCTGTTCAAACGCTGCTTCCACATACATGGACGTGGATTGTCCGATCAAGTCTATCAGTTGTTCCAAAGCATCGTACTCGTTCTCGGTAAGCTGTGTTTTGTATTCCTGCATCATGTCCGATATCTGGCGATTGATCTCCTGATACTCAGCTTGCTCAGGATGAATCGACTCGTCCAACCGCAGGTTCCCGTGAAACAAATCTTCGATAAGGTTTGACATGTTATCCCCACCTAGTCTTTTTACCAACTATTCTCACTATACTTTAGCGGATTTTCCGCTAAAAATCAATAGCGGATAACACGCTAAAGTATAGTATTGGTGAGGTGATGAACATGTATGCTCGTATACGCAATTTGCGTGAAGATAAAGACTTATCCCAAACACAGATGGCCACCTATCTTGGCTGTAGTCAACGTGTTTATAGCAACTATGAACGTGGTGAATTGGATATTCCCACAGCTATATTGATAAAGCTGGCTGATTATCATCAAACCAGTACAGATTATCTTTTGAATCGGACGGATGTAAGAAGGCCATATCCTTCAAAGTGATTCGGCTTGAGCTTTACATACCCGAGGCTAGGTCCTCTCATGTTGAAAGCAAAGCCAAACTAGTACCCTGGTAATGTATTCCCCCTTTCAAACTTGCTATGAGCGTTCGTCCGTAAGGATCATCAACCATAAGATCGAACTCTCTATAGATGAATGTCGGCGTATTAATCTTTTTTTACTGCCCAAACCATTCTTCACCAGTGCAAGGACTTGAATTCTTGATCTATTGTCAAGGAACAAGTCGATTCGTTCCTTTTCTCTCCTGAACCAAAACGATATCGATCACATCGTTACAGCGCTAACTCAAAACCACTTCACCAGCACAAGCCCCACGCACCATGATCATCATCCGCTGAATTTTATCAAGCTTATCTAGCGACCTTCCATGCTGATAACCGGGTGTAGGAAGTGGAGAATCCAGTAAGTTCTTGATTGCAACGTTCGCTGCCCATTCTTATCGTCACTACCATTCTGTTTCTTTGCTGTAAATGTAAGTGGTGTGTTGCCCATGCGCAGAAAGTTGTAGAGCGCATGCGAAATATCAGGATGAACAGATACAAGAATCTCGAGTAGTTTGGTCAGATCAATATTATCAGCGCTCTGGTACTTTTTCGGGAGCCAATTGAATATATCCCATCCGTTTGACGATCTTGGGGAGGTCATCCTTCCAAAACCCATCATCTGTCGCTTTACAGCAGCCGGAAGAACCGAATTCGCAAAAGAATAAATGGCTTTATGATACCATTTCAATGTTTCACCTCCAGACATAAAAAAAGAAGGCAGGAAAAATTTCCTTACCCTCTAAAGTTCTTCATACTTCTATGGATTTATAATATCATCGACTTACTATGACTTTACTACTGATTTAATTATTCATATTGTCTAGATGTCTATCTTAAAAGCGGAACACCACATTACCAAATTCCTCTTTGTTGCGGTTCAACTTCTCGTAATCGACATCTCTAGACGGTGAAACCCGTGGGCTATACTGCTGCACTAAGCTGATCGTTCGGCACCGATTCTCATGTTCTATCATTTACCGCCAGATAAAAGAAAGTCGCCGCTATGCGCCTGATATTTGTATTAACTATTCGCTATGTGATCCTTCAACGCTTTGTTGACTTAATTCGTTTTGGATACGAGATAACTCATCGGGTAGGTTATAAACATAATCAAGAATGACGTGTGTAAACTTAATTATGGATTCGATTACTTCGTTAGAGAACTCTCTATTATCTCCATGCGCAGCCTCATTACCTAAATTCCTGATAACAGTAGCCATACCCGCAACAATTGGAGGAAGAATTCCCTTTTCAGAAAGATCCTCTAATTTATTGAATAGAGTCTTCCCAGATGCCTCTTTATCTTTGCACATCATCTCAAGAGTTCTACGAATTCCAATTGCACATAGAGTACCTTCTATATTCTTAATTCGAAGTGCTGCTTCAAATGAATTTCTCACATTATTTGGAACACCCGCTTCCTTCACAGTAGCATCGGGATATAAAACTGTGGTTGTAGGAGTTAGAGTTAAGTTTTCTATGTCCACATCTTCTGTATTTTTAGTTGTTTTAATTAATGTTACACTGTCGCAAACTGGACACAAATACAGATTCCAAAACGTAAAAAATTCTATATCATGCCCACCCCCAAAAAAAGTGTTAAAGGTTTCCTTCTCGCTTTTTTTAGCTTCGGCTATATGTTCCATTGTGGTTTTATTCCCGCAGTGATAACATATCATTACTTCCGTTTTTTCCATAGTTAGCCCCTCTCGAACTTACTTACAAAGTTTTATTTTGAAGTTTTCTATAGTTGAATAGTTTAATATTAAGTATTATTGATCTTGATGCCACTCAAAATATTTTCGAGTATTATCGTTCCAATGTTGGCATTCTTGACTTTCAATTTGAACAACTTTCTCCATAAGATACGGAGTATAAGTTTTTTTGATGTTTCTTTGTACCTTACCTTCACAAACTGCAATGTATCCTTTCTCAAACAAGTCATCGCACCCAAATTTACACATTGGTATAACAATGTTCTTTTAATCTAAACGCTCTTCCCTCGAGCATTTCGATCTCTTTTGATATGTGCAGCAACTGAGAGATCTAAGGGGTATTGGTTCCCACATATACCACAAGTGCCTACTTTTTTATTCTTGAATAACTGTTTTCTAAGGAAAGATTGTTCTTTTCTTCCTTTGCCCGTTCGATGTGTGTCTAGAGAATCATGATCTTTAAACAAGAGTACTTCCTCTACATATTCTTCTAGATAAACATCTAGTAGATAAATTTCACTTTTCATATCAAATGACAATAACATTCGTTCGCTTAATTCTTCTCTCATCACATTAAATCCTTGAATAAATAAAGTTATCAGCATATCCAACGGTTCGATTAAACTCTATGTAGGGTATATGGTGCTGCTTGATCTAATCTAGAAAATAAATATACTCCCATGTTTGAACAGATTTATCGTAGCCCCATTGTTGTGTAGCGAGTCCTTTATGTTGCAACTTCATTACAACAACACCAGAAGCAAATATGTGGCCATTTGCAGAAAACAATGTAACATCACCCGTTTGGATTTTTCTCCACTTCGGTACATTAATATTGTTTTTGCCTGGAGTTACTCCCCGTGTTAGGACAGAGATATCCGGGTAAAAAGATTTCAATTGGTCAATAGTCTCAGCGGGAAGATACTCCGATAATGCTTGAATCGGTACTGGTCTCTTGATTGTATCTTCATAATACTCACGAACATTCATCGCTACCCGATGGTTGTAAGATAACTTTACTCATTGGTACCTCCGTGTAATTCTGTATACTTCTTATTTGATCCATATGCTTTTTCCACAGGATACTTTTCTTTATTCTTACTCAACTTATTTAACAATGCTTCCGTAGGATCTATTTTTAGATCGTGGCACATAAGCAACACATAATAGAGTACATCTGCCAACTCATCCTGAAGCTTGTCTTTATTTTGCTAGACCGCCTCCTCACTAAATTTCCATTGGAAGAGTTCTAATAGCTCGCTTGTCTCCAGATTTAAAGAGATAGCAAGGTAAATGGGATTATGAAATTTTCCCCAGCCTCGCTCACCTCTAAATGCTATGATTTGTCTGATTAGCTCATCCATGTTTTACCACCTCAAGTATATCATTCGACAAACATTTTCAAATTCCTTGCTCATAATAACTGGTTTTGTTTTTGATTTGTCCATTGATGGCCGCTGACCACGTTTCTTGTGTTGGTTCCAGACGATAGGCTCAACATAACCGAATTCATCGATGCTACTCTTCAGCTCTTCGTACTCTGGATCTCCTGGCTGAAGGTCAACTCGGGGGTTGTAAGCTACTGCATTAATCTGATTGATCGGCACGATTCTGATGTTCATATATTTCATCTACTAGTAGAATAATGGAAAAAATAAATGTAAATTATGGTATCTTTGTGTTAAATTAAAAATAGTTCTTATTACACACATAAGAAAATAAAAAATAGGAGGAATGACCATTGTTTAGTTCAGAACACTATGTTCCAGTGATTAAGTGGAAACGAGGTGAAAGAACTGCTTTAGAGCACCTATCTTCCACAACCAGAGACCGCATAACTCCTTTGTTGGAAATTCAACCAGTGCCTTACGATCATAGGACTGGTAATTTCACCAAGACCATTGATGACCATCTCTCAAGTATAGGAAGGGATTTGAATAACTGCTGGAAATCTAAAAATCCTGTATTTGTTGATTCAGACACGATTTACGATAATGTTGATTTCGAAGATGATAATCTTGCTAGCGGACAGCATCCTCTCGAATTCATTATTGATTTAATTGAAAATGAAGGTATTCCAGCAATTCCTGTAACAGGAACAGCAAGGGACGCTTCATATCAAGCAGCTGTATACGATATAGTTCAAAAGCATCAAAGAGGTGTCTGCATAAGAATCTATGAAGAACAACTTGATGACATCAATCAACTTGAATCCGAAATCAATAATCTGCTCTCAATCGGGCATATCAACAAGAGTGACACAGACTTAGTAATTGATTTTGAGCAAATCACCCCTTCAAAAGAAACGGCTATTTATAACCAAATCATCAACACATTGATTCAGTTTCCGGATATTACTACATGGAGAACAATTACAGTTTGCGCAACGAGTATTCCAAAAACTTATTCAAAAACGATAAAAAAATTCAGCTCTGGAACCATGCCTAGAGCTGAATGGAGTATTTATTCTAAAATTGTAAAAACAAATCTAATTCGTAAACCTTCTTTTGGTGACTATACCATTACCAATCCCAACTTTGTTAATCTTGAGCCGTGGTTTCTGAGTAACATCGTCTCTAGCCTGAAATACACCTGCAATAATGATTTCTGGGTACATCGAGGCGATCTGATTGCAAATGGCTTTTCTTCCATGAGAAACATCTGCAGTAATGTTGTATCAGACCCAAGATTTTCAGGCCAAAATTTTTCATTTGGAGACTCTTTCATTTTCAATTGTGCAAACGGAGGGGCAACCGGCAATCTTGAATCTTGGGTAGTTGCAGGCGTTAACCATCACTTGACTAAGGTAGCAGATGACCTCTCCAACCTTCCCTCGACTTCAAGAACTGGTTCACCTCAATCTTTAGCTCCTCAGCCTTAATGGACTCTGCAATTCTCTGATAAATCTCCCTTTTAGGCTTGGAAAGAATCCCCTTTTCAAGCCCTCTTTTTTTTAAAAGATCGATTGCTTCATCTCTCCATAATAATTGAGCTAAGGCTAATGAATCCAAAGAAGGATTAACTCTACCTTTCTTTACAGTTCGTAAAGTAGGAATGCCCTTTTTATTTGAGACTTTTATTATCCCCCACCAAGATGGGATAATTTTTTTTACACCTTCTAAGTAATTTTCTGCTGTTACAATAGTCATTCTTTCAAATACTTTATTGTACTCATTAGCCTGTAAAGGTAATCTGATTAACTTATCGCTTTCGCTCTTAATTTCGTACCCTTGCATGATACCATTAAGAACTGCCACATCTACACGAGACAATCCTTGACTCACACTCATTTCATTAATAATCAGAGTCTCCGATGAGTTAGAGTGTTCTTGTAAAAGCCTTTCAATTAAAACCTCTCTAATTTCTGGATCTCTTAGTTTATCCATATTTGTACTTCCTTCATCAATATATTTTCATGTTCATTCTAACAGTTAAAATACATTTATACCAAAGAAATTTCTTTTTTATTCCATATTATCTAAAGGCAAAGTTGTAATTGAGTTGGTTTCAATGTTTGGATGACCTCTGTATTCATTCGTACTCTCACTCCAGACGCTGTTCTCCGCTCTTCAAGAGACCGCTCCCTGTTAACAGACGTTCTCACTGCATGAGTCTTATAATGGATCACATTACATCATATGAGAACAAAGAAAAACACCCACGATGGGTGTCACAATCATTTCACATTATAATAGTAAACGTTATCCTCTAGTCTTATAAGCTTTGTATTAACAAATCTTGAAGCCATAATAGAAACTCTGCCTACACTCCTGCCAAGTTTTCTTGCCAATTCACTTTTAGTTATACCTTCGTTTCCAGCGCTTTTAACAATTTCAATTAAATTTGAAGCAATCGCCAAACTTGGATCTTCGACACTGTAGCTTAGATTTTCATTGAGTTTAATTTTTTTGTTGAAATGATCAATATAATTTTCATTGCTTTCTTTTGTACGTTCAAGTTTAAGCATAGCTTCATTAAGAGCATCTTTGAGTTGCTCGTTTGTTGTGTTACTTTCTTTTATCTGTTGTAGCAGATCCACAACTTCAATGAGCTCATTTTGAACCTTTTTATTTTGAAGTAAATTCATAAAATTGCTTTCATCTACAAAATCACTCGGTGCATATAGGACTTTGTGTTTAAACAGTAGTACCAAAAAAAATGCTGTTACTAATCCAATAGGGAACAACATTACAAACCATACAAAGACGCTTTGGATTTCTAATGGAAGTCCTAGTAAAACTGTAGTACCAGCCAATTCTGCAATTCCTGCGAAGATTGCTATTATTGTAAGTGGATTCTGAACTTTGCTTTTATTGTTCATACTTTCAACTCCCCCGAACAATAATAACCCGATTTCCAAATTGAGACAATATGCAACATTATTTCTTAGTGCAAACAGGTCTACTACAGAACTGCTTAACTCCATCTTATCTACCCCATACACAACCTTTGCTTTGCCCTAGTTTCATCTTCGAAACAGGGATACAAGTAATTCCTTGATCACTACGAAACTAAAGGTTTTAAATCACCTACTTTCATATTTACAATTGCTTGATAATTTTATTTTATAAAAAAGAAAAGGAGACGATATTATTCGTCACCTCATAAACAGTCTCTATATAGTTTTCTCATCCACTTAGCATGTTCTGGCGCACCAGGATTCAGATCCTCTAAAAAATAAAATCGATCCAACAACAACCTTTGTTTAAACTCATACCCCAAAACATAAAAAATTATGACCCTTTCATCATCAGATAGTTGCGAGAGAATAATCAGCGCATAATCTGATTCCCTGGCATTAATATTTGTGTTCTTACAAAATTGTTCTGTCAACAGAAGCATGCAGTAAAAGTTATTTATATATTGCTTAATCCATTCTCCTCTTGGAGTCGATATTTCATTAAAAACCCTCTCTTTTAAATCATGCTCATTTTTAGCTAATTTCGCTTGTCCCTCCAAGCCAAGACGGAAATAGTGAAGCCTTGTTACTTCAGTATCCTTACCAGTCTCAATTATTAATGAATTGGCTAATATATTGTGGTGAAGTTCAATCATCTTAAAAAATGTGTTTTCAAAGCTTTGCTGTATCATTACATTTTTCTGTTCTTCCAGTTGATCAGCATTTCTGGCAACTTCCAGCCTCTGCATTTCAAGTTCTTTCCTTTGCAGACTCAATTCATATCGTTGAATAAATAAGGTGTATACAAGCCCACCAAAAGCAAAAGCAGAAAAAAGAGCATTAATTGCACCGAACATATCTCCAAATGTTCCTCTATCATCTTTAGGAATAAAAGTATAAATAAGTACTCCTGAAGCTGCCCAAATTATAAAGAAACTTATTAATATTGATTTTAGGGTCAAAACCCTATGTACCTTTTTCTCAGAAATCTTTAGTTCCTCTTTTGAAGCTGCTTCTTCTGATGAGTTTTCTACGATTTTAGGTGTATCTGGTATTTCCAACTCCTCAAACACATGCTTCTGTATGTGTTTGTGGTAGAACTCTTTTCTCTTACTCATAATATGTACATTCTCCTTAACAAGTAATAACTTCATGGAAAATTATACATAAAAAAGCTTAACCTGACTATAAGACCTTGATGGCTACATCCCTAAAAAGAAAATGCCATTCACTAATGAATGGCTTTAGCATTTTGGCTAATATTCGCAATATGCTAATATAATCTTCAAGATAATCTTCAAGATAGTACATTTTCAATTCTTTACTCACTACTTCCGTCAGATCATCTGTAGATTTAAATAAATATGGCGCAGAGAATGCTACTGTGAGAAATTCGCCTTCATAATTAATTTCAGCTATTTCGGCACTAATATTAATATCATTAAAAGTTATATTTATAACGATTGTAAAGCCGGATTAACTGCTGTTAACTTCCTCCCATTTAACGAAAGCTTCACTTACGTCAAAAAAAGTTTTTGTAAAAATGATGCCTTGATTCTTTGGAATTCACGAATACATCATCCAAGATGTCAGAATATTTTTTTCCAGGACCCGTGCTTTAAATTTGTTATATAATTTATCGTTATTATCAACAAAATAATTGTTAAGTAAAATAGAATCCTCTTTTTTCATAAACAGTCTCTATCTCCTTAATAACATCATTTACAACAGCACTACTCTCACAGCCTAAGAACCTCTCAGCTTGACTAATAAATTGGACCAAGTTATATGAATTAAAAGTCTTACCTTCACTTTGATTAATTGTAAGACTGCGGACTCGTTGTTCATATAATTGCTCAAGTGTTCAAAAAACCCATAATATACGCCCACATCTCCGAGCCTAGGTTGCCATAATTTTCATCCAAATATTGTTTGAATTTACTAGGTATTTGAATATCCATCAATCGCCCATAATGTTGAATAACGAAATGGGATATTATACTTGATGTACAAAACTTAATTGCAATAAATTCAGTATTTATTCAACATATCCAAAAATACGGAACTAGAACAAACTATCGTAGTACAAATTATAGTTTACAGAAGCAAAGGAAAGTATAATGCATATAGTAATTGAGAATTTAAAAGTCACAGATGTTGAAAGCTTGTATGAATGCGAAATTGAAAACAGGATTTTTTTCGAGAAAATGATACCGTATCGAGTAGAGGATTATTACATACCTGAGGTTTTTAAAGTAAGGAATGAATCTCTGCTTGATGAACAAGTCAAAGGACTCTCCTTTTTTATTTAATCAAAGACGAAAATAACTCTATTCTTGGAAGAATAAATTTAGTTGATATTGATGATTCCAATAAAATAGGATTTCTCGGCTATAGAGTGGGACAAGTCCACACTGGAAAAGGTGTTGCTAAAAAAGCATTACTCAATACAATAGTTGACTTAGATATAAAAGAAGTTAAGGCAAAAACAACCACTAACAATATAGCATCTCAAAAAGTTTTAGAGCAAAACGGATTCGAGCATACAGAAACTAGTGATAAAGAATTTGAAATGAATGGACAAATAAACCATAATTTTTATCACCAATCGGATGCAGCTGTTAAAGCTGAAGATCATAAGCCAAATTCCTCGTTCAAGATACTGAGGGCTTAGGCTTTTTTGTCTTTTAAGATTCCTTATATTTTGAATTTCGCGCTCTTGATGTTATTCCTTTGGGAAATTCATTGAGTATTGCAGATGAATTGGTTCTTACGCGCATTTAGTGAAACAATTTAGGTATATGTAATGGATCTATCAATTACTTTCTTGATATATTATTAACCGTTGAATCGCACACGTTTTTCCGAATCCACTATACTGCAGTAACTTTTGAGTAATGAAAAATTTCACTTTTCTCAGAAAAATATTACAGATCTATTGTTGATACGCTCGATCTTTTGATCAAAAACGAAAACCTCAATATATTTTTCGTTTACCCACTCTAATGCTAATTCCGCTTCTTATTTCAAGATAGCGCCTCGCTGGCTCTTATACTGAAAGTTCTCTTTTGCCCACAACAATAGTATCTTTACATATTCTAATGTTTCAATTTCACAGGTACTGTCCTCTTCATCTTCTTCTGCGAAGATATCTTCAAATGTTGTGAAAGACTTGTCAGATTTTATTAAGTTCACATTCCCTCCACCTTCGTATAACGTTATTTCCCCTTTCAGTAATTCGATTAACTTTCCGATCTCTTCCTGGATCGTGGCGAAGTCTACAAATATATCCGATCCCAAAGAATTATTAATCAGATAACCATTCTGTAAAGATGAATCCCTACCTAAATCAACAATAACTTCGTTGAAATCTTCTTTATATTCAATGGTATACCTATACTTAATCATGTTCATATCTCCAATCAGTTGTGTCCAAGTCATTTCTTAAAAAACCAATGTAATAAAAAAACAGATCAATCATAGTGATATCTAACCATAATCGACCTGTTCGATGTAACAGAGTAACATTAATTAGGGATGAACCCAAAGCCTTTTCCTGCGTACAACTCAATTGATGATGTCTTTATACAGAGCTTATGTTATTGATTGAATGATGGATTCACTCTGCCCTGGGTAGTCCCATCAAACTGTAACATGACTAATAACCTATCTATCCTATAAAAACAACAGCATCTTTGCGCTGAAATGCTAGTGGCAATTTATTTTGAAGAATTGTTATTCTTTCAACCCCAGTGCTTCAATCGCAGGTTGCCAACATTCTTTAAAAAACGATTCCGTAGCAATGGGAACAAAGAAACTCTGTTCAAAAACATTTTGTCGTTCATATATTACAGCACTGATTGACATGCACTTATTCACCTCCAAAAGTAGCACTAAATTTGTAGTCTAACAAAAGAACAGATTAATCATGGTGATATATTGACCACGATCAATCTGCTGTATTTGTTGAATGATGAATCAATACTAATTAAGTAGCCTCTACTTAAATTTCCATAAAGATATTAGACAATCTTCACATACTTTATACAATAGCTTTAAAAGGAGCATGACCTGTTTCAGCATTTCTTAATAAAGTCGGTTTTCTAAAACGCAAACTGGTTTCCAGCTTGAAGATAGCGGTATCTCCTTCAATTTCTATAAAAGATACATTAATCCATATAGGAGCTTTCGGAAAAAGCCCTCCTAAAACCCCAACAACATCTTCTAACCATAGTTTTTTACCGCCAACATTCTCTTTAGATAACACAAAACGTTTCATCATTTCATCGCCACCATCTAACATTTTCCCCTGTTCCTCAACGGGCTCTATGACAAACTTAACGATATCGCTCGAAATGTGTTTAGTCTTCCTTATCGTATCAACTGCTTTAGATAAATTAGTCGAAAAAATTTCCTCATTCATTTGAGTAATCAACATATCTCCTCCTATTCAAACCATTGATGAAGTCTTTTATAGGGTCACCATCTTAAATGATACTTGGACATGGATTACTTATTTTTCAAAATTTTTAACTTGCTCAATCTTTTGTGTAAATTCACAAGCCTTTCGAAGATCTTCTTTCATGTAAAGTTCGATTAAAGTATTCGCCTCTTCCTCCCAATCGGGACCATATTGTAAAAGGTAATCTGTAAACCTTTCATAGTAGGAACGGTTGGATGGATTTAACCAAATCAATCTTTGATACATCTTCATTACACAAGGAATGGACAGAAAGAAATGAGTAAGTTCGTAATTGATTGCTTCCAATAAATGATCCGAGTTGTCCGTATGATCTATTTCAGATATCAATTTATTGTATAAAGAGTCTACCGTCTCTCTCGTTGTTTTTAATTCTATCTGATCTAATGTCGACCAATTCTGGTCAATCCACTGATGCAGTGTTTCCACTGTTTTTTGTAAAGTCAAGGCCATCATCCTTACTCTTATTAAACTCAATCTAAGAGTTTTTGTAGAAATTTTGCTGCAATTTATTCCAATTTTTCATTAAAAGAGTCTTCCTCAATTTTTTTGCAAATCCTCTAGGTTCTCTGAGAATACAATTGTATGGCGTGTGAAAATGAAATAAATATTTAAGATTCACATTTTTCTAAAAACCATCTCCTAGCTTCTTCTTTTTCTAACAGCAATGGTTTTTCCGGTGTGCCAATATTTATACTCTGAAAAAAAGCTTCTTCTATCCCTTTAATACCCTTTAGTGTTACTCCGTTTAACAACGTATCTTTAAATGTCGATACACTTATATCTATATTTTCTAGTCTTGCATTTCTAAAATCGGTTAAATGGAAAGATACATTAATCAGATTACAATCAACTAAACATGCGTTATTAAATGCTGCTTCCCAACAATCACCTTTACTAAATCTACTATTTTTAATGATGCAGTTGGAAAAATCCGTATACCTGAGATCTGATTTATAAAAATCACATTTATCTAAACATGTATTGATAAAAGTTGATGAGGCTAATAATGATGAATGAAAATCAATATTTTCCAGTTTGAGATCATCAAAAGTGCAATCTATTAAATAGGATTGTTCAAGTAATACATCAGATAAGTCAAAAACTCTTAAATCAACTTCATCTAACTTTAACTGCTCACCTTCATCACCAATTGTCTCAACCCACTTTTTATGCAAATCAAACATATTGATAATATCTTTTTCTTCCATTTTTCCACTCCTTTAGGGGAACCATAATATTCTATCTGCTATTCCTTCTTTATCAATTGCTTTCTTCAGTTGTTCAATATGCTCTGGCACCATTTTTTTCGTATCAATAATTACGTCATGCCCCTTAGCAAATTCTTCATGTATTTTTTGCATACCATTTTGAATAGTAAAAGCACCCTTTTTAGGATTGGTTATAGGTATTCCGTTCCTACCACTTGGATATGATTCAAAACTCTTCACGTCCCACTTTATGCCCGTAGTGGTATCAATGAACTCTGCGCCCTTATCTGCTTGTGAATCACGTATTATTCTCCCTAAATCACCTCTTGCTTCTAATTGTAATCCAACATCTCTTTCATTTATATTTTTGGGTTCTATTTTCCCACCACCAGAAGGATCTCGAGCCAAATCATCCAACTCTTTGTGATTCCTGCCTCCAGTGTATGTATCTTTACCCATCCCTTTAATATTACTTGCTTTCCTTGCCTCAGCCGATTCCAAATTCTTTTTAATCTTCGCCACAGCTGGATGAGAAGAAGGTACGCGAAACGGCCCTTTGCCACCCGGCATACTCCCGCGAACCATCTGAAATGCCATAAATAGCTGGCTGAACTTTAGAGAAGTCAACATGATTTGAGCATACTTATCGGATACAGGCTCACCTGTGAAGGGATGAATTCCATTTCAAATGTCTTGATCTGCATCGCAAAGATATCTTCCCCTGACGCTTCAGCAGTTACAGCCTGCATTCGATTAATATCCAAATGCCCCTGATCTCTCTCATAAGCTTGGAGTGCAGACTGATCCGTAACTCCATTCTCGTTGACAGGCATCGACATCCACTTTCCAAAAACATTGACTTGTGCCATCCCATAGCCCTTATCATCCGAACCGGCATAATATCTCGAGGTCTCCATCATCGCTACAGCGCCAACAGTACCAACGGCATTACCCAGACTCACCTTCTGAGCATCAGCATTCTCAAACCGCATGGCGATATCCTTGAGTTCCTTGGAGATGCCCACCATACTTTCCAGCGCCTTCTGCAATACAGGGCGTGACTGCTCAAATTCATAGTAGAATCGCTCCTGCGTCACACCCAGCCACATCTGCTGAAGGAACATGATCTGTCTTGAGAGATCCTCCCGTATATGCTCCAATTGATGTCTCGCCTGATCTATTTGATTCGATACGTTATGTAACTGTTCAGGGGGGACTTTAATGGTACTCATCCATTTTCACCGCTCATCTAAGATATAATAAAACTATGTTAGCAGAAGTTTAATGGCAATTACATCCGGCTAACCTCCTGATTTCACTGCATCAATCCACGCTTAGAATGATTTATATCCGTCCCTCAGCCCCATACGATCTCTATTTAGGTGCACACATGTCCCTGAGGGTTTTCCTTTTACTACTACAGGATACTGTAGCATCTTTACTGCGACGAGAAACACGCTTTAACAATTCATAGAATTAATAAATAAACTTGACTTGAATTGGTAATTAGAGGTACTATATGTTTATATAAATGGAATATATTTCAATTTAAATAATTATTTTGAATTTTATATTTTCACCAAAAGTATCAGGGCCTACCACATCTAAAATATCAATTATTATAATTGAGTTTTACATTTTGTCTGCAACACATAATCATTGGCAGGCATTCAATTTACATATACATTCCTACTTCATAGAGTTTTCTAGCCTGTAGAGTTCTACCATTTTCATAAGAGAGGAGGGCACGAGGCTTTAATCTGCAAGCAGGTCTATTTGTCGTATCCGCATGTTTTTGTTAAAGAATACCCATAACAAGAAAGGTGGAATTTATTGCTATGAGAAAATTGTTTAGTTTAGCTCTTATTCTTGTTCTAGTGCTTTCGTTTAATGTTGCTGCTTATGCAGACGGTGACGTGACTCAAGCCAAACCTATGACAAAGGAAGAAATTATTAATTCCAAAGAATTCCGTGAAGCTGTGAAAGCGGCTAAGGCTGAATTTGAATCGCAGAAGGCTGATAATGCGGGTGGTCCAGTTCTGTTTGCGCCTGCTCCGAAAGTATCTCACATTAATGTATATGGTGTTGTATCTCCTAATGGCGGTCAAGAAATTTACGGCTTCAATAACAATCCGCTCTCCACGACCAATGATCATGGTGGGGCTTGGATTCAGTGTATTACGTTCCAGATCGGTTATGACAGCAGTCACTACGGCAAACTCGCCGGCAATACAATGACCAACAACTGGTCTGAAGCTATTGATCTGGATGGTGATCGTGTCATAGATGCTTTTGCCCATTCTTGGGTTTATGAATCCCCTAATACAACAGGCGGGCAATTTGTAGGTACGGTCTATTCCATTAACATTCCAACACAGTGGACCGCTTGGATTAATGTTCGTTAACAGGAAGGATGTAATATGAATATTGGAGGAATTGGCTATGACAGCTCACTCTTCTGCTAACAATTGTGTTAGTACATTTGCTCAGACGGCCTTGAAGAATGCGTCTCAAGAAGGTCCAGGATGCGTGGAACAAAGCAGACGAAAAACAGTGGCTTCAATCCCTTAACCGATGCTGATGGTAAAATTGCAGGTTCCTCCTTGCTGGTGCGACATATGGAGATGGAATACAGCCTGATGCTTCGTTATGATGCTAAGGAAGCCCGTATACGCATGGACAATGTGTTTGCTGACAAAGATTCCGCCAAGTCTCTAATTCGTGCGGCTTTGGAACGAGCTAATCATCCGTTAACAAGTGCTAAAGGCTCTGCCCAGCTTGCGTTAGAAAAACTTTTTTTAGAGTCTTTTTTAACCTATCTGGATTGATGGACACCGATTTGATTTCTTGATCAGGCGCAGGGATACACATCCCCTGCGTCTTTTTTTCGTTGTGAGATTACCCTAAGAGCAGTAGCAGAGACACTTTTCAAGGAAATTGCCGAGTGTCTAGTTCAATAGGGTCAAACCTTCCAGTTCCACTTGTTTTAATTTGCTCATTATTAAACGTATGGTCTCAATACGTTTAATCCGACTTTCAGGATTCGCTACGTGAATTCAATGTCGCATTACAATTCATAACATTCAATTGATTTTGGAATACTTTAAAGCGTTAGTTGCACCCATTGCTCTTCTCTGTAGTTGTACACATATTCTTGTGAGTTGTCCTTAAATTTAACCACAATAGGACACTGAAGAATTTCCTACGACGAGCTTTAATGCAAACAATATTATTTGTTATCTATCCCTTTTTAACGGTTCAATACGTTCTTAAACCATCTTCAAGATCCTTCATATCCTTTTTATATGAGGCATACAAAGGAGGGGATATTAAATAAAGACCTTGAGGATTAGAGTCCTCAAGGTCTTATCAGTTCCTAGTTCTTAATACTATAATGTTTCATTAACTTATTAGTCACATCTTCGGGTATACCTTTGGTAAAGTTTAAGGCCACCAAATCAGTAATAGCCCTGTCTATTGAAAAACATGAGTCACTACTGTACTTGCTCATTTCATCGTTAAAACCTAAAATACAAATGCCGTAACTTCTTTCTCCCCATATTGCCCAATTCAGCGACGACGATAACCATATAACTATTTCAGAATTAGATAGAATAGCATCAGCAGGGCTTTCTTCTGGTCCATGATTAAGGATATTCCAATACTCATCAGCGGTGGTACCCTTTTGTAAAACGCACCAGTTATATTGGGAAAAATCACTGTAGTAATAATTTACAGGGTCTGGATCTAAAACAGCCATAATTACAGAGGGGTCACCAAAAGCATCCATGATTTTCTCTAATTCACCCCAAAATTTACAGCTCATTACATAATCAAAATCAAAAACAACTTTATTTGGAAAGGAAACTTTAAATACTGGATTTGGTAACCTCTCGTCAACACAAATTACTTTTGAAACCAAACGTGATGCTTTCTCAAACTCTTCTGAGCTTTTAATCATTTTGCTCAATTTGTCAGTCCCCAATAGAATCTTAGTTGCGACCCCTTTAGCACCCTTAGCCCAAAATTCAGCGTTGAGTTATTTATATTCAATTGTATACCTATATTCAATCATGCTAGTATCTCCAATCTTCTTAATACAACGGATATGCCGAAGGTTGCAACTCATACTCTCATTAATATTAAAGAAGATGCCCCGATGTATAACGAGGTCATCTTCTTTAAGAAAGATACGGCAATTTTATATTAAAATGCAATATAAGAATGAACTCATTTCTCTCATTTTTTCAAACAATCTTTTACTGTATTTTTGTTATGTTAATAGGGGTGTCCCAATTATCTAGATAAAAAATAACATTGGATCTAATATTTACTTTGTTCCAAACTTTCTTGTCTATAGGAAATGTTTCATCTCCAAAACTGTTTGATTTAACTTTAATATAGAAGGCTCCTTCATTTTCTAACTTTTTAGTTACCACTCCTGACAAAGGATCTTTCGTTGGTTCTTTATTAATTGAAACGATGTATAGATACTTCCCTTCATTCAGATACCGATAGGTTATTGAATCACCTTCTTTTAATTTGTTACATGATGGACTTTCAAATCGTTCTGTTTGAGTACTCCTGTTTATAGGCTTTGGTGGATCATTAACAGTTACCTTGCATGAATTATCTTTAAGGTCGACTGATATTATATGCCTGCTAGTTTGTACTGGAGCTGAATCTTTAATAAAAATAAAAAAAATGAATATGGTAATCATTAATAAAACACCTATTATTAATACCTTTCTCAAAATAACACCTCTTCCCTACAAAATACTTAATAGTATGGATTCCAACCAGTCCATGCAGTAGGTTTACCATCACTAGTAACAATTACAGTTTGCATAGTATACCCTTTGGGGTTGGCCACATAGATCATAGTAGTTACCGTACCCTTTTTAGTTACTTCAACATTGCCAAAAACTGATGCTACTAAATAGTTTACATTCCCGAATTTTTCACTGGTAACTAGACTTGTAAGTCGTGAGGAAACATCCCCCATAATTGCATCTGCTTTTCCCTTCGTGTACGTTGTCTCATCGTAAATGCAACCAGTGCAATTATATTTTGACGCGTCCGCATAATAAACTATATTACTTTTAGGGTCTACCATTACTTTCATATTTCTTGAAGTATCATTTTGTAAAACAAATGCATTAAAGACGGGATCACTTTGCTTTAAAAGTCCTTGCATTCCTTTATTGCTGTTTCTTATCGCTTTTGCTTGACTTGCAGCTTGGTTTCTTTTTTTGTGTGCGTGAACCCACATTGATGAATTGTCTTTGGATCCTTTAAAAACCCCATCCCAGTAAACCCAATCTGCTTTTAAGGAATTTAATTTCCAGTTAATGTTGAAAACATCTACATCTACGGCCACATGCCCACTCGGATCTACATATTTTAGAGGATTATTACTTACATAAGAGTACAAATTCAAACTTAATGGATCATTCAATTCTCCCTCATACGTATCCTCACCGATGAAACGTGCCATACCTGGATCATACCAGCGTGCTCGCAGATATTGCAGACCTACCGTATCATCCCAATATTCTCCGGCATAACGAAGCATATTCGGTACGGTTTCTTCCGTCGTTAACGGTCCACCCCATATGTCATAGGTGTAACTGTTCAGCACTTTGCCTGCATCGTCCACGAGGCCAACGACATCGCCATGACCGTTCAATTGGTAGTATTCCAGTTTACCTGTTTGCTTGTCTTGGCGAGCCCATAATTGTCCATACAGATCATAGATATAGGCATATGTTAGCTCTGCTTTTCCAGACGTTACAGCGGCCTCAGCCATAAGTTTGGCTTCTTCATCGTAATAATAACGAATCGTTTTGTCGCCTTCCGTACGTTCATACAACAGTCCATCTCCATTATAGCTGTAGGTTACCGTTTTGCCTTCACCCGTTGCTTTGATCAGACGATTCTGGCTGTCATACGTATACTGTGCATCCTTTAGACCGTATACCTTACCACTTCCGGTACTGTATCGGTTACCATTCGGATCATAAGTATACGTTTCTTTTTGTGTGCCGGTTTCGGTCTGAATCCGGCTCAATTCATCGTATGTGTATTGATCGGTTTCCCCGTTCTGTGTACGGGACGTGATGTTTTTATTCCCATCATATTCATAGGCGAACTGTTGCACCGCAGATGTCCCTTGAGAGATCGTGATTCCCGACAGGTCATAGCCATTGAACTGGTAGCTTGTGCTGAGGCCCTTGCCAAACGACAATTTCTCCAGCAAACTATTGGACGCATAACTGAATGTCATACGATCCACAGGCGTCGTTCCCGATGCTGCAAGTGCAGAAGCCCCTCCTGAACCCGAGGTAATATCCATGGAGGTTACCCGATTCATGCCGTCTACTTCGCCGTGAATGCGCAAGGATTGTCCCTTGGCATCCGTTAAGGTATACCCTAGACGTTGCTGGGTATTGTTTTCGTAATCAAGTCGTGTCCCATCCGGGAACGTCAGTCCGTTCAACATCCCATCTGCCACTCTATAACTGTACGTGGTCTTTCCATGATCATCGGTCATCGATGTTCTGCGGCCAATCTCGTCGTACGTATAGGATACATTCGTATCCGGTGCTTTCATACCTGTGAGCATATTGTCACTGTTGTACGTATACTCTGTTACTTTCCCAAGTCGATCCTGTTTTTTAATCAGATTGCTTTTCTTATCATAATATAACGTTGTCGCATACCCGGCTGGACTCGGATGCGTTTGTTTGATGAGTCTTCCCAATTCATCATACTGTTTTGTGACTGTTTGCGTATTCGGTGATACGATCTGTGTCACTTGGCCTTGATAGCTATAGAAGTAGCGACTTGTCTCTTGCTTCGGTGTGGTTACCGTCGTGATTTGTCCAAGCGCATCATACGTATATGTCGTTCGTTGACCGTTACCATCGATAGATGCAATTACGTTACCATCGATATCATACTCGGTTTGTTGTAACGGAACATATGCACCATTCCTATATTCTTCCACCGCCGTCACTCGACCAATTAAATCCTTCTTCTCTCGTGTGCGATTGTCAGCAGCATCCTTATAGGTCACCGTT
This sequence comes from Paenibacillus sp. ClWae2A, assembly GCF_032452295.1. Taxonomy (NCBI): domain Bacteria; kingdom Bacillati; phylum Bacillota; class Bacilli; order Caryophanales; family Paenibacillaceae; genus Paenibacillus; species Paenibacillus sp. ClWae2A. The sequence goes on from NZ_JAULSQ010000003.1 coordinate 206,700, forward strand.
TGGGCCACAGCATCAATGTTGGTTGTTCCGGTGGTCCCGTCTGGATACTTCGTCTCTATCACTTGCCCAAACGCGTCGACTACAACTCTCGTAACATTGCCTTCAGCATCCTCAACAGCCGTTACATTACCTTCGCGGTCATAGGCGTATTTATACGTAGCCTCAGCCGTCTGCTCTTCTACCAAAAGACCTAACGGATTATACCGCTCGGTCGTGACAATGCCATCAGCCGATGTATTTGTAATGATGTTCTTAACATCATCATACGCCGTAGTTGATTTCGTACCATCAGCATGGACAATTTGTAGAAGTCGCCCTCTCTTATCATACTGATACGATTCCTGTTCCCCGGATGCATCGGTTGTCTTTTCCAGTTCACCAGCATTCGTATATTGATACGATTCCACGAGGGCTTCTGCTTTACCAGCAGCATCATTCACGGTTATGGACTTGGATTTCACCAAATGCCCTGCATTAGCCTGATAACTCAACGTCGCTACGCTGTCTTTAGCTAAATAGCCGCCTTTATCCGTGGTGCTGGTGACTCTTCCTTTATCATCCAACTTCACTTCCGATTCAGTGAGCAACTGCCCGCCGTATCCATTTTTAGTTGTGCTCCGCAGAACGGAACCTTGGCTGTTATAGGTTGTTTCGGTGTATCTCTCCAAGGTACTATTAATCTTGCTGGTCGAACGAATAGGTTTGATCCAGTGATATGGAGCCTTACTCGTTTCATACGCATAAGTGGATTCTTGTCCGGTACTGCGCTTTTCTGAAGTCACCATTCCATTGGTATCATAGGTCATGGTCGTGGTTAGCTTCTCGCCTGCACGTCCCCCCTCACTAACCCACTCCGTCATTTGAGTCGGAAGGTTTCGCTTCGTCTGGTTATCGTACTGCAACTCCGTGGAATAAGTCACGTCATCTCCAGTTAACGTGTGCTTATCTGCGCGAACCAAATCTGGATGAGCTGCAGCGCTAAACGTTTTGGAAAACGTCCAAGTATCTGCGGTGTTCTCTGCTTTCACTTTCGTTGTCCATAATGCGGATTGACCGTAAGAGTCCAGATCTTCTCCAGAGTACTCAAAGTTAACCTTGTCCAGAACGCCTTCGCCATCCGTTGTACTAAACTGGCTCTTGCGCTCTCTTACTTGGAATACGAAATGAGAGGAAGCTTCGCCAATCTGCTTCAGCGCCGGAATATATGCATAATCCGTTATAGCTGATGAGGGGCTTGTAATGCGCGATAGCAACGCTGTATGCATCACACCTTGAGCATTTTGGTTGCTTTGCAACTCAGGCAGAAAATTGAATTTGGATTCCGGATAATAGTACGTATACGTCGTTGTGCGATCGAGAGCATCCGTGTATTCTCGCAAAATGCGAATGCCTTCGTCCTCGCGTTGCGTGTATGTTGCTTTCCGATCCGTTCCTGCAAGCTGTACAGTAACCTTCAGGTTGTCATAAGCAAATGTCAGCGCCTGACCTTCGCTGTTTTCAATTCGTGCAATAACTTGGTTTCCGTTCAATGTCGTATAGTGAAAATTCACGGTATTACGGTAGCCATCTGTAATTTGCAACAGCTCTCCGGCTTCATTAAATAGATAATCGTAGCCGTTTCGGATGGATAAACGATAACTGCTAGATACGCCATTAACAGTCACGGTCGCATCTCGCTTAACGGTTAAGTCATTCCATACGTAACCTTCCAGTTCTAGATTCGCGTTTAAGCGGTAATAGCCCACGCCTGGAATCTGAATATACTGATGATCACCACGCTTTTCCATGAAAGGAATGTCCCAACGCCAGCCTTGCCCCAATCCAGCAGAGAGTTCTTCCTTGCGTGGCGTAACCATATTGGAATATGTCTGTGTAGTTTCGTCATATTCAACGCCCAGCTGTCCACTCGCTCTAGCACTGTCATAGACGCGAGTCAGATCAAACGGAATGAGACCAGGTAGAGAAAGGTCAGTACTTTGAATCATCATTTCCCCTGTAGCAGTTGAGATGGATTCTGCCCCATAAGATGTCATATAAAGCGATGCGTCATCTCGGATATCTACATGGTTAAGTCCAGTTTCGTCCACGGTTGTTCCTGTACCTGGAGCATCCTCATTAAGAGCATTAATCGAGAAGTTATTTTGCTGTGATGATCCGGAAGGGCGTAGCCCCTCCATTTGAATCGGTTCGCTTATTTCTTGTGCTTCTAGCCATTTTTCAGCAGCCTCGCCGCCTGTGCGATCTGTCTGTAAAGCTTTATACAACTGGTACAGCGAGTAACCTTGATCTAGTTTTTTCTCAATCCAATCTTCTTTAATACCAAATTGCTCTTTTAAACTATGGATTGTAATGTAGGTAGCGGAAGGGAGGGAATCCCTACCTTCTGCCGCCGCTGCTGCTTGTCCTCCATATCCAAAGGAACCGAACCCACTAAGAACCAATATGACGCATAACCAAACAATCGTTATTTTCTTAAACACTCCATCACCTCAACCTAGATTTAGACAATCATTAATTAAATGGGAAAATCTTTTTCGTTCGTTTCGTTAAATTACCGTTGCGATCATACTCAAACACAATTTGATCTCCTGTAAATAGAACGACTTTAAGCAATTGATTGCCATAGCCGTACTCATAGCTATTGTCATTACGAATGTTCATCCATGCTGCTTTTATGGCTCCCTGAATCGGTTTTCCTTCTTTTTCACTTAGCTTGATATAATAATTCTGTCCACCTTCAAGCTCCCATTCAAGAACGGTATATTGCTCACCATATACCTGTTCTTGCTCTATTGAAGCAGCTACCGGAATGCTGAGTTCCTTATCTGAATACAATTCGATCCGAGGTTCAATGGAAAAATCACCTGATTCCTTTATGGCAATCCGATACTTGTCAGAGCTATACGGACTAAAACGGTAGTATACGTTCCCTTGCTGAACTGTCGGAAGCGCCGTCTCTGTGTTTTCATACAAAGTCAGAAACTCCACTTCCACTTCCTTGACCGTAAAGTGCCGATAAGCACCTACAAATTTCAGCGTTTGAGCTGACACGTTATGCACCTGAATGTCAGACTTTCCAGGTACAAATTGTCCTCCTGTAGCGTTCTTTCCTTCCTTAATAACCACTTGATTCTGATTCCGAATAACGTAATCATAGGTTCCTCCTTCAGAAGGAGAACCAACGAGTATAGCCTCATAAGGTGAGGTATTCGAGAACAAGAGCGTGTTATTTGGCGTCAAATTCCGCTTGATAAGTGCAGGCTCCTGACTTGAGCTGGCTGTCACAGGAGATTGATATTTAATCGTTACAGGTTCCGTAGATACTACGGTAACAACAAGCGTTGCACCTGCTGGAATATCCCATGTTGCATGACTCATACCTTCCACGAAATACAATGCTTTATTAGATTTATCGTAGACTGTATAATCCACAACGGATGCTACTCCTGCGATTCGTTCAATTTGAGCAGGTTCCGAACCCGGATTTGTAAATACTGCGCTCTGCCCTTGGTTAACAGTGATTTCCGATTCTGGTGAAGGGACTTGATCATCTTGTCCACGGAAAACACGGTAAATCCCACCATACGTTATGGGTTGATCCGAGATGTTGGTAACAACAACTTTTTTACCACCCAAGACATACGCCTCAATCGCTGTTGCTGTTCTACTGCTTGACACTGTTCCATCTACGTTGTAAATCGTGTAATCATACACCCGCCCCTCGCTGCTGGAAGCATCATTTCGGACCCTTTTCGCATCTGAGCTTATGTTGGTAAAGGCATAACTCTCGCCTTTGTTCAACGTAACGCGCAGATAAGCTGGTTCCTGGCTGTCCACGACAGAGAAATCATCCGTGTATTCAAATGTTACAGGTGTACTTCCCCCTACCGTAACGACGGCTTCACCACCAGAAGGAATGGTAGCGAGACTTACATTGCTATTGAATTTGTCACTATGTGCTCTGCCGTCTGCCTTATACACCACAATATCAAACAGTGCACCTAATTTTTTGGCGTTACTCCGTATTGGGTTGCTGAGTGAGCCTCCATTATGGAATTTGACCGATTGACCCGGTGATACCGTAATCTTAGTTAGTGCTTCATTTGGTCGATCCTCTACATCAAAAATGGTGTAAATCGCCCCTATGGTTACAGGTTGAGCAGATACACCTGTGATTACTGCTTTATTTCCATAGTAAACAACGGGTTCAACCGTTGTTGCTTTTCTTGTACTGCGTTCTGTACCATCTGGATAATAGGTGACGTAATCAAAGATCCGCCCTTGGGTGGTGGACGCATCACTGTCGAGATATTCCCGATCAGTAGTGTTATTCCAAAATGTCACGCTTTCTCCCTGTTTGAGTGTTACGCGATGGTACGCAGGTTCCATGCTTTCTTCAACCGAGAAATCATCCGTATAACTAAACTCAATTGGGACTTGCCCAACTACAGTCACGACTGCGTAACCTTGTGAACGAATGATCGGATTTGTATTTTTGTTGAATCCATCCGAATGAACGACGTTTTCTGCTGTATAAAGAACATAGTCAAAAAGGGCTCCATTGGTACTGCTGGCATTGTTTTTTATCGGATTGGCCAACGAACCATTATTACTGAAAATCATAGATTCTCCAGGATATACAGTGATTCGAGTAATTGCATCGCCACCGGCTTTTTGGACATCAAATGTCCGATAGGGCACACCATATGTTACAGGCGTTGCTGTAACCAAAGTTACAACGGCGGTTCTTCCTGCTGCTACAGTAGGTTTAGTAGTCGTATTCGTCCCTGTAGAACTTTCCGTTCCATCCGGAAGATAAACAACGTAATCATGCTTATCTTTGGTCGTTCCATCCGTTTGGAGTGCATCGGATTTGGAACTGATATTAGTGAACTGGTAGCTATCTCCCTGATATAGCGTTGTACGCGTATAGGCTGGCTCATCGCTCCATTCACCGGTATAGACTTCATAGGGAAAACCAACACTAACAGGCTGTGAGCCCGCACCAGTAATAATGATTTCGTTCCCTCCCGCAAGTGAAGGTTTCCCAGTCGTTTGGAAATTGGAAGCTACAAGACTACCATCTTCTTTGTATGAAGCGTAATCTATCTTCCTGTCCTGAGCTGTGGAAGTATCGGCACTTAGAACTCTTGACTGTGTCCCTTCATTAAAGTATCGATAGCTCTCTCCTTTGGATAACGTAACCCTAAGCATGGCTGGGTTAGCTGATACACTGTAGGAAAATTCTGAACGAATTGTCACCGTAAAAGGATTCTGACCCGTCGAGGTGATCACAGCTGTATAGCCTGAACCTACTGATAAACTACTAGTAGAGTCCATGTTTTCGCCCATGATGCTGCCATCTGGTCTATAAATAACGTAATCGTACGCACTACTTCTTGAGGTCGCCGCATTCGTACTTAACGATCTTGTCGCACTTCCGTTATTCGTGAACGTATAGGAATCTCCAGGACTCATGGTCAAAGTTTCGTCTGCCATGGCCATTGCTTGAGCAGAGAAAGAGTTCTCCCCGTATGTATCATCAGTAACCGTCGATTCATCTTCCGGTTCTTCGATAAATTCGTCTACACCTTCCGGTTCTTCATAGAAATCCGGATCAATATCTTCCAGATATTCGTTGTCTGTTAAAGTTGATTCCTCCATAGGAACATCAACTTTCTCCGTGCTACTTTCAGTTGTTATTATGGCATCCAATTGATTCGAAAGCGCATAACCGCTAGTCGGATAGATGGTTCCAATCAACAACAAAGCCATCAGAAAAACAATAAAACCTTTTCTTAAACTCATGGAATTCATATTCCTCCTTTATGTTTTTTCTCCATTTCCTCCCTCAACAGATGTATAAATGGAGCCTAATAAATCATTATCGTCATTTTCCTTATTTTAGGACATAGTAAATTAGTCCCCAAATTCAGGGACTTTTTTCCTTTTATATCTCAGATAACAATTTAAAATATAACCTGTAATTATCCTGATACGAAATAGAATAATAGATTAGATGTAGTTCAAATGCTATTTTAACTGAGTTAATCTTTCCTATTTATATTAGGACTTAGAGTTATTATCTGAAGAATAAAAAAAGCCGCCAGTTGGCGACTTTTAAGTGAATCAAATAGTTATCATTCTGGTACATGATCAGCGCACAGCAGGCTACTTTCCCTCTGCTTGTATGAATACATACGTACTCTCGTCGGATCGTTCTTCTGAAAAAGCGAAGTTAAGTCGATCAAAGTTTCTTACGTCCTTCACATCTGTAATCTTGTGTTCTGCCATATAACGTACCATTTCCCCTCTGGCCATCTTGGCCCAGGTTGCCTTTTCAACAAGCTTCCCATTGACGATTTGTCCGAATACGCATGTAATGAACCGGGTTTCCTCACTCAGAAAAGGCAGAATATTTTTGCTATACTCTTTAGAAGCCAGATTTAGGATGTAGTTGCTTTCTAATTGAAGCTGATCTGCGAGTTTGCTACCCCAGAATTGATAGAGCGTTTTGAAACCTGGACCTTGCAGCTTGCCCTGCATCTCCAAACGATAAGGGGTAACGCCATCCAAAGGCCGTAACATGCCATAAAAACCGGATAAAATACGTAAATTCTGTTGAAGATACGCCAGTTCCTCATTTTGAAAAACACCCGGAGCCATATATTGATACTGAATACCCTCATAAGAATATATTGCTGGTGTCAGATTTGCTTTAATATTCATATTCCGAATCCGTTCCACGTTCTGTTCGGCGATTGCATCGTTACACTTCCACATCGCTTTGAGTTCGTCATAGGATAACTCTTGAAGCAGACTCAATAGCTGTTCTGACTCGTTTATAAACTGCGGCATCTGCGCGATAGCCATAAGATCGGTATCAATCTTCATCTTTTTAGCTGGTGATATGATAATTCTCATCGTGCTAATCCATCCTTAATCTACCGTTGTTTTTGTCGTTATCCATTGTACAGGATTGGACAGGCGAATCCAATGCCAAGGCTTAACTAAATCCCTCAGAGTACCTTTGAAAAAATTCAAAATGAACAAGTCAGCCCATGATTGGACCGGCTTGTTCATTAGAATTCAACACATTAAATGGTGAGAAAGCAAGGCGCGCATTTCAAACCGCTATTAGGGAGATACGCTCCCAGCGCCGCTATTTTGCTCTGTTTTTGTAGTCGGCAATTGAATCATTGGCGTGTTGGACCCACTTACATATGGAAGGGCTCCATCCCATTTCTTGATGGTTTCATATTCAACGAGTTGACTCGATAAGGATTGTTGAAGCTCTTTATTGGCTTTAGCTTGACCTTCTGCTTCGATCAATAGTTTGTCTGCATTACCTTGTGCTTCCACGCGCTTGCGCTCTGCTTCCTTCTTGGCAATCTCAAGTTCAGTCGTTTTACGTTCCAGTTCTTGAGAAGCTTCAACACGCTTATCGATTGCTTCCTGAGTCTTAGCGTCAGGTTGAGGAACACCTACAGTAACGTTTGATACAATAAAGCCTAACTCTTTAACGTCATCAGAAAAACGTTGTTGCACGTCTACTCCTGCTTCGGATGACTTTTCACCATACACATCAATGACTGTAAACTTGGAGATACCTTTACGAGCTGCGTCACGGAAACGTGTTTTGAGATATGTATCCTCAATTTCTTGAATGCTAATTGGCCCAAATGTATTGAATATAGAAGATACTTTACTTGGTTCTACTTGGTAGTTGTAAGCAAAATCAATTGTGATGTTTTTCCCGTCAGAAGTAGCAATCTGAATATCTCTGTATTCCACCGTTTGAATTCGGATCGGATATTTCGTCACTTTATCAAACGCTCCAACAAGTTTCCACCCTTGACTCAGTGTACTATCTTTTACCCCTCCATTGGGTGAATATACGACCCCAACATATCCGTTAGGAATTCGTGTTAAAAAGAAGGTCACCAGTAATACTCCCACAATAATAACTAATGCAACCGCAATTGCCCCTACCCTAAACGTCTTTGAATTTTTCATCACCATTCTCCTCTTGTTTGAATTTATTGTATTTCTTCAAAATTCTACTACCTATTTTATTGAATAGCGGGAACATTAATGACCATAGAATAAATGCTAGGATAAAAATTAAAATGATTCCCCCAATAAATGGCATATTCGTCCTCCCCTCTATGGATGTAACCGAGTACAAATTTATAAATAGCAACTAATTATATCCTTCTTTATATATACTTTGTAAATTCATATTAGGTTTCAATGATATTCGGCGTCACTTCCTGTAGACCTCTGTAGGTACAACATATTCCGAATAAAACTGCCTTAGTCTAAAAAAAAAGAGCCATCGAATTATTTGATGGCATTTTACGAATGCGTAACCTATACGAACCAAAATTTATAAACCATTGTACAACAGGCTAATGTCCCTCTGAATATATAAATACATAAGTACACTCATCCGACTTCTCTTCTGAAAAAACAAAACCTAACCGATCAAAGCTTCTGATATCCTCCACATCTGTAATCTTCCGCTCAGCCATATATCGTACCATCTCACCTCTGGCCATCTTGGCCCGGGTTGCCTTTTCAACAAGTTTACCATCGACCATTTGTCCGAAAACACAAGTGATCATCCGGGTTTCCTCTTTCAGGAAAGGCGTGATGTTCTTGCTATACTCTTTGGAAGCCAGATTCAGAATACAATTGTTTTCAGATTGAAGTTGATCCGCCAACTTGTGCCCCAGAATTGATAGAGCGATTTGAAACCTGGACCTTGCAGCTTACCCTGCATCTCCAACCGATACGGCGTAACGCCATCTAAAGGCCGTAAAATGCCATAAAAACCGGATAATATGCGTAAATGCTGCTGAAGATACGCCAGTTCATCATTTTGAAAAACGCCCGGGCCATATATTGATACTGAATGCCCTCGTAGGCATAAATGGCTGGCGTAAGATTTGCTCTTATATTCATATTCCGAATCCGCTCCACGTTCTGTTCAGCGATTGCATCGTTACACTTCCACATCACTTTCAGTTCGTCATAGGATAACTTTTGAAGCAGACTCAATAGCTGTTCTGACTCATGTATAAATTGCGGCATCTGCGCGATAGCCATCAAATCGGTGTCGATCTTCATCTTTTTTAGCTGGTGATATGATAATTCTCATCGTGCTAATCCATCCTTAATCTACCGTTGTTTTTGTCGTTATTCATTGTACAGGATTGGATGGGTAAATCCAATGTTTTGCATATTATCCTCTATTATCTTAGTACGTATGATTGAATTATTCATGCGGATCAGGCGTCAGCTGAATCCATTCATCTGCTCTATAGTAGATATATTCCTGCGGATTGTCCTTGAATTTGACGACAACAGGATACATCGGCATTTTGCTTCGACGAGCAGTGATGCTTATAATCTTATTTCCATCTATTCCTTTTTCGGCGGTTAAATATGTTCTCAAGTCATCCTCCAGCTGCTTCATATCACTCTTATAAGAGCCATACCATGTAAAAGAAGCGATGACCACTAGTGCAACTATAACTAATGAGGTCTTTAGCAACTTCATTTCTACTCACCTCACTTAGCCTGTAATTTGTATTATCACTAATATTTCTGCCTGTAAAACAATTATTTAGTAACAATTATCTTCTCCGAGTTTCCTTCCCAATCAATCTGAACTAGAAATTCATTCTCATCCAAAAACGGGGACATCCCTTCAGCTTTTCCTCTGATTACATTATTAAAAGGTACTTCTCCTTTAGAATGAATATTTTCGCTCATAAATTTGTAATTAATTTTTTCGATTAATGAAGGATTATCTCCTAAGTACCTAATTTCATATTCATAGCTGGCTACATCGCTATTACTTTGAACTGTACATGAGACACGCCAATTCTCACTCTCTCCTGTATATGAAGTGACTTTGTTTGAACAAGCGGATGCTGTCAATAGAAGAAGAAAAAGCAAAAAAAACGATACTCTTTTCATATAAATCCCCCTTTATTATGAATTTCAAGAAGATTATAGTCACCCTTTTTTGCAGTAGCTCTCATCTTTTCAAATGTTAATCCTGTTATGGCAACACAGGACGAACCAGACTTTGACACAAGCAAATATACTATTGTAAAAAAGACTGTCGCATTTGTATGACAATCTGCCAAAGTGAACTATAACACTCCGTTCAAGCCACCGAATAACTGCCCTAGAACATTAAAATATATTATGATGAAAGACAATAATATAGATATTGGTAGTATAATCAAAAATTTAAGTCTACTTGTAGGAATAATAAATAATAGAACAATGGCCATGATTAGATATATTACCATAAGTATTGGGATCAAATAGTAATGAGTATGCTCGGGCAAGTAAGCGTCGCGCAATTGATACCCTTCGGACAGTAGAGCTGTGATTGGAAGGGATACAACTAAACTAGATACCCTTCCATTGCCACGTGCATACCACATCACATAAGCACACATTGGAGATACTACTGCACACATCCCCCAAAAAACAATTTCTCTCCTTGGAAAGAACTGCAGGAAAAACACGGTGTATAGGTAATAAACGGTTAGCAGCGACACAAAAAAGAAGAATACCTTAACTGCTGCTAGTTTAGGAGAACAACTAAAAACTGATATGAGTGTGGCAACAAAAATCCAAATACCTAGACGCCCACAAATCCCGTCAAATATAGGGTGAATCCCCTGAGCATCCACAAGCTTTGCCGCTAAACCTAAAATCAATCCGATCGTTATCGCACATACAATTGAAAAAACTTTTTGTTTAGTAGTTGATTGGTTTTCGACTCTAATTTGACTTAACTCATTATGTATTCCCACTTCAATCCTCCAACTTCCATAATTCCTATATTCTAACACAGTCGATCCAGCCTGTTCGATCTGTTCCTCAGAATAATTTTATTGATATTCCACTAAAACGGTTCTATGCACAATCCTCATTGCACAACCAAAATATAAAACAAACCCCGGTAGCACGTCTGCATTCAGCAGCGTACAGCCGAGGTTCACCATTATCATTTCAAATATTACACTACATATCTCTACTTAAACTTATCTCGTAAAATCATGCTGCCCAATGGTTAGTAGCGTCGGCCTGCTCTTACTCCATACCGAAGTGGCAATCTTCGGATTGTAATAATACAGCGCTCCATTCGTTGGATCAACGCCATTTAATGCTTTGCGTGCTGCCTTATAAGAGGTCGCCGTTGGCTTTGTATTGAACTGCCCATCGTCTATAGCCGTGAACTGCCCTTTCTGGAAAATGACCTTCGAGATCGATGATGGGAATAAATCCGAATGCACTCGATTCATGACAACTGCTCCTACAGCGACTTGTCCTTCAAAAGATTCTCCGCGCGCTTCACCGTGGATCAGCTTCGCCAACTGGCGTAACGTCTCGCCTTCGGCTTTGGCCTTTTTGTTCAGTCTGTTCAGTGTCGCCGGACCTGCAACGCCGTCTGCACTCAGCCCCTGTGCCTGTTGGAACTTGCGGACAGCGCCTTTGGTAATCGTACCGTAATATCCGGTCAATCCGGCGTCAAAGTACCCCAGATCACTTAATTGCTCCTGCAATTGCAGCACATGTTCGCTGCGAACGCCCTGTTCCAGCTTCTGCGCTCCCGCAGAAGGAGTTGCCACGGTCAATCCCAGAGTCAATGCGCAGGCACCTAGGAGCATGCTGACCCGCCCTGCTCTTTTGCCAGCCATTTTCCCCTTCCCATGAGTGACTTTCCGACTGACAGTGATGGGTTCCATGGTGTCAGCAAACGTTAATAGATCCAACTCCTCATTCGTGCTATCAACTGTAGTACGTTCATTACTGTTCATATGGCTAACCACCTTCATCTCTTTCATCTCACTCACGCTATCTAATTCAATTATCATATTCTTTTCATTCATTTCATTCGGTTGTTCCATTCCAATGTTGTTCTTCATCATACTATTAACCTCCACTTTTCTGAATCCAGATCCCACTTCTTCCCCCTGAATCCTCACGGATCTACATCCCGAGTGTCATTATAGGATATAGAAAAAATGAAGTCTATCGGACCGATGGAGCATGTAAAAATGAGTCTTGGACATAACAAAAAAAAGGCATGAGCCCATGGTCATATCAGGGTCACACCTCTTCTTGTATCAACCTTTTACCGCTTGTCCAGCCCCCATTTCCGTAGGCAGACAGACCCGCACAAAAGTTGCGCTTGAATATAATGACAATTACTCGGCGAGTTCTTGACCCTTCGTTTCCCGGCCCCAGAACAGTACAGCCGCTGCGCCAATGAGGATCGTCACGAAGAAAATCGTGAAAATCAGGCTGATCGCCACTTCGCGTTGAACCAGCATACCGACCATTAATGGAGCAAGTACCCCACCGATCCGGCCAACGGATGTGGCAAGACCCACACCTGTCGAACGAACAGAAGTCGGATACAATTCCGGGCTGTAGGCGTACAGACCACCCCAGGCTCCCAGATTGAAGAAGGAAAGACAGATTCCTGCGGCCAAGATCGTCGCTTCGGTTGTTGCCAGTCCAAACGCAATCGCACTGAATGCAGTCAAGGTAAGATACACAACAAGTACGAACTTGCGACCGTAACGTTCAATGAAGTACGCCGCGGTGAAGTAACCTGGCAACTGTGCGATCGTCATGATCAGCACGTATTGGAAACTTTTAACCAACGTAAATCCTTTTGCCATCACGACCGAAGGCAGCCACAGGAACATTCCATAATAAGAGAAAATGACAGTAAACCACAAAATCCAGAGCATCAACGTTGTACGGCGATGTGGTGCTGACCAGACGGTAGCCACTTTCTCGCGGAACGTGATTTTATGAAGCTTGGTATGATTCTTGTACCGCGGTGGGTCCTGAATGGCACGACGCAGATACAGTGCATAGAACGCCGGAAGTGCACCAATGGCAAAAGCAATTCTCCATCCGTACTCCGGGATGACAAAGTTGGCAATGAGCGCTGATACAATCCAGCCCCCTGCCCAGAAACTTTCCAATAATACAACGGCACGTCCGCGTTCCGCTGTAGGCATCGACTCCGATACCAGTGTGGATGCCACGGGCAGCTCTCCGCCAAGTCCAATCCCTGCAACCAGACGCAGTGCACACAACACGGCAAATCCAGTCGCAAGTGCAGACAGACCACTTGCAATCGTGAATATTAGCAAGGTCCACATCAGAATGGCCTTCCGTCCAAAACGGTCCGCAAGTGCACCTGCAAGCAAAGCACCGAGCGCCATACCGATCGAGTTAATACTCGTAAGCACCCCGACTTGGCCGGGACTGAGACTCCATTCCTTGGCGAGTGCAGCCACGATAAAGGAAATCATACCAACTTCCATCGCATCAAACAGCCAGCTCATGCCGGCACTGAACAGCAGCTTGCGCTGCTTGGGATTCCGTAATACTTCCAGTTTGCTCATCACTTATAGCTCCCTTGATCTCTATGTAGTCATTCTGACACTAAATCATTATTATGCAGAATGCCCCAGAAATCAATGCAAAATAAGCTTTTCCTTCCGATTTCTGCGATACCTCACCCCTTGAGTGAACCCGCTGTCAGACCGGCAACAAAGTAACGCTGGAGCAGAAGGAACAACGCAATCATCGGAATGGCTGTTACCAGCACCCCTGTAAGCATCATCGGATAGTTCGTCACGTATTCCCCGCGGAACTGCATAAGCGCGAGCGGTAACGTGAGCTTGGACTTACTGCTGAGCATCAGCATCGGAATAAGCAAATCATTCCATACCATGACGAGCAGAAACGTAGCCGTTGCCGCCAGCGAAGGTGCAGCCAGTGGCAGTGCAATCCGTGTATAGAGTCTCCACTCGCTGGCCCCATCCATACTGCCCGCTTCCAGAATCTCCGAATTGAGCATGCGCATGAAACCTGTCAGCATAAATACAGAGACAGGCATCAGCATCGCGGCAGATACCACAATCAGGCCCGTCAGACTGTCCGACCACCCGAGTGTACGCGTGAGAGAATAGATCGGCAGCATACTCACTTGGGAAGGAACGATCAACCCTGCTACGAACAGAGCAAACACAATTTTGCCTACACTGCCGCCCCAACGTACAATGGCGTAAGCGATCATGCTGCTAAGCACTAATTCAATTGCAACCGTACCCAGCGTCACAACCAGACTGTTCCCGAAATATTGCCACATCGGCTGATTACGGAACATGCCAGTGATATTATCCCACGTAAACGGGTCTGGCCAGCTGAACGGACTGGTGAAGAAGTTGCTGCTTGTTTTGAACGAGGATACAAATACAAAGTACAGCGGCACCAGAATCAGCAGCGCGTACACCAATAGGATCAGGCGATTGAACCATTTTAAAAACATGTGAACTCCCTTCTGCCTCGGTTGCAGGATGAATGCTCCAACATCAACCTCAATAACTTACCCGGTCGGCACGCAGTGCCTTGAACTGCAACAGCGTCAAGAGCGCGAGCAACACCAGGAAGATCATGGAACCGGCAGAAGCCAGACCAAATGAATAGCTGCCAAAGGCGGTATGATAGATATATGTTGTCAAAATTTCAGTTGCGTAATTCGGGCCTCCGTCCGTCATTGTGAAAATGAGGTCAAATGCCTTGAACGACTGAATGGTCGTATAGGCCACAACAATCGTTGCCGAAGGTGCCAGCAGCGGCCAGGTCACGGTACGGAATACCTGCCATTTGCTACCGCCATCCATGCGAGCCGCTTCGTACAGTTCTGCCGGAATGCCTTGCAGACCTGCGATGAATACAATCATCATCTGCCCGGCATGGGCCCAGACTTGTACCGCAGCAATGGAATAGATGGCGATCTTAGGATCACCAATCCAGTTGCGAGCAATACTGCTCATCCCGGCTTCATTCAATCCATAGTTGATCAATCCAATGGATGGATCATACATGAATGCCCAGATCAGTCCGACCGATACGGAGGAGAGAATCGCAGGCAGGAAATACAATGCCCGAAGCACAATGCGTGTCTTGGTATTGCGTACCAAGAGCAGGGCCAGGACAAGTGAAATAAAGGTCTGTGCAATAACAACCGTTAACATGAACTCCACGTTATTGCCAAAGGCTTTGCGGAATACGATGCTGCTGAGACTGTCCTTGTAATTATCCAGCCCTACAAATGCATACGACGGGGATACCCCATCCCAATCCGTAAAGGAGTAGAACAGCCCCGTCAATGTAGGAAATACGAACAATCCAACGTACAGCAGCAACCCGGGGATCAGAAACAGGGATAGCTGAAGACGGTTTTTCATCGTTTATTTCCCGATATGCTGATCAATGATCGCTTGTGCCTGCTGTGCTGCTTCTTCCGGAGAAGTGCCGCTCAGCACAGCCTGAATGGAGTTGGTTACTGCTTTTTGATTGTCTCCGTTCAAGATGGTGAACCGTGGCTGGAACACGGTCTTTTTGGTTGCCCATTCTCCGGCTACCTGAAGCTCAGGCGTGTCGTACTTCACATCATTCACCGTTACATTTTGTCCCGTTTGGTTGGCATAGTCACTCGCCACTTCCGGATTGCTCAGGAATTCGATGAATTTCTTCGCTTCTTCCGGATGTTTAGACTTGCTGTTCACGGCGAGCATGAATGTAGTCGTATGCACCCCTTCATA
This sequence comes from Paenibacillus sp. ClWae2A, assembly GCF_032452295.1. NCBI lineage: Bacteria > Bacillati > Bacillota > Bacilli > Caryophanales > Paenibacillaceae > Paenibacillus > Paenibacillus sp. ClWae2A. The sequence continues at coordinate 222,365 of NZ_JAULSQ010000003.1, forward strand.
CTTCGCTTGATCTGCACTTACCGTGATTGGTGCAAGCAGTTTTTGCTCCAGATTTGGATTCTGCTGTTTGTTCTGAGCCAATTGATACGATCCACTTGCCAGCATCGCTGCTTTCTCTTGGATAAACAGTGCGCCAGCCGCAGGGTCCTTCGTACCCAGTGCATCTTGCTGGAAGTAACCTTTATCGTTCAGTTCTTTGATTTGAGTCAACGTTTTCACCCAAAACTCATCTGTCAGTTTGGCTTCGCCCGCTTCTACTTTGGTAAAAATGTCGTCACTCGGTGCATTGTTCATCACCATCGTATTCATGAATTGCCCTGGGCCAATGTCAGCTCCGGCAAAAGCAATCGGAATGATGCCATTGTCCTTCAGCTTCTGGCAAAGTGCCAGGAAGCCTTCCCAATCGGTTGGTGGCGTCAAGCCGTATTGTTCAAACAGTTTTACGTTATAGATTGGATCGTTATATACGAGTTGATACGGGATCGCATATTGCTTGCCATCATGCTGTCCTGATTCAATCAGCTTTGAATTGTAGGCCGACAAGAACGATGATCCAGTCAGATCCGTGAACAATCCGGCTTTGGTAAAGGCTTCAAACTGTGCACCCGGGAAGGAAGCAAATACATCTCCTACCGAACCGTCACTGATTTTGGATTGTACGGTGGACTGGTATTGATCGGAGGGCAGTGTCTGCATCTCCACGTTGATGTTCGGGTTTTCTTTTTCAAATGCGTCAATAGTCTTGTTGAGTGCTTCGGAATCTTCTCCACGCCAGTGCATGAAGCTGATCGTAACTTTACCTGAACCCGAGGAGCCGTTCTCTCCAGATGACGCGTTATCCCCACCGCCGCAAGCTGACAGCAGGATGGACATCACCAGCATACTGACGAGCGGCAGGATCAATTTTTTATTTTTTTTCATGAAAGAGGACCTCCTGAGGATGATTGATATGTTAACTAAAGAATGTTTATACTGAACGCACTCCGATGACAGAATAACCTTCCGATCGCTGTTATCCCCAGATTTATTTGATTCCCTTTTATAAAAGGAAAAATCCGGGGATAAAGGCGAACGCTTCGCTTCTTCACGTTATTTCTGTCCTCTCCGTTTTCGTATAAAAAGATTAGTTGAACCTATTTAGTTAGTAGTAACTTGGTGCTGCTTCTGTCTTGTTTTCCATTTCTCGCGAATGATCGGCATCACGGTACGTCCGAAGATTTCTGCCTCTTCCAGATGCGGGTAACCGGACAGAATGAAGGTTGTTACGCCCAGATCTCCATATTCCATCAAGCGCTCTGCCACCTGTTCGGCTGTACCTACAATGAGGATCGCACCGCCGGAACGCACAACGGACAATCCTGTCCACAGGTTGGGACCTACGACAAACTGCTGCTTCTCGGACAGTTCCCGTAGCTCGTTCTGTCTGCGTTGGTTTGTTGCATCCGTCTCGGCAAAAGCAGCTTTGGCTTTCTCGATCGCTTCTGGTGGTACTTTGCTAATAATCTCCCAAGCTGCTGCCCATGCTTCTTCTTCGGTATCCCGAATGAGTACCTGAGCACGCATGCCGTAACGGATCTGACGATCTTGTCCCGTTTCCTCTTTCACCTGCTGACGAATGACCTCAATCTCTTCAATCTGCTCCTGAATCCAGTCATGAGGCTCGCCCCACATGAGGAACGTATCTGCATGTTCAACTGCTACCTTCTTGGCAATCGGAGAACTTCCTCCCAGATAGAATGGTGGATGCGGATTTTGCACCGTCTCCGGCATGCCTACCGGTCCTTTGAAGTTGTAATACTGGCCGTTGAATTCTGGATTGGGATCGCTGGCTGCATCTGCTCCAGATTTTGAACCACTTCCGGCAAATTCCGTCAGATTCAGTCCCGTCGATTGGGTCCATGAACGCTTCATGACTTCCATATACTCGCTCGCCCGCACATACCGTTCATCATGCGCATGTGCCAGTGGATCGCCGAGTTCCTCCAGATCGCGAACAGAACTGCCTGTCACCACATTGATCATGGCGCGACCACCAGAGAGCTGATCCAGTGCTGCTCCCATGCGTGCAGCGAGTACGGGTGTAACCAAACCCGGGCGAATGGCGACAAGGGGACGCAATGTCTTGGTGTGACTCATCACAGCCGAGCCAACTACCCATGCGTCCAGACAGGCTCCCCCTGTCGGAATCAGTACAAATTCGAATCCTGCCTTCTCCGCCGTCTGGGCCACATCGATCAGATAATCCAAACTTGGCTCCCGCTCCGGGGCAACCCCTACATACTTACCATCCCCTGCTGTAGGCAAAAACCATCCAAACTTCATATCTTCCTGTTCGCTCACAAAAGTCAATCCCTTCTATGAATAAATAAAGTCTCATGTTAAGAATAAGATCACTGTTCTGCCACTCCGCCGTTCCGGTTACGAATCGTTCTTACGATCACTGTTATCTCCAGATTTTTTGATTCCCTTTTCTAAGGGAAAATCCGGAGATAAAGGTGAACACTACGTTTCTTCAGAATCGATTTCGTCCCCTCCACTACGTTTGCACTCGTTTAAAACTTATTTTTAAAGTGTGCCTAATTTCTAACTCATTTTCAAAGTACACACCCAAATGCCGATTAATTAACTTGGTTTAATAGGTATGGACATCATAACAATTGATTTGTCTGTGAGCAATGTCATTTCGCGGCAATTTTATTTTGTCATTTTGTGGTCTTTTCTCAGATTTAGGTCTTCCCGATCTTGAATATGTATAAAACCCACCTGTATAATAGGTTTAAATACGTGTTCAAAAAGTCTGGTTTTCAGTACCGAGAAGATGGAATGAAGCTAGAAATGGAGTAGCGGAGCGTAGGAAAACTACGTGAGCAACGGACATTTCGGCTGAATTTCAGCTTCGATGTTGATGATGCCACTAGGCATGATTCGTAATCAAAAGTGGACTTTTTGAACTACATCTGTAAGCGAAACTTTTAGAATCTACAAACGATACTTATACATTAAAGAGGTGTTCCTGATGACCGAGAGCATGAAGGAGGACCACCATGAGTTTTTGGATATTATTTTCTTCACTCCATCTGAATTCGAGAAAGCTGGTGGCGCCTGGCCGATTCGCATCGGCCGTAATATAGCCAAGACCAACTATCATATTGGCCCGCGTACCACACCTTATCATTATTTGCTGTTTGTGCTAGAGGGGGAAGGTACATTCATACAGAATGGACAGCGTCATGCCCTTCGTGCCAGGGATGCGTTCTGTCTGTTTCCACATGTTACGCATGAATACTGGACGGACCCGGAGGACACATTGCAGAAAATATTTATTGCCTTTGATGGTGCATACGCAGCGGAACTGTTGTCTCGAATCGGACTTACACCCGACTCACCGTATCGTTCAGGTGTACTGACACCGGAGACTGCAAGTGCCATGCGCTCGTTCATGGAGGATGTTCGCAAACCGCAGGATGGAGCGAGTGATCTGGGACGACTCACCCGATTTCTAAATCTCTTTGACCGGATAGCCCGTTCCCCGGCAACAAAAGGATTGCAACCGGATTCGGCCACGCCTTGGCTCCAGAAAGGCAAGGAATACATGGATATTCATTTTGCAGGCGGCATCTCCGTGGAAGGTGTATCCGCTCATGCAGGTGTGGATCGAACCCATTTTGCCAAACAGTTCCGCAAAGCGTATGGTCTGTCCCCTGTGCAATATATCCAGCAATTGAAAATGAATCAGGCCAAACGTCTGCTCGTGCAGACGCCGCTAAGCTTAACCGAAGTGGCTCATTCCGTAGGTTACCCGGACTTGTTCTCCTTCTCCAAAGCGTTCAAAAAGCAAGTCGGTCTGCCGCCCAATCGCTATCGGACAGCGGAGAGCACGAAAGAGTAAGGGAGCGACCTTTCGCTCCCCAGACTATAATCCATGCCTCATGCACCACGCATTGTGTACGGTTAGGTAAGATGTCTCCTTTACCAAATTGCAATGGACTCCTGAGATTCGTATCCTGTACATCATGGTGCTGCAAAATCCAGCACTAATCCACCACCAAAAAAAGCAAGCCCCATCTACCCGGGACTTGCCTTCTTTCTATACTACAGTCTTGACGCACGTACTCGAAACCAGGAACTTTTTACATTGACGTAACGCTATTCCTTCTCCTCATTCTTACGCGCAAGCGGAATACCGTTCTCCTTGGCATACCATGCTTCATAATGATGCACAGCCACACCTGCAAAAGAAGAATGAGAGGTACCGAGATCAAACACCTTTGCCATCTCTTCATTCATATTGCTAACCGGTTTACGGAAAAAGGTCAGGTGATCCCCCTCGTGTGTATCCGCGAGTTCCGCTCCGATCCAGACTTTCTTGCCCAGATCATCCGCTTCGTCCAGTTCTTCCTTGGACAGATCATACATCTGCTGTCCACTGTCCCGGTAAGCCATAATGGCCACCGCATCGAAGTGGGAGATCACCCAGCGACTGAATGTACCCTCACTTTCAGCCGACTGACGGGCATCAAGCCAGAACGGAATGGCAGCGCTCATGTACAGTCCGGCATCCTCGCCGGCTTTTGTCCAGGCCTTCATGTTGTTCTGCCACTCTGCAATGACGCTGCTCTCCTCGTTCTCCCAGCGCTTCAGCTGATACGGCTCTACATCCAGTTGAATGCCTTCGAAACGTTCATTCTTGGCCGAAGCTGCATTGTATGCTCGTACTCGCTCGATAAAAGCAATTCCTTCATCCCGCTTCTCCTCATAGGCCCAGTCTGCATGACCGTTAAGTCCATGCACTTCAATCTCAGCCTGCCCTGCAGCCGCAATGAATTTGCGGTATGTTGCGTCAGGCACCTCATCCTGGATTTGCAGGAAGATGGTATCCACGCCCTGTTCTTTGGAAAAGGCAATAATCTCAGGCGTTTGTTCTGCAATAATGGACGCGTCCCACAGCCAGGTCGCTTTATGCTCCTCTGCCTGGAACCATTTGAACATCCAGGACAGAAGCAGCAGGCACAACACCACAGCCAGAATGGCCCATTTCGCCATACCCACCAGCTTGCCCCGTTGCCTCATATATTTCCTCAGACGAGCAACGCTTCACTTGGTTCAAGCACAGGATGCTGTACCGAGTGACCAATCTTGTAGATATGCGGATGTGTGTACGAACGGAATGCATTACGTGTATCCAGAATCGGCACACCCATCTCGGCAATATCAAAGTAAGGTAAATCGCTGTGGTTGGTGATCAGCACGATGCAATCGTACTTCTTGAACTGCTCCAGATTGAACACTTCGCTGTGAACGGTCTCGCCATGTTTGTCCTGGAAGGAATCCGCATGTGGGTCGTAGTAGCTTACGTTAGCTCCACTTTCCTTGAACAGTTCATATACTTCCAGTCCTGGTGATTCACGCAGGTCGGCAATATTCGGTTTGTACGACATACCGAGGAGCAGAATATTGGATTTACGTACGGATTTAGCGTATTCGTTCAGAATCGTTGACGTTTTGTTCAACACATAATATGGCATGTTGTCATTGGTAGATTGCGCCAGCTCAATGAATTTGCTATAGAAACGGAAACCTTTGGCCTTCCATGACAGGTACATCGGATCAAGCGGAATGCAGTGTCCACCGATGCCTGGGCCTGGATAGAATGGCATGAAACCAAATGGTTTCGTCGCCGCCGCGTCAATAACTTCCCAGATATCAATGCCCATACGGTCGCACATCATCGCCATTTCATTTACAAAGGCAATGTTCACACTGCGGAATGTGTTCTCCAGCAGTTTGGACATCTCAGCCACTTTTGGCGAAGATACTGGTACTACGGTTTCTACGTATTTGCTATACAGTGCTGTTCCGAGTTTCAAGCAAGCTTCGGTTGTACCCCCGATTACTTTCGGTGTATTAAATGTGGTGAAACGTCCGTTCGACGGGTCCACACGCTCAGGCGAGAAGCAGAGGAAATAGTCTTTACCTGCTTCTTGTCCGATCTTGTCCAGCTGCTGCTGGATCAATTCTTCGGTTGTACCTGGATAAGTAGTGCTCTCCAGCGTAATCAGCATGCCCGGTTTCATGTGCAGTTTGATCTGATCCACAACCGTCTCGATGTAAGACGTATCCGGGTCCTGATTCTCACTAAGCGGTGTCGGTACGCAGATACTGAGTGCGTCGATCACACGCAGCAAGCTGTAATCTGTCGTTGGCTGGAAACGACCGCTTTGCATTACTTTTTTCAACTCATCGGACGAAATATCGTGAATATAGGAATCTCCTTGATAGATACTTTCTACTTTGGTCGCATCCAGATCAATTCCGATTACCGTGAAACCTTGATTGACCATTTCCACGGCAAGTGGAAGTCCTACGTAACCGAGCCCGACGACGCCGAGTACAGCTTCTTTATTTTCAATCGCATTCAGTAATGTGTGGAATTGTTGATTCTCCATGATATTCCCTCCGGGCAGTGTATTTGGTAGTGCTTAAAATCCATATAAATAGATGAGTGTCTGTGCTCTAAATGTTGCTCTAATCTATCTGATTCATAGTGTAAAAAAAGCTCTTACTTTGCACTTCACACAATCAGCTTATTCAAGCCGTCTTCTAATGCAGGCAGCGTCTGATTCGAGCATCCAGCTCTACAGGTGAGAACGGTTTGGTCATGTAATCATCCACGCCGCTGCGGAAGCATTGACTGATCGTCTGCTCGACACGTTGCTCGGTCAACACGACAATTTTGGGTGGCTGCTCCATCTCCAGGTTCTGGATATGATGGATGAACGGCAGCCCATCGATACCATACAGATTCAGCTCCGTGAGCACCAGGTCTGGTGTGACTTTCTCGATCAACTCCAGTGCAGCCAGTCCATCGACGGCTTCATAGGTTTCATACCCCTGCATCTTCAACCGCAATTGCAGGAATTCGCGTACCGTAGGATCGTTATCTACAATCAAAATTCGTTCCGGCTCGTCCACCGTATTGTCTAGCGTGTAGATATGAATCTCCGACGAATCTACGAGCTTCGAGGATTCAGCCATATGCTGAATGGTTGCCTTCGAAGGGCGCTCCCCTTCCGGGAAACTGGCCAGTGTAATCTGTGGATCGGCACCGGGTACAGTCTCTTGCAACTCATGCTTGATTCGAAGTCCTTCATAATGAACTTCATCCAGTGACAACCCTGGCAGCAGGACGGCAATCGCCTGGGTAGCCCCATCCTTCCACACCTGGAAGGCAGACTCGCTCGTCTGCTCCAGATGTGTCCTGACCTGCTGCTCAGGTTGAGAGTTTCCTGCACAATGGATGAACATTAAGCCGCATGTTTCGGCACCCGTTTCCTTCAATCCCTGTTCTACACTTCGGTACACATTAACGGCAGCCTCACGCTGCAATGTCGCCGTATTTGGCATGTTCTTTTCCACCCTTCTCCTCGATTATCTATATAAGTCCAAAAAAATATTATTTACACTGACACTCCGATGACAGAACAACCTTACGATCACTGTTATCCCCAGATTTTCTGATTCCTTTATACAGGGGGAAATCCGGGGATAAGCGTATGCTTTCGATGCAGCTTTCTTTCAGAAAGCTTTTAGGCGCACGCTTCGCTTATTCAGGTTATTTCTGTCCTCTCCGTTATCGTGTAAATGTTTAGTTGGACATATAATTGCTTTGATTATTCTTTAATCAAGCGGCTTCGCTTGTTTTCTTCTCATCCTCGGACCAGCTTTGACGTGTCATGGTACCCCATGAGTTGTTGTTTTGCATGAACTGCACATGTCCCTGCAATCTCCACAGTACGCCGAGCTGATGGTAACCCACGAATTTCAGCGCGGAGTAGACCAGCATTTTGACCAGATCGGAGAGTTTGTTGTAACGCTTGAATGCAATCTCCTCCAGGACAAGTGCGCCTACACTCAGCAGATAACCACTCACAAAGTTCAGCAGTCCGAACAGAACCAGAATCGGCCATTGTGTCATATCCAGAAGCACATATCCGGTGAGAGCCAGAAGTCCGGTAATCCGGAAATACGGATTCAGCGCTTCAAAAAGGACGTTATATGGCATGGTCACCATACCCATAACCTTATATTTCGGATTGAACAACATGCCGCGATTCTCGATCATATTCTTCAGATTCCCACGGCCCCAGCGCTTGCGCTGACTGGACAAGATCCGGTAGGAATCCGGTGCCTGTGTCCAACATACGGCCTCAGGACAGAAGGCAACGCGATACTTCAATTTGTTTTCCAGCATATAACGGTGAAGCTTGATGATGATGTTCATGTCTTCCCCAGGATAACCATCCCGGTATCCGCCTACGGCGATTACTGCGTCCTTGCGGAACATGCCGAAGGCACCGGAGACAATGATCAGACCGTTCATGTGACTCCAGCCAATCCGTCCGCCCAGGAAGGCTTTGAGATATTCTATCGACTGGAACATGGGCCAGATCTTGCGTGGCAGCGATACATCTTGCACTGCCCCGTTTTCAATTTTGCAGCCATTGGCGATCCTTACATCTCCACCGATGGCTACCGTCTCTTCCGGATTCTCCAGATACATGCGTGCCATGCGGATCAGGGCATCCTTCTCCAGCAACGAATCAGCATCAATGGAAGAGATCAGTGGATAATGGGACAGGTTGATCCCGGCATTGAGGGAATCGGCCTTTCCGCCATTTTCCTTATCAATGACATACAGATCAGGGAACTCTGGATTATGGTAGATCCCACGAATTTTCTGACAGGCGATCTTGCCCCGAATCTTCGTATTGGGTACTGGCTTCAGACGATATTCTTCCAACAGGATCTTCAGCGTGGCATCACTGGAGCCATCATTCACAACAATGACTTCATACGTTGGATAATTCAGCGTCATCAGGCAGTTCACATTTTCAATAATCGTCAGTTCCTCGTTGTACGCCGGTACCAGCAGAGAAACGGAAGGCACCAGTTCCGAGCCTGACAATGTATTGTATTTGGAATAATGCGACCGCCGGAAGATCGTCCAGATGTTACGGAACGATAAGGCCAGTATGGAAAAATAGAGCGTATTTACAAAAACAACATAGTAGATTGCGACCATGCCGTAGATTAATAGTAGATCCCTAAGCAGTGTAATCCCCTCCTACCGTAGCGACACCTGTGCGTTTCTTGCTGGTTCTGTTCTCTCGGACAGGGCCGAAATAGCGATCGTACAGCAGTCTTTTTTTGTTATGTGCAATCATCTGCTCTACAGCTCTGTCATCGGTTCTCGTATGCTGCATGGTGCTCTCAATCTGCTGCATCGCAATCTCGCGTTCAGCAACTGTACCTTGCACCGCAGCCTGACACAGCGCTTCGAATCCCGGTTCACCGAGCTTGCTCAGACTCTCCGCACTGTTATATCGAACTCTCCAGTCCTCATCCCGCAGCGCTTTGCGCAGCAATGGAATACTGCCAGATGCATGTTTCGAACCAAGCGCTTGTACCACTTCGGCGCGAACTTCCGGATCGGGGTCCTGGATCAGCTTCAGAATGGTCTCATCCCGGAGTGCCGGACTTGCGCTAAGATACAGCTTCACCGCCTCGGCACGTACATCCTGATGTTCTGCGCCTACCAGTCTGTCGAGTGCAGGCATCACTTCAGGTACAGCTTGTCCCCACATGGCAACCAGTCCGACTTTGACAAAATCAGGATTCCGGTCTTCCAGCAATTCAATTAGAATTCTGCTCGTATCCAGACTCGTTTCGAGCAGAATATCTGCAGCCAGATGGTGAATGGATTTGCCTTTGGTTAACAGCAATGCCAGCATGTCTTTCAGTTCACCTTGGCGGGTCGTACACCTGGAGATAGAACGACCAATCATAATGGCCATCGGGCCCGGTTTCTCATCCTTCAGCAATTCCATCAAACCCGGAACGGCTTCGGGACAACGCATGCCACCCAAGCGATACGCAGCATCGATCTGGCGACCGTAACGCAGACGGCCCAGTTCCTTCAGATCATGCTCTACGAATCCTGCTTCACGGCACAGTGCAATTAATTTGTCGCGATATTCACCCTTGAACTGGTCGATCCATTCAATCAGCCTGTCCTGAATGACTCTGCGTTCCAGCGGAGCCAGTTTGCCTGGTGGCAGTTTGAGCGGACTATTCTCGGTCAAGGCTGTTTGCAGATAGGTGAAGTAGTCACGCTGTTTCAATTCATAAAACGCCGTCTTACGTCGTTTGCCGTTGTGGGACATTTTCATGGCAAACAATACGATGACGCCTACAACAACAAGTGCGATACAGATGTACAAAAACAGATAGGCCAAAGCCAAACTTGGAAACATGTGAAAAGGTCCTCCTTTATACTTATTTATTCGATCTGAAAACTAGGGATTTTTTCATAGCTCTTCTTCATTTTTTCGTAGCTTAGCTTCAGGCGTTCACTATACTGAACCTGCTCCCAAGGCTGCCAGCTATATACGGGCAAAGTCTTCAGATCCAGCGTCGTCTGTTCACCCCCAGGCCAAGATACTTTCTTCGTGGCGCGGTCCGTTAACCACGGAATGAGGGTAACGCCTTCCACAGCAACTGTGGAGAACTCACGTCCATTCTTGAGCGCTCCATAGTCGATCGCTTGCAGCGAACTCGGATCACCGAACCCAAGCAGCATCCAAGGAATTCGCATCTCTACTTGATTGCCGTTATACTGCCATGATGTTAATGAATCCGTATCAGGCTGGCCGGGAGCCGTCGTTCCTCGCTTCAATGTTCCGACCTTTTCATTCATGAACGGTTGAGCAGATCGGGTATCCGGCGGTGTCATCCTCAGGCTGACTGCCAGATTCCATGGGTGGAACGGATCTGTGGAATCTGACTGCTGATCTGGCAGCATGTCGTATCCTTCCTTGCCGTACAGACGCTGATTAAAGTCATAATCCTTGGCAATCTCCACCTGTGATTCTTCATCCTGCCCCAGTGTAATCACTGTCTCAAGACCATCACTGAGTGTCCGGCCCGGGAGTAACTTGTCAGGCTGACTGCCTCCAGCAAGTGTATCTGTGCCAATTCGCAGCACTGTCTTCTCCGGGTCAAACGGTTGATCCAAGGTCAGCCCAATATACAGATAGGCTTCATCATGGGTCATCTTCATTTCCTGAATGCCGTCCACTTGGCCCTGCCAGGTCGTGACCTCTTCATCCTTCAGATCATCCCAGTCATCCAGTGATCCGTCGATGGTCAACTGTTCCTGTTTACCGGGGTCCATGGCAAGCAGACCAAACATCTTCTCGTTTGTCAGTACGTTCAGCCAATATGCACGGCGATCAGCCGGGATTTCCAGCGGCATCGTGTTCCATGTTTTTTTGAACCATTCATCCTGCCACATGAACACAATCGCTCCCGAGTATCCTTCATCATAGATATCCTGCGTCAAGGACGCGTCAATATCTCCCTGCTCTACTTCGTTATGTCCACCCTGATTCCGTCCACCCATACCCAGATGGGAAATACCAAGGGAAGAGGGTACGCCATACTCTGTAATCATTAAAGGCATATCGGAAAACTCGGCTTTGAGCTTGCGCAGATAACTTTTGTACGTGTTGTACTCACCGTTCTCATCTTTGATCGTTTGGAGTGTCTTATCGATATGGAACAGATCCGGGTAATACGGGTACACATGGTAGGCCGCAAAATAACCTCCCTGCCATGCCTCCGGCTGAATATGTCGGGCATCCACACTGACGAGATCCTCTTCATACAGCGGCTCGCCGGGATGATCCAGCACATCGGTGGTTACCCAGTTGGTGAAGGTCATCGGATGCTCCCATCCATAATTCTTCTCCAAGGCCGCCGTATGATCCAGCAGTTCTGCAAGCCAGTTCTCGAACGGTGACGCTTCTGGACTTGCCGAGAAATAAGCTCCCTTGTACTGTGGTACGTCCGCATGTTTCGCGTTCGTGTTGTCTACCATCGCCGGGTCCCATTCCGTCCCCAAATGCCAGGCCATCAGGTATTTTCCTGCATTCGTTTTGTATTTGCCGCTGGACTCTCCCTGCTTGGCAGGAATGTCCGCATCGCCATAGACAGCAGATACGGCCTTTTCAATCTCCTGCTTGAACGTCTGCTCAATATGGACTGCATAGGCATCCTGTTTCTCAATCAGCTCTTCTTCAGGTGACCATATGCCCTGTATAAAATATAACGGTTGCTCCCGGCCGCGGTTATATTCGACTAATGCGGAGTAGAAAATCGGTTCGTGAACCGTGTATACCCGGATTACATTGGCTCCCAGATCCTCGATCTGCTGGAACCACCGCAAGTAATCCTCTTTGGTCAGCGGGAATTCTCCCGGGTAATGCCCCGGTGAAGTTGCGCCCAGGTTGACACCTTTGACGAACATCTCCCTCCACGCTCCATCTGGCCCGTATTCCATGAACCGGTCTCCATCGGTCTTGAATTTCATCTCCGTGCCGTTCTCCGCTGTGTACGTAACGAGCTTGGGTTGCATATAGTGCCATCCGGCAAATATCCCACCGGTCACCACCACTGCTCCTGTCAACACCGTTAATAGCCAGCGTCTTCGTCTTTGTCTGCTCATGTCTTTAGATTGCTCACCTCTCTAATATGCATCCTGCTTCAACATCGAATGGTCCAACATGAAGTTTACGAATCTTTCCGCTTCGGATGTCCGCTTGGTAGAGATGTCAGCGGTGTAGTTCTCACTATAGCGCTAAGACTCTGCATTTGTAACTAGGCTGATGGAAGCAAACATGAAATGGAACATTCTGCCCATAATTCGTAAAAAGCGCCATCAACTAGCACCCGAAAGCCTCCAGGATACGTCTGATTCCCAAACACTAATATTTGCTAAAATCGCATGGATTAGATGCCCAGTTGATCTTGCACTTCTGGAACCTTTATTGTTATGTGCAACGCGGGTACAGGCAACGTTTGCCGTTTGAACACATACCCCATTAAACGCGAGTTATATTTTAAAGTTGCGGGCCTTTTTACAGTATTAACCATAAAGATTACAAAATTGATACTATAGTCCGATAACGCATCAGCGATATTCCGCGTCACATCAAGGTTTTCTGAAAAATGCAGAAAATCAAAAAAGGACATCAGTCCCCCTCTATAGGACTGTGCCCATTTATAACCTTTTTACAAAAACCTAAATGAACGCCCGGTCATCACCCAGAGGTCATGGATCTCTCACATTAAATGTAAAAAAGCACATCTTATTTCCTAATTCCTGCCTCTAATACAGCTAACCAATAATTGTGTCCAATTTGCAAAATAATTCCGGTTGCTGCATTTCGAATTGTCGGATATGCTTATAAAACAAGAACACTTGTTCCATGCTGTAAATAAACTGTTAATTATCGATGTTCAAATGAAAATAATTGCTTCTTAACATAATAGCTTAGCATCACGAATAAGGAGAGAAGTCTTATGCCTCGCCAAGACAGACGTGTCATCATGCTGGCAGACTGCCAGTCATTCTATGCCAGTGTGGAGAAGTCTGCACACCCCGAATATAAGGACCGCCCCCTCGTTGTCGCGGGAGATCCGGCGCGCCGTTCGGGTATTATTCTTGCGGCCTGTCCACTCGCCAAGTCCTATGGAATTACGACAGCAGAACGACTGGGCGAAGCGCTCGCCAAATGTCCGGATGTTGTTGTTGTTCGCCCCCGGATGGCCGAGTACATTCGGGTGTCCCTTCATATTACACGTATCCTTCAGTCTTACACCGATCTGGTGGAACCCTATAGTATTGATGAACAGTTTCTCGATGTCACCGGAAGCCTGGATCTGTTCGGCAGTCCCGAGACGATTGCGCGCAGCATTCAATCCAGGGTGATGGAGGAGACGGGTGTGTACATTCGAATCGGTATCAGCGATACCAAGGTCGTTAGCAAGATCGCCTGTGATCTGTATGCCAAAAAAGTCCCTGGAGGCATCTGCACGCTGCTTCGCAAAGATCTGCCTTCAACCATCTGGGAGAAGCCTGTGCGAGACATGTTCATGGTTGGTTCCCGCATGGCGCAGCATCTCTACAAGATGGGCGTGCATACGATCGGTGATCTGGCCCAGACCCCACTGTCCCGACTGAGAGAACGTTGGGGTGTGAATGGCGAGGTATTATGGCGTATCGCCCGCGGTATTGATGATTCCCCGGTCAAACCTGGGACATATGCTCATCAGCAGCAGGGAATCGGACATCAGATGACGCTGCCCAGGGACTATGACTCCTGGGAAGATATCAAAGTGGTACTGCTTGAACTGGCGGAACTCGTCAGTCGACGTTCCCGGGACAAATCACTCATGGGCCATGTGGTCTCGGTTGGATGTCGCGGACAGGATTATGATCGGCCAACCGGTTTCTCCCGCCAGATGAAGGTGAATGAACCCACCAACATTACGGATGAAGTATACGATGCGGCAGCAGCTCTGTTCCTGCGCCATTGGGACGGATTACCCATCCGCCGCATCAGCGTGTCATTGACCGGACTTGTGCCTGATTCTGAAGTGCAGCTGTCCTGGTTCGATGACCGCGAACGCAAAAGAGAATTGGAACGTGCCACGGATGATATTAAGCGCAGATACGGAGATACTGCCATTATGCGAGCATCCTCCCTCTGCTCGTCCGCCCAGGCACAGGAACGTTCTCATAAAATTGGAGGTCATTATAAATGAGTAAAAAATTGCAGCAAAACGGTATCTTTGAGTCCTCACGCATGATGCTCCCTGAACACCGGGAAGCCTATATTCTTCATCAGGAACAACTTGCTCCTCGTACCCGCCCATCTCTGGATGCCCAGGCGGCAGAAGAAATGTCCCGGTTACTCAGCAACTCGATGATGCTTGGAGATAAGGTCACTATTACGTTGTTTCACGAACATGACGATATCCATTACACCGGTCAAGTGCTTCGGCTGGACCGTCCTGCCCGTACCCTCAGACTACTGATGGAAGACGGGTCCCGGGATATTCAGATGAACCTCATTACAGATGTGGCGCTTGCCTATGACTGAATTAATGACTCAAGGCGTATATACCCACCCCGATGTTGTGGATGTTCCATGATAGATGCAGCGTAGCCGTTGCCATGCGGGACTGCCTTCCTACACATCCTGATGAATACCAAAAGCAGCCGACGAGACATATCCGGACCATTCACTTCGTTCAAAAGAAGCAAAATATCAGATACGTGATTCATCGGCTACATATAAGGGTAAAGCTTCTTTTTTTCTGAAAAACTTCTTAGAAAAAGCTCCAGTCGAATTCCTTGGATAGACGCTCGAGCAGATGCACGCCGGCAATACTGTTGCCTTTGCGATTCAGAGCCGGGCCGACAAGACCTATGCCGAATTGTCCCGGCACAAGGGTCAATATCCCTCCGGATACACCACTCTTGGCGGGCAATCCCACCTCGATTGCAAATTCGCCTGACGCATTGTACATACCACAGGTCGTCATGAAGGTTTTGGCAATCTGTACATAACGACGAGGAATAAGTTCGTTGCCCGTAATCGGATCTGTTCCATCATAAGCCAGAACAAGTGACATTCGTGCCAGATCAGCACAGGTAACTTCAATAGAGCAATGACGGAAATACACGGCAAGTACATCTTCCACGTCATCCTTGATCACACCATTATGCTTCAGGAAATAACCAAGTGAACGGTTCAGGTGACCGCTCTCCGATTCGGACTGGAATACCTCTTCGTTGTAGCCCAGCTGTTCATTATTCGCCAGTTTGCGGAAAAACTCCAGAATGCGGCGTGATTTCTCTTCCTTGCAGTCTCCTCCAACGAGCGAGGACACCGTAATCGCACCCGCATTGATCAGAGGATTGAACGGAATTCCGGGTTCAACCAATTCAAGCTTGATCATCGAATCGTAATCGTCGCCTGTCGGTTCTTTTCCTACATTAAAGAAAACCGCTTCTTCCCCATGATCCATCAGGGCCAGAATAAGGGTGAATACTTTGGAGATACTTTGCATCGTAAATGGGACACCGCAATCCCCTGCCGACACATGGTTCCCTTCGGCGTCCATGATATGTATACCAAGCTCATCCTGAGAGGCTTTGACAAGCTCCGGGATATAAGAGGCCACCTTACCCTGCCCGGTGTGCAAACGACTGGTCTCCAGCCACTCCGGCAGCAATGCATTCAGACGTTCCATGGTTGAATTGCTCACATCTCATCTCCTCCACCTCTATATATATAAACATCTTGCATGAAATGTGGATGGGTGGACTCCCATGATGATAATGAGTTCCATCCACATCATGCAAGATGCCCTATATTATCTGATTACCCGCAGAACCTTTCATTTATCGCTTCATTTGAAGATTTAACTCCAAAATCTCACCAGGAAGACCATCGTAATCGCCTGTCCAGGTGGATACAAAGTTCTGTCTGGTCAAGATCCGGCGGGAAGCAGCGTTACCCGGATCGATAACTGCATAGAGTGATCCAATCCCTGCGGCTTGTGCCTGAATAATCAACCGTGACGCTATGGATGTGCCTTGGCCTTTACCCCAATGTTCAGGCAGGATCATGTAACCTATCTCAGCCTTGGTCGGGTCCTCCTGATCCGGAATCAATTTGGCATACGCCACACCAGCACCATCTTCACTAAATACCCGATAATGTCCGCAAGTGGAACGCTCATTAAAATCAAGCATGGACTCAAATTGCGTTCTCGCCTCTTGCTCCGGTATTGCACGTTCTGTAATCTGTTTCATTACTTCCATATTGGAAACCAATGCATAATAATCATCAAAATCAGGTTGTGTGTATTTAATGAACTTCATGATATGCCTCCTCTGGGGTACATAACTTATCTTGGTCTTGTTGAATTCACCTAGAGTATAACAGATGCGAATGATGGAATGCACACAAGGCAACACGCTTGCAGGCAGCCAGATGATCCGATAGGCCAACAAGTCAGCAATCTGACCACTGTAGATACCAAAAAGCGGCCTCAACTGGAGACCGCTTTGTTTACTTTGTTTTTTTAATTTGCTTTTTAAGATGAAGAAATATTCTCAGTTCCGTACTTCCCGTGCATGTTGTTAGCTTGCCCGTGATGAAGGGTTAAGGTTCATCTGTTTTTCACGTTGACGTGCACGACGACCTTCACCTGGAGGGGTGATG
Organism: Paenibacillus sp. ClWae2A; assembly: GCF_032452295.1. Taxonomy (NCBI): domain Bacteria; kingdom Bacillati; phylum Bacillota; class Bacilli; order Caryophanales; family Paenibacillaceae; genus Paenibacillus; species Paenibacillus sp. ClWae2A. The sequence continues at coordinate 239,503 of NZ_JAULSQ010000003.1, forward strand.
ATCAGTGCGAGCAACAGCGAGACAGCACAGAGTACAGCAATCACGATGAAGGTTAGATGGAATCCGCCCAGCAGGGCGCTGATGAATGATCCAGCCAAAGCACCAAATCCAAAGCCCTGATAGATCACACCATAGTTTTTGCTCTGATTCTTCAGTCCGAAGTAATCGGCCACAATCGCCGGGAATACCGTAATGTTACCGCCGAAGCAGAAGGCAACGGCCGCCACACAGGCGAAGAAAATTCCGAAAGTCAGTGGAACCAGACTAAGTGTCATGACAGCTACGGCTGTAACCAGCAGCGCACCAGCGATGACTTTCATTCGTCCTACTTTATCCGACAGCGCACCGAGAATAATACGTCCTGCCGTGTTAAAGATCGCAACCATGGCCACTGCGTTCGCAGCGGTAGCTACATCAAGTCCAGCAAGCTGTACACCGATATCTTTGACAATACCGATCAGATACAGACCGCTCATACACGCCGTGAAGAAAATAACGAACAGCATGTACGCTTCTTTTGTACGCAGCATCTCTTTCACTGTATAGTCATGACGTGCTACGACTTGTTTGGATCCTTCCTTGCTTGCCGGAGCCTGTTCACGAACAACAGCTTCACGGATCAGGAATGATCCCGCAACCACCAGAACAAGAACGATAATGCCCCAGTACATAAATGCCTGAGCAGGACCAACGGCACCAATCAATGCCGTGTTCACATATTTGAACAATAAACTACCGGTACCGAATGCGCCGACCGAGATCCCCGAGATCAGACCTTTACGCTCCGGGAACCACTTGATCAGATTAGACAACGATGTAATGTACGCCGTACCATCTGCAAAACCAACGACAAATCCAGCCAAAATGTACAGCAATGTTAGCGAAGTGACTTGGGAACTCAGAATTAGACCCAGTCCGAGCACAACCCCGGCTACACGGATCAGGCGCTGAAGACCCCAACGTTCCTGCAATCGTCCTGCAAACAATGTGGCAAACGCCAAAGCAAAACTGGTAATTGAAAAAGTTATCGCGACCGAGCTGACGTCCCATCCGAAACGATCAGACAACGGTTGATTAAATAAACTCCAAGTATAGATGGTTCCAAGACCCATTTGTACAATGATGGTCCCCAATACAATAAGCCAGCGGTTCATTTTTGTAGGTGCAAATGTTGATTCAGGTGTTGATGAAACGGATGAAATGGTTGCTTTCATCGTGATCTCCCCTTTGCCGATGTCATATACATGAATGCGTTCACAAGCTAATCATACATGAAAGGGGATTCATCACACCGTTTTGAGCATGAGTTGCATCAGATGCGGAATGAAATGCTTCTAGATGCGCATGAGTTGCCTGAATTCTTTGACCTTCCCGCGACTTACAGGTACTTCAGCCTCCAGATCGCGCAGACGGAGCAGATACGTATTGTTGAACCAAGGTACAATTTCACGGATTTGCGACAGATTTACGACGTAGGAACGGTGGCAGCGAAAGAACGTATCCTGTGGCAGACGGCTGTGAAAATCCGATATGCTCACTGGCATGGTGAACTCCCCATTTTTGGTATAAACCTTTGTCACTTTCTCCTGCGCTTCCGCATAGTAGATATCTGCCGTATCCGTAACAATAATATTGTCATTCCGCAGCAGATTAATTCTTCTGTCCGTATGGGAATTCGTATCTCGTTCTCGTAACAGATCTCCCTGTGCAGCAGATCCGTCCCCCATAGTAACTGGTCCATCCTCAACATGTTGCTCCATCGGCGTATGATCACGTTTGAATGCGAGCTCCAGCTTATGGAGCATTGCAGCAATTCGTTTCTCGTCATAAGGCTTCAGAATATAATCAAACGCCTCCAACTCAAAAGCTTCTGCTGCATGTTCCTTATACGCCGTAGTAAATACAATATAGGGTTTAATCGCAAACTTCCCAATATGATGGGCCAGCATCATGCCGTCCAGCGAGGGAATATTGATATCGAGGAAAATGACGTCAACTTCTTGTTCCTGCAAAAACTTCAGTACATCCAGCCCGTCTTCAAGGCGATCCACCACTTCAATATGACTATGCTCCTGAATTAAATAATTCAATTCCTCACTTGCCAGAATCTCGTCTTCCACAATAAGAGCTCTCATTGATCCATCATCACCTTGTTACGACATCTCCTTTGGGCACATCAAATAAAATATCGGTTCCTTGTTCCAGCCTAGTAATGGTTACACCTTGTCCGTAGATAAGCTTGACCCGGCGATGCACATTATATAGCCCGATCTGGTTACCAGGCATACGATCGTGGTAGACCCGTTCAATAATATCTGCACTGATGCCTGCCCCTGTATCACTGACACTGATTCGTACAAACTCCGGATAATCCTGTATCCGAATTCGAACGGTCCCAGGTCCTTTCACCTTGAGAATGCCATGAATAATTGCATTTTCGACGAGCGGCTGGATAACAAGACTCGGAATATGCACCGCAACCTCATCAATCTCATAGATCACGTTAAGTCGACTGCCAAAGCGAGCTTTCTCAATCTCTACATAATTACGGACCTGCTCAAGTTCCTTATGAATATCGATTAGCTCATCCGACAGTTCCAGATTGTAGCGCATGTACCCGGATAGATTCACAATCAATTCCCGCGCACGATCCGGTTTGGTTCGGATGGACGATGCAATCGCATTTAGCGCATTAAACAGAAAATGAGGATGAATGGTCGTCTGTAAGGCACGGAGCTCTGCTTTGTTCGCAGCAGCCTTAATCTCTTCTACCCGTGACACCTCCATCTGAGTGGAAATGATCTGCGACAGACCTACAGCCATCGTTTGCAAAGGATACGTAATTTTATACGCTTTGCGATAATAGATTTTGAGCGCCCCTGTAATGTCGCCTCGTTCTTTGAGCGGAATGATTAACAGCGAGTGGATATCGGGTGTTTTTTCATCAATCACATCATTACTGATCGTTATCTCCCCGCTGGATATCGTCTTCTTGGTCATCTCACTTATAATTTCATTACCGATATGATAGCGTTCCTCACCAAATCCTACATAAGCCAGTACATTCCGGGTATCCGTAATTGCAACCGCATCGGCCTGAATATCCTCCTGAATAATCCGGCAGATTTTGCGTAGAGAATCCTCATCAATCGAACGGAAATACGGCAAGGTTTTGTTCGCAATCTCCAGTGCCAGCTTCGCCTGACGAGCCGCAATCATCTCTTTCTCCCCTTCGACGCTCTGCACCAGGAGCACAATCAGCCCAATGTTGACTTCACCCAGAATCATAGGCAGCGCAATCTTCGAAACAATATCGGCACCCAGTGGATCGGGATAGGAAAATAGCAGGATCAATAACATCGTGAGCGCTTCACAGATCATTCCAGCACCAATACCGATAATCCATCGCTTAGGCTTGGGCGTGTACTTATGTATATATCCAGAGACCAGACCTGCCAGGATACTCGTGATCAGACACGGTATAGCTGTGACTCCATCCATATCAATCAAATATCGATGCACCCCGGAGACAATACCCGTAATAATACCCACAGGCGCTCCGAACAAAATACCACCTGATAACACGGCGATGATCCGCACATTCACCAGTGAACCTTCGACATTAATACCCGTATATGTCCCGAAGATGGCAAAAGCACAGAATAACAAGGTAACCGCAACAGACTCCTGCCACCTTAATTTCCCCTTTTGCAGAATCTGCCTAAATCTCGGCACCCTCGACAGAAAGAATAAAAATATAATCAACAGCGCCGCCCGTTCAAATAAACCCAGCAGCATCGTAAACATTTCCAATCGTACTTCCTCCAAATCTGTCTAAAATAAATGCATATCGACATAGTCCGCCTTTTTGACGTAAAATCCAGGACATTAATCCATAAGGCTCGTATGCAACAGTTTACCGCTCCACCCGGAGGAAAGCAAAGTCCATCCTGTGAAAATACATCAAATATATTGCACCATTCACACCATAGTTCATCCCTTAACTTCTATGAAAATGTCAGACTCCAGAAAAACCTATGTTATAATTAGTTGTCATGTTATTCCAATTATTCAGTGAAATTAATTACAGAAAGGTGTTCATGCATGATTGCCATTCTACTCCTAGTTTCACTTCTGCTTTTTAGTCTTCTATGGTACACCCTATACTTTATCTCCAAACGAAGCCATCATCCCGATCGCTCATCGGCGATTATCCTGCGAATAATCTTAAGCATCTCAACTCTGGCACTCATCGTCCAAGTCTACATACTTAAAGGAAACCCGTATAACTTTATTTTAATATTAGTATTTATCGCTTCATTAATAGCCACTCGTTCTTTTAACGGTACGAACAAATAAAAACAATAGGCCATGGCAGGCTCTATGCTACCTGAAACTAATCCAAAAAGGCCAACCAGACGTTCCTGGTTGACCTCAAGTCCAGAATTATGAAAAATATCGCCTAATAAAATAACTTGGTGTGCAGCTCCAAGCATGGCAATAACTGTTGACCAAATTGCTGCCATAAGGAGAATACGTTTTGTCGTCCGGGTCGTAGAGCTCCCAGAAAGTGTCCGCTCCATCCTTCAGCATACCGCCCCAATACCTTCGGATCTGCTCCAGTGCCTTCTCCTCTTCCCCGCACATAATCAATGCATCAACATAATGATGAACCATGTACGGCGTGGTCATGCCAATAGCTTCTCCCTTACCCGTTAACCGATCAAGTAATTGCCGGGCCGCTGGAGCATCCATGATCTCAGCCAGAACCATCCACACTTGCGATGCCCAGGATACCTGCCTTTTTTCACCACTGACGAAGAAGCCCTGTTCACCATCCCACAGATGTGTGAGGGCTGCTTGCTCAGCGTCTTTGATGTGTGTGTTAATCCATTCCTCATACTCCGGCAGCCCCAGTTCTTTGGCAATCGACCTTCCCCTTTTCATACTATAGATGAGAACTGCCTGAGCACCAGCCTGTTTATTTAATTCTTCATGCCAGTCCAGAAAACAATACCAGGTATCGTCATCCCGTACGATGCCCCGCTCATCGAGTCTTTTAAGCCCAAGCTCAATCTGTTCTTGAGCGACCGGCCAAAGTCCTTCCAACGTTTCCCTGTCCTTCGTAGCTTCAAAATAGTCCCATAATGTCACTATAAAAAACAACGCATAGTCATATAAGTAAATCTCGTCCACGTATGGTTCCGGTTGTTCGTACAAACAGGCTCCTACCTGACCGCCCTCTAATCTTGTTCCGGCAAAGAGATACAGACAGCGCTTGACGAGATCATTACAGCCGAATGTTTCATAATTGACGAGGGCCTGAAGACGAAGATCTCCGATCCATAAACGTCGGTCGCGCTTCGGTCCATCTTCGAATACCGTCTGCATGCAATCCCGGAGTGTCTTCACGGACACGCGATCCATTTCCAGCAGCTCCGTGTCGATACCTTCATGCAATTGAGGTACTGAACCTATGTCTGCTGAAGTCACCGTCATGCAATATATATCTTTAATTCGAATATCGTAACGGATCGACGTTTCTACCACCTCGATTTTCAGATACCGAAAGGCATAGCGACGGTTCAGTGTTAGCGTGCCGGGTAACACGTCCACATTCACGATCTCATCTTGAAGCCATGAACGGCTAAGCCAACCCGAATATTCTGCAAAATCCTCACCGACCTCACAGGGCATTTCTCCAAATGTGAGCTTCAACCTGAGAGGGGCATCTGCATTACTGCGCTCGTTAAGAAGCGACAAGGTCAGATAACCGACGAGATGCTCCCCGAAATCCAGCGTAACTCTGTCTCCCTTGCACAACACTTGATCAGATAAGTTTTCTGCTAAGCCGAGTGGTTCGATACGCCATCCCTGAAAACCCGCCGCATCCAGAACTGCGCTCACGATATGTTCCGGATAGACCTTTTGCTGGCGAAGCTCCGGCATCAGACGCTGCGCTTTTTCCAGCCAAGTTGTGTTTATCACTTTTTCACTCATTGCAGTGTCCTCCTTATCCTTTGACCGCCCCAACGGTCATACCACCGATAAAATATTTTTGCAGGAACAGAAACGCCAGCAGCAACGGTAGCGCGCATAGAAAGCATGCTGCAAACAGGACATTCCACTGCGTGGGGTTTTGCTGATCGCCCAAAAATCCGAGCATGGCCAGCGGTAACGGTGAATCTCCTGCGCTGGAAATAAAGATCATATTGAAGAAGTAATCGTTCCAGATCCAGACACCTTGCGTAATAATGACCGAAACCGTTACCGGAATGAGCAAAGGGAACACGACGGTCCAGAACCGTTGGAACAATCCCGCCCCGTCGATGTGCGCCGCTTCTTCTACCTCCTCAGGCACACCGCTTCGAATGAAGCCCGTGTACAGGAAAGTTGAAAACGGCAGACTGCACGTAATGAACATGAAAATAGGCGTATATTGATTCGTTGGAATATGCAGCGCATTAATCATTTGCACAATCGGTATCAATACCATTTGCGCAGGTACCACGAGTCCGGACAAAAAAAACAAATACATGAACTTGCTTAGTTTTGTTTTCAAACGGGCCATCGGGTAGGACGCCATCGCCGCAAACAGGACAACGAACACGACCGATACGCCGGTTAACACCACGCTGTTCCATAGCGCTTCCGGAAAGTGCATACGGTCGAAGGCAGCCTTGTAACTTGCAAAGGTCATCTCCCGGAACAGGACCAGCGGATTTGTGTTGTTGCTTGGATCGCGGAGTGATGTCGAAAAGGCAATAATTAACGGAATCAGGTTTAACACCATCACCAACAGTACGACGACCTGAACGGACCCTTTCCCCAATACTTTACGAAGCGTCATGCCGACACCTCCCGTTTGTTCATTTTCAGGACAAAGACAGCGGTAATGACGATAATCACGGCAAAGGAAATAACGCCAAGAGCCGAAGCTTTACCAAAGAGCTGTTCGGTAAATGCCATCTTATAGATGGTATAAATCAGCGTGTTGGTAGCCGTGCCCGGACCACCATTCGTCATGATAAACGGGAAGTCGAACGCTTTGAGTCCATTGATCAAACTTAACGTCACGTTGATTGTAATTGCTGTTGCCAGTAATGGAATCTTCACATGTCGTAGTAATCTCCATGAGCCGCAGCCATCAATCCGTCCGGCTTCCAACAAGTCGCTCGGAACAGTCTGTAGTCCTGCAAGGAAGATAATCATTGTCGTTCCGATCGTCTTCCAGATTTCCACGAAGATAATAGAATACAGCGCGGTCGAGTAATCACCCAGGAAATTCAGTTCATTTGTGATACCCAGTTTATCGAGAAAGGAAGAAATCAGCCCGTAATCCGGCATATAGACGTAGCTCCACAAAAAGCCGACGACAATCGCACTGAACAATGTGGGAATATACGCCAGGGAACGGTAAATCCCGTTTCCTCTTATTTTCATGTTTAACAGCAATGCCATTGCCAAACCGATGATATTGCCAGCTATGACGGTGACGAACGTATAGATCAGTGTATTTTTTAAAGAAATGCCCAGGATGTCGCTCCGGAACAATTCCTTATAGTTGTCGAAACCGATATAGTTATAGGCTTGGGCGTACCCGTTATAGTCCGTTATACTGTACTGGAACAACCGCAGGATCGGGAAGATCCAGAAGGTCAGGTAGAAGATCAATGCCGGCAAAGCAAACCAGTACATGGACTTTTTCATTACAGTAGAGCTCATCCTGCTCCATCCTTTCCAAGAGGGCCTGCGGCAAGGGAAGAAGGACAATCATTCTCCCCTTTACAGCAGACAGCATCGTTTTGTTCTAGTTTTTCCACAGCTCTCTAAACTTGGTTTCCATGGCGTTTGCCACATCTTCTGGTGTTGTTTTCTGTCCAGCAATAATCTCGGCAAACTTTGCCTGCATGACGTCCGATACTCCGGCTGGCCACATCTGGTTGCTGAAGTAGACGGAATTTCCAGTTTGCTGATAGTTGTCATTCACTTCCTTGAACAATTCTTTTTCAAGTTCTACGTCCTTATACACGCTGATGGAACTGTTGGCTTCCACAAATGCCTTGAACAGATCTGATTCACCATCGAACAGGTAGTTCAGTACTTCCTTGGCTGCATCCAGGTTTGCCGATTTGGCGTTCAAAGCGTATCCGGCAGATGTTGCAGCAGACACAAACACCGGCTGTTCCGGCTCGTTACCTGGCAATGAGGCGAATCCGCGAGTAAATTCAGCAGCGCCTTTGGACGTCATGGAAGCATAGTCCCATGTTCCAGTAAAGGTCATGGCTGCTTGCCCATCGATGAACAACTGCGCAGATTGGGCACTTCCAATGCCAAGCGAGTTTTTGACAACGTAGTTGTTATCATAGAGCTCTTTGTATTTGGAGACCGTTTGAACCCACTTGGGATCAGTCAACGATTTTTCGCCTTTCTGGAGTTTTACATCAAAATCCATCTCATTTGGATAGACAACATTGGCCGCAATCGGGTACATACCGAATTGGATCATCCAAGGGTCCTTATCCCCCATTGCAATTGGAGTTACGCCCGCAGCCTGCAGCTTTTGACACAACTCCAGGAACGAAGGCCAATCCTTCGGAAACTCGGAATATCCGGCCTCTTGTAACAACTCCTTGTTGTAATAAACGCCCAGGAAGTCTAGCCCTTTGGCCACTCCATAAGGTTTTCCCTCATAGGACATATCTGCCTTCGCGCCTTGGCTGATGTTGTCCCAGAACTTCAGATCGGATAGATCAGCAGCAAATCCTGCCTTTGCGAAATCATTGACGCCGCCAGCTGCATTCTTTGGAAAAATCAAGAACATATCCGGCCCCTGTCCAGCCGCAAGCTTGGTACGTACGGATGTATTGTACTGATCATCAGGCAATTTCTGCACTTCAAGGGTAATGTTAGGAAACTTCTCTTTTACCAGACGCGGCAAGGTCTCCAACTCGAAATCCTCTCCGTCAGACGCCTTGTTTCCCGATAGCATCATCGTCAACGTAATCGGCTTTCCTGATTCATCTGAACTCCCGTTGCTATTATCCGTACCGCTCCCCTCCTGGCTACCGGAGCTGCATGCGCTCAGAAACATCATGAGGAGTACCAAAGTTAAAGGCAACAATCGTTTTCTATTTTTCATCTTGTCATTCCCCCGATTCATGTTTATTCTTGCTTTGTGCACATTCTCATCATACTGTGGGCAAAAGTGCATTTGCTTTGGCTCGTATGGTGCACTATTTTTAGAATTGACAAATGGCGGGAGGAGCACGTATGATTCTGTTCAACATCAAAACTAAACTTTTTCTGGTCCTCGTCCTCGTATCGATCGTGCCAATTATCGTCGTTTCTGTCAGTTCCTATCGCAGTTACACGAAGCTGGTGAATGAGCAGACCTCTCTCGTGACGTCGACAACTATAGGCAATTCGGTCAAGAGCATGGAGGAAATTTTGCAGAACATCGACCGGATCTCCGTCACACTCCTTCAGCAGTCTTCCAATGCAACCGCTTACAGTACTGTGAGTGATGAACTAATCAAGTTGAACGGTACCAACGATCAATATGAAATCTTCATGATCCGCAGCAAATTGAAATTGATCTTTGAAAACATTCTGCTTGGCTACAATTACATCAATGGTTTGTACCTTTTCACACCAGATGGCAAATGGATAAGCTATGGCAGTAGCGGCACAGACCTACGCCTCGATTATGTCGCACTTCGCGATGAGTGGTATCTAAATACGATCCAACGTAAAGGCGATTTGTATATTGGTGAAGTTGGCGTCAAACCTTACATCATTAACGCCAAGGAATCCATTGGCTTCTCCAGAGCTCTCTACGATCCCAACAACAACGAGTTCCTAGGCGTGTTTATGCTGGATTGCAGTATGAACATTTTTGACGGTCTAAAACGTAATCCGGCACCAAGCTTGTCCAATCTATATCTAGCAAACGACGCTGGCGAGATCTTGTACTCCAGCGAACGAAGTAGAGTTAGCACTCCACTCTCCGATACGCTGGCTGCGGCAACGCATCAAGTCGGCAGCAATTCACAGTACAAATCCATCCAAGATAACATCATGACGGTAATCCAGAAGGTTCCTGGCCGCAATTGGAACGTAATTGCCAACATCTCTATGGATCGGCTGTATGAGGAGTACAACATCTCCCAAAAGTTGCTGTTCTACGTAGCCATAAGTTGTGCCGTCATTTTCCTTCTACTTTCCTTTTTCTTGTCCAACCTGATCACCAAACCCATCATTGAATTGACCAAACTGATGCGTAAAACCAAATCTCATCGTTTTGTGACCATCAAGCCTCAAGTAACGAGGCAAGTCGACGAGATTGGAATCCTTTACCATGAGTTCAACAAAATGATGAATGATATCGATACGCATATCCGAGAAAGTTACCAGAATAAAATCCTCATGCTGGACTCCCAGATGAAGGCATTGGAAGCACAGATCAACTCCCATTTCCTCTACAATACGCTGGAGTCGATTAATAGCATTGCCGAGATCGAAGAAGTTGAGAGTATTGTGGTGATGACCAAGTCACTCGGGGACATGTTCCGCTACAGCATCAAAACGGACAGCGAGTTGGTCGCGGTCAGAGAAGAACTTCAGCATGTAGAAAACTACATGGCCATCCAGCAGATTCGGTATGGTGACAAGTTCGCGTTCAAACTCAATGTGGACCCGGAACTTCGGAGTCGTCGCATGCTGAAACTTCTGTTGCAACCACTCGTGGAAAATGCCATCTATCACGGGTTGGAGAACAAACGTGGGAAGGGGTCCGTTACCATTACCGGTTTGTTTCAGGGGGACAGCATCGTGTTCGAGATCTGGGACGATGGCGTGGGCATGTCCTCAACACAAGCGGAGGAACTTCGACAATTGCTCCAGCAGCCACCTGAATTCGTCGCCGTTGGTCAAAGGCATAAACAAAGCATCGGCATCAAAAACGTGCATTCACGAATTGCTTTGTATTACGGAGAGGGTTACGGCCTTTCGTTTCATACCGATTTGAATACAGGAACTCGAATTACACTCGAAATTCCGGCCAATTGGGAAAAGAGGTGACCAAGAGATGTACACGTATATCGTTGTGGACGATGAACCCTTGATCCGCAAAGGTTTGTTGAAAAAAATCGGGACTTTTGAGCACTCGCTTGAACTCCTAGGCGAAGCAGATAACGGCGCGGATGCCTTGGCTTTGATTGAATCGTTCAAGCCGGACATTATCTTTACAGACATGCGCATGCCTGAGGTTGACGGCAAGCTGCTGATCAGGACAGTATGCCAGCAATATCCGCGCATCAAGTTAATTGTCATTAGCGGACATACCGATTTTGATTATATGCAGGAGGCAATCTCTGCGAAAGTTATAAATTACCTGTTGAAGCCTTTTAGCCGGGAAGAGATCCACGGTACGCTCCACCAAGCCATCCATGCCATCGAACAGGAGCGCTCTCTTCAGCGGGAAGTCGTTCTAAGAGAAGTAGAAACGGAGCAGATGAAAAGGGATGCAGACATGCAAGCCTTCCTGAATTATGTGCTGGCTCCCCATTCATCCATCAAAACACCTGTGTTCCGCTCTGTGGAATTTGCCGCCATCATGGCGTCTGACCAGTTCATTTTATTGACGATTTATGGTCCTCAACCGCTTACAGCACAGCAACTACCTACCTTTTCGAATGGCCTGTACATTCCTCATCCACAAACGGATCAGCTACTGTTTTTCCTGATGAATGATCTGGGTTGCTCAGGCCAGCTTGATTTGCAGAAAATGGCGGAACAAACTGCGAGTATCATTTTGACCAAATCCGAAACTACGGATTGTTGTGTGGGGATCAGCTTGCCTCATACAGGCATTGGTGGGGTCCGAGAAGCTCATCATCAAACGATCCTTGCGTTGGACGAACGAGCCATTACCGATTTTGGCAAATGTTACGTATTCTCACGTGAGCAAATTCCTTTACATCAACTGAAGTGGGCTCGAATGTATGAACTGTTATTTTTTATAGAGAGCGGGAATGTGACGAAGGTGGAAGAGCTCATCACCGATTTCTTTGCTTTCTACATACGCCAGCCTGATGCCTTGCTTGCCCACCTGAAAGAGCAGTGCAAAGACATTATTACGGAAACCAAACGGCTGCTGAGTAACTATATCCAGAACGGAGGTAACAGTAGCGCCTCTTCCAGCTTGGAGGCCGTCCTGAACGTCTCGTTCGATATGGAGTGCATTAGGCATTACATGGTAAAAGTGCTGACGGGAACAGCCCTTCTGCTTAAGGAAGATAACCCCTACGCATCAGATCAAGTGATCGACAACGTCAGGACATATATCGATAATCACTATACCAAGGATTTAACGCTGGAATGGGTATCGTCCCTCTTCTACCTGAACCCGAGTTACCTCAGTCATTTATTTAAAGAGAAGACATCCGAGAACTTCACTGATTACGTAAACCAACTACGGATCAGGCAAGCCAAGCAACTCTTAACGAGCACAGACGATAAAATCTACCGGGTTGCCAAACAACTGGGATACGACAATCCAAAATATTTTTTTCGGGTGTTTAAAAAATTGACCGGTTGGACTCCAGAGGAATACCGAAAGCAACACAAACCCTTAACCGCAAACAACAAGGAGCCAGGCCATGCATGATGGCCCAGTTCCTTGTTTTCGTTGTTGTGGTTCTTAGCGATCATTCGGCAGGTACTGGCCTTCTTCCATCAGCCCATATTCCTTGAAGGCTCGCAAGTAATAAAATGGTCGATTTAACCAACATAATATACTCAATGAAAACTTTGTTTTTGCGGTAACACAAGCCAGGTCATGGGTCATTTCGATAACTACAACAAATATTCAACCGAGTAATGCCACAAGGCTAGTCCCTAGTTATAACAATCAAAAGAGCGTTCCATAAGTCATCTTCCTGACTTATGGAACGCCCCACCCACTAAAATTACTTCATACACATTCGATGTAATTTGGTTTTTCTAAAGTACTTTCGTTTACACAACAACGGAGAGGGCAGAACCAATCTGAAGAAGCGAAGCGTGCGCCTTTATCCCCGGATTTTACCCTTTAGAAAAGGGAATCAAAAAAAATCCGTGGATAACAGCGATCGAAAGATGGTACTGCACTCGTAGTGCCCCCGTGTAAACAACGCTATTTATCCCACCCAACATGACATCGAATCCCTACCTAAACATCCCCCACAGCTTAATCAAATGAAACGTATTGTTCGGATCAATCTTCTGCGCGAGCACAAACGCAACAAACTGCTCCTCCTGCGCCGCAGAGAAATTCTCATTCATAATGACTGCTGAGGACTTGACCAACCTTCTGACTTTGGCCTTATCTTGCAGATCAGACTTGGTCACGCCATCAATCAACTTTTTGATACGCTCTTTGACAGCGGGATTTTTCATCTTTAATTTGATCCGCTCCACCAGCTGCGGACTAATTCCATATTGTTGGTAACCCAAAACGCATAGCACCTCCCAAAAGAATGAACTCACTTCTTATTCATATGTCGGGAGGGCTTGTACACTTGTCTTTTTTTACAAAGGTAATACGAAAAAAACGCTATCCTGGGCAACATTAGTCAATCAGATCGCCCTTGAATACTTGCTGTTGCTGTAGAAAATCACGCAGAGGCGTATAGTCCACAGACGTCCAGAAATTCGCTTCCGCAATCAACTGGGTTACGTCATCTCTGGCTTGTTCGAGCACAGCAAAATCGGCAACCATATCGGCAAGACGGAACTCGGGCAGTCCGCTCTGTTTGGTACCAAAGAAATCACCCGGACCCCGGAGATCCAGATCCCGACGAGATACCTCGAATCCATCCTCGGTTTCCGTCATGACCTTCATGCGTTCCTGTCCAACCTCCGTCTTGGGATCAGCAATGAGTACACAATAGGAAGCATGCGCACCACGACCGACCCGACCACGAAGCTGATGCAGCTGGGAGAGACCGAAGCGGTCCGCGTCCATAATGACCATCAACGTGGCATTTGGCACATCGACCCCAACCTCGACAACGGTGGTGGAGACAAGCAACTGAATATCATTGCTATAGAAGTCCCGCATCATCTCTTCTTTCTCCGCAGCCGTCATCCGGCCATGCAACAGACCTACACGATATTTTGGAAAGTTCTGCTGCATCTGCACATGCAGATCAATAGCATTCTGCACATCCAGTTTCTCCGACTCTTCAATGAGCGGACAGATCAGATAGGCCTGACGGCCCTGATCCACTTCTCTGGAGATAAAACCGAGCACCCGCTCCATCATATCGTGTTTGACCCAATACGTGGAGATGGGAATCCGTCCCTTCGGACGTTCCGAGATCGTAGATACCTCAATGTCACCAAAAGCCGTAATCGCAAGTGTCCGTGGAATTGGCGTAGCTGTCATCGTTAACACATCCGGATTATATCCTTTGCGCCTTAAAACGCTGCGCTGATTCACCCCGAAGCGATGCTGCTCGTCCGTCACCACAAGACCCAGATCACGGAAGAAAACATCTTCCTGAATCAGGGCGTGTGTACCCACCACGATATCAATCATGCCCATTTGCAACGAGGCGATCAGATCTTTACGTTTACGTCCATTTACACTGCCCGTTAACAGCCCTACGGTTACCCCAAACGGTTCAAACAGCTTTTGCAGTGAGCGCATATGCTGCTCCGCCAGAATCTCCGTAGGCACCATCAGAGCCCCTTGGAAACCGGATCGAACAGTCGTGTATAGCGCAATTGCCGCAATAACCGTTTTACCCGATCCTACATCACCCTGCAATAACCGGTTCATTGCATAGGGCGAACGCATATCATGCAGAATTTCAAGCTCCACCTTTTTCTGAGCATCTGTCAATTCAAAAGGTAAACTGCGTACAAACTCACGAATCGTCGTATTGTCCGTTGTATGTACCACGCCATCCATGCGATTCCGGTTGAGCGCACGATACGCCTGCATTTTCAACTGGAACAGAAACAGCTCCTCATACACCATCCGCTGTCTGGCCTGCTGACCTTCCCGGTTGTCCTGTGGACGATGGATTCCCGCAATCGCCTGTTTGCGTGGCATCAAGCTGTATTTCTTCATCAAGGATTGGGGTAAAATCTCGGGAATCATATCTCCGAATTGGATCAATCCCTGATTGATCGTTTTCCGCATCCATTGTTGTGTCAGCTTGCCGGTTACCGAATATACAGGTTGGAGTGTGCCTGAACGCCCATCGCCTTTATCGGGGAACTCCGAGTCAGTAACTGTCATCTGCATACGTTTTTGTTCCCATTTCCCCGTAATCACAATCTCCCGATTGGGGGTAAGCTGTTCTTTGAGGAAATGGCGATTGAACCAAGTTGCTGTAATCATCCACTCTTCCGTCATAATCTTACAGGTAAGACGCGACTTTTTGCCGTATCGTTGTAAAACAGGAATACCCATCACCTGTCCCTGAACCGTAATCTTGTCCCCATCCTTCACTTCACTAAGTGAACGCAGACGATAATCCTCATAACGGAACGGATAATATTCAAGCAGGTCTTTAACAGTAGAGATGCCAAAGGCGTGAAGCTCTCCCTCTTTGAGAGCACTCACGCCGTTAATTTGCTTAACTGATATTTCTTCCAATTTCATGTCTAATCCCTCATTCCGGAACAGGCCACATAAAGATTGCAATGACACCAGGTCCAACATGGCTGCCTACAACGGCTCCAATATTGGTATAGACCACTTCATTCAGTGTAAAATGACCACGCAGCTGCTCTGCACAAGCGATCGCTGATCCCGGGTCAGCGGTATGACCTACCGCCAGGTTCACCCGTTTGCCTGCAAGATCCTTCTGGAACAGCTCAATAATGCGTGCCATTGCTTTTTTATGACCTCTGACTTTCTCAACTGCGTAGATAACGCCTTCTTCATCAATAGACAGGATCGGCTTAATGTTAAGCAACGTTCCCAAGATGGCTGAAGCTTTGCCAATCCGACCGCCCTTTTGCAGATACTCCAAAGTATCTACAAGAAAGAACAACTTGCGAGATTGTTGCATCCCTTCAATGGCAGCAGCGATTTCGACTGCTGACTTGCCCTGTTCGGCAAGTTCAGCAGCCTGTACCACCATTAGACCGTATCCATACGAGGCTGACTTCGAATCCAGCACGGTGATGTCACCCTCACGCTCCAGCAAAGACTTGCCAAGCATGGCCGATTGGTAGGTACCACTCATGCCGGATGACAGGTGGATCGATACAATCGGGCGTTCCGGGTTCTCATCAAGCAGTGCTTGATATACATTCATGAAGTCGGTTGGAGATGGCTGTGAAGTTGTAGGCAACACAGAACCCTTCTTCAACTTTTCGTAGAACTGTTCCGAAGTCAGATCAACGCCATCTGCATAGGTCTCTTCACCGAACAGAAGGCGCAGCGGAACAATGTGAATCCCGTATTTGCGAATGAGTTCTTCGGGAATATCTGCCGTACTGTCTGTTACTATCGCAACCTTGTGGCTCATGACTCTCCTCCTCTTCGCTAGAGTGCTATTAATACATGTTCAAAAAGTCAACGATTCAGCACCGAGAAGGTTGCGAGAACCTGAAGGAGGAGGAGCGGAGTGTAGGCAAACCTACATGAGCACCGGACTCCGAAGGTGAACGCAAGATTCGATGTCGAGTTTGCTTCGTGAGCTACTTCGTGATCAATTGGTACTTTTTGAACAATCCCTTTATTTTAGGACTCTACGGAGAACAGATAATAATACACCGGCTGTCCTCCACGATGTACCTCTACCTCAGCATCAGGATACTGTACTTCAAGCCATGCAGCGAGGGCAACAGTAACCTCAGGGTCAGCTTCGTCCCCTTCAAGGATCGTCACCACTTCATCTCCACTCTCCATCATCTGTTTGAGCAGACCTTCACATGCTTGAAGCATGGCTTCATCCGTCGCTACAATTTTGGAGTTATGAATACCGATATAGTGCCCCGCCTTGATATCCAATTCATCGTATTGCGTATCACGAACCGCATGAGTCACTTGACCGGACTGCACCCGGCTAATGGCCTCCAACATTTGGTCTCGGTTTGTTTCCGCAGACTCATCTTCCTGGAAAGCAAAGGCAGCAGCCATTCCCTGTGGAATGGTCTTGCTTGGAATAACCGTAATCCGGCGCTCATCTTCAAGCAATTCACGAGCCTGCTCCGCAGCCAGTACAATATTCGAGTTATTCGGGAGTATAAATACCTGCTCCGCAGCAATGGAACGAACGGCTTTTACAAAATCCTCAGTACTCGGATTCATCGTCTGTCCACCGGACAGAACAACATCAACGCCAAGACTTTGGAAAATCTCTGCAATACCGTCACCGGAGGATACCGCAATAAAACCATACGGTGCCATCTCATCTGCAGGAAGCACAGCCTCTTCCATACTGCGCGCTGCCTCAGGTGGAATCTCTGCAAACAATTCAGGTGATGGAGCAATGTCCATGCCTGCTGTGAGGAGATCCCGATGCTGTTCACGCATATTGAGAATATGAATCTGTGTAATCTCACCATAATGCAGTGCCAGGTTTAACACATCACCTGGTGTCTTGGAATGGACATGAACTTTGATGACTTCATCATCGGCAATGATAATGATCGAATCCCCATTAACTGACAACGCTTTCCGGAATGCTTCGTCATCAAATGCCACTCCTGCGTTCTCTCCAAGCTCACGATTAATGAAGAATTCCATATCATACAGGAATTCAATATCTTCCGTTTCCAGTCTCGCCTGAGCAGATAATGGCATCTCTGGTGCAATCACCTGCTGCTGTGCAGGCTTCTTGATATCCACTTCTGTCGGTGCAGCCGGTTTCAAAGCAGATGCTGCCACGGATGGGGTTACTTCTTTGTTCAGCGAAGTACGACTCACTCCGTCACTTTGAAGCAATACTTCCATAAAGCCCTCGTAGATATATACAAGCCCCTGACCACCTGAATCCACAACACCAACCTGTTTCAGTACAGGAAGTAATTCCGGAGTCATTGCCAGTGCTTCTTTTGCTTTTAACAAAACTTCATTCATTAATTCAGTAATATCATTCGTCCGTCTTGCGTAGTAGTTGGCATGTTTCGCCGCTTCCTTGGCTACGGTAAGAATGGTCCCTTCAACAGGCTTTACGACTGCTTTGTAAGCTGCGTCAACACCGTTCTGCAGGGCTGCTGCAAATTGGAGCGTATTCAGTTCCTCATAGGGAGCAGCTGAACGACTAAATCCACGGAACAATTGTGACAGAATAACTCCTGAATTCCCCCGTGCGCCCATAAGCAGGCCTTTTGATAGAATACCGGCAGCTTCTCCGATGGAGGCAGAACTTTTTCTTTTAATCTCTGCAACTCCTGCACTCATTGTCAAATTCATGTTCGTTCCCGTGTCACCATCCGGCACAGGGAAAACATTCAGGGAATTGACGTGCTCTGCATGCTGTCCAAGTTGTTCCGCTCCGGCAAGTACCATTGCGGTGAAATCTGTTCCATTTAAAGAACGTATACTCAAGTGAGAATTCCCCTTCCTAGCTTGATACACGAACACCTTGCACCAAGATGTGTCTGGTCTGTTCATGCGCTAACGCGGACTGCGTTATTCTTCGTCCATACCTTGTCCGGCACAGGCATACAATACAAAATGTCAGCCGGATTAACGGTCTGGGCGGCCGGGCTACCAATATCCTGCACTCTCTGCACCCCTAACTTCGGGGCATACGGATATGCACCGGTATCAAGAGCCGGCATGAATGCCGCATGGAGACTGGTGCCAATGATGGAATGCCGCAGCTCACAGCGTTGCCAAAAAGCAGACCACCGACCTCTAAGTACGGTTTATTCTCCGACTTCCTCGCGGCAACAGCCTGTTCACCACTGTATTATGGACTACTCAACATTGTACTATATTAGACAGGAGAAATAAATAAAGTTTTTGGATCAGTTGACGAAGCTTTTTTGATTATGATATTATATTCAAGTATTGTTTTATGCAGGTTAAGTAATGGAAATGATCCGGTCATGCCGGCTTAAACAACGCCATTAGCTACTGAAGCCTGATCTTTATGATCAGGAAGAACAATTTAGTCCTTATGGAATGACTTTTCGTTTCTGAAGGCAACTGGTTATTTTAGGATAGGAGGTGTAATCTATGTCTCGCAAATGTTATGTGACAGGTAAGAAACCGGGCACCGGTAACCACGTATCCCACGCTAACAACCGTAACCGTCGTACTTGGGGCGTAAACGTTCAGAAGGTCCGCATTCTCGTTGACGGCAAACCAAAACGTGTATACGTAAGCACCCGTGCACTGAAAGCCGGTAAAGTGACTCGCGTATAATCACGCAAAGCTACTATAAATCGGGTAAGCAAAAAGCACCTTGTTCCTTGCAGGTGCTTTTTTGGTATTCAAAAAAGGGATACGTCATTAACATGTGAATGGCCGCCGCATGGCGCTTCGCAGGTACGAATTCCAGATAAGCCTGAGCCAAAGCGGCGGTATTCCCTGTTACCTTATCAATCGGATCAGTGCTTTTGAAACGTATTAAGAATCGCCTTTACAAACCCTCCCAAAAACTTCGGCAGTTTGAATGTGTAAAATTTCATAATTCACCCTCCCCATCATGCTCATGCGTCCGCCGTATCCTATGCTTCAGGCCTTCTTTACCTCAAACACGACAAAAAAGGCTACATGAGAAACCTGCTCATGTAACCATATTTATGCGGAACCATCGATCCCTATTCCACAATGACAAGCCCGAAGATCAGGTCATTTACGTTTGTGCAGGAATATATTGATAGACAGCGATCATGAAAACACTCAGTACATAATACAGTATGCTGAATATGACAAAAGTAACCCGATGTCCCGTACGATCAAATTTGCGGAAATACATAATAACAACGCCCACCCCAATTAACGACGTAATGGCATTAAACGGGGATTGAATAACCGCAAACAAAGCAAGCACAAGTCCCGTCACGAGACTCGCAGCCATCGTCCACAGTGTCTCCTTGAGGGTCATAGATCAGCCTCCGTAGCTACGGCGAATTTCAGTAATCGCGGCAGCACGATCCTCACGGCCAAATACGGCACTCCCAGCAACGAGCACATCCGCTCCAGCTTCCACCACAAGCGGGGCTGTATCGGCTGCAATTCCACCATCTACTTCGATATGTACATCATGGCGTCCCTTTTCGTTCAACCAGGTACGAATCTGCTTGATTTTGTTCATAGTACCCGAGATGAAAGCCTGTCCGCCAAAACCAGGATTGACCGTCATAACAAGAACCATGTCCACATCATCCAGAACTTCGAGAATGGCAGACGCTGGCGTTCCCGGATTAAGGGCAACTCCTGCCTTCACTCCCTGCTCCTTGATCAGATGAATAACTCGGTGCAGATGCACACAAGCCTCAGCATGAACGGTAATTACCGCTGCACCCGCTTTGGCAAATTCCTCAACATAACGCTCCGGATTCTCAATCATCAAGTGCACATCAAGCGGCAAGCTGGTATGTGGAGCGATCGCCTTCACAATCGCAGGTCCAAGCGTAATATTAGGGACGAAATGACCGTCCATAACGTCAACATGAATCCAGTCTCCTCCTGCAGCTTGGGCTTCTGCAACTTCCGCACCAAGTCGGGCAAAATCAGCCGATAATATCGATGGGGCAATTTTAATCATGTTAATACCTCCGCTTCTTATCTTTCATTTCGGTCAGAAATAGCACATAGTGCTGATATCGGCTTTCGGAGATCAGACCTTCCTCCTTGGCCGCAAGCACACGACAACCTGGTTCATGTGTATGGGTACAACCTCGGAACTTGCACTGATCTGCAAACTGGGCGAATTCCCGGAAACAAGTGGAGAGTTCCTCCACACCGATCTCCAGAAAGTCCAGTTGGCTGAATCCTGGCGTATCCGCAACAAATCCACCATTATCCAAGGGAATAAGCTCCACGTGCCTGGTGGTGTGTTTCCCTCGTCCTAGACGCATGCTGATCGCACTCGTCTCCAGCGTCAAGCCAGGCATCAATGCATTTAACATGGACGACTTGCCTACGCCGGATTGACCAGAGAATACGCTAATCTTACCAGCGAGACGATCTCTGAGCAGTTCACTGCCTTCGCCGGTACGTGAACTTGTGGAGATCACTTCATAACCAACCTGTTCATACAATGCTTTCACTTCAGCAACAGTGTCTTTCGCTGGATCAGCCAAATCCTGCTTGGTCAGAACAATCAGAGCATCCAGACCAGCCTGCTCGATGTGAACAAGGAACTTGTCCAACAGATTCAGGTTCATATCCGGTTCTTTCACGGAGAATAACAGAACAGCCAAACTTACGTTGGCCACTGGAGGACGGATGAGTTCCGTCTCACGCTTCCGGATTTCATCTACCGTTCCTTCTCCGTTCTCTGTCAACATGTAGCTGACGCGGTCACCTACAAGCGGTGATGTTCCCCGCTTTCTGAAGATACCTCTGGCTCGACATTGAACGGCGGAACCTTCAACCGAAGGAACCCCGTTGTCTTCCACTGGCATGACATAATAGTAACCGCTTAGCGCTTTAACGATGATACCTTCTGGCATAGCTCCGTCGCCCTCCTTGAGATGGTGGTACATTTACTCCAGACGCCAGCATAAGCCGCCCTTATGGACGGCTTGATGCGTTAACGACTTCCTTTTTCTTCTCTTTTTCCTTGTCGTTCCCCTTACCATTATTCATGGCAGAAGTGTCTTCATCTACGTTGTCACCTTCACCATCCGCCGGTGTGGACTCAGGCTCACCTTCCTGATTGGAATCAACACTGCCCTCATCTACGCTGCCTTGACCTGGATCAGGCTCATTTTCTGGCGGCGTCTGGGTGCTTTGTTCCGGGTCAATGGAAGGTACGTTTACTGTTCCGTTTTTGGCGTCACTGTAGGAGACAAGATACGTATCCAGGAACTGTCCATCACGATATACAGATACAGCCCCATTTTCATTTGGAGCGAGCACAAGTGGAATGGTCAAGGTCTGGGTTGAGTTCACAGTGCGAGTTCCCCATTCCTGATTCTTGCCACGTGCATCTTCATATGTGATACGGATTTTACTGTTTTTTCCATCTTCTTTGGGTGATACAATGATATCAAAAGCATATTGCAGCGCTTCAGGCGGATACCCTGTACTAATAAAAATCGTAATCTTATCGCCAGGACGTACGTCTGCGCCCGCTTCCACAGGCCATTGCTGCGTCACTTTGCCCTTTTCCACCGTATAACTTAGTTCTTCCTGCACCTGAGCAAGTTCCAGTCCAGCAGATTTAAGTTTTTCTTCGGCTTCACTGCGGGTAAGATTTTTCAGATCAGGCATTTTGACTGTTTCAGCACCTTTACTTACGGTTAACTCAATCTGAACTGTCTCTGGATCGAATTCCTCATTGACACCCGGTGTCTGGGAAATAACAGAACCTGAAGCCACATCATTGGAGAACTCTTCTTTCCGCTGAATCTGATCTTCCTTAATGCCAAGCGCAGTCAACTTCTTGACAGCCTCATCATAAGTTTCTTGTTTGACATCAATCATCTTCACCAGTTCTTTTTCTGCACCAACACTGATCTGGACCTCGGAACCTTCTTTGACAACATCGCCTTCTTTTCTGCTCTGGTCATAGACTATGCCAGGTTCGACACCTTCCTGATAGAGACGGATGACCTCATCACTGACGACGAGTCCTTTCTCCTCAAGCATTTTCCTTGCCTTTTCTTCCGTCTGAGTGATCACGTTAGGCACGGTTACTTCAGGTACAACCAGCATACCCTTGACATACCATACAACGCCCACCATGGCGATTAGAATAAGAACGGTTAATGAAATAAGTAGAGCTGGCTTCTTCCAGCTCTTCGATTTTGCCTTACCCTTGCCAGTTTCTTCGTTAGACTCCATCACTGGCACCGCACCCGTCGATGTAACTCCGCGCGGTTCAGGCTTGATCGCTGGCATAACGCGAGTCTGGTCTATATCATCCTCATCCGGAAAATCAATCTTCGTTTCATTACGTCTCTCCGGCATCAGGCAAGTTTCCAGATCGGTCTGCATTTCTTTGGCCGACTGATAACGTTCCTGCGGATTTTTACGCATGGATTTTAAGATGACATTTTCCACACTTTGCGGAATCAATGGATTGAATTTGCGTGGTTCATCGAACTCTTCCT
The DNA here is from genome assembly GCF_032452295.1 of Paenibacillus sp. ClWae2A. Lineage (NCBI taxonomy): Bacteria > Bacillati > Bacillota > Bacilli > Caryophanales > Paenibacillaceae > Paenibacillus > Paenibacillus sp. ClWae2A. The sequence goes on from NZ_JAULSQ010000003.1 coordinate 262,750, forward strand.
GCAAATGCTTCAATGCCACACTGATTGGACTTTCACCCAGAAACGGAAGTTGCCCAGTAAGCATTTGGTAAAGTACGATCCCAAGAGAATATAAGTCCGATTTTTCACCAGTAACGATGCCTTTGGCATGCTCCGGTGAGAAGTAATGTACAGAACCAACTACGGATCCCGTCTGCGTGATCGTTGTAGATGTAACCGCACGGGCAATTCCGAAATCCGTTACTTTCACACGGCCATTCCGGCCAATTAATATATTGTGGGGTTTGATATCCCGATGAATGATTTGATTATGATGTGCATGATCAAGAGCATCTGCAATCTGGGAAGCGATTCGGACCGATTCGTCCACTTGCAGAGGCGCGCGTTCTTTAATAATTTCATTCAGGTTTTTGCCTTCCACGTACTCCATGACAATATAATGAACGTCATCTTCCTGCCCCACGTCATAAATGCTAACTACATTCGGATGAGACAGCGATGCTGCGGATTGTGCTTCCCTGCGGAAACGGCGAATAAACTCTTCGTCATGCACAAACTGTTGTCTAAGGACTTTAATCGCTACATTCCGGTTTAACAGAAGATCCTGTGCTTTGTACACAAGAGCCATGCCGCCACCGCCGACACGTTCAATCACTTCATAGCGTCCGCCTAGCTGGTGCCCAATCATGACTCACACCCCGTTTCCGTATCCACGGAACCTTCCCTCTGCAACTCAAACAAGGCAACCGTGATGTTATCGTCTCCCCCAGCAAGTAAAGCCAACTGGAGCAGTCGGTCTGCACGATCTTCCAATGCCAGTTCCAAATTGCCGGCAACCTGAATAATCTGCTCATTGCTGACCAGGTTACTGAGACCATCGCTGCACAGGAGAAGAACTTCGCCTTCCTCCAGCTTGACGGTATCCAGGTCTACCTTCACCTCGGCATCTGTTCCAAGCGCGCGAGTTAACACGTTGCGACGTGGATGATGGGACACATCCTCTTTGCTAATCTGACCATTTTTGAACAATTCATTCACCAGTGTATGGTCCTCGGTTAGCTGGATCACCGCTTTGTTCGCAATTTTGTAGGCTCTGCTATCACCGATGTGTCCAATAACACCTTCCGTATCGTTCAATAAAGCCGCAACCACCGTTGTTCCCATGTTGTGATACTTGTCATCTGTTGATGCCGTGCGGAAGATAACTTCGTTGGCATGCAAAATAGCATCGCTGAGAGCCGCAGACAGAGACGCATGCGACAGCCCTGGTTCCAGTGTTCCCAGATCTTGTACCAACGTCTCTACTGCCAAGCGGCTTGCCGTATCCCCTGCAAGATGTCCACCCATGCCATCGGCAACAATACCCAGAATATATCCTGTATCGAGATTACGAATCCAGGCTGAATCTTCATTCACCGAACGCACTCGTCCGATATGGCTCACATGAACTGTTTTGATCAAAACGTTCTCACCTCAACTCCATATGCTTTGCACGAAGCTGACCGCAAGCGGCAGCAATATCATGTCCCTGTTCACGACGAATGGTTACATTAACACCCTGTTCCGAGAGAATCTTCTGAAAATTGAAAATGTCGCTTCTCGATGTTCTTACGTATTTGCGTTCAGGTACATGGTTAACCGGAATCAGATTCACGTGGCACAACATGTTCTTAAGCACACTTGCCAGTTCTGCTGCATGCTCTGGCTGATCGTTTACCCCACCAATAAGTGCATACTCGAACGTAATTCTCCGACCTGTTTTGGCGAGATAATAACGCAGGGACTCCATCACGTCTTCAAAAGGAAAACGACGGTTAACCGGCATCAATTTCGAACGCAGTGCATCATTTGGTGCATGGATCGAAATGGCGAGGTTAATCTGTGTGTCTTCATCTGCAAACTTGTAGATGTTCGGGACGATTCCGCTCGTGGATACCGTGATGTGACGCTGACCGATGTTCAGCCCTTTTTCATGGATCATAATGCGCAGGAAAGTCATCGTAGCTTCATAGTTTTCGAAAGGTTCACCCGAACCCATGATCACGATGCTGCTGACACGCTCGTTGCGTTCATCCAGAATTTTCTGAGCCTGCACAACCTGGGCAACAATCTCCCCAGCCGTAAGGTTACGCTTGAGACCACCCAATGTGGATGCACAGAACGTACAACCAATGCGACAACCAACCTGTGTGGTTACACAGATGCTGTTCCCGTAGTTATGCTTCATAATTACTGTCTCAATAGCATGATCATCATGAAGACCAAAGAGGAATTTAACCGTTCCGTCCTTGGATTCAAACTTGGTAATTTCCTTCAGTGTTACGAATTCAAATTGCTCTGTCAACTTTTCACGCAATGGCTTGGACAGATTTGTCATTTCACTGAAATCATTCACACGTTTTACATAAATCCAGTCAAAGATTTGGCCACCGCGAAACGCCGGCTCCCCATTCTCAACAGCCCATTGCTGCAGTTGTTCCAGAGAATAATCATATATAAAAGGTTTCATTTTGTTGTCAACACCTATTCCTTCTTTTCTTTTCGTTTGGCTTCCTTCTTTTCGTTCCATTCGTCCTATTCTATCACAAAGACCACGTTACATCCATGTATACCCTTGATATCTGTACTTCATGCATTATAACACCTCAGTGCCGCCATCGCACCCTGTCATCCCTTTTCTCTGACAATTATATCGAAGTCCCATCACAAAGAAATCCGCCGAAGTTCCCCTCGGCGGTCATGCTTCCGTGCTCTATTAAACTGTTATTCCCCTGTTTTTGTCAACCGTGCGATGAAAAATCCGTCACTGTGAGCGTAATGTGGCAAAATCTGTACGCCTCCGTTAACAACCTTCAAGTTCCCTGTCTCCGATTCGGACCAGACGGATGCTTCAGCTGGACGATATTCCGGATGTCGATTCAAGAAGTCTGCAACCATACCCTCATTCTCCGCAGGCTCAATGGTACACGTGCTATACACCAGAATACCACCTGGTTTTAACAACGGCGCAACCCGATCAAGCAGTTCACGCTGCAGGTTGGATATATCTTCGATATCTTCCGCGGTTTTGGTCCATTTCACATCAGGCTTGCGGCGAATAACACCCAGACCTGAACATGGTGCATCCAGCAAAATGCGGTCAAACGACGCTTCCGGGTACCGTTCATTCAGGTCTAGCGCATCTCCAGTTACAGCATCGATACAGCTCAGACCGAGACGCTCCGCCTGATCCAGAATCAGCTGGCGCTTGTGAGCATGTACATCGTTAGCGATAATACGACCACGATCGTGCATTTTCTCCGCCAAGTGAGCTGTTTTACCACCTGGAGCTGCGCAGCAATCCAATACAAGTTGGTCTTCTTCCGGCGCAACGGCTTCAGCTACGAGCATGGAACTTTCGTCCTGTACAGAGAACAAGCCATCCCGATACCAGGACGTTAGTGCCATATTCCCGCCACTGCGTACAAGAATTCCATCGGAACTCAACTGAGAAGCTTCAACAACTGCACCTGTGCTTGCCATCTCATGCATCAGTTTCTCCCGTGTGGTCATTGTTGTGTTAACTCGCACACTCACTGCTGGCGGCTCATTATTCGCACGACAGATCGCTTCCGCTGTCTCTTCGCCGTACTGGGCAATCCAGCGTTCAACCATCCATAACGGGTGGGAATGCTCCAGTGAAATACGTTCTGCAACGGGCAGATGTTCTGGAATACGAAGTTCATCCCGATTGCGGATCATATTGCGGAGCACTCCATTCACCATACCCGAGATTCCCTGATGGCCCAGTTTCTTCGCCAGATTAACCGCTTCGCTCACCACGGCATGCTCCGGAATACGATCCAGGTATATCATCTGATATACGCTGATTCGCAGCAGGCTACGAACCCATGGTTGCAGTTTGGATACTCCTTTGGCGACGTAACGTTCCAGAAAATAATCAAGTGTATTCAATCTGGCGATTGTTCCATACACCAATTCCGTAGCTAGTCCAGCATCTGCGGGGCTTAAATCCGCCTCTTTCAGACGGCGGTTCAACTCCAGATTACTGTATGCTCCATCTTGCTCAACAGCACTCAGAACCTTGACTGCCAATGTACGAGCAGATGTTTTGGGTTGCTGGGAGCGCGATGTACCACCCGATTTACCCGAATTCGGACGACGGTTTCCTTCACGTCCGGATGAATTTCCATTAGCTTTCTGGCCTTTTCCTGACAAACGACCTGGTGTGTTACCACTCATCGCAGCACCGTTCCAGGTTTCAGTGTACCACCGCGAGCAAAGTCAGCGGCCTGCATCACCTTTTTGCCTGCAGGCTGCACCTCAGTCAACCACAGAGTCCCATCGCCAGTGCGAACTTCAATACCTGCCTTATTCATTTGCAGCACCGTTCCCGGCTCTGCTTGTCCAGCGTCCGAAGAAGTTGCCAGATCCACCTGAACGGGGTTAGCCGCAGCCCAGACTTTAAAGACCTGATCATCCCACATCGTAAATGCACCCGAGAACGGCACAAGACCACGAATCTGATTGAACAGTTCGCGTGAAGTGCGACTCCAGTCCATTTTCTCGTCATCCCGAGTCAGATTGCGAGCATACGAAGCCTCGGCATCATCCTGAGGGACAGCCGTTGTCTCACCTGCAATCAATCGTGGCATTTCTGCCTGAAGCAGTTTGGAACCCGCCTCACTTAATTTATCAAACATCGATCCTGATGTATCTTCATCCGTAATTGGCAGTTCCACACGCGAGATCATATCTCCAGTATCCAGGCCTTCAGCCATATACATCAATGTGACTCCTGTCACAGATTCCCCGTTAATAATGGAACGTTGAATCGGGGCTCCTCCGCGATATTTCGGCAAAAGAGAGCCATGCACGTTCACACAACCGCGAACAGGCATGTCCAGCACGGCTTTGGGCAGAATCTGTCCAAAGGCCGCGGTTACGATCAGATCCGGCTTCCATTCAGCCAAGCGGGCTACGGCTTCCGGATCACGCAGTTTAACGGGTTGAAACACCGGCAGACCGTGGCGTTCTGCCGCGGCCTTAACCGGTGTTGGCGTAAGTACTTTTTTGCGTCCCTGTGGTTTATCAGGCTGAGTCACCACACCCACCACATTGTATCCCTCTGAAATCAGCATATCGAGAGAAGGCACTGCAAATTCAGGTGTTCCCATAAAAACAATATTCAAATCGATCACTCCTTAATTACGACGCGGTCCCGTTTGATCTGCTGCAATTTCGTACACTTTCTCGGCGACATCCGTAAAGAGTACGCCATCCAGATGATCAATTTCATGCTGGAATGCACGGGACAGCAAGCCACTACCCGTAATAATCAACTCTTTGCCTTCACGATCCAGACCTTTAACCGTAACGGTCTCGAAACGGCGAACATCACCATTAATTCCAGGGATACTCAGACAACCTTCCGGTCCAAATTGTTCTCCCTCACTTGCAATGATCTCAGGATTAATCATCTTGATCAGCCCTTGCTCATCACCTGCGTCGATAACAATCAGACGTTTCAAAATACCAACCTGCGGCGCAGCAAGGCCTACACCTTCCGCATCGTACATGGTATCCGCCATATCATCCAGCAATTTTTGTACATTTGGTGTAATTTTGGTTACTTCTTTGGCTCTCTTGTGGAGCACCTCATCTGGTTCTTGCACGATAATGCGAATCGACATGTTGTAAGCACCTTCCTAATCCTCATCATAATTTCAGGACAATATCTGTATTTTTGGGGTATTCATTTTAATCTATGTTTATACCGCTTGTTTACATCCGCATTGCTGCAAAATGCTTACATTAACATTTGCGGGTCTACATCCAGACTTATAAGCAATTTCTGCGCCTGAACATCATCGTCCATGCGCCGGGCCGTTGCCAGAGCAAGTCCTATGGCGTCTACATCCCCCCGCCATTTTATCATACATTGGAATCTGTATCTATTCTTGATCCGAGGAATCGGTGACGCTACTGGCCCTAGTACATCAAAGGCATCATTGCTGAATCGATCCAGACTGCCGAGCCATCCGGCCGCATTAGCCTTCTCTTTCAGTATCCGCGTGTAGTTCTCGGCAAGACGAATCAGTACCGGAAGTTGCTCATGCGAAAAGGTCACCAGAATCAGGCGACAGTATGGCGGATATTGTAAATTGCGACGGTGCAGCAATTCCTCACGTACAAACGACACGTAGTCATGCTGACTCGCATGGCCAATGGAGTAGTGCTCCGGCGTATAGGACTGAACAAACACTTCACCAGGCAATTGGTGCCGACCAGCTCGGCCAGCTACCTGTGTTAATAACTGAAACGTTTTTTCTGCAGCACGGAAATCAGGTAAATTCAACGCTGAATCCGCTGTTATCACGCCAACCAGGGTTACATCCGGGAAATCAAGCCCCTTCGCAACCATCTGGGTGCCCAGCAATACATCCGCCTTTTTCTCACGAAACTGTTTCAGCAGCTTCTCGTGAGCCCCTTTTTCCGTTGTTGTATCCACATCCATCCGAATGACCCGAATACCCGGAAAGAGCTTGGCAAGCTCTTCCTCGACCCGTTGTGTACCTGTACCAAAGTATCGAATATGCTCACTTCCACAGTCCGGACACACTTCGGGAGCTGCTTCCGCATACCCGCAGTAATGACAACGGAGATTATTGGAGCGCTGATGATACGTCAATGAAATATCACATTCAGGACAGCCTGCTACATATCCACAACTTCGGCACATGACAAAGGTCGAATATCCACGGCGATTCAGCAGAAGCACCGTCTGTTCACCACGCTCCAAGCGCTCCTCCAACCCTTTGTGCAAAGCCCTGCTGAACATGGAGCGGTTGCCATCCTTCAACTCTTCACGCATGTCAACGATTCGCACTTCAGGCAGCTTGTTACCCAGTGCCCGTGTTGGCATCTCCAGCAAGAGTGGTGCAAAATCATCATTACTTTGCGAGCGTGCCGCATAATAACTTTCCAGCGAAGGTGTCGCTGAACCCAGAACAACCACGGCCTGATGCTGCTGTGCTCTTTTTACTGCTACATCACGAGCATGATATTTCGGCGTTTCCTCCTGTTTGTAGGAAGTCTCGTGTTCCTCATCCATAATGATCAACCCAAGCCGACTGAACGGAGCAAATACAGCTGAACGCGCCCCAATCGCAACCTTCACCTGACCCTCACGAATCTTGCGCCATTCATCATAACGTTCACCGCCAGACAGACGACTGTGCATAACAGCAACTTGGTCACCGAAGCGCCCTTTGAAACGCTCTACCATCTGTGGTGTCAATGCAATCTCGGGCACCAGTACGATGGCCTGGCGATCTTGTTCGATACATTGTTGAATGGTTTGAAGATAGACTTCCGTCTTGCCACTACCCGTAACACCATGTAGCAAAAATACCCCATGGCGTTGTTCCTGCAATCGGCCATTGATATTGTCGTAGACAAGTTTTTGCTCACCGGTCAGAACCAGCGGTTCAGTCGCTTTGAACTTCCTGCCCTGATAAGGGTCACGAAAGACCTCAACGTCCTCGGTGACGATCAATCCCTTTTCCTCAAGACCCTTAATCGTTGCGGCCGATACCTGTAGTGTAGATAAAACTTCTTTCATCGGCATGGGCAGCAGCTCTTTCATTTCCAGCAAAAAAGCCAGAATCTCCTTCTGCCGCTGTGCTTTCGCCGGGAATGAAGCAAGTGCTTCCTGAGCAGCAGCAATATCTACAGCCAGATCAACGGATTTCATCGTTTTTTTATTCAACTTGTCCTTGATCGCCTGACTCTCCAGCAGTACGCCACCAAGCAATAATTTCTTTATTAGTGCAGCATGATTGGGATATTTTCGACTCAGTTGTTGCAGCGGTACCTGACCCCGATTTTTGACAAAACGGATGATATCCTGCTGTACTTTCTCGGTCGTAGACTCTTCTCCCCAAACAAATAACACCTCATCATCCGGTTGCGCACCCGCCATCTGTCCATCGAGTGCATCTCCCAGCGAGATGTATCGCTCTGCTTTCCCTTTCAATGCCGTCGGCACCATCACCTGCAATGACAAAATCCGGTTACTGGCATAACGTCCACTCATCCATTCGGCCAACTCAACCAAATCCTTTGACAACGGGGGAACAATGTCCAGCAACTCCTGAATCTGCTTAAGCTTGAATGTTTCCTCTCCGGTACGCGGCACAAGATCAATCACGAATCCCTGCACCGTCCGATGACCAAAAGGTACACCCACCCGGCTGCCAATCTCGATCCATTCCCTCATCGATTCAGGTACCAGGTAATCAAACGGCCGGTCTGTTTCCTTCACGGGAACATCGACTATGACCTTGGCAATCTCCATATCCTAATTCCTCCCGGCAATGCGCTCCGCCGCAATCCGAAGCAACCGATGAGCCACATCGTCCTTGGCCATCACTTGAAGCTCCTCCACCAAACCTTCCCGGTCATAGATATGTACCGCGTTGGTGTCTGTTCCAAATCCTGCACCCGTGCGGGTTACATCATTGGCTACGATCAGATCACAGTTTTTCCGTTCCAATTTCTCACGTGCATACATCTCAACCGACTGAGTCTCCGCAGCAAAACCAATCAAAAACTGATGGGTCTTCTGTTTGCCCAGCGTTTCAAGAATATCTATATTTTTAACAAGTTCGAGCGACAATGTGTCGCCTTTCTTCTTGATCTTCTCGGTATAAACTTCCTTTGGGCGATAATCGGCAACTGCCGCCGCTTTAACCACGATATCAGCATCGTCCCACTCGCGTGTTACGGCTTCATACATATCCTGTGCAGACTGTACAGGGATCAACTCAACGTTCTCCGGTGGCTTGGCTTGGGTATTGCCCAAAACCAATTTCACATCTGCCCCCAGATCACGCGCAGCTGCGGCTATGGCAAATCCCATTTTGCCAGACGAATCGTTCGTAATGTATCGTACTGGGTCAATGCGCTCAATCGTACCTCCAGCCGTAACGACAACCTTCTTGCCTTGCAACAATGAAGCTTGTCCCTGCCGACTACGGTCTGCTGACTCGCGCTGTTCAAAGAAACGCTCCACCACATCCACAATGCTCTCCGGTTCTTCCAGACGTCCCTTGCCCACATATCCACACGCAAGCAGACCTTCACCTGGCTCAATCATCATGGCCCCCCGTTCAACAAGCAGGTTCATATTATGCTTTACAGCTGGATGATCATACATATGTACATTCATCGCTGGGGCAATCATGACAGGGGCTGTCGTGGCAAGCAGAGTTGTTGAGAGCATATCATCGGCCATGCCATGCGCCATCTTGGCAATCACATTGGCTGTAGCCGGGGCAACCAGTACAAGATCAGCCAGATCAGCCAGATGAATATGGGATACAACTGCTGGCTCACGTTCATCAAATGTATCGGTATATACGGTGTTTCGGGTCAACGTTTGCAGCGTTAATTCGGTAATAAACTGTGTAGCGGAAGCTGTCATGATCACATGAACATCCGCTCCCTTTTGCACCAGTCTGCTGCATAATGTTGCCGCTTTGTAAGCAGCTATGCCGCCAGTCACACCAAGCACGATTTTTTTACCGTTCAACATGTTTATTTCCCCCGATATTTATACGACGTCTAAAGAAGATTCCGTTAAAATATGCTTATTCGTAAAAAAATAACAACCTCGCGGTTGTCAATTAATCCGGCTTACGCCGTATGCAGTTGAAGAGCAGCCGCAGGCGGCTTACTCTTCTTCTTCGTCCTGTCCTTTGATGACAACGAGCAGGTCTCCATAGATTTCTTCCAGTGCAACGCCCACTTGTTTATGGGATCTCGCACCTCTTAAATCCGATTTTTCACCTTCACGTAGCTGTCTAGCCCGGCGGGAAGCAGCAACAACAAGGGAATACTTGCTGTCGACTTTGTTCATCATTTCATCAATAGAAGGATACAGCATATTAACAAACACCTCTTCGCATTAGTATAATCGCAAGTTGCCGACTAACAGGACTGATGTGGCATGTCTTCACATCCGGGCATTCCGAGAAGGACTGCTTCAGTACATGATATGACAACTGCCCCACTTATATCGCATTCTGCAGCGGCAAAAGGGATTATTTATTGATCTTACAATGTTCGGCGATTATGATGCTTTCTATTCTCTTGCACGCCAAATCAATTTCATCATTAACAACAGCGTAATCATACTGCTCCAGCAGACTGATCTCATCAACCGCCACGGACATCCGGTGATCAATGGTCGCTTGGCTTTCGGTACCACGGCCCTGAATGCGATCTTTCAGCTCGTCCAATGAAGGAGGAAGCAGGAAAACAAAGATGCCTTCCGGGAATTTCTCTTTCACTTTTAACGCGCCTTGAACCTCAATCTCCAGAATGATGTCCCGACCTTCGTTAATCGTTTTCTCTACAAAATCACGCGGTGTTCCGTAATAATTACCAACATACTCTGCATGTTCCAACAATTGATCTTCAGCAATCATGTTCTGGAACTCTTCATGACTTCTGAAGAAATAGTTCACACCATGTTCTTCACCAAGACGAGGCTGACGGGTTGTCGCCGATACGGAATAGATCAATTCCGGCACCCGTTTGCGCAAAGCGCTGCATACAGTACCCTTCCCGACCCCAGATGGGCCGGACAACACTACCAGTAATCCCTTAGACATATTACACTCCATTTTATTCGTCGTTATCATCATCTTTCGAAGAAAGACGATGGGCGACCGTCTCAGGCTGAACTGCAGACAAAATGACATGATCGCTATCCGTAATAATTACGGCACGAGTACGTCTTCCGTACGTTGCATCAATCAGCATGTGACGATCTCTTGCCTCTTGTATAATTCTCTTGATCGGCGCCGATTCCGGACTCACGATGGATATAATCCGGTTCGCCGATACGATGTTACCGAATCCAATGTTAATGAGTTTGATTGCCATAATCAGGTTCTTCCCCCTATACATGCGACTCTTTTGCCGAAATTTGGCCGTTCATTCGATATTCGCAGCTTGCTCACGAATCTTCTCCAGCTCAGCCTTCATCTCGACAACACGATTCACCAGAGCCAAATGGTTGGCTTTTGATCCAATCGTATTGACTTCCCGATTCATCTCTTGAATTAGAAAGTCCAACTTACGACCTACGGGCTCATCACTTTTCAGCAGTTCCCTGCTCTGTCCAAAGTGACTCAGTAGACGCGTAAGCTCCTCTTCTATGTTAGAACGATCGGCAAACATTGCAATTTCCATACCCAATTTATGCTCATCAAAAGGGAAAGAGCCTTCTTCCTGCATTTCCGTAAGCCTTTGTCTTAGCTTGTTGCGGTAATCACTTACCACAGTCGGTGCAAGATCAAGCATCTCGGTATGCAGTGACTCCAGACGGGTAATCCGCCGTTCCAGATCACTGGCCAGATGAAGACCCTCGCGAGCGCGCATCTGTTCAAGGCTGGACAGAGCCTCTTTCAATCCTTCCTGCAAAACTCGCTCCCATTCGTCCTTCTGCTCTTCGGGAATGGAACTTGTCCCATCCGAATGAACCATGACGTCCGGCAGCCCAAGCATATCCACAATACTTGGTTTGCCCTGCATTCCATATTGGGTCTCCAGTTGCTCCGCAGCCTGCAGATAGGCCCTGACCGTCTGTTCATTCAGAACAGCGGGAAGAGCCTGGTCTTCCTCTTTTTCTTTCATTACATAAACATCAATCCGCCCACGTTTCAAACGACTCTGTACGATTTTCCTCAAACCGTCTTCATAATACGTCCACTCTCTTGGCAGACGCATCATCACTTCGCAATAACGATGATTAACAGATTTGATCTCTAATTGTACCTTATAGCCGCCAAAATGAAAGGCGGATTGACCGTATCCGGTCATACTGAATGACATCGGCATCACATCCGTTTTACTATTGTAATTGATTATTAGGGTTGAAACAAGTAGGACATTGATGCTCCGACTTCTCCCATACGTATTGAGTCAGTTCGGCCGTCATGCCGTAGAACATAAACGGTGTCATAAGATAGATCCCTTTGAAATGTGCTGTTGCTACGTCCAGCAGTTCCTTGGCAATTTTTACCCCCATCGCACGGCCTTCTTCGCCTTCCAGACCTGCCATACGGGAACGCACTTCATCCGAAAGCTGAATTCCGGGAACCTCGTTGTGCAGATACTCTGCATTCCGTCCACTTGCCAGTGGCATTACACCTACAAAAATAGGCACATCCAGGTGTTTGGTCGCTTCGTGCATTGCCACAATTAACTCCGGGTCATAGACAGGCTGAGTCATGATGTAATCTGCGCCAGAGGTAATTTTCTTCTCCAGTCGTTGTACAGCTTTCTCCAAATATTTCACATTAGGATTGAATGCTGCTCCGATGACAAAGCCAGCTTTCTGCTTCAGCGGTTTACCTGAGAAAGCCACTCCATCGTTCAACTGTTTGATCATGCGTATGATTTCAAAAGAAGTCAGATCGTATACCGAACTTGAACCAGGCAGATCGCCAAATCTTGCAGGATCACCTGTCACAGCGAGTACATGATTAATACCCAGAGCATCAAACCCCATCATGTGGGACTGCGTTCCAATCAGATTCCGGTCACGGCAGGCAATATGCACCAGTGGACGGAGGCCTGTGCGATCCTGAACGAGGTGACCCAGCGCCATGTTGCTCATCCGTGTAACCGCTAAAGAATTATCGGCCAGTGTCAGGGCATCGGCTCCTGCTGCTTTTAATGTCTCGGCACCTTTCATGAACTTGGCAATGTCCAAGTCACGCGGCGGGTCAAGTTCAACAATGACCGTGTGACGCTGCTTGACCAGATCAACAATCGTAGGCTGACCTCCACGTCCTGAACGCTCATCCACATGTTCATGCAGAACAATACGCGGTTTGGATTCTGACGGATCAGGCTCCAAAATAGGTGAAGGTATATAGTCAGCAAGCGCCTCTTTCATTGCGGTAATATGATCAGGTGTCGTACCACAGCAACCGCCGATAATACGAGCGCCCAGTTCGGCAAATTGCACTGCCGTCTGACCAAAGTACTCCGGAGTCGCACCATAACGGAACTCACCATCGACATAATCTGCTGCACCCGCATTCGGATAAACAGACATTGGAATTCCAATACGTCCGGAGACGGTTTCCATGGCACGCATAATTCCGTTTGGACCTGAGCGACAGTTAAAACCGATCACGTCCGCGCCCTGCTCCCGCATGATTCGGAATGCTTCAGGCATTGTATATCCGTCCAGTGTGTGTCCTACATCCTCTACCGCGAACTGTCCAATCACGGGCAGATCACTTAGCTTACGCGCTTGCAAAAGGGCAATATCCATTTCCTCGATATCATAGAAGGTCTCAAGCAGAATACCATCCACGCCTTCATCAAGCAGTGCAAAGATCTGTTGTTGATAAAAGCGTTTCAGTTCACTTGTGGAGACGTTCGTCCGCTTGCCGCCGCGAATAGAGCCTACTGCACCAAGAACATAACCGTCAGCTCCAGCCACCTCTTTGGCAATACGAACGCCGGTACGGTTGACATCCTCCACCTTGGACTCCAAACCGAATTTGGACAACTTGTCATAATTGGCAGAGTACGTATTTGTTTCGAATATCTCTGTACCTGCGTCCCGATAACGGCGATGTACTTCCGCCACCACTTCAGGTGAAATCAAGTTTAACTCTTCATATGAAATCCCTACCGGGAATCCCATTTGGTACAGAAACGTTCCCATGGCCCCATCTCCAATGAGAACTCGTTCCTGCATAGCTTTCCGCAAATCCGCCTTCATCCCTTTTCCCCCCGCCTAGCTGTGATCATTTTCATACTAATGTAACACAAAAAACGCTAAAAAACGAAGAAAAACACAGGTTTTTGATGCAAGATAAAAAAAGAGGCCCACAGGCCCCTTTGGTTAAACCTTCCACTTTTTATGAAGTGATTCCCTTAAAAACAACTTCAGCAGGTCCAGTCATGTAGACATGATTGTCAGCTTCATTCCACTCAATGTGGAGATCCCCACCCTTGAGGCTGATGATAGCTGTACGATCTGTATGTCCATTTAGGACAGAAGATACCAGTGTTGCACAAGCTCCGGTTCCGCAAGCAAGTGTTGGACCAGCTCCGCGTTCCCATACACGCATGTCCACATATCCACGGTCACGAACTGTGGCGAATTCCACATTGATTTTTTTCGGGAACATGGGATGTGCTTCAAGAAGTGGGCCCCAAGTCGTGAGATCAAAATTAACAGCATCATCAACATAGATAACCGCATGCGGGTTACCCATGGATACGGCAGTGAATTTGAACGCATGTCCATTCGCTTCAATGTAGTGATCAACCACTGGATTGGCATCCACCGTTGTAGGCACTTGAAGACCGTTCAGGATCGGCTCACCCATATCCACACGTACCGTTTCCACTTTACCATCACGAATGTTGAGACTCACCGGTTGTACCCCTGCACCAATCGTTTCAATGGTAATCTGCTCTTGGCTAACATGACCATGATCGTATACATATTTGGATACACAGCGAATGGCATTACCGCACTGTTCTGCTTCCGAACCGTCCGAATTCATGATGCGCATCTGAAAGTCCGCCTTCTCCGAAGGCAGTATATAAACCAGGCCGTCCGCTCCGATGCCAAAGAAACGGTTGCACCATTTCACAGCCAATTCTGCTGCATCTGCCGGAAGCTCCTTTTCACCAAATACAACGATAAAATCGTTACCAAGTCCATGCATTTTCGTAAATTCCATAATCTTGCCCACTCCTTTTGGCAGTCTGCTGCCAAAGCTATATTCTTGCTCTTCTACAGGATTACCATAGAAATTCATATTCAACATTTACACAAAAAAGCTATCCTGCAAAATGCCAAAGCTTCCGCTTTGAATCATTTTGAGGATAGCATAACGAAACGGGTAAGAAAAAGGTATTGATTTTATGCCGAAAACTTTGTACTTTTCGGTACGAAGCGGCCAGAACCACCCATACGGCGGCGGTTACGACGACCACCCCAGACGCTGCCTGCGCCCATAAGGAACGTTGGAATGCCCGCAGCAACGATACAGATCGCCCATTCACGCAACCCAAGTGGTACTGTTTTGAAGATCGGCTGTAACGGTTCAACGTACATCACAACCAGCATCAGTACAACCGATGAAATAACCGCAAGAACCAGATATTTGTTCTGTAAAGGATTCCGGTGGAAAATCGACCGCGAACTGCGGCAGTCAAAGACATGAATAAGCTGCGCCAAAACGAGTGTAGCAAAAGCCACAGACTGTGCTTTGATCAGTTGACCCGGATTATCCGGTGCAGCCTGAAGGGTGAGCCAGAACGCTCCGAGTGTACATAATCCAATCAACATACCCCGGCTGACGATTTTCCAACCCAGTCTGCGGGCAAAAATGTTTTCCTTGGCTCCACGGGGTTTGTGTTCCATCAAATCTTTTTCCGGCTGATCTACCCCGAGCGCCATTGCAGGCAAACCATCCGTCACCAGGTTAACCCACAGAATCTGAATAGGTACGAGTGGTAGCGGCAAGCCCATCATCATCGCAAAGAACATTGTCAATATTTCGCCCACGTTCGATGCCAGCAAATAACGGATAAATTTGCGAATGTTCTCATAAATATTACGGCCTTCTTCAATGGCTGCCACAATGGTTGAGAAGTTATCATCACTCAGAATAAGCGCCGAAGCTTCCTTCGTGACATCTGTTCCTGTAATGCCCATCGCGATCCCGATATCAGCCGCTTTAATGGCCGGAGCATCATTCACTCCATCGCCCGTCATCGCGACGACATGCCCTTTGCGCTGTAAAGATTTCACGATGCGAAGCTTGTGTTCAGGAGATACTCTGGAGAACACGTAGATGCCCTCTACCTGTTTATCCAGTTGGTCGTCCGTCATGCCTGCCAGTTGCTGACCACTTAGCGAGGCACCTCCACGTGGAAGAATCCCGAGTTGATGAGCAATGGCTTCTGCCGTTGTTCCATGGTCACCTGTAATCATGACAGTTCGTATCCCCGCCTTGCGGCATGTGGCAATCGCATCTCGCACTTCACGACGCGGCGGATCAATCATACCTGCAAGTCCTACGAATACAAGCTGACTTTCGGCGGCGTGTTCGTCAGCCACTTTTTCTTCCGGCCGTACTTCACGGTAGGCCATTCCGAGGACACGTAGTGCCGCTCCGGCCATGCTCTCATTTGCTGCCATCACTTTCTGCCGCAGCGTTCCAGTGAAAGGTACGACCTTACCTTCCCACAAAATATAACTGCAGTGTCCGATCAACACATCGGGTGCACCTTTGGTATAGATCATTCGGCCTCCCTGGTGATGAACCAGGACAGACATGCGTTTACGCTCCGAATCAAACGGGAATTCCTGCTGGCGGGCATACAACTCTTTGAGTCCGGCAGGAGTAAGCCCCATTTTGGAGGCCAGTGTGACGAGTGCCCCTTCCGTCGGATCACCTTTCAGCTCCCAGAATACATTGTCTCGTTGAACGGTTTCTTCTTGGAGATCACCTTTTTTTGTGTTTTTCTTGCTTTCCTTTTTGGTATCCTTGCCCTTTTTCTTGCTTCCCACTTCGCTTGCAACACTTTCGACAATACTGGCATTGTTGCAAAGCGCGCTGATCTGGAGCATTCTGCGTAGCGACTGGTCACTCTTCAGTTCTACCGTTCGACCGTTCTCCAGCATCTGTCCTTCAGGTGCATAACCATCCCCGGTAACCTTGATGTTACGTCCCTCCAGCCACACATCCGTTACCGTCATCTTGTTCTGAGTGAGCGTGCCTGTCTTATCCGAACAGATTACGGATGCACAGCCCAGAGTTTCGACGGAAGGCAGTTTGCGTACAATGGCTTTACGTTTGATCATTCGCTGCACACCTAGTGCGAGTGCAATGGTTACAATAGCCGGCAGACCCTCCGGTATGGCAGCCACCGCGAGGCTGACCCCTGCCAGAAACATGCCAACGGCTGGTTGACCGTGTAATATCCCGGCGACGACAACCATAATGGTTAATCCCAATGCGACAAAAATCAGAATTTTGCCCAGTTGTTCCAGCCTGTGCTGTAACGGTGTTTCCTGCTCCTCCGTATTCTGGATCAGATCGGCGATTTTGCCCATCTCCGTCTCCATCCCCGTACGGATAACTACACCTTTGGCTGTGCCACGAGTGACCATGGTACCCATAAAACCAATGTTCTTCTGATCACCAAGCGGAACGTCCTCATCGGCAATCGGAAGGCAATGTTTGCTTACAGGAACCGATTCCCCGGTAAGGGCAGACTCCTCCACATCCAGACTGTTCGTTTGCAGCCAACGCACATCAGCGGGTATGCGGTCCCCACTCTCCACCATGACAATATCCCCGGGGACAAGTTGTTTGGCGGCAAGGTGTACTTCCTGGCCTGAACGAAGCACTTTGGCAAGAGGTGCAGACAACTGTTTCAATGCACGAAGAGATCGTTCAGCCCGGAATTCCTGTACAAACCCCAGAATCGCATTCAGTACGATAATAGCCACAATCGTTACCGCATCCAGATACTCACCCAGCAATCCGGATACCAACGTTGCTCCCATCAACACCAGCACCATAAAATCCTTGAACTGATTCAAGAGCAATGTAATCGGAGAAATTCGTTTCCCCTCGCTCAGCTCATTCGAACCGACCACTTTCCTCTTCTCTGCTACAGCTTCATCCGTCAATCCTTCCTGCGGGCTGACGCCAAGAGTGTTACGAAGCTCTTCATCACTAAGTTGATGCCACTTGGTATGTTCCATGCTTCAAGTTTCCCTCCCAGTCTGTATTTCATCTGCAAAATAAGCTCACATGTTTCACCGGCGTGCTGGTCGACAGGCTGTACACTATGCCGGACAAACTACCTGCTCTATATGTATTCGGACAGGTCTGTGATTAGCACCCGGAAGGTGAATCCTTTCCCTGATGGACAGAATAGGCTAAAATAAAAGTCTGCGATGTTCTGCGCAGTACCGATTCCAGCGTTCAGCAGGCAAGCAACGAAAAATTTGCAGCCAGTCCTGTTTTTTACATAACCTGGTTGCTCATTTCAGTTATATAGATGAAGCATTTGGCATGATAAATGCAGATGCTCGATAGAGAGAGGAAGTGGAAAAAATGGCATTGGACGGCATCGTAACACGGGCCATTGTTCATGAACTGCAAGGCTGCATTGGTGGACGTATCAGCAAAATCCATCAGCCGAATGGCCATGACGTAGTTCTCACCCTGCGTGCTCAGCGCGGTAATAGTAAATTGCTTGTTTCGGCAAGCCCAACCTATCCCCGTGTGCATTTTACGGAAAAGACATTCCTTAACCCTACGGAAGCACCCATGTTCTGCATGTTGCTCCGCAAGCACTGTGAAGGTGCCATCATTGAGGAGATCCGTCAGATTGGCATGGAACGTATTATCCACATCAATGTGCGCCAGCGCGACGAACTGGGAGATGTTTCGGTTAAACGGATCATCATTGAATTGATGGGACGTCACAGTAACATTATTTTGCTTGATCCCGTTACAGGAACGATTCTGGATGGCATTCATCATGTGACTCCGTCCATCAGCAGCTACCGGGTAATCATGCCTGGATTCTCATATACCTCCCCACCCGAGCAACATAAAAGTAATCCGCTCGAAGTGAGTCGTACAGTATTCGAAGACAGCTATCATGCCGCTGAAGAAGAGGCATCACGCTGGCTTGTGAACTCCTTTAGCGGTCTTAGCCCGTTAATTGCGGGAGAGATTGCTGCTCGTGGGATTGCTGCTGAAGGCACAGTGAACACTCAGGCTGTGGTGGAGGGTGAGAGCCGAGTTGAGGCTGATGCACTCTGGAACGCTTTTGAAGCCGTGATGGGACCTGTCAGAGATCATATCTACACACCTGTAACTGGATTGAACGCCAAAGGCAAAATGATTTTCTCGGCCGTTCATCTTCAGAGCATTCAGGACTTGGAGAAAACCTATGACACGATGAGCAAGTGCATGGAGGATTATTACGGAGACAAGGCTGAACGGGACACGGTAAAACAAAGAGTGAGTGATCTGCTCCGTTTTCTGCAGAATGAGCGGAGCAAGAACATCAAAAAGCTGGACAACCTGAACAAGGATCTGCTGGAAGCGGACGATGCAGACAAGTTCAGACTATGGGGCGAGTTGCTGTTTGCCTCCCTGCATCAGGTTCACAAAGGGGACAAGAGCGTGGAGCTTGTGAACTTCTACGATGAAGACCAAGCCAACATTACCATTCAGCTTGATCCGTTGCTCACACCGTCTGACAACGCACAACGTTATTTCAAGCGCTATAACAAATACAAGAACAGTCTGGCTGTGATTCATGAGCAGCTTGGCAAAACCAAAGACGAGATTGACTATCTCGATAACCTGTTACAGCAGCTGTCCATTGCATCGATGAACGACATTGAGGAAATACGGGACGAGCTTGTGCAGCAAGGATACCTTCGTGACCGTAACAAAAAAGGTAAAAAGAAGAAGAAAAGTGACCGTCCGACCGTACACCAGTTTACCTCCTCCGAGGGGATTGATATTCTTGTGGGCAAAAACAACCTGCAGAATGAGTACGTAACCAACCGTCTCGCTTCTTCCAACGACACCTGGTTGCATACCAAAGACATTCCAGGTTCACATGTCGTTATTCGCAGTACGGACTTTGGTGAAGCTACATTGGAAGAAGCAGCACAGCTTGCTGCCTATTTCAGCCAAGCCAAGGAGTCCAGCAGTGTGCCTGTGGATTACACGTTTATCCGTCATGTACGCAAACCAAGTGGTGCGAAGCCTGGTTTTGTCATCTATGATCATCAGAAGACCTTGTTTGTCACGCCAAATGATGAATTGATCAAAAGTCTGCCATCCACGATTAAAAATGGATAAGGCTATATAAGCTGAACTAAAGATTATTTACACTGACACTGCGATGACAGAACAACCTTCCAATCGCTGTTATCCCCAGATTTTTCGATTCCCTTTTTCAAAGGGGAAAATCCGGGGATAAAGGCGAAGCTTATGCTTCCGAAGTAGCTTTCTTGCAGAAAGCTTTTAGCTCTGCTTTTTCAGGTTTTTTCTGTCCTCTCCGTTAT
Organism: Paenibacillus sp. ClWae2A; assembly: GCF_032452295.1. Taxonomy (NCBI): domain Bacteria; kingdom Bacillati; phylum Bacillota; class Bacilli; order Caryophanales; family Paenibacillaceae; genus Paenibacillus; species Paenibacillus sp. ClWae2A. The sequence goes on from NZ_JAULSQ010000003.1 coordinate 282,890, forward strand.
CGTGTAAATGATTAGTTCCACTTATATAGATGCAACAGTAACAAAGACAGAAACAAAATCCCCTGACCGTCAACGGTTCAGGGGATTTTTGTGGATGCATCAAAATTGTTTCAATAATAATGTGAATTTCATCTTTATCTATCGTTTTTGTTGAATATTAATTCATTTATATGTATAATAATTCAATCTTCGCGAATAAAATTACAGTTAAGGAAGTGTACCATGACCATACATATCAGAGAAACTCAACCTGATGATCTGAAACCCCTGATGGCATTAATGCATGACTATGTGGTGGGATTCTACAACAACCCCTGGCCTGGTGATCAATCCATCCAGCTTTTAATCAACAACCTGCTTAATCAGCAGATCGGTGCGCAATTCGTGGCAGAAGAGGACGGGAAGCTTATCGGATTTTCCACCCTGTTCTTTACATACAGCACAATGAAAGCAGAACGTGTCGCCATCATGAATGACCTATTTGTTACGGAAACATTCAGAGAAGGCGAAGCAGAAGCCAAATTATTCGCACACTGTCAGCAATATACGCGTGATCATGGCTGTGCTTATATGTCCTGGATCACAGCAGTGACCAATGAGCGGGCACAGCAATTATTCGAGCGTCTTGGGGCTACACGTGGCAATTGGGTAAACTATTCCATTACGTAGACTCTTTTGAGCACAAAAAAAAGGACATGCAAACATGAAGGTTCAGCCTATCATGCTTGCATGTCCTTTACTACTTTGATCTTAAAATGTATCCAGTAATACAGAATCTATCATAGTCAGATAAAGCGTTGCAACGTCTCGCTTACTCTCCCTTTTGCTGTGAAGCAGCTGCCTTCAGCCTTTCCAACACATCAACCGTTACGGTCTTGCTACCAAGATCTCCGTGGAAAACAACACCTTGCCGTTTGCCATGATAATCAGATCCACCGGTTTGAATGAGGTCATATTCCTTGGCCAGCTCACCATACCTTCGTTCCGCTTCCGGGCCATGGTCCGAATGAAACACCTCAATGCCATCTGGACGAGAGTCTTCGATGATACGTCGTACCAATTCATCATCATTATAGAGACCCGGATGGGCAATCACAGCGGCTCCACCTGCGGCCCTGATCCACTCACACGCATCCTCTGGTGCAACTCGGGGTACAGATACGAAGCCAGGCTTGCCTTCAGCAAGATACCGATCAAATGCATCCCGCATGTCAACAGCGTAGCCTTTTTTCACCAGCACATCGGCCATATGAGGTCTGCCGATACTCTCATCCGGCTCTAACGGTCGTCCCAGCTCATCCAGTACCTCCTGCCAGCTTATATCAAGCCCAAGTCCCTGGAGCTTGCCGATAATCAGATGATTCCGCTCATCTCGCGCTTCTCGTAATCCGCGCAACCGTTGCAGGAATAGCTCATCCTCTGTATTCACATAATACCCGAGCACATGAATATCTTTCCCACCAGCCCGAGTGCTGATCTCCACTCCGGCAACAACATCAATATCGTACTCTTTTCCCGCTTGCTGTGCTTCCGCTACACCAGCTACTGTATCATGGTCCGTGAGGGCAACCGCAGATAACCCTTTTTGTTTGGCAAGCTTCACATTATCAGCTGGTGGCTGCATTCCATCGGAAGCCTGACTATGCGTATGAAGATCACAGCGTCCTTGGCGCTGATCCATGAACAACAGCTCCTTTGTGTAAAATCGATTATGATTAAATCTTATATCATTGATGTTGCCAACTATTATGCCTTCCCCGTCTTATGTACCGACTCAGGCTGCTCCTGCTGACGCAGATAATTCAGGAAAGCGACTGCTGACAGGGGCAACAAGGACGATTTTAGATGGATGGCATAGAACTGCCGTTTGAATTCGAGTCCGCGGATATCCACAATATGAACGAGTCCCAGAGCCAGTTCATGCTGCACCGAAGAAGGAGATAACATCGTAATGCCTACCCCTGCCTCTACGGCCGATTTTACCGCTCCTGTACTGCCAAGTTCCATTACAACATTCATATCCTGTGGATCAATCTTTTTCTTTTGCAATTGGTCTTCCATCACCTGACGAGTACCCGAGCCCTTCTCACGCAGCACAAAAGGATAATTCATTACATCCTCAATATTCACTTTGCTACGCTTAGCCAGATCATGCCCAGCAGGTACAATCAGTTTCAGCTCGTCCTGCATGACAGGCTCCACAATCATGTCCGGGTGGTGCACTGGCGCTTCAATCAGACCAAAATTAAGCTGGTGCTTCAATATATCATCCATAATTTGCGTTGTATTCATCACTTTCATGACGATTGAAATATCCGGATATTGAAGTGCAAATGGCCCGAGCATGCGTGGAAGCACATATTCCCCGATTGTTAAACTGGCTCCCAGCTGGAGTCTGCCCTGTAACATCTGGGTAAAGGCCGACATCGCTTCGTCCGTCTGTCTGACCAACTCTACACTCCGTTTCGCATGAGGTAATAAAGTCCGGCCAGCCTCGGATAATTCTATTTTTTTGGTGGAACGATGCAGTAACTTGGTCCCAAAATAGTCCTCCAATGATTGAATCTGCATCGTTACTGCCGGTTGAGTCATATGTAATGCTTGTGCAGCAGCCGAGAAACTCCCCTTCTCTGCTACCGTATAAAAAATATGCAACTGGTGAAAATTCATATCTTCGCCCCTCTTCGATTACACTCTCTACATTGTAGCCGATTTCCCGCTTGGCAACAAAAAAAGCATGCAGCTTGTCTGCATGCGATAATACTTGAATCTATGATTTCAACATATTGAATCTACTCAGGCTTACTTATGCTTACGGCTATTTTTGACCAGCGTCATTCTTCTTGAATGTCTTAACCATGAATAATATGACTTCAGGTCCCTTAACTCAATGGTCTCCGACATACGTCCCAGAAACGTAACTACAATCATTTTGTGCAGCGGGTTGCCCGCAATATCATATTCTCCTTCGAGTTCGGAAAATTCGGCGACCACCACCAGATCCTCATCAATCAGGTAGACGTCCTGTTCATTACGGTAGTATGGTGTTATACGGTCCTGCTTCAGACACTCCCATAACCACGCCGCAATATGGTCATCATCACTACGTGCAGGCTCAATACGGTCTGCATACCGCATCTTGGCATGATGGGTAATGACGATGTCGGCCACTTTCTTGTCTCCAAGAGCCACGAAAAACGGCTCGTAGGTGCTCCAACGTTGCATCACCTTATCACGCATGGGAATCACTCTCCACCAGATAGGACTTTCTATCTATTTATTACCAAATATATTACAACATTAGTCCCGCAACCTCAAGGCGTAAGTGTAACTTTTTTTCATAAGAGTCCATTTGTGCATAATTCAAGAAAAGAGCGACCCCAAAGGGTCCCTCCAGTTTCTCGTCTATATTCCGTAAAAGCTCGTTTTGTCCATGGTTTTGCTGGCATACTCGGTTTTGATCTCATTACGATACGAGCGTTCGATCTTGCGCACATAGGAAAGTCGCTTCACATTTTTCATCGTATCTTCTGCCCGTTCTGCATTAACATACATGACCACATAATGCATACGGCGGGAGATATAATGCACGGTGCCATATTTTTCGAGATTACGGGCAGCCTTCAAATCACTGACCCAAATAATGAATCCTGTCCTTTCCGCAAACATCATCGTTCCCCGCCCTTCTATAATGATTACTTAACTGCAACCACACTTGCCGCCACTACCGCAGCCGCCCTTCGGATTCGGATCATTGCTCGGTACCTTAATGGTCGTTGACACTGCAAATGCAATGGTCTCTGACATCTGGAATAACATATCATCCAGGGACTTCTCTGCCTGTTTGAAGCGGATTACCGCCTCGAAATTTTCCAACTCCTGTTCCAGAGCCTTCACCTGGTCTTTTGCTGCATGATAATCCGGGTGAAAATGACCGAAACGCTGTGTTTCTTCAAACAATTCCTTCTTGGCATTCAGCTTCCGAATCCCCATCTGAATCTCAGGGGTAGTCTCGACTTGCTGCTTCCAATATAAATAATCCGATACTTCGGCAGATTGGTTAATCATGTCGCCCAGTTCATATGCGCCCGTTAACACTTGGGCCATATCGACCGTGTTCATTTCCGCTACGCTCATGAAATATTCATCCCTATCTATATATAAAGTTCTACTTAACGTAGACTACCTCATCATAGCATATCCATGAATAGTTAAGAAGAGTTTTTCCTGCAATTAGAAATAGGGGGAACTCGAAAATTCGCCTTTCAACCTGATATTCACGTAAAATAGTCAGGTTATGACATCATCTGGCAGGATAAGACGCATTGTATCCCACTCTGACGGGGAGAATGTACGCCATTCCGTCTCTGATGCATGTTCATTTGAATCCAGCATGCACCAACCGCTTAAAGTCCATTGTTCATGACCCTCTACCTGATGTGGAATGAGGTATTGCATACGATTTTCCTGTTGTATCCCCAGCTTGGTCTGCCACTCAATGGCTTTGGCAGCAATCTGTCGTGCGGTTGAACTATGATATCGACGCCACTCCCTGTACCAGGTCTCCGGTATCTCCTCAAACCCCAACAGAGAGAACTTCTTCTCAATGACAGAATGATCACGCTCCAACCCATGCAGAAATGCCGGCACATCAACCAGACCTTGATTATCAGGTGTGTAGAAAGAAGAATATACACCGCTCAACACATCTTTTTCTAATAACTTCGGATCATCTGCGGAGCCTGTACTTGTCTCTATTACCTCCATGCAGCGATCTACAGTTAACGGTGCAGAATCCGTCTCCTTTGCCCAATCTGCTAACGCAACACGTACATTCTCCGGTATGCCTGTCAGAGCATATTGATCCAGAAACTCTATCACTTCAGGTAATCCATACCCTCTGGCTACGGCCGAAATGAATCGTTCTCTTGTCATGCGGTAGATCGACATTCGATCACGCGTCACCCGTTCTGCGCATTGCTCCAGCATCCAGATCACATCAGGCCCTGCTTCCGGTGGCACCAACATTTCAAAATCAGGCTGCATGTAAAATCCACACGACTCCGGCTCACTTACCATCTTTTGTTCCCGATTTAACAGGCTCTGTGGTTCGATCAACCAGCGGAATGTTAGCCCTCCCGACTGATTTTCTCCTACTTCACCATAACCCCAACCAGCCAGTGCACAAAGCCAGCTCCTGACCCGTGGTGTCGATTCTGAATTCTCTATATGGCACCATATGTTCTTTTCGGGAGCAAGCACGGCCAACTGATAACGGAAATGCTGCAACGCGGGTTCAGCTTCTCCGTATCTTTCCATACACGCTTGATATATTTCCCGATGCATCTGTCTCCACGAGATTTTCAACCATTTTTGTAATCGATGTTCTACAATCTGAATTTGGCCATCTGACTTCTGAACGAGATTCAGACTGAGCAGAAGATCAAGAAGGATAGCTACGTGGGTCGGATACAAATCCGGATGTTCATATCGGATGCCCAAACCATCAAAGTCTGTCGAAGATAACACCGTGATCACACTTAATTTTTGAACCGTTCTCTTATGTATCGTACCTTTACCTGTCAAAGGAAGTCCTTCTCTTCCGATCCACGCGATCAGATGAAGTAGTTCTGCAGCAATATCTGGCTTTCCTTCCTGTAGTACATGAGCATGGTGTGCCATCTGTTCAACGGTTATGCCCACTCTTTGTGCGTAAGTAATCGTCAATGTCTCCATCAGCGAAGCAGGAATATAGAATAATCGCTCCCCCCAACTCTTATATACAGATTCAATCCATCCTTGCTGCCTAAGGTTGGCGAATGAAGAATTGGCTTCTGCGACACTTAGTCCTTCGATGGCCCACTGTTCTCGCGGCAGGAGGGAGGAAAAAGGCTGACCGGCATGTTTGTGAAAAATTGCACCCAGCACTTTTTGCTCCACCAAAGCAAGCTTTGACCATGAATCAAGGTTCAGTACCACAGGCTCATCTATTGGTTCAAATGAAGACATATCCCAATCCCTCCTCTTTTCGCGAGTATAAATGAACTATTCATTCTCATGAACGATGGCATACTCATATCCCTGTTCTACCAAAAACATCTGACGATTTAAAGCAAAATCCTGTTCCTTGCTATCCTCTGACACCAGTGCATAGAAATAGGCTTTGTTTTCACCAGCTTTTGGTCTCAGAATTCTCCCCAAACGTTGTGCCTCTTCCTGCCTTGACCCGAAACTCCCGGATATCTCAAGCGCAACCGCAGCATCAGGCAGATCCACAGCAAAATTGGCAACCTTGGATACAACAATCGTTTTGATATCTCCACGTCGAAAAGCGGCAAACCACTTGATTCGCTCTTGCTGCGACATGGTCCCCGAGATCAGAGGTGCTTCAATTTCCCGGGCAATCAACTCTAGTTGGTCCAGATATTGTCCAATCACTAGCGCAGGTAAATCCCGATGACGTTCCAGCAAACGCTTGACTACACGTACCTTCGCCGGATTCTCGGCAGCCAATCGAAATTGGTGCTTAACCTCGGCTTGCAGATAATTCGATCTTAGTTCAGGAGAAAAAGGGATACGTATCTCCTGACATTGTACATCTGCAACCCACCCTTGCTGCTCCAGTTGTTTCCATGGCATATCATAAAGCTTTGGACCAATCAGCGAAAATACATCCTGTTCACAGCCATCCTCTCGAACCAATGTGGCCGTTAATCCCAGTCTTCGCGTAGCTTGAATATCCGCAGTTGCACGAAACACCGGCGCTGGAAGCAAATGTACTTCATCATATATGATCAGACCCCATTGCCGCTCACTGAGCAGTTTGATATGGGTAAAATCAGCATCCTTTGTTTTCCGGTGTGTAAGAATCTGATATGTAGCTACAGTTACAGGTTTCACCTGTTTTTTCTGACCTGAATACTCACCAATCTGTTCACTGGTAATCGTTGTTTTGTCTTGAATTTCCTGAATCCACTGTCGCACAGACGTTGTATTGGACGTCAAAATAAGGCATTCACATTGAAGCCGCTCCAGCACGGCCATGCCAATGACCGTTTTGCCTGCCCCGCAAGGAAGTACGAGTAAACCGCTTCCTCCCATGCCCTCACTGCCTTCGAATGCATCCACAGCCTCTCTCTGGTAAGAACGCAGCGCAAATCGTTCTGAACGGTCCCCTGAATCATTGGTTCGCCATTCAAATGAAAGCTTGGTTCCCTCCCGATACCCCACGTAATCAAGTACAGGGTAACCCAATCGTGTTAATTCCCTTTTTAATAACCCTCGCTGTTCTCCTGGGAGCAGAAGTTCATGAGCGTCCTTACGTTCCATACGAAAGGCAGCTATCGTTTTCAATCCACTTAATTCATCCAGCAACCGCTCATCCTCACTGTAAAGGCGCATTCTGGTGTGATCCGCTTCGGAATGCAGCTTTAATTTGCCATACTGATCCATGATTCTCCGAACATCCTGTATGAGTGCAGCAGGGACGTTCCAGCGGGATACCAGCTCCAAACTTGCGATGACCTGATCTGCATTCCATCCCAGCGCAGCCGCATTCCAGAGCGATAACGGAGTGATTCGGTAAGTATGGAACGCTGCCGGTGTCTTAACCAGTTCTGAATACATCCCAAGCTGCTCTCTTGCTCTTTCGAATCCGGGGTGGCCAACTTCCAGCAAAACTGTAAAATCCCGCTGAACGATACAAGCATCCGTTCTTACCATATGTTCTGTTCCTTCCATTTAGAGCCTTCCTCCTATCAAAAAAAGTCCAGTTCCGGCAGCTTCCGAAAATGAACCACTTTAAGTGCACGTTCAAAAAGTCTAGTTTTCAGTACAGAAAAGTGGACTTTTTGAACAACCTCTAATAAAATCCACAAAAAAACATCCTGCCCATACCTCGGTATGAACAGGATGCCCAACTGCATCTAAAGTCATTCGGTTGTGTAACCCTTAGCCATGGCGATAAATAATTTTACGGCAGTCTGCATCGCGTCTTCATCAAAATCAAACATCGGATGATGATGTGGATAGATCGCATTTTTATCCGGGTTACCCGCTCCAACAAACATAAAGCACCCTGGGACCTTCTGCAAATAATACGCAAAATCTTCCGCTGGCATCAGCATCGGGGATGCTTGCACTCGTTCTGCCCCAAATAATTCTGTAGCTTCTCTGAAGAAGCGTGCTGTCTCTTGTTCATTATTCACCACAGGCGGATATCCCATAATATATTTCACTTGCGTCTCTGCACCATACGCTGCCCCTGTCTGGGCTACCATAGTAAGCACACGCTCTTTCATCCCGTTTCGGGTCTCTTCATCAAACGTTCTTACCGTACCGCTCATTTTGCATTGCTCTGCAATTACATTCTGAGCCGAGCCCGCCTGCATTGTACCAATGGTCAGCACCGCCGGTTGTAATGGATCCACCGAACGACTGACAACGGTCTGAAGCTGCATCACAAGCGCAGAACCCGCAATAAGACTATCTATCGTGGATTGTGGCATCCCGCCATGTCCACCTTTGCCTTTGAGTTCAATGTAAAAATCGTCCGCCGCCGCCATCATCGGTCCTGCCTTACTGGCAACAACACCTACAGGCAGCGGGGTCCACAGATGAATGCCGTATATGACATCCACGCCTTCAATCGCACCATCCGCAATGACCTGAACCGCACCGCCCGGAAGCAGTTCTTCTGCTGGCTGGAACAAAAAGCGAATCTCGCCTCGGATCTCCTGCTTGTGACGGCTGAAATACAATGCCGTACCGAGCAAGATTGAGATATGACCATCGTGGCCGCATGCATGCATCGCTCCTGCTTGTTGTGACGCATACTCAATATTCTTCTCATCCTGAATCGGCAATGCATCCATATCAGCTCGCAGCATGACGACAGGACCCGGCTTGTCCCCACGGATTGTACCAATGACCCCGTGACCACCAACATGACGCCTCACTTCAACGCCAAAGCTCTCCAACATATCCGCTACAAAAGAGGACGTCTTCTCCTCATGAAAGGAAACCTCGGGATTGCGATGAAGGTGACGCCGCCATTCCACCATGTGGATCTGCAGATCTTCCCACCATATATTATTAGTCATGTCTCTCCACCCTTTCAATCTTGAACGGGACTTATATCAACCCCGAACCTTCCTCTTCAAACCTATTGCTGTATATTGTAGCAGAATTGGAAGAAAACCGATACGAAACGCCTTTGGAAAGCTTGCACGGGAAGGGGAAACATACTATCATGAACTAGAGAAATACTCGAGAAATTATACTCGGAAGCTTATGAGGAGGATCAGACGCTTATGATTTTTGAGAATACAGGCTTGGATGGCTTGAAGAGCGACTTGGCATACCTGGATGAGAGCGCCGAGAAAGTCGGATTTGTCCGGTGGCAATGGGAATATTACCGTGCTACATATGACTACAAAATTGAAGATGAACAAACCAACTCAGAATACTTTGTACGCATTAATACCCGCGCAGTGGAAGGCAAATTGGAAAAACCGGATACCGTTCTTGCTGTTGAAGCAGTATATCTTGGCAAAGCCACTTTCCCTCACGGCCTGGATTATGACTCTTCCGTTCCGCAACCAGTCGTGAAGCTGGCAGCCCAAAAATTACAGCAGCTCAAAGAACTGCTGGAAGCATAGGCTGGGCCAAACGATGAAACAACAAACGGCCCAAACGAAAACGAAGAGAGGCACGCCGGATTTTCAACTGCTAATCCTCACTTTATTGTTGGTGGGCTTTGGACTGGTGATGGTATTCAGCTCCAGTTCCAGCATTGCAATCGCAAGCGAAAGATTTAACAATGATGCCCTTTACTTCACGAAAAAACAACTCATGTGGGCGATTATCGGTCTATTTGGCATGTTTTTTGCCATGAATATCCGTTTCAACAAGTACAAAAAGCTCTATGCACCCTTTTTCCTGCTTACTACGGTAATGCTGGTGATTGTGTTGGTCACAGGCGCAGTATTGAACGGTGCACGAAGCTGGATTCACATTTTTGGTTTCAGTCTTCAGCCTGCGGAATTCGCAAAAATTGCTATCATTCTTTATCTCTCTGCTCTTATTACCAAAAAAGGTGAGAAATTCAGAGTTTTCAAGACAGGGTATTTTCCCGTCTTGTTCATCGTTGGATTCATCGCAGGGCTGATTATGCTGCAACCAGACTTCGGTACCACCTTCATTCTGGTGTCCACCTGTGGTCTCTTGATCTATGCGGGTGGAGCCAGTATGAAACATATCCTCGGTTCGATTCTCTTGGTTGTACTCGGTGGGGCACTGGCGTTTGGAGCGAATTCCCTGTTTTCTTCCATGTCTCCTTCCGACACAACGACTGCTACAACAGCAGTCACTGCGGAGCAGAACTACAAGATCGGACGAATTCAAGCTTTCCTGAATCCTTTATCCGATATTAATGGCGGAAGTCTTAACCTATACCGTTCTCTTGTTGCCATTGGTGATGGCGGCATGACAGGTTCCGGGATTGGACAAGGTACGATGAAACTGCACTATTTGCCAAATGCGTATAACGACTTTATTTTCTCCGTAATTGGTGAGGAGCTTGGATTCATCGGAAGTACATTATTCCTGCTCGTTTACCTGTACTTCATCTGGCGAGGAATTATTGTTTCTCTCCGCTGTCCCGATCCATTCGGAACATTGGTCGGTATTGGAATTATGGGACTGATTGCGATTCAGGCATTTATCAACATCGGTGGTGTAACTCAGACCATTCCGGTGACGGGGGTTACGCTTCCGTTTATCAGTTATGGGGGGACCTCACTCTTTGTGATGATGGTTGCCATGGGCATTCTGCTCAGTATTTCACGCACCAACAATCTGGACGTGATCAAGGAAGAGAAAACCAAGTCCGTGACTGTACAGACACAGACTCGTACCTCTCCTGCTCTTCGTTCACGGGAATCCATCCGTCGGATTCGATAAAAAACAACACAAAAAAAGCTGTGCACCTAATGGATGCGCAGCTTTTTTGTGTGTACTCGTTACAATTCTGTCTATCAAGATGAAGAACAGGTCAATGTAGCTCTGTCCTCCATTGCGGATTGCGATTTCTACAGATCGTCGCCTTTGAAAGATACGCCTTCTACCTTTACATTGACTTCAACCACGCGTAATCCGGTCATGGTCTCTACCGCTTCTCTTACATTCTGCTGAAGCATACGGGAAACTTCATGAATCGGGGTTTCGTACAGGACGATGATGCGCAGGTCAATGGCTGCTTCCAGCTGGCCGACCTCAACGCTCACGCCTTTCTGTACGTTTTTACCGCTGAGTCGCTTCGCCCAGCCCTCTGACAAACCTCCAGACATTGCGGCAATTCCGGGCGTTTCCATTGCAGCCATTCCGGCAATTTTTGCAACCACGTCATCGGCAATCCGGATGTTTCCGCTCTCCAGTTGAAGTTGTTCTGCCATGCCACATCCTCCTTCACTTCGTTACTCGTATTTTAAATCCTTTCCACCCCAAAAAGCAAATTAAACTCAAAAAGATGCGTTTACAACCTACCACCATTTGGTTATATTGAAATATGAAAATAATCTCATAAGCGATTTACAATGCAATTCAAAACAAAATAATTTATAACCGAGGTGTTTGTTGTGAGAAACCGGATTTCATCCATTTTGCTGATTGCGTTCTTTGCACTCAGTGCCATCGCCCACTACATGAAATGGGATTCGATTCTACAGTTCGTGATATCAGCCATTTCGGTTATTTTTGTGGCCGGTTTTTTAGGCAAAGCCACCGAAAATGTGGCCCACTACGCCGGACAGCGGCTGGGTGGATTCTTGAATGCCACCTTCGGCAATGCCGCCGAATTGATCATCGCCATTTTCCTCGTCAAAGAGGGACTGTTCGACATGGTCAAAGCAAGTCTGACAGGCTCCATCATCGGAAATCTGCTGTTAGTGCTCGGGTTAAGTATTTTTGCCGGAGGACTCAAGTTCAAAATTCAGAATTATAATGTTTCACTTGCAGGTCTGAATGGTTCCCTGATGATTGTTGCCATCATTGCCCTGTTTATCCCGGCAGTCTTTCTCAATACACATTCCATTACACAGAAAGACACCAATACACTTAGTCTCATCGTGGCCGGATTGCTCATCCTCGCGTATATTGCCTGGTTACTGTTCTCCATGGTGACGCATAAGAACTACCTTGCAGACGTCACTGAGGATCGCGATGAAGAGCTACCTCATGAGCATGCTCCGGCGTGGTCCAAGAAAAAATCTATTCTCTACCTGGTGCTCGCAACGGTCATGGTTGCCTTCGTTAGTGAATGGCTGGTCGGGACGCTTGAAGTATTCACTTCGGAATTTGGACTTAGCGAACTGTTTGTCGGTGCATTCCTTGTCGCCATCATCGGTAATGCAGCGGAACACAGTGCAGCTATCATGCTCGCCATGAAAAATAAAATCGGAGCAGCCGTTGAGATTGCTGTCGGTAGCAGCTTGCAGATTGCGCTCTTCGTTGCCCCTGTGCTGATTTTTGTCAGCTACTTCACAGGTAGAACCATGGATATCGTATTTACAACGATTGAACTGGTCGCCATCGGCGTATCCGTATTTATTGCAAAGTCCATTACCCAAGATGGTTCAACGAATTGGTACGAAGGTTTACTCCTGCTCGTGGTATATATCATACTCGGTGTATCCTTCTTCCTGGTGTAACCAGGCCCTCACGTAGTCACCATTAAAATAAACAAGCCACAGGAGGCAGCCCAATATACATTTGGAGCTGTCTCTTTGCTTGTATACGCCTTCCGGGTGGCTTTCATCCCCATCCCGTTCAGATGCACAAAAAAAGCATGCATAAACGCCTGCATGCCTTCTATTCTGACCCGCGCATTTGCAGGCTATTGCTCATTCTTCTTGTTCAAGGCTTCATATAGAATTGCCAAATTCCGCTCAAGCGCGCTAACCAGCTGCTTACCTGCACCTTCTGGAAGGAGCCCTGCACGAACAGCAAAATCAACTTCCTTGGAGAACCCATACATCTGTGTATCCAATACTTCCTCATAGAGAGGGCAGTAGCGGGTAGCCAGATTCTCCATCTGTACTTCAATAAGCTTCTGTATTTTATCTGCATCTTCTTGAAGAAGACTGATCGCTTTCAAATTCAGCTGGTCCTGCAGATCAGATGAAGTCATGCATTTTCCCCCCTATGTCCCAAAAATCGCGTAAAGACGTTCTACCTCTAATATTAGACGAAATGAAGAGCTAATACAAGAACCTGACCAAAATAAGCCCGCAAAGTTAAGCCTTCTGTTGAAGCTTAATCCACCTGTTCCAGTCACGTCCAGATGAGTATTCAGGTCATTCTATGCCAAAAAACACCCCTGCCAAAAAAGGCAGAGGTGCTTCTTGAGAGTTATTACTCAGATGCGATGCTTACATTCAGTCCATGCTTGGCAAATACTTCTGACATGGCTGCTTTCGCTTCAACTGCATCTGGACCATGAACATGCAGTTCATAGCTGTGCGTGCTGATCAGCGTTGTAAACAATCCGAGAATACTTTTTACATCGATATACTTGTTCTCCGAATGAAGCACGATTGAAGAAGTAAACTTGCCTGCTGTTTGAGCAATTTCTACTACAGCCGCGTTATTACTCGACATAGGAATCCCTCCGTCTTTTTACTATTGGTATCATCTATTAATTACCACTACATGATACCGTGAATCCGCTTTCCTAGCAACAGCAAAATCCTGTTCCTACTTCAAACGGTCCGGATTCAGGCATTCCAGCTCAGGAATGACAAAGATACCGTCTTTACGAATCAGCACATCGTCAAAATAAATCTCCCCGCCGCCATAATCCGGACGCTGGATCAATACGAGATCCCAGTGGATGGACGAGCGGTTGCCATTGTCAGTTTCTTCATACGCCTGACCTGGCGTAAAGTGTAAGCTGCCTGCGATTTTCTCATCGAACAGGATGTCTTTCATCGGATGCAGAATATGCGGGTTAAATCCAATCGCGAATTCACCGATATGACGAGCACCCTCATCCGAATTCAGGATTTCATTCAAACGCTCTGTATCGTTGCTTGTCGCTTCAATGATTTTTCCATTCTCGAACGTGAACTTGATATTTTCAAATGTCACTCCGTTATACAACGTTGGCGAGTTATAACTAATCGTTCCGTTCACGGAATTACGCACAGGGGCGCTGTACACTTCGCCATCCGGAATATTTTTTTGCCCAGAACATTTTTCTGCCCCGATATCCTTAATGGAGAAGCTCAGCTCTGTTCCTGGTCCCGTGATACGAACTTTGTCCGTCCGCTTCATCAGGTTAGCAAGCGAGTCCTGCGCTTTGTCCATTTTGGCGTAATCCAGGTTACATACGTCGAAGTAGAAATCTTCGAACGCTTCTGTACTTGTATTGGCGAGTTGCGCCATACTTGCGTTAGGGTAACGAAGTACAACCCATTTCGTATGTTTGACACGTTGTTCACTATGTACCGGGTGGGAGTACAATGAATTGTACATTTTCATTTTTTCTTCCGGCACATCGGACAGATCATTCACATTTTCTCCCGCACGAATACCGATATAACAATCCATCTGTTTCATACGGTTCAGATCAATCTCTGCCCACGTTTTCATCATTTCTTCTGTCGCATTTTTCAGCATCGCACGCTGTACGGTTTTATCAGTCAACTGTACAAAGACGTTACCACCTTTTTTGCCTACTTCTTCAATAATCGCGTTAATCAGATCACGTTCCGATCCAATCATCTCAACCAATACATTTTCACCAGGCTGTACATCTACTGAATAGCCCACCAGGTTTGCTGCAAGCTTTTGAATTCTTGGGTCTTTCATCTTGGTAAAATCCTCCTGTCATCTGCCATACTCGAATTGAACAACGGTAAATTACGATACTATTGTAGCACGCGAACAGTCATCCCGTCAGCAGGCAGTCCCTCACATCGTTTATTGATATGACTTGAAGTTTACATCGGTGACAAGAGCTTCTTTGTTACTTTTACGGTTGTTGTCCGTGTAACTCACCTGACTTTCAGAGGATAAACGAAGAGGCAGACTGCTCTTCCGATCTACCGTGAGATGATATACCGTCTGCACGCTCGCTTGTTTCATCATCTGTTGCATCGTTGTTTCACCTTGTTTCCAAACTTTGTCCAGATCCTTCTCAAGCTTCTCCTTACGCGCCCCTTTCACCGTAGCTGCCTTATGCATATATTCTGACCGAATGGCGTTCATCTCGTCGTTTAGCTGGGCTACAGCCCATGATTTGGCGTCTTCCGGTGCAAGTTCAATCCGTAATGTTCTGGTTCGACGACCAGCCCCATACTCGGATTGAATGGTTTTGTTCATCTTATCGATCTTCTCCATTTGGGCAATTGGATTAAAGCGGGAAAGCGACCCACGCAGCGGCTCATGCTGCGCTGACAACGCCATCCATTGCCCTTGTTTCCGCTCGAAAGAGGCGCTAAACCCACTGGGCTGTCCGTTATTTTTTACGGCAGTTGTTTGAATGCCTGTGCCCACAGCGGTTACTTCTCCTGGTAATCGGGTCTGAAGGGTCAGGCGATCATGATTCTCCAGCTTGCCTTCGAATTTGAACTGATTCTCAAACAGCCCGCTGTTCTCCCGTCGAAGTCCTGCCTCTCCTTCAAAACTCAACGTTTCTTTTCCCGCTATCCCCGATAAAGCCAGGGAAAAAATCTCCTCAGGTGTTCGATCTCGCTGGATTAATCCACAACCCGGAACACCAATAATCACGATGCTCACAAATAACCATAATGTACGTACCGAATGGCGGTTAAACATGTCTATCTTCACCCTTCCGTGAACTTTCTCCATAGATTGCCCCGCCCGTATGCGCTTATACTTCCTTCTATACACATCTTGATCTCCGATACACACACACAAAAAAAAAAAAAAGAGAACGACTCCGCAATTGGAATTGTTCTCTCTTAACGTGTTACCTCCTGTTCCTCTACAACGATTCTGTTCCGACCCCCATTCTTGGCGCTGTACAAAGCCATATCTGCTCGATAAAACAAGGACTCTACACTGACCTTTTCATCCATCCAATTCCACTCTGCAATGCCACTGGATACCGTGACGAGCGGTCTGGTCTCTTCTGCGACTCTCTTTCGAATCACTTCCGCATAATCTAACGCTTGCCTTACACTCACCTGTGGCATATAGATCGCCAGTTCTTCTCCACCCCATCTGGCGCAGACATCCTCCGAGCGAACAGAACTGGTGACGATCTCACTCACTTGCTTCAATACTTGATCCCCCGTCTGGTGTCCAAATGTATCATTCACCTGTTTGAACTGATCAATATCCACCACAATGAGGGAGCCACAGAATTCATGAGCCTGTCTCTCGTGAATCACACTATCCAGATAATGCCTCACGTACAGACCTGTCAACATATCCAGATTAGCCAAGCGCCGAACCTCGGCATGCAGCGTGGCATTTGACAGGGCAAGCCCGATATGAATGGATAACATCTGCAAGAGCCGATAGTTATCGTATGAAAAGTAGTGCTCTCTACTGTGTCCCAGCAAAATGGCACCCTTCACTTCACCATTGACTCTGATCGGTGATGCAATCAGTGACATGGATCCCGTATCTTCCATGAAAAAGGAGGATACTTTATCAAATTGCGCATAATTGGCTATAATAAGCGGTTCCTCTGTTCGATACACCAAGCCTGCGATACCGTAGTCTACAGAAAAGGATTGGTGAAAAACATCTTTCACGTTAGATGACATGACTTCGAAGTCATTGGTACTGTCATTGAGTTGAAGAATGCAACACGTTTCAGCCTGGAATATTTCCTTTAACTCTTGCTCGGACAGTTGGTAAATCTCCGAAAGATGCAGGCTTTTGTTCAACCGCTGTGTAAGATCATTAATTAAACGAAGTTCCTGAATTAACATATTGGATTGTTCATGCAACTTGGCGTTCTCAAAGGCCGTTCCTGCAGTGTCTACCATCATCGTAATCAATTGCAAGTCCGATTCTTCCATGATCTCTTCATTCATTTCGATATGGAACACACCGTATATGCCTTGTTTACCTTTCAACGGAATCCCTACATCTACAATGCGGTTCTCTGAATCATGTGAGCGAGCAACGATCAGCTTACCTTCCATAAATGAACGCACACAAATATCTTCTCCTCGCTCGTGGACAAGCAACGGTTTAATCCGTGGATCAGAGTTGCTCTGATCCTGAGACATATACAATTTTATATAAGTGGCCGGGTACAAGTAGTCCATACTGTCAAATACCTCATCCAATATGGCCTCGACATCCATTTTGTCATGCATTCGCTGAACAATCTGAAAGAGGATGGACCTCCGGTGTTCCTCACGGGCTGTTTGTTCATGAGCATGTAACAGGTCCGTCATAAATATGTATTCAAATCTTCGGTAAAAGCAGGTGTGATAATGCAATGCCTCAGATTGAACCACAGCTTCAGACGTTTCATATCCATTGGATTCATAGATCACAGCAGTGAATACGGCAAACATATCCTTGTTTGTTCTGGAGAATAAGGGATGTGTTATTATAAGATATTCTCCGTGTTCGCTTGTCCCTTTAAGGGACAGGACCTGTCTCTTATCCAAACATTCCAATACCAGCCTGCGTGCATTTACGCCCGGATCAGCTTCATGATCGCTATCGTATCCTATGCAATCGCCTTCCGTGTTCCACACGCTGTAAAAGGTTGATGTTCTGGCAAGGCTTGAACCCATTCTGGAGTTCCAGTCACTGTATGCCTGCTCTAGCAAGCTGCCCAAATATGAAAAATCAAAAGGTGTGATATCCATTTTTTGCATCCACAACACATGCTCTTCATGAGAACGAGGAGCGGCAAAAGATGCGGAATCGCCCGAACTTCGTGAATTCAAGCTGGCAGGTAAACTTCTTAGATGTTCTAACATGTCAGGCGCTCCTTTGCACCGTTTTTGCATCCACCAGGATGCATTAATCTGCAGACGTTATCGCAAACCTGCAAATTCGTTGCGATAACCTTGCTACATAAAGATGATTTAAAGTTAAGATACAATCTATTTTACTCTGTTTAAAGCTTTTTTGCATCCATATTTCAGAAAATTGTCCCATTATTTTAGGCCCAATGACCTATCGACAAATTTAGACGTTTTTTTGCTTTTATTCTACGCTTGACTTTGTTTCTCTTAAACTGTAATATAAATTGTTGATGAAGACTACTAATGGGTCTTTAAATTTGGGCATTACCGGTTGTGTCACCCTCATTCTTTTTGTTGCTTTCAGGACAGCGGCTGAACTTTCCTGATCGTTCTATGCGAGGCCAAGCCCGCATCAACAAATTGGAGCGCAAACAGAGCCCTAATATGAACTTTAACTAAAAAGGAGCTACTTTAAACATGGCACGTTACACTGGTCCTAAATTTAAATTGAGCCGTCGCCTCGGCATTTCCCTTAGCGGAACAGGCAAAGAATTGAAACGTCCTTTCCCTCCAGGTCAGCACGGAGCTAACCAACGCAGAAAAATGAGCAACTACGGTATGCAATTGCAAGAAAAACAAAAATTGCGCCACATGTACGGTTTGGGCGAGAAGCAATTCCGCACACTGTTCTCTAAAGCTCAAAAAATGCAAGGTATTGCCGGTGAGAACTTCATGTTCTTGCTTGAGTGCCGCCTTGACAACCTCGTTTACCGCCTTGGGTTTGCTAACTCCCGCGCTGGAGCACGTCAGTTGGTAGCACACGGTCACGTAACTGTAAACGGCAAAAAAGTCGATATCGCTTCTTACCAAGTAAGCACTGGTGATGTAATCGGCTTGCGTGAGAAGAGCCGCGCTCTTTCTTCCGTTAAAGAAGCTTTGGAAGGCCGTTCGCATCTTCCAGCATACGTTGAATACAACGAAGCAGCTGTAGAAGGTAAATTCATCCGCTTGCCTGAGCGTGCTGAATTGTCCCAAGACATTGATGAAAAACAAATCGTCGAGTTCTACAACCGTTAATCGTTGCAATCACATTAAAGTTTCAATCCAAACAGCTGTCGAGATTTTCTCGGCGGCTGTTTTTCTATGCTTTTTTTAATTATCTTCATTATAAGAACGTAAATAACGATATAAAATATAGACTCCCTTCAGGAGAAGCACACATCCATGTATACATCACAAGAATAACATCGAGGGGGATTAAAACATGCATTTTTTTCGCAATCGCAAGCTTGCTGTTAAGCTTGGACTTTTACTCGGAGTAGTATTACTCTGCTGTATTGGAGCCCTGATTGCATTTAACACCAAGTCCATTTACGACAAAAGCCTGCAGTACGGTGAAAGCGTTGCTGGACAGGCTGCAAATCGAGCTACGAACGAGTTCATGACTGACATTAATCAGGTCAAAAACACATTGGACACCATGAGTACCACGTTATTGGATGCCGCTCAGAACGGATCACTCAACCGTGAAGAAGTCGTTAGACTCCTTGAACAGTATCTGAAAAAGGACGAGAAAGTTTTTGGCTTTTATACGGGTTGGGAACCTAATGCCTTTGATGGAAACGATGCAGATCACGTGAATAAAAATGACTATGATGATGCTACGGGTCGATTCGTTCCATACGTTATACGCGATGGCAACTCCCTGCATTTTGAGCCTATGCCTACTTATGAGGGAAGCGGTGAAACCAGTACTTACTATCAGCAGCCAAAGAAAACCAAATCCATCTATTGGTCCGAGCCTGTTACCTATACGGTTGGTGGAAAAGAAACACTGCTCGTTTCGATTGTCCTCCCTCTATTAGATGAAAACAAAAATTTTCTCGGCATTGTTGGTGCCGACTTTACCATTGATCGTTTTCAGCAAAATATAACATCACTTAATCCGGATCAGGGTTATGCCATGCTTATTACTAGAGAAGGACAGATTGCTGCACATGGCTCCAAACCGGAACTGGCTCATGAAGGAGCTGTAATTCCATCTGAAATGAAGACGATCATTCAGCGTATACAATCTGGCGAGTCTCAGTTTTACGCCACTGACCCTGAAGTAGGGGAAGAACTGTTTATTGCTGAGCCTGCCAGGTTACAAGGAACAGATTCAAACTGGTACCTTGTATCGGCGCTACCAAAGAGCCATATCCTTCAACCCTTCTATGACAGCTTGAACTGGTCCATACTTATTGCCGCACTGGCTGTACTTCTGCTTGCAGGTGTGGTTACCTACACCATCATCTCCATTGTAAGACAGCTGAATCAAGTTAATATCGTCGCTGGACAGCTGGCTGACGGAGATTTGACACAAAAGTTACCGGTACGATCCAAAGATGAATTTGGCGTCATGGCGGGTCATATGAATCAGATGATGGATACACTGCGTCATACCATATCGGTTATATCCGAACATGCTCTATCTGTGGGCTCTACCTCTCAACAGTTGACCGCAGGTGCTGAAGAAACAGGTAAAGCTGCCGAACTGATTGCATTAACAGGAGTGGAACTTGCAAATAAAGCAGGTAAACAGGTGCAGGAGCTGCAAGAGTCCTCCCGTTCCATGAATGAAATATCTGTAGGGATCGGAAGAATTGCAAAGACCGCCTCCGATGTATCGGATTCATCGCGAGCTGTGGCTGAGCGAACAACTGTGGGGACCGATAAGATTCAGTCCGCCATGCGTATGGTCGATAGCGCCACCTCTTCTGTGCAGACATCCATGACCGCACTGGAGAATTTTCGCCAACGTTCGGAAGAGATTGGACATATTACAGGCATGATCACGGAAGTTAGTCGTCAAACCAATCTTCTTGCCCTTAATGCTTCCATTGAAGCATCACGAGCAGGTGAACATGGGCGCGGGTTTGGTGTTGTTGCTTCCGAAATTCGTAATCTGGCTGAACAATCCAGAATATCAGCAGCGCAGATTGCAGCGTTGATTCATAACGTTCAGCAAGAGGTCCTTTCTCTCGTTGAAAATATGGAACAGGGGAATGCCGAGGTGAGCCATATAGCGGAAGTGATTAATGAGAGTGGTGAACTATTCCTCTCCATTTCATCACAGATTTCAGATGTTAATGAGCAGATTGAGCATGTCTCAGCCATTGCGCAGCAGATGTCTGCTGGATCACAGCAGGTTGATGCAACTTTAGTGCAACTCAAAACCATTGGTCATGAGACAGCAGATCACGCATCTCGTGTTGCCTCTGCCTCTGAAGAACAACTCGCATCCATGGAAGAGATTACGGCGGCATCTGCCTCACTGGCTAATCTTACCCAGGAACTATTAGAGCTGATTCAACGATTCAAAACCTAATGTAGAAGACCTCCAATACGACAAATCATTCAGGCCACCCTATGCACCTCAGCATGGAGGTGGCCTGCTTATTTTGGCTTACAACTCATGAAATGTGCCTCAATATCGCATGATATATAGCATAATGCATGGCAGAATGGCAAATTTCGACCATTACTTGTATTTCTCAGGCATGCAAACCCGCCTTTTTATGCTATAATAAGTGCTGTTAAAAGGAGGAAGACACTGAATGGTTGATGTTAATAAGAAAAAGCCCGATGAACAGCCTGTACGCAAACGTAGCTTTGCCCGCAGACTGGGAAGTTTCGTCAAATGGATGGTCGTCCTTGGATTTATGGGGGCACTATTTGTAGGCGGCGCTTTGATGGGATACGTCAGTTCCATTGTGAAAGACGAGCCTGTCCGTTCAAGGGCCCTGATTGAACAAAAAGTCAGCGAAAACTCCATCACAGGCTTTGCTTACTTTGCCGACGGCAGTCCGATCGGTCAATTACGTACGGAAGAAGACAGGCGTCCGGTCACTACGGACCAGATCCCACAAAAGGTTATTGATGCTGTCATTTCGATTGAAGACAATCATTTTTACGAACATAAAGGTGTAGACATGAGCGGAACACTACGTGCCGTGAAACAGAAAGTGCTGAAAGAATCAGTACAAACCGGCGGTAGTACACTGACTCAGCAATTGGCGCGTCGTGTGTTTTTGAATCTGGATCGCACGGAAGATCGGAAAGTGAAAGAAATCTTGCTCTCACTCCGACTCGAACGTTTCCTGACCAAAGACGAGATCATGACAGCCTATCTGAACAAAGTTCCTTTTGGTAATGGTTCCAGTGGATACAACGTTTACGGAATCAAAGCGGCCGCCAAAGGATTGTTCAATATTAACGATCTTGAAAAAATCAACATTGCTCAAGCTGCTTATCTTGCTGGATTGCCACAACTCCCCTCCTCTTACTCCGCTTTTAACGGTAAAGGTGATTTTGTAGAGGAGAATTTTGACCGCGCAATCAACCGTCAGCATCTGGTACTGCGCCGTATGCTTGAACTGGGCAAAATCAATCAGTCCGAGTATGACGAAGCTCTAGCTTTTGATATCAAAAGCTCGCTCGCTCCGAAGACCGTCAAGGCTTACAACACTTATCCATATCTTATGATGGAAACGGAACGACAAGCTGCACAGATTTTGATGAAACAGTTGAATTCCGACACAGCTGAATCTACAGACAAAGCTACGGATGCAGACACACCTCAGAAGGAAAACAGTGCGTTATTAGAGGAAGCTCAGACGCAACTGCGTACAGGTGGATATCGTATATACACGACCATCAACAAAAGTATATACAAAACGATGCGTACCATTGCGGAAGATGACAGCAATTTCTCAGCAGATGATCCTGTCAAAGGGAAAGAACAAACTGCTGCCATGCTGATTAATCACAAAACGGGTGCTATTCTGGGCATGATTGAGGGACGGGATTTCCAGGATGAACAGATGAACTACGCAACGCAGATGATACGTCAGCCAGGTTCAACGATGAAACCTATTGCCGCTTATCTCCCTGCGCTAGATGAAGGTCTTGTTCAGCCAGCTTCAATTATTGATGACTCACCGATCATTTTGAAAGACGGCCCGAGCGGGTACCACATTGCAAAGAACGCTAACAACCGTTACCAAGGACTTGTTACGGCCCGCAGAGCACTGAATTACTCACTTAATATACCGGCTTTGAAGTTGTTCAATGAAGAAGTCGGGATCGACAAAGCATGGGCCTTCGCCAAGAAACTGGGAATCACCACCATTCAGAAGGAAGACTATCAGGCTCAGACCGGTGTTCTCGGAGGACTCCAATACGGTGTAACCGTTGAAGAACTGACCAGTGCCTATGGTGCCATCGCCAATAATGGTGTGTATAACGATTCCTACATGATTAGCAAAATTGTAGATTCCAAAGGCAACATCGTTTATAAACACGATACTGAACCTGTCCAAGCCTTCTCGGAGCAGACAGCATACCTGATGACCGATATGCTGCGGACCGTTATTACAGAAGGAACGGCAGATAAAGTACGTGAAAATTACAAATATTCCAAGAGTGTGCCGATTGTAGGTAAAACGGGTTCCACTCAAAACTACGCAGATGTCTGGTTTGAAGGTTATACACCAGATGTTACACTTGGCGTGTGGGTTGGATACAAACAGCCAGTGAATACGCTGGAAAGTAAATCACAGAGAAAACGTGCGCAACAACTGTGGTCGAAAATCCTGAATGAAGTGATCGATACGCAAAAAGATCTATTCATCACGGATTCGTTCAAAAAACCATCTGGCATCGAAACGCGCACAGTATCGGCTTACAGCGGCAAGTTGCCAACATCCATGACTGACAAATTTGTTACGGATATTTTCAACAGCAAGTTTGTTCCGAAGGATAGCGATGACGGTGTCGCCAGAGCCAAGTACATCACTTACAATGGTGTCAACTATATTCCGCGTGACGGAACACCTTCGGACATGTTGAAGGAAAAAACAGTAATCAAGCGTAAAAAACCAATCTCGGATCTCATCAAAGAATTGCAAAATGCATTCTCACGTATGAGTCGACATGAGTCACTTGCTTATTATCTTCCTGAAGATGCTGATGCAGACATGCCGACACAGATTGATCCAAGAACAGATAACGGCAAAACTCCTGATGCACCAGGTAACGTACGAATCTCAACCTCGGGTGACAGAGCTGTCATTACATTTAATGCCACACCTGAAAATGATGTCGTGGGTTATCGTCTGTATCGTTCTGTAAACGGTGGAGGATTCCAGAACCAGGGTCAAGTTGTCCTGACTGGTGAATCCAGATCATTCTCTGCATATGCAGCACAAGGCGGCAACTTTGCCTTCTATGTAACCGCAGTGGATGTTGCAGGCAGAGAGTCTGCTCCTAGCGCTACAGTAAATAGTGCTGGAAGTGTAGCTCCTCCTGTGGAAGAAGAGATTAATGAGCCGATTGAAGTTCCAGGCACAGTCATTACGCCGGGAGAAACGCAGACCGATAATACAACAACGACAGCCCCAGGCACACCTGGTCAAGTCAGCGTATCTGCCCTCTCTCAAGGACTGCGCATTCAATGGGCGTCTACTCCAAACGCAGATAGTTATGCTGTATATTACAGTGAAACGGGCTCGGCTCCTTATACCAAAATTGGAACAACAGCGAGTAATACGATGGATTATGGAGTACCCGCATCTACCAGTGGATGGTTCAAGGTATCTGCCAGTAACAGTGCGGGTGAATCCGAACCTTCTGCAGCCGTTCATTTTCAACCCTGATTCAGGCATAGCGATCCAAAACAAGCCGCATTCTCAGACCGTATCTGAGAGTGCGGCTTTTTAATTACATGTGCAGCAGGCTTTTACAACCGATTTTAATGGGTAGAGTCACTGTATTTGGAATCGTAGAATATTAACTTCTTCCCCACTACTCAATGTATCGGTATCGATAGCGCCACATTGATGATCCTAGCACTGTCACGTTAGTCTTCAATGGTGGAGAGATCTCCTGTTGGCAGATCAAGCTCCCAGGCTTTCAGTACACGGCGCATGATCTTGCCGGAACGTGTCTTGGGCAGTTTATCCTTAAACTCAATCTCACGCGGAGCAGCGTGAGCAGACAGGCCCTCTTTGACAAAACGATAGATCTCTTCTTTCAGCTCCGGTGTCGCCTCATATCCTTCACGAAGCGCTACAAAGGCCTTGATGATCTCCCCACGTGTTACATCCGGCTTACCAATTACACCCGCCTCTGCTACCGCAGGATGCTCCACAAGCTTGCTCTCCACCTCAAAGGGTCCGATACGCTCGCCTGACGAATTAATCACATCATCAATCCGTCCCTGGAACCAGAAATATCCTTCTTCATCCATATAAGCGGAGTCCCCGGATACGTACCAACCCGTAAGCCTGAAATACTCCTCGTATTTCGCAGGGTTATTCCAGATCTTTGCCATCATGGATGGCCAAGGTGCCCGTATGGCCAGATTACCCATACTGTACGGCGGCAATTCCTGCCCGCGATCATCAATAATGGCTGCTTCTATGCCAGGCAACGGACGCCCCATGGAGCCAGGCTTGATTGGCATTCCGGGATAGTTACAGATCAGCTGTGCACCTGTTTCCGTCATCCACCATGTATCATGAATTCGCTGACCATAGGCTTTCCATCCCCAACGAACAACCTCTGGATTGAGCGGTTCACCGACAGACATTACATGACGCAGACTGCTCAGATCAAACTGGGCGATGGTCTCTTCTCCCGCTCCCATCAGCATACGGAAGGCCGTTGGTGCACTGTACCAGATCGTGACTTTGTTCTTCTGGATGGTGCTGTACCAATCTTGAGGACTGAAACGACCGCCCCGTATCACATTGGTTACTCCGTTGAGCCATGGAGCAAAGATACCGTAAGAGGTCCCTGTCACCCAACCAGGGTCAGCAGTGCACCAGTACACATCATCCTCACGTAAATCCAGAACAACCTTACCTGTATAATAGTGCTGAATCATGGCATTTTGAACATGGTACACCCCTTTGGGTTTACCCGTAGAGCCTGAGGTATAATGAATAAGCAAACCATCCTCACGATTCAACCACTCTACTTCCATCTCATCCGAAGCGGCAGACATCTCTGCATCAAAATCGATGAGTCCTTCTTCAGTCTGCGCGCCCCCACCCACAATAAAGATATGTTTGAGTTCGGGCAATTCGGAACGTTTGATGCGTTTCAGTAATTCCGGAGTTGTGACGAGTGCTACTGCTCCGCTATCCTCCAGCCGATCCTTCACAGCCGTTTCCATAAAAGCTTCGAACAAAGGGCCCGCGATGGCTCCAGCTTTCAATATACCCAGAAGACTAAAATACAGCTCAGGACTTCGAGGCATAAAAATAAACACCCGTTCCCCTTTGGCTATGCCATATTTGCGGAGAACGTTCCCGAACCGACTCGACTGTTCACTCAGATCAGCGAAAGTATAGGACTCTTCACGTGAAGCATCGCTATACAATAAAGCGGTTTTTCCGCCCCTTCCTTCCAGTACATGACGATCAATCGCTTCATGCGCCATGTTTACTTTTCCGCTGGCGTGCCACGTAAAGTGCCTTTCCACCGATTCCCAATCGAACCGGCTTCTCGCCTCCGTGTAATCGCCCAGATTAGATTCAGACACAACCGTTTGCAGCATCTCACCATGTGCTTGACTCATGCTTGCCAGCCTCCTTCAACTCGACATTTCGATTCCCGTTAGGGGTCAATTCTCATTGCCTTTGTGTTGACTGAACTTCCAGTTAGCGCTTACATTAGTAGAGAGAACTTCTCATCATGTACTTGCTCGGCCAAACAGATGTTAACCATACTGTATTGAATTGTGAACATTTTTTGTCTACGCAATTATAGCAAATCTTTTCAATTGTCGTCTATGGCTTTTCAATTTTTTGGATTTTTGCTATAAATATGTGTTCAAGAAGATCGGTTTTCAGTACCAAGAAGATGGGATGAAGCTAGAAATGGAGTAGCGGAGCGTAGGGAAAACTACGGGAGCAACTAAAATGTTTCCTTTGGAAACATACTTCGTAAGCCTCCCGCTTATTTCGGGTGAATGCCATATTCGATGCTGATGATGCCACTAGGCATCCTTCGTAATCAAAAGCGTTCTTTTTGGAACAACCTCTATAAGTAGGAGAGAGAGGAGCATGAACCATGGAACATATCAAAGAACATCATATGCGTTCCATCTTCAAGTCCGGACACCGGATTACTGTTGAAGGCCCCGTGCAGGCCGAGGAGATAACCCGTCTTGCCTTTCATCCGGATCTGGATGCCTTTCGGCGCCCAACGGAGCAGCAGGAAGCTCTCGCAGAGATCGCAGCATTGCCTGAAGGTCGAATTATCATTGCACATGAAAATGAGACGATTATTGGTTATGTAACCTTTCACTATGCGGATGATTGTGAACGCTGGTCCGAGGGTAATATGACTGATCTGATTGAGCTTGGGGCAATCGAGGTTGCGGATGACTATCGCTCGCTTGGCATTGGACGTGAAATGTTGCTTACCGCTCTGGAAGATAAATACATGGAGAACTACATTATTTTCACCACAGAATATTATTGGCATTGGGATCTGAAGGGCAGCGGACTAAACGTATGGGATTATCGCAAAATGATGGAGAGGCTGATGGAAACGATCGACATGACCTGGTATGCAACAGATGACCCTGAAATCTGTTCACATCCTGCGAACTGTTTGATGGTACGTATCGGAAGTCAAGTGCCCATCACATCGGAAGAACAGTTTGATCGTGTGCGCTTCCGCCATCGGTTCATGTACTAATTCGATGATCTGTTCCAAAAACGATATACATAACAAAAACCGCCTCTCGCAGCGTTGCTCCATACTTCATGGAACAGCTAATCGAAGGGCGGTTTTTCAAGTTACTTCCATTACATATTTTCTAACATGTGCTCCACTATTCGGTGTGAACGCTGCGAAGATTCCACGGTAAATTCAGCAAAGTTAACATGTGCCGAACCATCCGCTTTATCTGACATCCCACGCAGGACAACAAATGGTACTCGATTCATGTAACAGACCTGAGCGACTGCTGCCCCTTCCATCTCGGCACATGCACCGTCCATTTCCGTATATAACATGTTAACCGTATCTTTATTCGCAATAAATTGGTCTCCAGATAACACTTTACCGATCAGGTAATTGGCTCCCTGAGCTTTACATGCTTCTTCAGCCAGTGTAATAAGCGAAGCCTCGGCAGGGAATGCAGATGTCTCCTGGTAAGGAATAACCCCGCGTGCGAACCCCAGTGGCGTTACATCCATGTCGTGCTGAACACATACCGACGATATAACCATATCTCCGATGTTCAGCTCCGGGTTAACTGCACCCGCAACACCTGTGAAGATAATGCGATCAACCTGAAAACGATCAATCAAAATCTGCGTCGTAACCGCTGCATTTACTTTACCTACGCCGGATTTGCACACGACAATGTGCTTGCCCAGCCACTCGCCTGCAACGTATGTAATGCCGGTTTGTTTGACCGTCTCAAGCTGCTTCATACCTGCCAGCAAAAGCTCGACTTCCTCATCCATCGCTCCGATAATCCCAATCGTTTCATGCATCTTCGGATACCTCCTGTTTTCACTTTTAACCTCATTCAGCACAAAAGCTCCGTCTCCGGAGCTTTCGCATATCCACTATGTAGAGAGAATGGCTTCTCCCTTACTGTATATAATCCCGATTAAACTACATCTGCGTGACTTACAGACAGACGAAGAATCGTTTCATGCGGCAAAATAACCCGTGGGTTCTCCACATTTTCTTTCTTCATCAACTTGGTCAGCAAACGCATCGCTACTGCGCCAAGATCGTACATTGGCTGAGCCACTGTCGTCAACTGAGGACGCACCATGGAAGCCATACGGATATTATCCACACTAATAATGGAGAAGTCATCCGGTACTTTCAGGCCTTCATCCTGAATGCTGTGAATGGCACCAATCGCCATTTCATCTGTTGCAGCAAAGATCGCCGACGGCTTCTTCTTCAGTCCGAGGAAATATTTCATCGCTTCCACACCGGATTCATAACGATAGTTACCGATACGTACCAGATCCTCCTGGTATTCCATGCCTGCTGCTTCCAGTGCTTTCTTGTAACCTTGGAAACGGGCATATCCATTTGCCGGATCTTGCAGTGTACCACTGATCATCGCAATTTCCTTGTGTCCATGACGAATAAGGGTGTTTACCGCGTCAAACGCAGCAGCCTCATGGTCAATATCCACCGAAGGGAATGTGCCCTTCTCATCACTCGTTGCACAAAGTACGATCGGCACAGCCGCAGACTGGAACGCCTGAATGTGTTCGTCCGTTACTGTTCCGCCCATGAAGAGCAGTCCGTCTACTTGCTTTTCGAGCAACGTGTTAATTACACGAATTTCTTTTTCTTTCTTCTTGTCTGCATTACACAAAATAATATTGTAGTGATACATATTCGCAATATCTTCAATTCCGCGGGCAATCTCCGCGAAGGTTGAGTTCGAAATATCTGGAATAACGACCCCGACCGTGGTTGTCTTCTTGCTTGCCAGACCTCTGGCTACCGCATTCGGACGATATCCCAACCGTTCGATGGCTTCATATACTTTTTTCCGCGTTTGCGGTTTGACATTAGGGTTATTATTAACTACCCGTGATACCGTTGCCATAGACACTCCAGCTTCACGTGCCACATCATAAATGGTTACCGTCACAGTACTTCTCTCCATTACCAGTAAATTTTCATACCATTTTCATTAAGATTTATATTACGACAAATTTTTGCATTAATCAATTAAAATAGGCTTTAAGACTCACTCAAAACATTCGCAAGTGTGGTTCTAGTAATATCTGAATGGGAAGTATGCCATACAGGAATTCCCTTTTTGATCAGGATCGCCTGTGGAGATTCGTGCTTAACACCCAGCTTATCTGCTGCTTCATTGGATACCGGGCGATCTTCCACAACATAGATGATGCCATATTTCACTTGTTCATTGGCATTGTTAAGCAAATAATCGTTCATCTCCTGATAAGCGTTCGAGCTGATCGGACAGCGCGTGCTGTGCTTAAACAGAAGCAAGGGTTGATCCTTGGTAGCCTCCACTGCGGAGTTTAGCTGTTCAATACTTGTCATTTTAGTCATGTCAGCCATTAGATATACATCCCCCTTTACCAGGAATACCGCTATGTTGAGCGTTTTCACTCTTCGATATCTTAACAAAAAGTGCGCGAAAAAGCCAATTTTCATGAAAACAAGCATTTTACACGTCAAAATTAGACAGCATTTGAGAAGTACTCCTGCCACACAAATCCGGATAATTGACTTAATCTGCGCTCCGTGGTCTCAATCCACGCTGCATCACCAGACTTCGTTGCGTAACCCATAATGTCCAGCAGCAGATTGATACGCTCCTCCACTGCTTGCTGCATTCGATATTCCATCTCCCGATCGGTCGCATCCGGCCAGGCCAGCAGTAGCTCATGAAACAGGTCTGCCAGTTCATTACGTTCACCAAAAGATACGTCTTGCTTCACGGGTTGTTCACCCAATGTGCTAATGCATTCTGTTAAGTCCGGCTTGACCGGCGGAAGCACTTCGTATGACACACAGTCTGTACACGCAAATACGGGTACGTTTCGAATCTCCACTTTTTTGGCGTATACCACTGTTCTTAATTCCAACTCCATTACATGTCCACATCTGCACGACTTGCGCACCACCATCACCTCATTCGTTCTATACTCTATATAAGTACCATTCGACCTATTTCGGCTCAAATCCTGCTATAAACGAAAGGTTGCACAAATTACCACTCCCTCCAGATGAAGGTTGTCGAATGCAGGCAGTCACTGACTTGTAATCGCTTCCTCCAAACTGAATATGCACTTCCATGAAGTCCCTTGGAGAATCTGTTACAATTAAAGACGCAATAGACCTAATCACCGCAAAAAGGAGAGATGGACATGAGATTAACCGGTAAAAAAGTCATCGCTCTGGTCGATGAAGAATTCGAGGATTTAGAATTGTGGTACCCTGTACATCGGGTTCGTGAAGAAGGTGCAGAAGTTCATCTTGCTGGAGAGAAAAAAGGAAAAACCTATATTGGCAAATATGGTGTGCCTGCTGAAGCCGAATACAGTTTCGATGAACTCGACAGTTCAGATTACGATGGCATACTCGTGCCAGGCGGCTGGGCGCCAGACAAGCTGCGTCGTTATCCCAAAGTACTGGAGCTTGTAAAAGAAATGAATGCAGACCGGAAACCGATTGGACAGATCTGTCATGCGGGCTGGGTGCTGATTTCTGCCAAAATTCTGGACGGGGTTACAGTAACCTCTACACCAGGCATTCGGGATGACATGGAAAATGCAGGTGCGATCTGGAAAGATGAAGCGGTTGTTGTTGATGGACATATCATCTCAGCACGTCGTCCGCCTGACCTTCCACCTTATGGCAAGGCATTCTGTGATGCACTCGCTGACAAATAAAAATAACCCCATTGTGCTCTCATGCACAGTGGGGTTATTTTATATAACAAGTTTTCCAATAAATAATTATCACAAATGTAAATATATTAACTTAAAGGTATTTATATCCATTTTCCCCAATTACGATGCGTTCGAACCACTTTGTTCATCCGGACTTCCCGTGGAGTCATTAAAGACTTGCAGTCGCTCCTCAATATCTCCGCTGGTTCGTAGGGCGAAGCACTTTCGCGCTTCTTCTTTGGCAGCCGATGCTGTTGTGTTCAACACTCTGTGCTTCACACGTAACAGGGATTGTGGAGACATACTCAAGTGGCGAATGCCAAGCTCCAACCAAAGCGGAATGGCACGTTCGTCCCCTGCCATCTCTCCGCACACACTGACATCAATTCCAGCCGTATGAGCCGCATCTGCTGTCGCACGAAGCATCCGCAGAACAGCCGGATGATAGGGGTGATACATATGAGCGATCTGCTCATTCATTCGATCTACTGCCAGTACATATTGAACCAGATCATTCGTACCAATACTGAAGAAATCCGCTTCCTCAGCCAGAAGGTCAGCAATCATCACCGCTGCAGGAACTTCAATCATAATTCCCACCTGAATGTGAGGGTCGTATGATAATCCTCGCTCGTCCAGATCGGACATCGCCTCACGAAGAACCTCATTGGCCTGCTGAAGTTCTTCCACCGAAGAGATCATCGGATACATGATTTTGACGTTTCCAGCAGCGCTGGCACGGAGAATGGCTGTAAGCTGTGTTTTGAACAGATCCTTGCGGTCGAGACTAATCCGAATAGCACGGTACCCCAGAAATGGATTGTCTTCCTCAGGTAATTCAAAGTAATCGAGTTGCTTGTCACCACCGATATCCAGTGTACGAATAACAACGGATTGTCCTGCTGTTTTCTCTGCCACAAGACGGTACACCTCATACTGTTCTTGCTCACCAGGGAACGTAGCCCTGTCCATATACAAAAACTCTGTTCGGAACAAGCCTACCCCTTTGGCTCCTTGTTTCAAAGCAAGGTCCAATTCCTTCACCGAACTGATATTGGAAGCCAAGTGCAAAACGGCCCCATCTTTGGTTACGGCATCCACTGTAGCAAGGACTTGAAGTTGTTCCTTTTTCTTCAGTTGCTTGCTGCGAAGCATGGTATACCGTTCAATCGTCTTGCGATCCGGATCGGTAAATACCAAGCCATTGTCACCATCCACAACAAGCATATCCCCTGTCTCTACCGGCATGCCAAGACTCGCTTCCAGACCGGAAACGAGAGGAATACCAAGGGCACGAGCCATAATCGCAGAATGTGATGTTTTCCCGCCAATCAAGGTTACAATGCCTAGCACATGGGTGGGATTCAGATGCGCCAGTTGAGATGGCGACAGTTCTTTGGCAACGAGTACATACGGCTGGGTATCCGAAGGAAGTGTAATCTCCGGTGCACCGAGCAAATGCTTGAGCAGACGGTTACCCACATCCTTGATGTCAATGGCCCGCTCTTTCATATACTCGTCTTCCAGCAAGTCAAACATCGTGACAAAATGGTCTATGGCTTCTTTGACCGCCACTTCTGCTGCCTTATATTGACGCTCGATAATGCCGCGAATTTCGTTCATGAATACCGGATCTTCGAGGATTGCCAGATGTGCATCAAAGATACTGGACTCCTCTGGACCAACGACTTCCTTGAACTCATTTTTGATATATTCGATCTCATCCTTTGATGTCCGTATGCCCTCATACAGCCGTTCGAACTCTTGGGCGAGATCCACCGAATCCATCTTCTGATCCGGCAGATCCCATTCCCAACTGGGCAGGACAAATGCTTTGCCGATGGCTATGCCTGCAGCACCGTTGATGCCTTGTATCTTCATTCTACCCCTCCAACGTTCCTGTCATAGAGCACCACGGACATAACGGATGCCTGACCTTTCTTAACTTGCTTAAATGGAGCAAAACTCCATGATTTTACACGATCCGGATTCGTAATTACCATTGGTGTTGTTAGTGACGCCGCTTGCTCGCGGAGTACTGCCAGATCAAACTTGATCAACAACTGCCCTGGCTCCACCGTATCGCCCTCCTGAACAAAAGCTTCAAAATGGCCTTTCAACTGAGAGGTATCGATGCCGATATGCAGTAACACCTCAAGCCCCTCACGGGTAGAAATACCCAAGGCATGCATGGTCGGGTACAAGTGCATAATCGTTCCGTACACGGGTGAGACCAGCTCTCCCTTTTCCGGAACAAAGGCTACACCATCACCGACAAGCTTCGCTGCAAAGATCTGATCTGGCACCTCTTCAATCGGGAGCATTTTGCCCTGAACGGGGGCACAGAACAGCACCTGTTGCAGATCTCTTTCCAGCAGCTTCGCGATTTCTTCCCGAATCAATTCCGAGTAGGTCCCGAATACCACCTGTACGTTACCGCCACCCAGCTTGATCAGTCCAGCGGACCCCATACTCTTCATGGCACCCGTGTCGATCAGCCGGTCATCATGCACAGTCAGTCGAAGACGTGTAATACATGCTTCAACCTGTACAATGTTACTCTTGCCACCCAATGCTTCGAGGATTAAAGGTGCCTGATAAGGAATGTTGCCTACCCAATCTTCCAGCATGGAGCCCTCTTCACGTCCTGGTGTTGGAATCTTGAACGTACGAATCGCCCATCGGAACAGGAAGTAGTAAACCAGCCCATATAGTATGCCAATCGGAATGAGTTTCCAAGCATTCTCCGATAGATGGAAATTGAGTATGTAATCAATAATACCTGCGGAGTAAGAAAATCCATGCCGGATATCGAGCCAGTAACTAATCCACATGGCAACGCCAGACATCACTGCATGCACGATGAACAGATAAGGTGCTGCGAACAAAAAAGCAAACTCAATCTGTTCCGATACCCCGGTTAGAAAACAAACGAGTGCCGATGTCAGAAAAGTTTTCTTGATTTTTGGTTTCAGATCTTCCCTGGCTTCCTGAATAATAGCAAAGGCTATTGCCGGAATGGCAAACATCATGATGGGAAACAAACCCGCCATAAAGAATCCTGCGGTGGGATCACCTGCAAAAAATCGGGGCAAATCCCCTTGCACAATCTTACCATCAGGCGTTTCAAACGTCCCTAACTGGAACCAAAACACATTGTTAAGCAGGTGATGAAGCCCGAAAGCAACCAGCACCCTGTATAACACTCCGTAGATGAACAGTCCAAAACCCCCGAGACTGTATTCCCAAGTAGCAATGCCGTTCAATCCATGCTGTAGGATCGGAGCGAGCCATAACATAAAACAGGAGAACAATGCCGAACAGAGTCCGACGATGAGCAAAACAAACCTTGAACCTCCAAAAAATTGTAAAATTTCAGGCAGTTTAATGCTTTTAAACCGATTATGCATCCCACCGGCAAGCGCGCCGAGTATGATTCCGATTAAGGAAGCGGGCTGGACGGTGCCATCCCCGAAGTTCCGAGTCACCTGATCATATATCACGATACCAGCGAGAGCAGCAAGTCCCGCTTGTCCGGCCTGGTTGGAGAGTCCCAGTGCTACACCGACAGCGAACAAATACGGTAAGAAATAAAAAATACCGTGTCCGGCCACGGTAGACACTTCACCGACAATATCCAATCCCCAGGCGTCCCAAGGCAGACTGCCAACACTGAGCAAAATTGCGGCGGCGGGCAGGACCATTGTAGGCAGCATTACCGCTCGTCCGAGCTGCTGCAAGGATCCGAGCCAATTCATGGCGACCTCTCCTTTCTATCCTAGATGGTAAGCTTTACGCAACGTTTTGTCAAAGCAAAACAGTAACCAATTGGTAATTAATAGCGGCAATAATAGAACAGAAAAAATCCCGTCAACTTCAAGTTAACGGGATTCATCCTATGTTCATTCAATTGGGTCAGATCAGGAGATCATT
Source organism: Paenibacillus sp. ClWae2A (assembly GCF_032452295.1). Taxonomy (NCBI): domain Bacteria; kingdom Bacillati; phylum Bacillota; class Bacilli; order Caryophanales; family Paenibacillaceae; genus Paenibacillus; species Paenibacillus sp. ClWae2A. Next base: position 318,255 of record NZ_JAULSQ010000003.1, read on the forward strand.
CGATCACAGGTGAACGAGCCTCTCAGCCGCGTCCAGCGCCGCGTAGAACGATGGAATCCTCTACCTTGATACAACGATTGGTTACCGCTGTCATGCCGTTCTCTGCAGCAATCTGGACCGCTTCATCACTATGGATGCCAAGCTGCAGCCACAGCACATTGGCTTTGATGGCAGCGGCGTCACGAGCGACATCCGCGCAGAACTCTTCACGACGAAACACATTGACAATGTCTACCGGCTCTGGAATATCCGCGAGTGTGGCATATACCGTCTCGCCAAGGATTTCACCTTGCACCTGTGGATTAACCGGGATGATACGATAGCCTCTGCTCTGCATGGCTTCTGCCACCATATAGGAAGTGCGATCTGATTTGTCTGATAAGCCGACGACTGCGATGTTGCCTGCCTTGCGCAAAAGTTGTCCAATTTCTTCACGAGTAGGGTTGTTAAATTCCATGTTCAAGCACCATCCTTTTCTGATTAAAGTGCGTGTTCAAGAGACTGAATTTCAGTTATTTACTCTTTTACCCATTGAACCGAGGCGCCAAGCGCCTGCAAATGATCGAAATATTGCGGATAAGACTTTGCTACATGGTGTGCATCCCGAATACGAAGCGGCTCCTTGGAACGCAGACCAACGACAGTGAGTGCCATAATTACGCGATGATCGTAGTGAGCGTTAATCTCAACGCCGCCTTCAACGCCTTCCGGACGTCCGTGTACGATAATCTCAGCTTGACGCTCTTCAACGTTCGCTCCTGCCTTCCGCAGTTCGTTCAAGTAATCGGTGATTCGGTCACATTCCTTGTAACGCAGGTTCTCTACATTATAGAACCGTGACGTTCCTTCCGCAAACACAGCTGCGGCTACCATAGCCAAAACAGCGTCCGTCGCGGCATCCCCGTCGAATTCGATCGCTTTCAGTCTGCCATTACCTTGAACGTGTACGACATCGTTCTCATGTGTCAATGGCACTTCCATAATACGCAGAACGTCAACGATGGCACGTTCGCCCTGTTTGCTTTGCTCCATCAGGCGCAGAATTTTCACATCAGACTGTGTAACCGCTGCTGCGGCAAGAACGGCTGCCGAGCCCGGGTAGTCCCCTTGAACCGTGTAGGTCGTCGGCTGGTAAGCCTGTCCACCTGGTACACGGAAGGACATGTAATCATCACTTGCATGGATAACGATACCCGCCTGCTCCAGCACTTCCAGCGTCTGTCCAATAACGACCTTGGACTTCAGGTCATTCAGCACTTCGATGGTGCTGTCTTCTGCAAGCAAAGGCGTAACAAACAACAACGCACTTAGATATTGGGAGCTGACGGAGCCGGATACACGAATGTGTCCACCTTTGGCATTGCCACCTTTGATTGTAATCGGCAAGCGTCCTTGTTCGTGCTGTACATCTACACCCAATTGGCCAAGCGCATCGATCAGGTCATCATGGGGGCGTTTGCCCAGTGAATCCGGGTACGTATTCACAAATGTAACGTCAGGGCAGAACGCTGTAACGCCCATCAGGAAACGAAGTACAGCACCCGCATTCCCAACATTTAATTCACGCACATCACGGGGATGACTGCCAAAACCCTGGATTACAATCTTACTGTCGTCTTCTTCAAGTACTGCCCCCAGATCACGAATACATCTGCGCATGGCATCACTGTCTTCACTGTGTGCCGGGAAATGGATGGTACTTGTGCCTTCTGCCAGCGCAGCAGCCAGCAAATAGCGGGTAGTGTAGTTTTTGGAGGACAGAGCCCCGATTTCCCCGTTCAGCGTGGGGGTTGGTTTAACAATAACGTCCATGGATGAAATTCTCCTTCATTGATTATATTGTGGCCAAATTGACATTCCGTGCATCGCTTGGGTATCATTATAGCGTTAAGTCCATACAGAAAAGAGGACCTGAATATGACACAAATAGCTGAAATTGAAACGTCTGAGCTGCGCCGCCGTTTACAGGCGGGAGAGAAGCTGCAGATGATAGACGTCCGCGAGGACGATGAAGTCGCGCAAGGCATGATCGAAGGAGCCAAGCATATTCCGCTTGGACAGATTCCAGACCGGCTGTCTGAGATTGAGAAATCAGGCGAGATCGTGATCATCTGTCGTAGCGGTTACCGCAGTGAGCGTGCATGTGAATATCTGCAGCAACTGGGATATGAAGGCTGTACAAACATGGTCGGCGGTATGCTTCAGTGGCAACAGGAAGACTAAAGAAACCCGGAGAGAAGCGAAGTCATTTGTAACCTTGTGACTTCTGCTCTGCTCCACTCCTAGAAACGGGCCTATATGGCCCGTTTTGTTATATCTGCCACGATCTATCAACTATTAAACTTCCATGATAACAAGCTTAGACGCGGTAATGCGCTAAAATTAAACGAGTCACTTCAGCAGCGGATAACTCAGTTGTATCCACCGTATAGTGTGCGAACCGATATGCGTCTTTCCGTTCTTCCATAATCGTCTTGATGCGTTCTTCTGCATTGCCTGCAAGAAGAGGACGATTGTCACAGCCGCTAACACGTTCTACAATCACTGCCGGGTCAGCAGTCAGGGCAACAACCCAACCATTCTTCGACATCACGTCACAATTATCCGAACGCAGCACCACGCCACCTCCGGTCGCTATGACCTGTGACTTTTTCTCCAGCACCGAGCATAACATGCGGCTCTCGGCATCACGGAAATACGTCTCTCCCTTGCCAGTGAACAGTTCCGGAATCGTACAGCCTTCCTCTTTTTCCACCGCGGTGTCCACATCAATCAATCGATAACCAAGCTCGCGTGCAAGCATGTCAGCGACGGTTGATTTGCCGGTTCCCATCATACCAATGAGAATAATATTGTTAGACTTGCTCAAGGTGTACACTCCTTTAATTAAAGCAATTCGTGAGCACTTTTGTCCTATCATAACACAGCCCTGCGGACTGGGAAAGACCATCTCCTTACCTACTTCCTTTCGACCATCCGCAACCTTCCAAGACAGATCAATTAACTCCCGACATCTAAGCCTACGTCAGATCAACCTCAAGCAGTTTTGAGCCCCCATACGTCTCAATCAGTAACCATCTAGTAGGCTAACGAACTCCAATGAGCTTATTTACAGTAAAAAAGAGGCCCAGCGTTGACCGGCAATCGCCGGAACGCCAAACCTCTTTTGAGCCTCTTAGCAGGCCAAAGCTCCTGCTTAAGGGCGCTTTGACCAAATCTAATAGACTTGTATATGTGGTACTACTCCATCCAGTTGTGGTGGAAGCTACCTTCTTTGTCCACACGTTTGAACGTGTGAGCACCGAAGTAGTCACGTTGAGCTTGCAGCAAGTTTGCCGGCAAACGCTCTGTACGGTAGCTGTCGTAGTAAGACAGTGCGCTGGAGAAGCCAGGTACTGGAACACCTTGTTGTACAGCTGCTGCTACAACTTCACGCCATGCGCCTTGATAAGATTCAACGATATTTTGGAAGTAAGGATCCAAGAGCAAGTTTTTCAGAGCTGCGTCTTTATCATAAGCTTCCTTGATGTTTTGCAGGAACTGCGAACGGATGATGCAGCCACCGCGGAAGATCATGGCAATGTTACCGTATTTCAGATCCCAGCCATACTCGTCGGAAGCTGCACGCATTTGTGCAAATCCTTGAGCGTAGGATACGATTTTACTTGCAAAGAGGGCTTTACGCACGCTCTCGATGAACGCTTTTTTGTCGCCGGAGAACGCTTCAGTCGCTGGTCCACTCAGGATTTTGCTAGCTGCTACACGCTCGTCCTTCATGGCAGACAGGAAACGGGAGAATACGGATTCCGTAATCATGGACAATGGAACGCCGAGATCCAGCGCACTTTGGCTTGTCCATTTACCTGTTCCTTTTTGTCCAGCCGCATCCAGAATGACGTCAACCATCGGTTTGCCCGTTTCTGGATCGTATTTAGAGAAGATATCTGCTGTGATTTCGATCAGGTAACTATCCAGCTCTCCTTGATTCCATTCCGTAAAGATCGCATGAAGCTCTTCAACGGAAACGTTCAATACGGATTTGAGCAAATGGTACGCTTCACCAATCAACTGCATATCTCCGTACTCAATACCATTATGCACCATTTTCACATAGTGTCCGGCACCGTCTGGTCCAATATATGTACAACATGGATCGTCACCGACTTTGGCCGAGATCGCCGTCAGGATCGGTTCAACCAGTTTATAAGCACTTTCCTGTCCACCTGGCATGATGGAAGGGCCTTTCAGTGCGCCTTCTTCACCACCGGATACACCTGTACCGATGAAGCGAATGCCTTTGTCTTCCAACTCTTTGCTGCGACGTTGCGTGTCAGGGAAGTATGCGTTCCCTCCGTCGATGATGATGTCGCCCTCATCCAGGTGAGGAAGCAGTTGTTCAATGGTAGCGTCGGTCGCTTTGCCGGCTTGCACCATGATCAAAATTTTGCGCGGGGATTCCAGGGATGCTACGAACTCTTCAATGGAGAATGAGCCTGTCAGGTTTTTACCTTCAGCTTCTTTCAGAAGATCATTGGTTTTCTCCGGGGAACGGTTATATACCGATACTGAGAAACCTTTGCTTTCAATGTTAAGGGCCAAATTTTTGCCCATGACAGCCAGGCCAATTACGCCAATTTGTTGTTTTGTCATCTGGTCCTTCATCCTTTGCTCCAATTAATTTTATTGAAATAAATTCTCAACAATACTCCCATTTTAACGGTTTTATGTATAGAAGTGAACCCCGTGGCACAGCTACGCAACGAGAAAACACCCCAATCTGCTGAGGTGTTCATTGTATTTTCATAAATAGAACCGTGAAAACAATACATCATGCCAAAGTAATCCTATTAATCCAATATTGTATTGTACAATGTTATAATTATATCCATTGAAGTTCGAACAAAAAGGAGGAGTGTACATAATGGCGTTTGAGCAACTCTCAAAAGAGGAACGGTTTTCCCTGGATATTCGAAGAACATTTCTTCTGGGGGCGTATATGAATGAATGGGGGATGCCAGGGCTCAGGATCGTTCTTTCGAAGCCAGACAGAAACATTCATGTAGAAATCTATTATTTTCCTGCCACGATTCATTCAGGCATCGCAAGATTCGTGACGGTAGGGTTGTCTCAGGCAACACGGCCCTCAGGAGAGCTTGTAGCCGCTGAATGGATGCTTGCGCTGCAACCGGATCTTGGCGGTGAAGAGGTGGAGCGTGTCAACACATACCTGGTCGATCTGATCTCCCATCACATCGAAAATGTGCCAGATTCAACGGTTCCCCGTGTGATGGAATCAAGCGAATTAGCACCAGCCCGATGGAATGCGACTGCCTTTCTCATTGATGAATTGCGGGGAGAAAAAGAATCCCTCGAACAGATTCATGTGGGTCATGAGACGATAACATTACTGTGGGCAGTACCCATCACTTCTTTTGAAGCCAACCTGTTGCTCACCAAAGGATTGGATGAATTTGATGCCTTCATCGAAAGCTCGGAATACTCTATCATTGACCCCTGTCGTCCATAATGCCCTCTACATACAAATAAAGCCCTGGCTTGCGCCGGGGCTTTGGTTTAGATAACTTTCAAAAGCGATATTCATTAACCTTCCAGCATTAACAGATGTCCGGACAACTGTTTCAATGCTTCGCGGCAGGCGTTTGCCTTTTCCGTATTATTCAGCTTAACTGCCGTATGCAGACGTTCCAGTTCATCGTCCACTTCCATGCGTAACAGCATGAGCCGTTCCTCGCCTTCACGCGAAAGGAACATTTCTTCCATCTCTTCCGCCGTAGGCGCAGGTTCCTTTTGAAAAATGACACGCTGTTTGAACCCGGACACTTCCACGAGCCGAATGACTTCACCGAATAAAATGTTCTCCACGGTCATCTGCTGATCCTTGAACCGCTTCACAACTGCATGCCCGCGTGTATCTCCGATCAGCTTCTCCAGCCACTCTGCAAGCTTTGCATCCTTAATGATATAATCCCCAGTCATCTTGTAGTTCCCCGTGCGTGTCTGTTGAAAGCGGAGCTTTACCAGCTTGCGACCGGTCCGGACTGACAGGATAAAAAAGGATTCGTCCTCGCTCCAATATAGTGAATATCCCTCACGAATAAGGTCTCTGATCAAATTTTGGATATGCCGACGGTTGAACCGCAGCTCCAGATTGCAATATTCAACTTCATAACTCTTATTCACGGCACTCCCTCCATCTGTACCGGATCAACTCCGGCCCTCGTCTTCAATCGCTTCTACTCAATCGGCTTACCCTATTTTATACTTCATTTTATGTAAGGGTACTTGGTTATTTGACTATTTTTCACCGAAAGGACCGCCGGATTGCAGCTTTCCGCAGACGCACAGGGGCAAGCCCCCGATTATCATGATATAACGGACGCGAAAAAGGGAGTTCCACAACCATGATGGTTAACGGAACTCCCCCTTCTTTCACTTATTTGGCTGGAGCGGTGCGAAACGGATTGCGGGATAACACAAAGTGCACAACGGCAAGTCCTGCCATGACGATAGCACTGCCAATGAATGGGGCCGGATGGCTAACGTGGTCCCACAGCAGACCGGAAACAATAGGGCCTACAACCATGCCTGATCCCTGTAGTGTGAGAAAGAATCCCCAGATCGCTCCCCGCTCTCCTTTGGGAATCAGTGTGGCTACAAAAGCATTCCACGCGGGCAAAATCATGGCATAACTGATGCCCACCAGCATAACAACACCAAACACCACGGGAATGGATGTTATGGAGGAAAACGCGAACAGACTTGCCGCAGCCATCAAAAAACCAATGTTCAGGAACGGTTTCGTGCCAAACCTGTCTACCATTTTACCAACAGGCAGCAAGGCAATGACCGTTATTCCGCCACCCGCAATCAGCAACAAACTGTATAGATTCGGTGAGATGTGCAGGTCTGTGCGTGTATATAGCGTGATTACTGGACTAAGCAGCCCAATAACAAACGACTGCATAAACAGTGCAGGATACACCAGTGGATTAACATTAAGTGTGCTGCGTACCCGTTGCAGTGTGCCCTTCACACTCTTTTGCAGCCGGATGAACGGCGTGAGCAGATTCGGTTTGGCTGGATATTTCACATCACTATTCTTCGCCGCTTGCTCGGCATGCTCTCCTTCAACAATGACCCGTCCAGGAAGAATCATGGCCACCAGAATAACGAGAATGGCACAACCCATCAATACCAGAAAAATAGTGCGATAATCATGATGCGTGCGCTCCAGCAGCCAGTTCATGCCTATAGGTCCAAGCCCCGTTCCGCCGAGAGCAGCCATCTCCAGCGCCCCCATTGCTGTACCATTCTTGTTCTGTGGGCCTGACATCGCCGTCACCCCTGTCATGGCGCAAGGCCAGAGCGGTGACGTACCAATGCCAAGAATCAGACAGGCCATGGCCAGTCCAACGGCACTTTTGAGAAAAAGGATCATAATAACAGCGATTAAGGTACAGATTAATGCTGTAACCATCGTTGCGCGGAACCCGATCCGTTCTGCTGCCCAACCGGAAGGTGCACGGAACAGATTATCTCCCAGATATTGAAGAGCAAATGCCACACCAATAACGCCTGCGGACAGACCTAGAATATTGTCCATATACACGGGCAAAACAGCTACCAACAGAGCCCCTTTGATAATTTCAACTAGAAAAAGTGTCAGCCACATTGCGATAAAAAATGGTGATCGCAAAATTTTGGCTGGTTTTGTATCGGTTTGCATTCTTTTTCCCCTTTCAGCTTTCATTTGCCTATTCCCTATCCTTAGTGTAACCGTGGGGAATGTGTCCAAATCTCGGCAATTCAAAAAATTGTCGATTATACTGTTGCATTCGGTTCTTAATTTGCTATACTCATCTTTGTTTACCAATTTTATTAGGAAGGGTTGTGACAGCACTGATGAATCACCACCGTACGCCGCTGTTTACCGCTTTAAAAAATCATGCGGCACTCAATCCGGTACAGTTTCATATTCCGGGCCATAAAAAAGGATTGGGAGCGGATACCGAATTCCGTGAATTTATTGGCGATAATGCCTTCTCCATAGATTTGATTAACATCGCACCGCTGGATGACCTGCATCAGCCAACCGGTGTCATTCAGGAAGCACAGATTTTGGCAGCAGATGCCTTCGGAGCCGATTATACCTATTTTAGTGTACAAGGCACAAGCAGTGCCATTATGACCATGATTTTGTCTGTATGTTCACCGGGTGACAAAATTATTGTGCCCCGTAATGTGCATAAATCGGTTCTGTCCGCCATTATTTTCTCAGGCGCCAAACCCGTATTTGTTTCTCCTTCGCAAGATGCCAATCTAGGCATTGACCACGGAGTGACCACACAGTCTATCCGTCGCGCACTTGAGCGTCATCCAGATGCCAAGGCATTGCTTGTAATTAACCCGACCTATTACGGTGTGGTTACCGATCTGAAAGAGATTGTTGAGCTGGCACACAGCTATCAAGTCCCTGTGCTTGTTGATGAAGCACACGGTGTACTCATTCATTTCCATGAGGATCTGCCGTTGTCTGCGATGGCAGCAGGTGCCGATATGGCTGCAACCAGTGTTCACAAGCTTGGTGGCTCCATGACACAGAGTTCCGTACTCAACCTGAACACGAAGAATGGCTTCGTGAATCCACAGCGTGTACAGACGATCCTGAGTCTGCTCACCTCAACATCAACTTCATACATTTTGCTTGCCTCACTCGATACATCAAGACGTAACCTGGCACTCCACGGTCGTGAGATTGCACAGAAGGCGATTGAACTAGCTGAGTTTGCCAGACGTTCGATTAACGATATGGATGGCCTGTATTGCTTCGGTAGAGAGCTACTGGGTACAGAAGCAACCTTCAACTATGATCCAACCAAAGTAACGATCCATGTTCGCCATCTCGGTATTACAGGGTATGAGACAGAAAACTGGCTGCGTGAACATTACAACATCGAGGTCGAACTTAGTGATATGTACAATATTCTGTGTCTCATCACGCCAGGAGATACGGATGACAGTGTGGATATCTTGCTGAACGCTTTGCAGGATCTCTCCCGTACCTATTATCAAGTGAACCCGGCCCATGAACTGGTAGTAAAAGTTCCGGATATTCCACAGTTGATGCTGACTCCACGTGATGCATTCTACGGTGATACCGAAGTGATTCCGTTTAAGGAATCCGCAGGACGTATTATCTCGGAATTCATCTATGTCTATCCGCCAGGAATTCCGATCCTGTTACCGGGTGAGGTTATCACCCAGGAAAACATCGACTACATCATCGATCATGTTGAAGTTGGATTGCCTGTCAAAGGACCCGAAGATCGCAGCGTAACCAATGTTAAAGTGATCGTGGAAGCCGATGCCATTTTCTAAAACACCCCCCTTGCGCTGTTCAAGGGATAAACTTAACGGACCAAGCCCTTCGCTTGGTCCGTTTTTATTTTATAGGACAAGCGAGTTTGCATTTTCCCGTCTATTTCGTCGTTCAAACCGGTGGTGTAAATGCTCGTATACCTCTTGAAAACAAACAAAAGGCCCCCTGAAATCAAGGAGCCTTCATGTTATGTTCCAAAAGAATGACTATTCTTGTGATGCAACGAGTTCGTTGTAAGCCGCTTCAACGCGGTTCCACTCTTCTTCGTCTTCAATATTGTAGAGCACCATTTCCTCGTCTTCTTCTTCCATACGCAGGATGATGCCGTCAGCTTCAGGATTATTACGTTCCAGCAGGAGCGCATAAACATGCTTCTCCACGTCAAACGTCTCCACCAAAACCATCTCCACGTCTTGGCCGTTCTCGTCTGTTAATGTGAGAAGGACTTCTTCATGGTCGTGGTCGTGGTCTTGCCCGCATCCGCAGCCATCGCCGTGTTCATGTGTGTGATCGCTCATTGAAATACCTCGCTTTATAAATAGAAATTGTGTAACCTTGCATATCGTAACATGTTCAATGACCCAGGTCAATTTAACTCACAGGGTAATTTTCGCTTCAATCGTTCAGCGCTGTAATGATTTTCTCCGCTACCAGGACGTAGCTGCTGTTTGCATTTTCTTTAATATGAAAGCCGACCTGATACTTGCCGGCACGACTGAAATCGTACGTAAAATCATATGTGCGGAACCAGAAGTTATCCTTCTGGGTCGTAAGCTCCTGTGACTGGATATCTTTCACCTGACCGCTCGGGTTAGTGATTGTTACTTTCACGGCAGCTACATCTGCTGTCAGACTGTCCACTTGTGAAAATACATTGAATTTCAGCTTACCTACGTTAACGTTGCCAAATACAGTGTCTCCCTTGAAGAGAAAAATATGTACATTCGGTTTGATCACCGTTACTCTCTTGTTATTGCTGTCCCATTTGACGACGCCTCCGGCTTCCCTTACAGGTACATAGGTCGTTCCATCAATGAGATAACCTCCATCAGCTGCTTCCTTGCCATTAATGAGAACACGAATCTTCTCGTTCACCGAATCTGCAAACAATAAAGACCCGCCGAGCAAGGAGAATACCGTGACACAAAGCAATATTCGTTTCCATTTCATCCCGTCAATATTCCCTCCCCTGCTGCTAGCTGTTGTACATTTATACTGCAGATTCATCCACAAAGTTGCGCTGTTTTTCATCATTTTTCATTTTTTATCCAGAATTTTTTCCACCCCTTGGAATGCACAAAAAGAGGCGATCCTCATTAAAGGATGCCCCTGATCTATAATTGTTATATATACGGGATTATACGAAGAGTTATGATGAAGTATGGCGGGTCAGGATACAGGGAACACCCTTGCCTAAAGCCCCTTCGATTCGCATCCGTGCAGCGTAATCCATGCCTCGTGTACATGGTGTCTTACATCTCTCGCATACATCCGATGTGACCAACTTCATGGATACACGAATTTTGTCACTCTTTAACGCGGGAGCTTTCTTACCTTTTGCCTTTGCCATCCCGGATTCCCCATTTCCCCAAGTGCTTACTGATGTAATGCATCATATGGGGATTCGCCCGGTTGTGTGTCTATTTAAAAAACGTATTTAAATAATAAAAATATGACAAGGAGGATACCTCCGAGAATGAGCCAGTTGCTGATTTCATACCAAATGCTCTTGCCTCCGGACAGGTATTTCTGTTCATTCTCCTGATGACGCTGACGATGTGTATCGGTCTCAGAGCCATGGGGTGGTTTGCTAAAATCCATCATAAGTACATTCCCCTTTCAGCAGTTTTGTGTAATCTTAATACCATTATAACCCATAATTGAGTATAAAATTGATTTTCCTGTATAAAACACCAAAAAACCTCCGATTTCTCGGAGGTTTCTTATCAACATCAACAAATAGTTTCAATGATTACGCCAGTTCCACGTTAACATTCACGTTCCCTTTAATTCCTTTGGAATATGGGCAATAGTCATGAGCAAGTTTCACAAACTTCTGTGCTGTCTCCTCATCCAGACCAAGGATTTTAACTTCCAAATCTACTTGAAGCTTCACGCCGTTATCCTCAGAATCCGTCACCAACATTACGGTTGCAGCTACGGTACTTCTTTCAATTTCAACTTTGTGTTTCTTCAATTGAAACTCCAGTGCGGAGTTAAAACAAGCACTATACCCTGCTGCAAACAACTGCTCCGGATTGGTAGCTGTCGTCACTTGTCCTCCGAGTTCAGGCGGTGCAGCAACGTCCAACATAAATACGTTATCTGGGGATTGTACGATGCCTTGACGTCCGCCTGTATTGATGACTGTTGTTTCATATAATGTTTTCATTTGTGAAAACTCCTTTAGTTGATTAGATTTATTTTGACTAAACTTTGATCTCTTTTGTATCGCTAACAATTACATTGTACACAATTAAATTGCGTATGTAAATAGCTAATATAAAAAAATAATATAGTTTAATGCTGCGTTTAAATGAATAGCAATGAGGAGGATTATACTGTAGTTATCGGTAGAGGAAATGTATCCTTCCTTAACTTTCATCCATCGGATAACCTAAGTCGAACCGTTAAGGAGGAATAACACGTTTGGAGAATAATTCAATTCTAACCCCGGACAAGCCCAAACATAAAGTCAGAGCACTTTCTGAGGTGTTGGCTGTATCAACCAAACTCGGCCTGACTTCATTTGGAGGACCGATCGCTCATCTCGGTTATTTTCATGAAGAATATGTTCGCCGTAGAAAATGGATAGATGAACGAAGCTATGCAGATTTAGTTGCGCTATGTCAATTTTTGCCCGGGCCTGCCAGCAGTCAAGTCGGGATTGGAATTGGCATCATCCGGGGTGGTTTGCTGGGGGGACTGATGGCTTGGCTTGGTTTCACACTTCCTTCTGTCATTGCGTTAGTTTTGTTCGCTTTCCTTCTGCAAGAATTTGATATCAGCAGTACTGGCTGGATTCACGGCCTTAAGATTGTTGCTGTAGCAATTGTCGCTCAAGCGATATTGGGCATGGGGCAAAAACTAACTCCTGACCGTTACAGGGCAACCATCGCTATCTTTACTGCAGCTGCGACTCTTGTGTGGCCAACTGCGTTCACTCCAATCCTTTTTATTGTTATTGCAGGCATAGTAGGCATGATCCATTTCAGAAAAATGACAGGTATTAAGACAGCAGACTTGTCTATCCCTGTGAGTCGTAAGTTGGCAACCGTCTGTTTGGCTACGTTCTTTGGAATCCTGATTCTTCTCCCGGTACTCACACCATTTGATCGTTCGGGATGGCTGTTATTCTTTGATAGCTTCTACCGTTCAGGCTCACTTGTATTTGGTGGAGGGCATGTTGTACTTCCGTTACTGGAACGTGAATTCGTCCCCACAGGTCTAATTAATAACTCCGACTTTTTGGCGGGATATGGAGCAGCACAAGCTGTACCAGGACCATTGTTCACCTTTGCCAGTTATTTAGGAGCAATGATGCGTGGGGCACCAGGTGCTTTGGTTGCAACGATTGCTATCTTTTTACCAGCGTTCCTTCTAATCGTAGGCGCATTGCCCTTCTGGAATTCTTTATGTAAAAGCTCGAAAATCCAAGGAGCATTAATCGGAATTAATGCAGCCGTAGTAGGTATTTTGTTGGCGTCGTTGTACGATCCACTATGGACAACTGCGATCCTAACTCCTGTTGATTTTGCACTGGTATGCATGTTGTTTCTAATGCTCGTTTTTTGGAAAGTACCACCGTGGATCGTTGTCGTTGCTGGTGCAGCAGGCGGTACAATCCTGAACCTTCTCTAAATAAAAAAAGTACCCAAACACTGCACTTTCAAAGCGTCCGTGTTTAGGTACCAAATTACTGCACGTATGTCTTTTTACCGATCAGTGCAGATTATCTATTTATTCTCTTCGGCTTTCCAATCAGTTACTCCAGATATCCACTTTCATCTGTGCACATTTGAAATACTTGGCCTCGGCCTTGCTTGTAGTTATTTTCAACAGACATTGCAGTTCTCCATGTTGGAACAACCCACCACTGAGGTCAGCAGCAACACCGCCATACTGATCATCCGCACCAAGCCATACGGACGGTCTCTCGAACCCAGCCGAGAACTGTAATCCGGTACAGAGCAGCACAGTGAGATTCTTACGGTTCTGTGCTTCATCTCCTGCTACGCCATGTGTGGTGAAGAACACCATGTTTTGATTAAAATCCGTGTACGTTCCATCTGCTTTATAGGCACGGACCATACCATACTTCTGATTTACGTTTTGAAAAAAGGTGATTCCGGCCTTGCTATCCTTCGATTTAATGCCAACCTGAACTGAGATTCCAATGTTCCCGTTTAGTTGTAGCGCTTCCAAAGTGATTGCAATTGCGGTTACTTTCGAGCTGTCAATCAGATGTTTCATTTTCAACTCTGCCGTGGCTCCTGCCGTTGTCGGTGTTGTAACTGTTATGGTCCCTCTGTCGGGCTGTTCGAGTAGGCTAGTCCACTTCCTCCGATGTGATTATGGTGTTTGAACGAAGAAACTGCAAAACCAACTACTTATTACTCCGCAAGTAGTGAAGATATGGGATTCGCAACTTTTTTATTGGATTTCTCCTTGCCTTGGTTATCCAATACATAGTACTGGTAAAAATCATTAGTGAATCCGATAGTTTGTTGTATTTTCATCATAAATGGTTCAAATCTTGCCTCACTTAGATGATCTTCATTCCAGAAATAGTGAAGCATCAACCGATTCTGATTATAAGGATGTTTGGTAATGTACGCGCCGGCAGCCAGCGGTTGCTTCATAGTCTGCTTCCAGTCAAAACCAATCTGATTCGCCCGGTCCATGATGCTGGGTTTCAAAGCCTGCACCACTCCGTTTGACTTCGCATTGCCAATCACAATCAGGTTGCTGGTAGCCATGTCCTTTTTCAATTTTTGCTTCAGTTCACGACGATCCCTAACCACGTCATACTTCACACCACTCATATCCAAAAACGAGGTCAACTGACTCACGATTGCTTCCTGCTGCTTGTCTGCTATCTTGCTTACCCGATCACTGAGCACAATGGTTAAACGCTCACCCTGAAGAACTTTATCCATCATGCGGTTCATGACTTCAAAAGGTAAATTCGGAATCAGTTTCATGACTGTCTGATACTGTAATTGAAAAACGTCATGCAAATAGGCGGTTCGCTCTTCCATCGACAACTGGTATTCAGGCTTCAACACAAAATTAGGTTTATATAGTGCTGTCTCCATTTCCATACGCTGTTCTTTTCCGAGCACATCTTCGATGGTATGAAGAAGTCCATCAATCGTCGCATTCTGGTACACGTATCGATTGAAATATTCTTTCATAAATTGATCAAACTTCTCTTCTCCTACGGAGCGGTAAAGCTGGTATATTGCTTGTCGTCCTTTTTGATAGAAGACCAGACTAGCCAAGTCCTCTACCTCATCATTCGTTGACGCAATCGCCACCTCTACGGATGAATCATCAAACTGTAAGGATCTAAAGCCATTAAGCTTGTCTCCCTGTTTCTCGGCAAAATAGACCATCGAAAAATCTGCAAATCCTTCATCCAGGAAAGATTCTGTCTCCGAGTTATTACCGATCAATGCATGGAACCACTGATGCGCTATTTCATGAACAAATGTTGCATTTTCTTCTGGAACAGCACCGTTTTGAATCTGTCCCATCTGAATGAGCCTCGCATACTCCACGGCTACACCTTGCACATACGTCTCAACAATCCGAAACTCTGGATAAGGATACTTCCCATACTTGTCACTGAAAAAATCAATAGCTTTGAAAGCCTGATCAATATATTGCTTAACGATCTCTTTTTTTCCAGGCTGGTTGTCAAAATAATAGTACTCAACCGTGAGGCCGTTACGGGTAACGCTTTCTACTTGAAATTTCGGGCTGGCAAAGAAAACAAACTCCCTTGTATTCTCAGCCAGAGCGGATACAATTTTACGTCCATGTTCGGTATCCTCTCGTGTTGTGATAACACCAGGCATCGCTACCTGATAATCATCTGGAACGTTTAAATCAACTTCATAATCCGCTGAGGTATAATAGTCACTTTCGAATGTTTGACTATAGGGTGCTGTATCCCACTGATGCTTGCCCTCGTCATACACAGACATCACAGGGAACCAGTGTGCTCCATTGATAATATCCTGGTAATACGATATGCGCTGCGATCCATATGGAATGTTCAGATGAAAACTCACTTGAAATGAGACGGATTTGCCTGGTTGTACAGGTTCATTCAATTGTACGGTCAACGCTTGGTTCTCGTTTTTGAAATCGAGAGATTGCCCCCCTGCTGTCGTCACTCCCTGAATATCCATTCCGCCAAGAAAATCTTCCGGTTTTTTATCCGGATTATTTTTGCTGATATTTTCATTAGCTTGTTGAAACATCGTCGCCTGTGTAGACTTCGACAGGTTCGCATCAGCATACGTATGGAGGACTAATTGCTTCAGAGTATCCTTGCTTGTGTTACGGTACGTAATCTTTTCGTTCCCCCGGAGAGTCATATCCTTCTCATTCAGCCGAGCCTGAATATGGTATTGAATAGGCACCTGCTCTAAAGAGTCTTTCGGTGTGTTATATATCTTCGTAGATACAGGCGCTGGGTCTGCTTCCGCGGCAACAACCCCCATGTTGGCAAGTGGGCTTGTTGCCAGTATTAAAGCCAGTGTACCCGCGATCCCTACTCTGGCTAAATTTGATGTAAATGGATTTGAATAATTCATAAGTTCTCTCCTTCTCCTGTTCTATGTTGACCTCAGAACCAAGTATAGAAGACGAACCTTACGCTGAATTTATGTTTTATTTAAGTTTTGTTTAAAAAGAGGAGAGCAAATGAAGCTATCGCAAATCGCATTCATGTTTGTATGTAAAAAAGAAAAGAAGCCTTACATTGTAAGACTTCTCGTGTATGATCTGTAGTGGGCTCGAACCACTGACCCCTACCCTGTCAAGATAGTGCTCTCCCAGCTGAGCTAACAGATCATGATATATAATTGTTTCCCAATCAAGTAACAGTATCATATCAAGTAACCGTGTTCATTGTCAATGATTTATTTGGTTATAAATCACCCGAAATGGTGCACAATAAAGGAAAGATTACCATTTCTACAACGAGGTGAATTCCCTATGAGAAACATAACAAAACGGTCAACATCCAATAAACATACATTTACCAAATGCTTCTTTTTCTTTGCTGGGCTTGTGATTCTCACTACAACCGTTACTGGTTGCGGCTTGGAGAGGAATGAACATACGGTACAATTCCAACTGTTAAAACAGCCCAATGAAAATGGTGAGTCTCTGCCGGTCTGGCTGGACGTATACTCCAAATCTATAATTCAAGATGTGTATTCTCCGCGGGGAAGCAGTGAAGTCTTGCCGTGAAGGTTAACAGGTGAATTAATCCTCTTCATCCCACTTGCGTGAGTATGCTTTCTTGGTCACGTAATACAACAAAGCAATCATTCCCGCCGACATTAACAATGTAATTACCATGATGCCTGTCATGCCCATCACTACCCCCTCCTCTCCCAATATGTTCCAGACTTCACTATACAGGAAAAACATTTTTTTGTATAATTCAGTCTGATATGTCGCGCAAGAGCAGAAAGAAGGAATGGAATTGGCAGCTGAGATTAGTTATGTATCAACAGAAGAACAACTGGAGCAAGCTCTGGGAATTCGCCATCACGTTTTTGTGATCGAGCAACAGGTGCCTGCCGAGATTGAGATTGATCAATATGATGTCATCAGTCCGGATGTGCATCATGTATTGTTAAGTACGGATGGCCAAGCTGTAGCCACAGGACGTCTGATCTATTACAGCAAGGACACGGCCAAAATGCAGCGGATCGCAGTGCTTGAATCTCATCGTTCATTTGGTTATGGACGTGTGCTTCTGCTCGCGATGGAGGAGCTGGCACGTGAACTCGGCTTATCCTATTCTGTACTGGATGCACAGTGTCAGGCACAGAAATTCTATGAAAAACTGGGTTATGAAGTGATTTCGGAAGAACCTTTTTATGATGCAGATATTCTGCATGTTCGTATGAGAAAGAGTCTGTAAAACCTCGACGTTGGCATGTCTTATCAGCATATGGTGCATACTTCCGATGAATTCGGATAGGCTAATCAGGTAAGCAGATTCCTATCTCGTCATATAAGGAGAGTGTGACATCATGGATCAAACAACACGCGAGAGTTTCACAGCCGTACAGAAAAATGGTGACGGTGACCTGACAGCCTTTCAGACTTCAGCAGGACGCGTACTGGATTATCAGCAGGCACTTGCAGAAGTAAAAGCTGGCGCTATTGCCGGTGTGAATGTATTTAAAGGCAAGGATGGCGAAATGTACATTCGCGGAGATGCCGACGGTGACCCAACCAACAATCTGGACCAACTTCCCCATTTCTAAAATAGATGCACATGTCGTACATGTGACACAATAAGCGCCGATCCGGTTACCCGGGTTGGCGTTTTCTTATTATGATTAGTAGTCCGTAAAATATTTTACGGAGTCCCCGGAAGGCTGTCTATTGCGAATCGGCTGTTGTACCTGTTCCCATGCCTGCAAAATCTGTATCCCTTCCAGAGTAGACCGGTTCTCCCACGCGATGTGCCCGGTGCGTTCAAGCTCCAGCAATGACTCATGAATGTAAGCTCTGCTTCGTCCCGTCTTGGTCTCCAGTTCATCCATACGCGGCAGCCTGCGCCGTTGTCCTGCATAGTTCACCATAATACGCAAAATCTTGCGTTCAAAGTCGTTCAGCATACTTTACCTCCCCATTCAGATCGGTAACAGGACGCCATGCCAGAATACCTTGCTCCAGAAATGTTCGGGGTGAGCCTTCTTTTCCCGCCGATGCTCTAATCATCCCGCCACGTACACTGTTAATTCGAATCTGTCGCTGCGTAATCTGCCCTGCACGATCCATGTAGACAAGCTCCACCATCTGGCCAATATATTTCCCTAGCATAATCATCCCTCCGATAAGAACGTTTGTTTGTATTTCATATTATATGCGAACATAAGTTCTTTATTCAATAGTAAAAAAAGGATTTTGTAAAATAAAAAAACCAGACTTTCACCTTAATGATTAAGGCAGTCTGGTTTCTCTAATAATGCTGCTCATATAACTACGTGACTTGTAATGACCTAGTTCAGTAGCGGATCAGTGTCGATCCGATTCCGAAAATTGTACTTTCTTTAACTGTTGTGTAGATGGATTAAAATCAACATTTACATAGACTGCGAATTGCTTGCCGTCTTTCGCACGAACCCATAGCTTGAACTGTTCCCGTGATTGATCTGCTGTTAGAGAGGTGCGCCCGATATGCTTATAGTCCAAAATATCCACATTATACTTGGTCTGTGTTTCTTTGACCGCAATAATTCCCCACTTCGCATAATCAGGGATGGCGGCGCCTGTGCCTGATGTAATTCCGGCTAAACTCAGAACTACCGACATGACGGTAACGATGAGCATTCTCATTTCACTCACTCCTTGGGACAATATGTTTCTGTTATATTGCCCGTCCGGGTTTCATTTTACACGAATAAACGAAAGATCCAGGCCAGTGGCCGTAGGGAAAAAGGAACCACATGAACAAGTCGGTCAAACGAATCAGGAGGCTCCGTCCGGAAACTCATTCCCCAGTCACCCGAGAAAAAGTGTTGTTGTGTCTTCGGCTCCTCAGGACGTTCCAACCCGTATTTTTTTTCAAGCCTTTGCCTCGTTTGTTCATCCACCTGAACCTCGTTCGTAACGTCATATGCTATGGCAGGCTCGCTGCTTATGTACATCTGAATCATTAGAAACATCACAATCCCAACTATTTGCATCCAACGCTTGTTCATCTCTTACTCCTTTAATGGATTCATGGCTCTCTTCTCTTCTACCTGAAGACTCGTTTGAATGTTTGATTATACATAAATTTGACCGTATTGGAAATAACAAATGGGAGAAGAGTTGAGGCATGCGTTATGCGATGCTTAAGTCCCATTTGGTTGATTTTTTGTTTAAAAAACCCAATAGACGTGTAATAGGCCATGACAGAGTGACTTCACGATCTGAAACCCTACACGATCTGCAATACCAATATGAGGAGGTTACACCCGAATGTTCAAACGCTTGGATGAAATCCTAATTGAGATTCCCAATGTTGAGAAGCCAGATCCGAATGCTGCGGCAGCCATACAAGAATTACTCGGCGGCAAATTCGGAGAAATGTCAACGTTGAACAACTACCTCTATCAATCGTTTAATTTTCGATCCAAAGAAAAGCTGAAGCCCTTCTATGACCTCGTCATGAGCATTACGGCCGAAGAATTGGGTCATGTTGAACTCGTGTCTCATGGCATTAACAAATGCCTCAGAGGTTCAACCGAGTACAAAGAACCCGACGATACACCGCTAGGTTCCGTGAAAGATGCTCGTCTGTCGTATCATTTTCTGGCAGGTGCGCAGGGAGCGATGCCTTTCGACTCCATGGGTAATCCGTGGACAGGAGCACACGTCTTCAATAGTGGTAACCTGGTCGAGGATCTACTGCACAACTTTTTCCTTGAATGTGGCGCCCGTACCCATAAAATGAAAGTATACGAAATGACCGATCACCCCGCAGCTCGGGAAGTTGTCGGTTACCTCTTGGTGCGTGGCGGCGTGCATGTGGTTGCTTATGCAAAGGCGCTTGAGATTGCAACTGGCGTAAATGTGACCAAGCTGGTTCCTATTCCTTCATTGAACAACAAAGCCTTCAACGAGGCTCGCAAATATGAAGAAAAAGGGGTACACACCAAGCTGTACACCTATAGTGATAAAGATTTCAACACGATTGGCCAGATCTGGAAAGGAACTCACCCCGAAGATGGACAACCTCTGGAAGTTATCCAAGGGATACCTGAAGGATTCCCGATTCCAGAAGCTCCTGCGGTCGAGGAAGAATTCGCACCAGGCATCTCGCAAGAAGACTTTAAGGAAATTGCGCGTCGCCTAAAAATGGCTGGGAATATTGCGGATTAAAAAACAATTTGTTTAACAGGTTCTTTCCCTATATATTGTTAACTCTATGTTTAAGTGAAGCCCTCGAACCCTGCTGCTGAATGCAGAGAGGATTCGAGGGCTTTGTTATACTAAATTTTTGATACAATTTTATGATGCAAAATAAGTATGTTGGATGCACGTCATTTCCTGAGAATTTAGCTGTAAAAGTAAACCGAATCTCTGCTCACATCGTTAAACTTAGTTAAACTCCAACACCGATTCCTCCCGCTGACTCATGACTTCAATCAACATATTGGCACCCAGGCGAAAACCTTGTGCAAACGCTGCTTCCGTATGCATGCCCTCACATCTGCCACACAAGTCAAATAACTGTTCAAGCTCACGGAATTCTTCCTCGCTTAATCGATTCTTCCACTGCTCTGTCAGAGCTGCAATCTGCCGTCCTAACGCTTGGTATTCAGGATGTGTCGGCATCATCATCTCATCCGGTCGAAGTCGTCCATTATATAATGCTTCTAATATCGAATTCATGTGCATCCTCCTGTATATCAATTCGCACCTCACTTGAATGAACGTTCTGCACATGGTAGGATATTTATGCAGTCGCTCATTCAACAAGTGATTGCGGGATAGGAAGCAGCGTGTTCTTCGTGGGACTAGCGCTGCTTCCTTTTTATTTTTGGAGCTCGTCGTAAATCTTCTCAATACCTTTGCGAACGATGTCTGATCGATTCGTATTCAGCTTTTCTGCCGCAGCATCCAGCTTACTCAGAATTTCCTCATTGACACGAATCTCAATCGTTTTGCTCTTCGGATTATCAGATTTAGGACGCCCCATCTTTTTGGCGGACATTGCTTCACCTCTTTTTCTGTCCTGACAACAATATATTATTGTCAGGACAGAAAGTCAATGTAATTGTAAAACATACGTTCGTTTTTGTCACAACAGATTCATAGATAAATCTATAGTCAGTAATCCGTTTGAATGATAAAAAACAAACAACCTTGAAAGGCTAGGCGCTTAAGGTTGTTAGAGTACTATTATTGAGTAACAATTTAAAATTCAGGAGATAAGCAAACAAGTGGAAAAGAAATTGCTTTTTTTAGCATTTTCATCACTACATATTCAATATTTTTATCTCGAAAACCGTTTTACTTGTCCATTGGCTTTCCATATCTCACTAAGACATGCCAGAGTAATTTTAATTCTTGTAGAACTTCTTTGTAGGTTCCTCTATCACTCCAATGGCTTGGGTTTCGTTTCAAGTCCATAGCTGCAGAACCAATGATATTTGCATCAATCAAATCACTTTTTGCAATTCTTTTGGCCAGTGAAGGCATCGAAGGACCTCGAAAATCCATTGGAACGTCATCAACTAATAGTGTAAAGCCCATGTGCCAGTGGAGATCAATGGAATACTTTAAACATATCTGCTCTAAGATTTGTCCTGTATGTGTGCCTTTAAATGATGGGTCGGCAACAAGCATCTTGACATCTTTTTCAAGGGAAATATCACCATGGACCTGAGCTTCGATATAATGGTCCAGATTTCGGTTTGGCTCTTGGTTTGATGGATCTTGGAATGGTTTCTCAAGATTGACGAGCATATGGTCGATCAACTTTTGAACTGTTAGATTTCTTTCACCAATGGCAAAATCACTATAGAATACATCCCTCAAAAGAGCAGCCAAAATGAGGTCAAATTCCTCATACGTCCCCTTTTCCTCAGGTTCTTGGTGAGAATCCAAATATGTATACGTGCAACGTTGAGAGACCTCAGTCGATAAAATGAAATAACATGATCCAAAACGTGGAGCAGGTCCATCGGGATGTAACATGACATTGAGTGCCCCATACTTGGGTCGTTCGCTATTGGTTGAGCCATTTATTTGGTACGCTCCGCCAAACATGATATTCTCCCAAACGTCACGTTCACCGCCTGAAAATGCGGATACACTTCCATTCGATAAGAAAGTCTCAAACTGACTTTTATAAACGCCCTGCTCAAATAGTGCTTCAGCCACGCTTTTCATATTCGGATCAAATCGATCTGGGTGAAAGTGTAGCGCAATACTTGCATGAGATTTTAGTTTAGTGATAGCATCTTCAAATGTCTTCAGCTCGATGTTGGACACACGAAGGATTTCCTTAATGGTTTGCTCCGCCTCATTTTTGCGGCTTCTTGCATAATTGGTTACATGCTCTTGAGCAATTTGCTGAGACCTTGATAGTTCCATGGGCAGAAGAGTCCTTTCCTTTTTTATAAAATCATAATGGGGTTTTCCTTGTTTATCATATAGATTGTAGCCTAATATCTCCACCTATCTCTCCTTGGTCTCCCTTATCTTTTCCAAAAGCTCCAAGATAACCTCATCCAACTCCTCTAGTATCTCATCATGTGTAGGAGACTCCAGTATTCTTACCAAATCCGTCTTTAGCATACTTAGATGAGATATAGGTAATTGATCAATTAACCCCACCAAAATGAAATATTCCCACTGTGGATCTTGGGTTCGCAATACATCTTTAATATGAGGAATCAAGTCTTCGCCCAGTCTCAATAGTAGATCCTCTACCGGCTTAGAGATAGGCCAATTCCCGTCTTGCAACCACTCCATAAGCTCTGGGATGATAACTTTTAATTCGACATCACTGAACTCACTTAACTTGCGCACCGCTTCAAAATCAGACTTATCGCGGGGGAGGCACTCCCTAATATCCATTTAATCTTCTTCCTCATCTTAATGTGCAAAATTATAAACCCCCTGTGTTACTCGACTGGCGCTACATCGTCTACTTTGATATCATTCTCGTCTTGATTCTTCGTCGTTGACATTGCATCCCTCATGCGAATCGTCCACGTTCCTGCATCCTGATCAAATTGTACATCCTCAATCACAGGAACACGTAATTTTTCTCCATCTGGTGAGTATAGTCCACCCCGAATGGCGTCTGCCTCACTTAGATGGGCACCGTCTGGAGTATTTGGACAAGATACCGCTATCTTTTCTGCTCTGGCCTGTCCGGGATAGGGCTGATTTTCCGGGCCTCCATCCGTCCAGACTTCAACATAGGAGCTGATCTGTGGATCAGGCGCATTGGAGAACCATTTTGCCGGATAATATCGATCGGCTCCTCCATTGGAACTGTTATTCCGGTAGGCAGGATCAACCACAAGAATGGAATTGTCTTTGCGTTCAACCACGTAACCAGTGAATCCATCTTCACTTGGCGCATTCGCTTGAGTCTGCACAGAGTTGCACTCGATATGTCCTGAACATCCCGTAAGGCATACGATTAGGATTGAGAGCAATATGAGGACTCGACGAAGATTAGTCACATGTAAATCCGCCTTTAATAACACCTCTTCCCAAATTTAACGTTCCATATCAGGTTATTGTTGCAAATATAGCCTTTAGCTCACCCTTAACTTCCTGACGGGCTCAACACGATCATCCCAAATAATCACTTCTTTAAATCCCTTTTGTACACATACCTGCCCCATACCACCAACGCCGCACACAACAAGATCACACAATAAGCCCATACAAAAAACATGGCAAGCCCCAACCCGATGTTGGCATCCAGGCGCTTATCAAAGATCTCTGTGTATAGCGAAAAACCGAGTGGCACGGCGCCAACAATGAAAAGTCCAATGGACCATCCACCCCAGCGTTGGAAACCGGACCCCGCACGAGTACTGGAAAGTTTGCGAATCCCTTGAGTCAGTAGCCACCAAATCAGAATAAATAATAGACAGGTTATAAGAATTTTCAGCATATCCGTGTACCTCCTACATCTTGCAAGATGATGAACATATCCTACACGTTAAGCGTTCTCTTTACTATATTACCCGTTTCCATATCCATGATCACAGGCAGATAAGAGAACAGTACCCCTGACTCACACCTAATCATAAAAAAGAAAATAACGCCACCGTCTTGACTCCTTCCAAGTCAAGAACGATGGCGTTACTTCTCGTATTTACATTGTTACATCCACATCGAATAGGTTAAGCACCAAACTGCGCATAGTGAAGGCGGCTGTACACCCCACCTGCTGCGAGTAATTCTTCATGACGTCCCTGCTCCGTAATACCTTGTTCAGCAACGACAATAATGCGGTCTGCATTTTTGATCGTAGCCAATCGGTGGGCAATAACCAGTGTGGTCCGGCCCTCGGACAGCTCAGCAAGGGATTGCTGAATCGCCGCTTCCGTTTCTGTATCCAGAGCGGATGTGGCTTCGTCCAAGATCAGAATTGGCGGGTTTTTCAGGAACATACGGGCTATGGACAAGCGTTGTTTCTGTCCACCGGACAGCTTCACACCGCGTTCACCAATTAATGTATCCAATCCTTCCGGCATGGACTGAATTAATGGTTCCATCTGTGCACGTCTGGCGGCCATCCAGATTTCTTCTTCGGATGCATCCAGCTTGCCGTAGGCAATATTCTCGCGAATGGTTCCATCGAACAGGAATACATCCTGTTGTACAATACCGATCTGGCTGCGCAAGGAGTCCAGCGTCATATCCTGTATCTCCTGCCCATCAATCGTGATGCGACCTTCCAGCACATCATAGAATCGTGGCAGCAGACTGCACAGCGTTGTTTTCCCTGCACCCGATGGACCGACGAGGGCCACGGTTTCCCCTGCATGTACATTTAGATCGATACCTTTGAGCACAGGCTCCTGATCCGAATAACCAAAGGTAACTTGCTCATAACGGATATCTCCACGCAAATGGGATACCGTAACGGCTCCTGGACGATCTTCCACATCCGGTTCCATATCAAGCAGCTCCGTATAACGTTTGAAGCCTGCAATCCCTTTCGGATACGTCTCAATAACCGAGTTGATCTTCTGGATCGGTGTCAAGAACACATTGGACAACATAATAAATGCAATGAACTGACCGTAGGTCATACTGCCGTTAATGACAAACCATGTTCCGCATACCAGGACAAAGAGGGATACCAGCTTCATCAGCATATAACTGACAGAGGAATTCCAGGCCATGATTTTGTATGCGATCAGCTTCGTTTGACGGAAACGACCGTTGTTCACAGCAAATTGTGCTTTTTCATGCTCTTCATTAGCAAAAGCCTGAACAACACGGATACCTGTAATATTGTTCTCTACACGAGCGTTGAAGTCCGCAATATCTCCGAACATTCGACTGAATGCCTTGGACATTTTGCTACCAAAGTAGAGCGACAGATAGATAATCAGCGGCACGATGATAAAGGTTAACACCGCCAGATTTCCGTTAATGCTCATCATGATGCTGAATGCACCAATCAGTGTCATGACCGCAATAAATACATCCTCTGGACCATGATGGGCAATCTCACCGATATCCATCAGATCGTTAGTCATGCGGGACACGAGGTGTCCTGTTTTTGTATTATCGAAGAAACGGAACGATAACTTCTGCACATGATTAAACAGACTTTTACGCATATCCGTCTCGATGTTAATACCGAGCTTGTGTCCCCAATAGGTAACCACGAAGTTCAGGAATGAATTCAATAAGTAGATGCCGAGCAATGCCAGACACGCCCATAGAATCCAATCCCAGCGGCCGCCTGGCAGCAGATCATCGACTACCCGGTTGACCGCCAGTGGAAATGCCAGCTCCAGCAGGGCGACTAAAATCGCACAACTGAAGTCAAGAATAAAGAGCTTTTTGTAAGGCCTATAATAGGCAAAGAAACGGCGAAGCATGGACTGAAGTCCTCCTTATGCAATCACACAATGATGATTACGTTCTATTTCGTCTTGCTTAAGAGGTACAGGAAGTATGGCGCACCAATAATGGCAACCAGGATCCCCGCAGGAATCTCCGAAGGCTGCAGGATGACACGACCCAGTGTATCTGCAACCAGTACAAGCAATGAACCGATCAGTGCAGATGCGGGTAACAGGAATTGATGTTTTGGACCCACCAGACGACGTGCCAAATGCGGTCCGATCAGACCTACAAAACCGATCCCCCCACTCACAGATACACATGAGCCGGCAAGTCCTACAGCAGCCGCAAGCAAAATCAGTCGCTCACGCTCAACCGGAGTCCCGAGTCCGCTTGCCGTCTGGTCCCCCAGATTCAGTACGTTCAATACACGTGCCTTATACAGGACAAGCGGGACAAGAATGATCAGAAACGGTAGCAATGCCGTTACAAATTTCCAGTTCGAACCCCAGATGCTGCCTGCCATCCAGGTAGCTACAAATTGATACTTTTCCGGACTAAGCCGTAACGTAAGCACGATCATGGCAGAACTGATTCCCGCCGCTACCCCGATCCCCGTAAGCAACATACGCGTAGGCAGGATGCCCTCTCCTTTTTTGTAAGAGAGAATGTAGATCAGAAATGCAGCAAAACCGGAACCGATCAGGGCCAGAATTGGCAACAGAAATACCGGAGCCGCTGTGGTTGTCGGGAAAAAGGAAACAAATAACATGACGACCAGACCAGCACCTGCATTAATCCCGAGGATCCCCGGATCTGCCAACGCATTCCGAGATACTCCCTGCAAAATACAACCAGATAACGCAAGTCCGGCCCCGACCAGCACCGAAATCACAATACGTGGCAGACGGAATTCAAACAGGATCAATTCCTGTTTCGGCGTGCCTCCACCAAACAGGGTTCGCATCACCTCAAGCGGCGAAAGCTTGGTAAAACCTGTGTTCATGCTCACCACAAAAGCCGTAATAATTAATAGGGCAAGCACAATGAGGACAATCGTACTCTTGGTTCTCTTCTTGCGCTCTGCTCCAACTATTGTTGAGGATTCCATCGTTACAGAGTCCTCCTTTCTTTACGCGCCAGATACAGGAAGAATGGTACCCCGATGAGGGCAACCAATGCGCCAATTGGCGTCTCGTACGGCGGGTTAATCATACGTGCAGCCAGATCCGCAAATACAAGCAACAAACTGCCCATCACAGCGGAACATGGAATAATCCAGCGATAATCGACCCCCACCAGCTTACGCGTGAGATGGGGAATAATGAGTCCGACAAAACCGACCGCACCCACCACGGACACAGCCGTACCCGCGAGAATCAGTACGACAATCAGGCCTATGAGCTTGATCAGCCCCGTACGTTGCCCCAAGCCCACGGCAATATCTTCTCCGAGACTAAGCAGAGTAATGGAACGGGAGATGAGAAGACCTGCGATCAGTGCAGCGAGTACCCACGGGAACATGACCTCAAGTTGAGACCACTTCGTTCCGGCTACACCACCGGCTGTCCAGAAAGCCAGATCTTGTCCAATTCTGAAATACAATGCAATCCCCTCACTGAGTGCCGACAACATCGCTGATACAGCCGCACCTGCAAGCACAAGGCGTAGTGGTGTAAGACCCGATTTGGAAGCTGCACCAAAACCATACACCAACAGGACTCCAAGCCCTGCTCCAATGAAGGAATACATGATGATATACATAAACGGCAAGCCCGGGAAAAAGGCAAAACAGATCGCAAGCGCAAATCCAGCTCCCGCATTTAACCCAAGCAGACCTGAATCGGCCAGCGGGTTACGAGTCATACCTTGCATGATCGCACCAGCTACAGCGAAGCACGCACCTACCATTGCTCCTCCAAGAATACGTGGTAACCGAATCTCCCATATGATCTGATGCGGAGTCAATTCAGGATTGAAATCAAAGATAGCCTTCCAGACTACACTAAGCTTAATATCAGCAGCGCCAAATGAAATGGACAACGCCATACCCAGAGCGAGTAGCAAAACTCCCCCTGTAAGAATAAGTGTGGCTGCCCACGGACGAGTGTGTATCTTCGCTGTGGGTGAATCCGGATTATGTTTTTCTGGTGAAGCTTGTGAACTCATACGCGCCCACCCTCGTTATGAGTGGAGCTGCTCAAACCTATGTACATAACAATCACCTCTCTATAAATACCGAACTTTAATGATATTGATTCTCATTCCCATAGACCATTGTAAGTGAATCTTCAGGCTCTGGCAATGGACAAATAGGACATGTTTATTGCATATATGAAGATTTGCACACAATTTTACACGCAAAAAGGCTGCGCAGGAGCCAAAAAGCTCGAACACAGCCTTGTCATTTCATATGTAGAACATGTAAAATACAGACTCGTTTAACGGGCATGTACCGTAAGTAAGGATGCCAGGACATCCGGAACATCGGTAATGATTCCTTGCACACCCATGTCAATCATGGCCTGCATCTCGGCAGGATCATTCACCGTAAATGAATAGGTAACAATGCCATGTGCCAATGCAGCAGCAACATCTTCTTGTGTGACAGCCAGCTTGTAGGGATGAAGGCCGGAAGCTTCGAGTTTGGCGGCATAATCATAGGGACGGTACAACTTTTCCATATATAGAAGTGCTGTACGAATCTCCGGGGCAAGACGTTTACATCTCACGAGCGAAGCATGATTGAAGCTGGACAGCACAACCTGTTGCTCCAGATTCCAGACCTGGATTGCCTGTATAACCTTCTCTTCCATCCCCTTATAACTCACAATACCATTTTTTAATTCCAGATTAAGCAGGGTTCCTTTCCCCTGTACCAGCTTGAATAACTCCTCCAGAGAAGGAATACGTTCCCCGGCAAAATCGGCATGGAACCATGACCCGGCATCCCGTGTGCGCAATTGATCGTAAGTCGTATCCTTAACCCAACCTTCTGCGCCGCCAGTTCGGCTTAACGTCTCATCATGAATCAGTACCAATCTGCCATCACTCGTCATCTGCACATCCGTTTCGACCCCTGTTGCTCCAAGCTCCAGACTCCGTTCAAAAGCGCTCATCGTGTTCTCCGGGCATACGGCAGATGCACCGCGATGGGCAATAATCTCCATGTTCCTCATTCCAGCGCCTCCTGTGTTCAAGCTTCACTCTATGATCATCACTATAAACACGGTTTGTTAGACCTGTATTAACAGAGCGTATAATCGGTTGCCTGCTTCGCTAATACTAGGACCGAGTCGAATATCTAACGGGCTGGGGATTCACTCATTTTTGCGAACTCAATCTGAAAATCGACATAACATAGTATGAACGATGGAAGCACTGAACTCCGTTATAAGGAGGTTGACTATTGAATCCCTCAAAGAAAAAATCGATACCTACGCGTCCTCACACATCCCAGTTACAGTCGGCTTCCAGGCTTTCCAGATCATCTGTCCATATCAAAAACAAATCCGGCAAAACGGCTAATCAGCGTTCTTTAAACTCCACTTCACCCAACACACTGGATCAGCTGGCTATTGTTGCAGCAATACTCTCCTTAATTGCAGCCGCCATCGGGCTATATATCGCCTGGAAATCGTTAAGTAATCCGGATCAAACCGCTGTTGTGGTGTAAGCTGCTTATTGCGCAGCTGTTGGCTCAGGAGGCTCTCTCCTGCTTCTGACCTTATTCAGGGGCAGGTTTTTGCTTTTTCAATCACTTAACGTATGCTGGAAACGCAAAAAACCGTTCCCCTGAAACGCCGGCACATACCGACGTCTCTTTGGAAAGGTCATTTTTTATTCGGGCGCTGCCTCTGCAGCGTGATCCCCGTCCTGGGATACTGACCGAATTACAGAATGAATGTGCGAGAGATAATAACCAACAGAATGAACAATACCAGAATTGCACCTGTCGATGTCCATGCTCCACCACCGAAGCCTCCGCAATATCCGTAACCTGTACCTTTGAGTTCGCTCATCAATGACACTCCCCTCTTCATCGAAGTACACTATAGACTATGTCCGATAGCGCAACTTGCTTGGGCAGATCGAAAATTCTCCCGAGGAACGAGTAGGTTCAGGCCCGTCTTCTTATGCACTCATTTCCCGTTGAGTTGTGACCACTTCTGAGTCAACTCCGCAGGAATATAGGATGACATTCGTTTGATGAGTTCAGCCGGATCAGATTCCAGACTCCACAGACTGAGATGCGAGGTGTTGGAGAATCCTTCCTGTACGCTATGTTCTACCATCTTCATCAGCGGTCCATAATATCCGTTGACATTCAATAAGCCAACAGGCTTACGATGAATGCCGATCTGTGCCCAGCACAGTACCTCGAATAGTTCTTCAAATGTACCCATACCTCCGGGAAGTGCAATGAATCCATCGGATAATTCGGCCATTGTAGCCTTCCGTTCATGCATGGTTCCCACTTCAATCAGTTGGGTGAGCCCTCCATGAACAACCTCGCCCCGGAACAATCCGGTAGGCATAACCCCGATTACTTCTCCCCCTTGCTCAAGAGCAGCATCGGCTACTGCACCCATCAAGCCCATGCAAGAACCACCATAGACCAGTGCATACCCGCTATCGGCAATCTGTTTGCCCAGTTGAACAGCCTTCTCTGTATAATCGGGGTGATTTCCCGGATTGGAGCCTGCAAAAACAGCTATACGTTTCATTGGGTTTCACTCCTTCTCATGATCTATTTTAATAGTATACAACATGAATGTAATGGGTATGTACAACAGGTTAACAGAACCAATGGACAAAAAAATACCCGACCGTTTGCAGCCGGCCGGGCTCCCATATCAATACACATCAATTTAGAAGGGGTTGTTACTACCTAATATACAGACCAAACATTAAATCCGTATGATTTTTGCATGAAATGAATATTAAATCTTCGTATATCTAACGTATGCCACGGCGTGAACGTACGACAAACATATGCTTGTCCTTACGAAGAACCCGACCATCTGCAAGTTCAACCTGATCCTCGTCATGACGTAGAATCGTCGTGCATAACGCTACAATTTTGGCCCGGCGCCAGATCATAACCTGTGACTTGAAATAGATCGCATTTTCGAACTGAATCGCCTTTTTCATCACATATCCAACCTTGTGCACTTCAGAACGTGCTTTCTTTAAGGGAAGACTCTCTTCGGGAAGAGGCCTGATCATTGCGATATTGTCAAACGATACCTTAATCCGTTTTGGTCCGATTCGTACACATTCCGCTTCTTCATCCCACTCGACCAGCGTTCCCTTTAATGGCTCCCGTATGCCTGTTGCACGATATACCGCTACTTTTCGTCCTATCCAATGTCGCAATGCTCTCACCTCCATCTGTCTAGTTTTCAGGTATCTTCCAATCGATCGGTTCAATACCTTTGGAGGTCAAGAAGTCATTGGCTTTGGAAAAGGGACGACTGCCGAGGAATCCACGATGCGCAGCCAGCGGACTCGGATGTGTAGACTCCAGTACCAGGTGCTTGTCCCTGTTAATAAATGCACCTTTCTTCTGGGCATGACTGCCCCACAGCATATATACCATCGGCTCTGAACGTTCATTCAGCGCGCGAATGACAGCATCCGTAAACGTCTGCCAGCCCAATGCCTGATGGGAGTTAGGCTGACCTTCACGAACCGTCAGAACGGCATTTAATAGCAGGACTCCCTGCTGTGCCCAATGGACCAAAGATCCATGATTCGGAATCGGCAGGTCCAGATCGGCCTGAAGTTCCTTATATATATTTTTCAGAGAAGGAGGCACACGTACCCCCGGTCTAACCGAAAAGCTTAATCCATGAGCCTGACCCGCTCCGTGATAAGGGTCCTGACCAATAATAACGGCCTTAACCTCATGATATGGCGTTAGCTTCAATGCGGAGAACAGGTCTTCTTTGGGTGGAAAGACCGTCTGCGTTTTGTACTCGGCGGCGAGGGCGTAACGAATCTTGTTAAAATATTCGGCTTCCGTCTCTTCCTGAAGCACCTTGTCCCAATCGTTTCCAAACATATGTATAGGCTCCTTTCCCCTGATGAATGCAGTTTCGTTCAGCCCAACTACTGGGCTCTTCCTTCTGAGAGCCGCATGTCATGCAACTCATAGACTATCCACCATTTTAACATAACCGGGGACAGCAGACCAGAATTGCGCATCAGGGTATAAGTTCACCTCGAAATAAACCATATTCTTGCTACATTCCGTATACTCATCCAAAAAAGCCACCTCGCAGTTGCGTGATGACTTGATGAATTTACACTTGAACGGGCACCTCTTCGACTACATTCACAAGCACACTACTGATTCTTTGTAACCCTTCCTGAAGGACAGAACGGGGACAAGCCAGATTCAACCGAATACAACCCTCACCATTGGCTACAAACATATGACCATCTTCGAGCAACACACCCGCTTGCTCAGCGAAGAATAAAGGTAAACTTACATTTTGTGGAGCATATGCCGAGATATCAATCCAGGCCAGATATGTGGCATCTGGAATGTGAAAAACAGCCAGTGGCAGATGCTGCTTCACATACTGTTCTACGCATGCGAAATTGGCGTCTAGATAACCTTTTAATTGTTTCAGCCATTCATCACCCGTTTCATAAGCCGCTTGCGTGGCAGCAATGCTCAGTGGGTTTTTGAAACCATAATGGCGTGCCTGCCAGATGTCTCGAAGTGCCTCATTGGGAATGATGACATTGGAGAACATCAGACCAGCCATGTTGAATGTTTTGCTCGGGGACATGCATGTAATGATTCGATCCGTATCCGGGAACAGCTTTGCAAGTGGCGTATGTCTCTTACCCGTCCGCAGCAGATCACAGTGAATCTCATCCGAAATGACCCATACGTTGTTCCGCAGGCATATCTCACCCACACGC
This sequence comes from Paenibacillus sp. ClWae2A, assembly GCF_032452295.1. Lineage (NCBI taxonomy): Bacteria > Bacillati > Bacillota > Bacilli > Caryophanales > Paenibacillaceae > Paenibacillus > Paenibacillus sp. ClWae2A. The sequence continues at coordinate 351,397 of NZ_JAULSQ010000003.1, forward strand.
TGTAACTCTTCGGTTGTCCAGACACGTCCAGACGGATTATGGGGGTTGCAGAAAATACATACCCTTACCTTCTCATCCTTGGCCTTGGCTTCAAAATCCTCAAAATCAATCGAGTAACGCCCCTGCTCGTTGATCATATCTGAACATACCAGTTCAAGATTATTATGCTCCGCAGCTGACTTGAAGAAACCATAAGACGGGGTCACGATCAGTACTTTCTCATCCGATTGACAGATATATTCCACCAGTTCATATAAAGCGGGGATGATCCCGTTCGAGGTCTCCAAATGCTCCTTTGGGAAGGACCAATCATAGTATCTTTTCATCCAATTCGAGACAGCTTCGTAATATGCCGGATCAAACACCTGGGAGTAACCCATGATTCTACGGTCCAGACGCTCCTTAACTGCATCCAGAATCTCGGGAGGTGTGGCAAATTCCATATCTGCAATCCACATGCGAATGAATTCTTCATCTTTAAATGGAAAAGTCATGTCCTCTGTGGCGTTAAAAATATATTGACGGAAACCATCCGTATTCATGGCATTTGTTCCTGTTCGGTCTATAATCTCATTAAAGTTATATTTCATAGCTTCTGCTCCTCTGTCTACTCAACTTTTCATTGTCGGTTCATGTCGTATACATCTATTATTCCATGACGTAGAAATTGCATCAAATGCAATACAATCTATTCTGACGAAACAAATGAAGTTAATTGTTTCTCCAGAATAGGTATTTCCGTGAAAAAGTGATATATTTCTCATATAACATCATTTTTATGAATGACTTTCATCATTTTCACGTACTCTCAAGAAACATTGCATAAGGAGAAGCGTTTATGAACAATATCAATCAGGAAGTTGGCAAGAAAATACGGAACTTTCGGAAGTGGCGGGGACTGACCATCCAACAGCTTGCGGATCAGATCTTCAAGAGCAAGGGCACGTTATCCAAATATGAGAGCGGAGATATTACACTTGATCTGGTGACGTTACATCATATTGCGAACGCACTCAACATCCAGGTGGAGCAACTCTTGTACCAAGAACCAAGGCATGCTTCTCCCCTGATGAATGCGGTCCCGTCCAGCTTTTTCAAGAACTCCACCCGTTTCTATTCTTACTTCTATGACGGGCGTAACAACAGTCTCATTCGTTGTGTCATTGACATGATGGCTCAGTCGGATGCCAACCGTTATCGCACCGTGATGTATATGAATGTGAAGGATTTTGAGAACTACCAAGAGTGCGAGAATATGTATTGGGGCCACACCGAGCATTATGATACGCTTACCACGCTGATTTTGAAAAATCAGGCCACCCCGCTGGAGAACCTATATATTAATATTTTGGCATCTTTTCAGGAATCGGAGAAAAAATGGGGACTGATGGCTGGTGTCTCGTTCAGACCTTTCATGCCTATCGCACTCAAAATGTTATTCTCCAGAACCCCGCTGCCCGAGAATCAGGAGTTATATAATGAATTAAAAATCTCAAAGGAAGATCTGAGGACCCTGAAAATATACAACATGCTCGCTGTCACCTGAACAACGCAGCGTGTCACACATTCCATATCATATGGATGGAGACAGTCCCTCCCCACTAGAAAAGGCACTTCTATAAGCTGTTGAACCAGCTCATAAAAGTGCCTTTCGCGTTTGACGCCTATTCGATCGGGGAATAAGCCGAGACTAACGCTTAATTTTTAATTAAATCCAGCGTCTCGTCAAACATTTGCTTCTGTTCCTCAATCTTGTTCTCATTACCGATCACACAGCGCTGTTGCTGTTCAAGTATGGCCGATAAAAGCTCAGCAAAACCGATAATGTCGCTTTCCTTCGTGCTTAACACTTCGTCACGTTCCTGTTGCAGATCCGCTTCAGTCACATTCGACAGATAACACTCCAGCGAGAATGCTCCTTCGCCATAAGGCGTTCTCGGCGTATCGAGATCCTGAATTGCACCAATGATATAACGCGTCATTTCCCGCTCGTCTGCCCGGAAATTTTTCAAATATTGCGGTATTTCTTCATATACTTTGTACGTTTTATCCAGGTTTGGATCACGATACGATGCAACATAGCTGTCTCCGTTCCGTCTGAAGCCTGACATACATCCATAAGCTCCACCTTTGGCGCGGATATTGGTCCACAAGTAATCCAAGGACAGAATTCCCTGCAAAACCCGTAGTGAACCGCTGTATTGATATCCTTTGTCGATATAATTGCCCGTTTGCACCACGTACTGCACCTCTGAAGGGGAACGGAATCCTTCCTTATGAGTAGCCGGTGTGAACGTAAACTCTTCTTTGGCAACCTCATGTGTGAACAGCTTCGCTTTCAGATCGGATACCTGTTGTTCCAGTCCTTCATATCCCTGCTCATCGGCAGTGTAACTAACAAGCAAGTTCTCCGGTCTGAAAATATACCCCGTCAACACTTGCAAACTGGAAGATAACTCTTCTTTTCTAGCCTCAAAATTCGCCTGAAGATCCTCTAACCACTGGTAAAACGCGATACCACTCACGGCTTCCCTGAAATCCGCGACCGCTGAATGTTTGGACGAAGATCGGCCAATTCCCGCAGAGTGTCCGCTATTGATCAGATTACGTTGCAGGTTACCTTTCATCTGAGAGATTATCTCATATAACCGCTTCGAATTATCGAATTGGGAAGTGAACACAATTTCTTTGATCATATCAAAGGCAAATCCAAGCTTGTCATACAACACTTTTGCGTTGAACTCATAGGTAGCCTTGAATTCATTGTGTTTATGCGCGTTAGCATAAGATCCTATCCCGCTATGAATACCACCTGAATGAATATGAATTTCATTGGACAGTTCATTGAACGAGTAGTTTTGAGTATCCACGTAACCCAGTACATTCTTGAGCAACCCTGCATACGGCAGGAGATGACGTGGCACTTCTTTGATATCAAACAGCAGTCTCAGATAACCAATTCCGTTGGTGTAGAGGTTATGATGGAGAATGGTTGTGCCGTCGACCTGGTTCACCGTTTGATGCAACGTAGAGGCCTTCGGTTCAATATCTTCAATCGATAACGTCGGAATGACCTGCTGCTGTTCTTTGGTTGAAGGTGTATTCTGATACTCTGCAAGTGCTTCTGTTTTCTGAATCAACGTCTGAACTTCTTCCTCACTAAGACCAGCTTGAATAGTTTTCAGACGTTCTTTCAACGCTTCTTCTTTGCGTGAATTCAACCCTTTGTCCGGTGTCAGGGCTACAAAGGAAGTATGTGTGTTTTGCAAAATATATTTCTCAATCAGTTGCTCGAAGTAACCTTCGTTCATTTTTGTCCGCAGCTCAGCAAATACGTCATTAGCCTCCAAATGGGTGAAAGGTGCTTCCTCATCGTACAACCAGCTTTGCAGGGAAGAGAATCCGTAGATCAGGCCCTTCGGCATTCTGCCGTAGTCCGCTTCCCTGTGATTGAACTCATATGAGTTAATCCCTGCGAGGAGCGCTTTAGGATCAAAACCTTCTTTTACCACACGCTCAAGTACTTCTTTGACCGTTCCCAGGAAATCCTCTTTGCTCGCCAAATTACTCTTCTTCAGTCCAACCGTGAACACAGGCTGATACAGGCTGTCATCATACGAACCGTAGACGTCCTTCGCAATGCCCTTATCCAGCAACGCCTGCTTCAGTACCGCTCCCGGAGCGTTCAGCAAGGCGTATAACAAAATTTGGAACGAAATGTTCAGTTCCTTGTCCAGACTTGTGCCGATTACCGCGTTATAGGTCAAGAAGCTGTTATCCACTTCCGATTCCGTACTTCCCGCAGAGTAAGTCTTAACTGTGTCTACCCGTTCTGCAAAAGCAGGTTGAAGTTGAATGGCCGAATCAATCTCGATTCGATCATATGCACTCAGATAGTTTTCATCCAGCCATTGCAGCTTCTCTTCCATATCCATATCCCCGTAGAGATAGATGTAACTGTTGGAAGGATGGTAGTATCTCGTGTGGAAATCCAGCAGCCCCTGATACGTTAAATCCAGAATAGCTTCCGGGAATCCGCCAGACTCGGAGGAGTATGTGGTATCCGGGAAAAGGGAGTTCAGCACTTCTCTGCGCACCATTCGTTCCGGTGAAGAAAAGGCTCCCTTCATCTCGTTATATACAACTCCGTTGTAGGTTAACTCATCGTCAGCAGAGGTCAAGTTGTAGTTCCAGCCTTCTTGCAAAAATATCTTTTCATTCTCATAAATATTTGTATTTAATACCGCATCCAGATATATATCCATCAGATTATGGAAGTCATGATCATTACGACTTGCGATCGGGTAGATCGTCTTATCGGGATACGTCATGGCGTTAAGGAATGTATTCAATGAACCTTTCAGCAACTCAACAAAAGAATCCTTGGCCGGAAATTTCTTGGACCCACAGAGCACGGAGTGTTCGAGGATATGGGCTACCCCTGTATCATCTTCCGGAGGTGTGCGGAAACCGATACTGAATACTTTGTTGTCGTCCTGATTGGACAAAAGTACAATTTTGGCTCCGGATTTCTGGTGTTCCAACAGATACGCATCCGATTTGAGTTCTTCGATTCTGCGCTCCTGTAACACCTTGTATGGCTTAAGCTGTTTCAACATAAACTTGAGTCCTCCGTCCATAAGATTGTTTTATTGGTTTTGTGACTCTACATAAGTTCAAATATGGTTATTTACACGGGCACTCCGATGACAGAACAACAGCTGTCCTCTCCGTTATCGTGTAAATGTGTAGTTGAACTTATATCGTTCAGCAAGGTAAAGGTAATATATGCCTATGGATAGTATACACCATTGTCCCGTCTCTTCATAAAAGTCAGATAAATGTACCTTCTGATATGTATTATGCAGGGTTTATGTTTATGAACTGCATGGTGATGTGGTCTGCAATGAAGTGACAATCATATTAAAGAACACAAAAAAAGATCGTATGACGCTTGGTTAACAAGCGTCATACGATCTTTTTTTTTAAGATGCCGAGGACCGGGATCGAACCGGTACGGTAGTCACCTACCGCAGGATTTTAAGTCCTGTGCGTCTGCCAATTCCGCCACCCCGGCAGGATTATGTATTTCTTGGCGACAAGAAATATCTTACCATGAACTAATTAACTTTGCAACACTTTTATTAAAAATAATCTAACTATATAAGTTTAACTAATGATTTACACGATAACGGAGAGGACAGAAAAAACTGAAAAAGCGAAGCGTTCGCCTAAAAGCTTTCTGAAAGAAAGCTGCATCGGAAGCATACGCTATCACCGGATTTTCCCTTGAGAAAAGGGAATCGAAAAAATCTGGGGATAACAGCGATTAGAAGGTTATTCTGTCATCGGAGTGTCAGTGTAAATAATCTTTGGTTCAACTTATATAAATGAAACAGGCACTGCAAGCGTCAGCTCACAGTGCCTAGAAAGTCCGAGTTGCGGTCCCGGACTTCCGGTAAACCAATCTATATTAAGGGAGGTGTGAGATAAGAATACCTCCCCAACATTAAAGAAACCTAAAATCAGCCTTAAATTAAACTAAAAAAGTAAAATAGGTCGAACACGAGCCGCTTCTTCCTCACTGCACTCCACGATAACCAAGATATGGTCCTTTAACAGCCAATCTTCGTAATACCGCGCATCCTCCTCCGAGATCCCCGCTTCAGTCAGTGTAAGCACCAAATCATCGGTCTCACTCCCAATCTCATTACCAGCGAGTCTACGCACTGCATTACCGATCGCCATCGTCTGATCCATTCGCTTCCCCAGACCAGCCAATATGCCTTGCAGAGCGCCAAAGGCACCATCTGTTCCGGCACCCTTCAAAGGTTTGGGCAGCCCCGTCTTTTCGCTCACCAGTTCCAGATTAAGCTGTTCCTTCGCCACCGCTCCTAAATATTTTTCCTTGATGCCTTCCTCTTTCACCTGATTCAGCATCAGTATAGCCTCGTTCTCGGTACGGGCCAGCCCAATAATCAATTGTGTCATTCCGTTCCCCTCCTTTTACCCTAATATAACCCCGTAATCCCCATTCAAAAACGGATCATCCACAGCTAAGACAAATCACCTAGAAGAATGTTGATTTCTCTTCTGGAAATCTATACCTAGTTCTGATAGACTAGATAAAGAAGACAAATTAACCATTGAAAACATTGACATATGGATTTAACATCTCATAATCAGGAGCAATGACTTATGAAAAAAGAGGTAGAAATTGCCATCCGACGCAAACAACAGATCATGGTTCGTAATACAAGCGGTCAGACGGTAACCGGATTTCCCGAGCGTACCGCTGATACATCCATTCTCTCCTTACGTACCGTTCACGGAAGTCTGTGGATACCGTTTGATGAGGTCGAACATGTTACGCGCCTGTTAAGCATCCGGTCTCATCATTTAAGCGGAATGCAACTCGTATAGTCGGATCTGTAATCCTAGAAACTCAGTTCCCGTATAAATACGTTAACTAGATTTATTTATGCCAGCACTTCATACCAAAAAAAACCAGACGCATGAACGTCTGGTTTTTCTCTTCTACTTATCCTGTACCAAGCTGCCACTGCCTCACAACAAAGGCCTTTCTATCCTTTTTTTCTGTCAACCCATATCCTCTTGTTACTTCACTACAAACTTCACTCGTGTTCCATCCGGATATGTACTTAACTGATTCCCTACCCATGAACCTGCACCGCGATTATCCTTTGGGCTAATATACTGAATATCTGCACCTGTTCCTCCCTCAGCACACATCGCCATGGGCCACTCGTCGCGATCCTTACCTTTTTTGACCGGAACACCCTTGAGTGATAAATCCCGATTGCCTTCGGCTCCATTACGATCAATGGTGCATACATCCGAATGCCCTGCCTTGATAGCAGCTTTAATATGGTTGGCTGTTTCGGGATAACGCTCTGAAGGGAACGTAATGGTATGGTCTACACTCTTATTTGTCCCTCCGAATGGATTAGGTATCTCATCCGGCCATTCTCCCCCAGCCCAGGCATAAAGGGCTACCAGCAGCATCGCTACCAGCGTCAGAACCTGCTTTTTGAAGCCTTGCTTGCCTTTGCGTTTTCGTCTTGTGCGTCTCTTACTCATGCTGTGTCTCCCCCATTCAACACTTGCATTATAACAGAACGCCCGTTCGTAAAACAATCCAATAAAAATAAAAAAACAGCCGAGACCGCCGGCTGTCCTGCTAGATTGATTATCCTACATTGGGAATGGCCTGTTGGCGCAGCAAGGGTAGTGTCACCTCAAACTGTGTACCTTTCCCCTCGGTACTCTCCACCGAAATCTGACCATTCATCAGTTCCAGCAGTTCTTTGCAGATGGTCAGACCAAGCCCACTTCCACCAAATCGGCGCGCATGGGAGATGTCGGTTTGGGTAAATGCATCAAACAATTGTTCGATCTGATGCTGAGGAATGCCGATTCCCGTATCACGCACAGAGAATACCAATACAACGGTATCCATCAGTTGTTGCCTCACATCCACCTGTAACTGCACTTCACCCTGTTCTGTGAACTTGATCGCATTACTCAGCAAGTTATCCAGTACCTGTCGAAGTCTTAGCGGATCACCGATAAGCACATCAGGAACATTCAGATCAGCATGGCAGAGCAGACGTATTTGTTTATTCCGTGCCGCAGGCTCATGTGTCTTCACAATCTGTTGGATCAGCTTCAACGGCTGAAATTCAATGTTTTCAACATCCATTTTGCCTCTGCCCAGCTTCGCCATATCCAGGCTATTGTTAACGATGTTCAGCAGTGCCTCACTCGATTGACGTGCAAGCTCCAGATATTCTTTCTGCTCATCCGTGGTTTCACCCATACCAGCAAGTTCGATCATGCCCATAATGCCGTTAAGCGGGGTACGAAGCTCGTGATTCAGCTTTCCGATGAATTCCAATTGCCCTCTGCTGTTCATCTCAGCCATGGAAGTTGCGAACTTCAACTGCTGTTCGGCATACTTCCGTTCTGAAATATCATATTGAATGCCTACAAAATATAAACACTCTCCGGATTCATTAAAGATCGGATCAATATTCAGTTCGTTCCAGAACTTCTGACCACTTTTTGTATAATTTAAGATATCAATCTTAATGGACTGTTGTTTCTTTATTGCATCACGAATCTGCATTACTGTTTCGGGGTCTGTATCCTGTCCTTGCAAAAATCGGCAATTGTGTCCGACAGACTCTTCATACGTGTATCCTGTAAGCCGTGTAAAGTGTTCGTTTACATACATGAGCGGAAGTTCAGGCAAGGTAGCATCGACCACCGTCACGGAGGACTTTACTTTCGAGATGATAAATTCCCATTGTAATGGGAGTTGATTATGTTGGCTCATGCCTTCCTCCTTCATCTCACACACGTTAATGTTTATATATTCTGCAATCGTTTATAAGGGATATAAAACTAACCAGACGGAATGTGTTGATATAAATTCAATATATTTTAATTGTAACATAGTTATTCAAGTCATGTGGTTCTTGGGTAATAGTTGATAACTAACATTCCACAATAACCTAACTACTCATCAGGAGGAACATACATGAAATTTTTGTTAATTATCATCATTATTATTTTGATTGTAGTCTTTTTTACCAGACGCAAACGTTAAGATAAGCTCCGTTATGTAAGTTAGAAAGGAAGATGGGTATGAGAACCCTCTTTTTTATATTCATGGTACTCTGTATCATCAATCTCTGTTTCCCAAAATTCGGCTGGTATCTGCGTTATGGCTGGATTTCCCGGGGTAAAGACGAACCTAGCAGGCCTTATATGACTATGGTCAGAACGACCAGCCTGCTGATGTTGCTTATCGCCTTTACACTCGCTATGGCATGAACTATAGGCATTGGTAGATGACTGCCCTGTTGGGCAGTTTTTTTGTGGTGAAATGATGGGAAAATGATAACTTTGTTTGTGGTGCAATGATGACAATGCCCGTAATATAGATATATCGTTTCGGAAAGGACATCATTGGCATGAACATCGCATTTTATCCATACTGGGCCGCCAAAACGCTGCTCTCGCTTATTAATGTCATATATATCATGGTCATTACTACGTTTATATACGGTCACACTGGATCGGTACTCTCTGCTGCAATGTTTCCACTTATTCAGATCATTGCACGCACAATAGCAGGTTTCACTTTACCATTACTTGTGAACCGTTTCCCATTCTCCAGACTATTGATCAGCATTTCCATAGCCAAAACATTCATCATGACCTGTATAGCCATTTCATTGAATCACTTGATTTCACAACTGCCACTTCTATTGATCGGAGTGGTTATACTATCCTTTTTGGACGGATGGGAAACTCCGTTACTGAAGGCTTTAACCCCACGATTGGTTCAAGGTGAAGACCTTATAAAAGCAAATAGCCTGCTATCTTTCTCCAATCAGACTGTAACCATTGTCGGTTATGCCATGACGGGATTCGCCGTGATGAACTGGGGGGCGTCACAGACCTTCTGGGCAGCTACAAGCCTGTCCTGGGCCGTTCTGATCTTCCTAAATGCCCTTGGCTCGCTCACACGGAATGTAGAACAACCCCAGAAATCTGCTGTATCGCGGAATGTATTGAGGGAGGGTTGGAGTATTCTTTGGAACAATCCAACCCTACGACTGATTACGCTGATGGACATTGCCCAGGCTCTTGCGGGTTCCATCTGGATCGGAGCTGTTACGCTAGCCTTTGCAAAAGAAGCTCTGGGACGAGGAGAAGGTTGGTGGGGACTCATGAACTCGAGTTATGCTGCTGGAACCATGCTTGGAGGTATTCTGGCTCTTGCACTGGCCAAACGTATTCAGAAGCATCTAATCGCTAGTATGACCATGGGATCTCTTCTCTTCAGCCTGCTGACCGTCGTTTATGGTCTAAACAACCTGCCATGGCTCGCTCTGGTGTTATGCATACTCATGGGTCCAGTTCATCAGATTCGTGATGTGGCTCAGCAGACAACGCTTCAGAACAGTGTACCTGTCGAATCCCTAACCAAGGTATACGCCACACATGGCGTCTTGATATCCACGGTTATGAGTGTATCCATAGTCATCTTTGGTCTAGTCGCCGATCAACTGGGCGTTCGATGGATATACCTTATCGGTGGAGCCTTGTTTATTGTGTCTGCGATATGCTCATTATCGTTGAGCAGGATTCACAGGAACCATCCCATTGCTAAACATACGAAAAATATGTAAATCAAAAGAGACGAGCAACATTCTGCTCGTCCCTTACAATCTCAATCTCAATCCAATCGATAATCCGTCAGCGGCTTGCCTTTTTTATAATACAAAGTAGGTGACAATATATTGAAGAAAATATGCACATCCGGCATGTATGCTTCTTCCAAAATAGCTTGCACCGACGATGCAATCCGATTATGAATTTCCTGGTCACGTTGAAACATCAGAATCTCTATAGAAGCCGGAGAAGGTGTTAGCGCTTGTACATCATGACGCTCTGCCTTCATTCTCTCCCTTGGAATATGAGTAATTAGGGCCATCTGCTCTGTAATTTGAGGTACAACTTCCTCTAGCTGAGGACCTGTGAATCCTTTAAAGCGAATAAACGGCATTGCTATCCCTTCAATCTCTGTTAATAGTCTCTTATGTGATTTTAAGCACATTGTTTTCAGTTGTCAAATGTCATAGATGGCATATGTTGCTTCTTATAAATAGGAAAAGCCCCGCTGAAGTCTCAGCGGAGCCACTGTTTGCACGTTTCGATACGTGACTTACAGCCAGAAAGATTTTGTGATGATCACGAGCAGGATGAAAAGCACGAGAATTGCACTTGTAGAAGTCCATCCGCCACCAACATTACAACAACCGTATCCAACTTGACTCATTTGATTGGCCTCCTTTGAATTTCAAGGTATGCCATAACATATGCGTATTCCGTGCAAGTGACAGGGCGAATTGGCAAGTTCAACAGCCCATTCATCTGGGATTCATACCCGTTGATTTAACCGGATGGGGCGATGGAGATTTTCAGTTGTTTTTCTTTTGACTCCTGAGGTGAAGGGTCTGTATTTCCTCTATCCAGAAGGATTGTACAAGTACGTGTATCACTTCGGGATGCCAGAACAACCTCTCCATCAGGTATTATACAATAGGCGATTGGAATGGAGATCTCGCTATCACGGTACGAACCATCCGCATGGCTTGTCCCCATGACAATACATTGATGCTGCAAGGCGATCTGCCGAGCCTCTTTGACCCACTCACTGTATTGCTCTTCACTGAACATACCCACACCAATGGAATGCATCACAATATCCACATTTCCTATATTCTCGTTGCGAAATCCTTGCAGGACCAGCTCATCACACAACAAAGTGCTTATTACCCAACCCTGTTCCTCAACCGCCTCAGCAGGTGTATATTTAGCTTTCTCCAATACAATCTCTCCAGCCTTACTGATGATAATCGATCGGTCCTTTGGACGTTCGTGCAACCTGCGATGACCTGATACGATCATGGTTCCATATTCAGCCGCCAGGCGGCAAGCGTCTTCTACATTCTGGTTCAGATATCCTTCAGGAAAAATTAATACATTCGCATCAGGGTGTTGCTTGAGTTCGGCTTCAAGCTGCAGCAGGTGCTGTTCCAGCCTCGGTTGTCCTATCACAATCTTCATCTGGCATCCCCCATTCATAAATAAAAGCCGGTTCATACCTGAATAAGGTACGACACCGGCTTAAAGGTTGTACGGACAGAACTCCTGCTCACCGTACTTCGCTTCAAGAGTAATTGGTTCTCATGTTATGGCTCGACGACACAATTACCTTTACAGTTCAATGATATGTAGTTAGGCATTTCTACGTTCAATACTATCATATATAGCCTGCCCATCATAGCTTCGATCTGTAGCGATATCTTTCACAAAGAGGGCGCTTCCTGCCGCACTGTTTGCATTAACAGACAGAACGCTAAATGCACCCACAACCCACATTAATGGATATAATGCAACGGATAAGGCTTTTCTCATGTCTTTGTCTCCTTTGCTGTTAAAATAGATGATTGGTTGAATATCCCATTAATATGATTAAAAAGAACATAAGTTTCAATTTTGATAATCAAACAACATCGTCCATGCATATTAATCCTAGTATCACTTCTCTTTATCCAACTACTTCAATCCCTAAGCAACGAAATAATCTCATCTATAACAAGTGCAGGATTCTCTAAATGTACGTAATGGCCAGAACCTTCGACGGTAATATGATTGGCTTTATCGGATAGAGTAGCCAGGTCTTCTTGCAATTCTGCCCACTTCACTTCCATCTCAGGACCCATTCCGTGTTCCGTCGCTGAAATCACCGTTAATGGAGTATGGCGCAATGCATCATTTTCCCGTATTTTACCAACAAATGAAAAGCTTTTTGTCACTTCCGTATAGTCACCCTCTGTTGAAAACTGCGACTTGTATAAGTCTATAATCTCTGGTGGCAATGTTGCCAAAATTGCCTCTTCCTGATTTTCATGAGAAGAGTCTATCAGAACTGCGCCAGCCACTTCAGAAGTATAACGATCAGCAAATGCTCTGACATTCAAACCACCAATACTATGTCCAACCAGTAAATATGGACCAGGTATATTCGCTTTTCTTAGCAACTTATGCAATTCTTTCACTTGTTGTTTCGTCGTTTTATCTTTATTTGTGTCTCCGCTAAGTCCAAGTCCAGCACGATCATAAGATACTGTCAAAGTATGCTTTGCTATCTCAGATTGAACTCCCGACCAGATCGTTGAACTATCTCCATACCCACTAATAAAAACTACCGTGGGAAAAGAATGTTTTATTCCTTGTATTTCGGCATATAACGATACTCCGGTACTAACTTCATACAAACCACTCGAACCGACCTGGCTTGGTTTTCCTTCTGCTAATTCTGAAGGAATCAGAAACACGAGACAAAACGTAAAAATTAAAACTAATTTACTCTTCATTTAAATATCCTCCTTAAAATATTGAATTAGATTATATGAAAAGTATATCTATAATGGGGCATTATGTAAATTAAAGAATTATATTCTTTAATTTGTATCCGGGCTTATTTCGGTCCAATACGAAAAAACAGCACACCCCCGTTTTCATACGGAGCCGTACTGTTTTTTCCTATAAAAATATCACTCGAAACTCCTCAGTAAATCCCCTGCCTCTTCATGATCAGGTTCCAGAGCCAGTACTTTATGGGTATAGGACAAGGTTTCTTCTTCAAGTTCAAGTTCATAACAGCACACAGCCAAATCGTATAAGACGGCTGGATTATGGTTACTCGGATCTGCAACCAATGATATCTCCAGAAACCGTTTCGCATCCTCATACATATACATCTCATATAATAGCTGCCCTGCCAGAAATGCGAGCCCCCCTTGCTGCTCCATCACATAGTATGACGACCACATCGTATGAATACCAGACTGAATATCGAGCATTTCCTCATCACTTGCATCAGGAAGAAGACTGGAAATGTGCGTCGCACTGTGGATCAAGAACTCGGCATCATATCCACCCAGACGCCAAAACGGCAAAATATGCTTCAACTCCATACTTTCGATCCGTTGGTCTACCCATTGTTTCATACTGAAAAAGTCATCCGGTCCAAAGCGTTCAACAAATCGATGGTAGCCCAGACGTGTGTTCACATAACTGATGGGTTCGTCCACCATCAACATGCACCCAACATTCAGATCTTTATAATGATGTGTTGTGAATCGTGTATGGGCACCCTGTTGTTCCAAGACATATTGAATGGCATGGTAGTTAGCGGTTAGAGAAAAACTCCCGTGAAGAACAAATTCAGGTGGCTCTGCGAACTTCCAATTATCCAGGCGATGATCCCCTTTATCAGCGGTAATCAACACATAACCTGACTGTGACAGCTTGTTCAACCGTTCGAGACAGGACAACCCAATTGCAGGGAAAAGAATGTGCGAATCCTCCAGTTCCTCTTTGTACAATGTGATAAGCTCCTGGTACGGATAGTTATCCGCACTGTATTCCGGCGCTCGGCGATACTCATAACTCAGTGTCATGTTCTTCAGCATCTCTGCGGGCTCAAGATCAAGACGACGATCCGGAGACTGAACCAGCAGATCACACTCATAGATCTCGCCATCCCCAATGTAGATTAATTCCTGCGGAATGCTGTCAAAAAAGTAATTGGCAATCAACAACAACGGTTGTTTCAGATCACCGGGCCGAATAACCGTGCCTGCAACGACCAGATTCAATTCCGTATCCGCTACAGCATCAAAACGTGCAAAATCCACAATACCTTGTTGAATAAAGGATTGCATGGATGGATGCTCCTGCCAACCCAGCACATTCTCCGCTACGAGATCTGTCATCACATATCTGAAAGGCGGTAACTGTATTGCAGCAAATTCCTTTAACTCAAGCAGTTTCAGGAGAATTTGATGTGCCAAACGCCCTACACCCGCTCCAAGTTCAAGAATGGTTACGGTCTCGCTGATCTTTCCTTTGTTCGAGAGGTCCTGAAGAAAGCCAAAAATCATCTCTGCATACGCCGTGGCAATCATCGGATTACTCGTAATATATTGAGGGACTTGGTTCTCTGTCCAAGCTTGCAGTCCCTTCTGTTCATAATAAGCTCTCTGCCAATCCCAGACCGGAGCTTCACTGTAACGAAAACGTTGACTTTCATTTGACGTCATTAAACGGAAACCTGCTTTCTATCACTAATTTCATACGTTTCTCAGATGTTCACGTACTATTTGATATCCAATACCATTCAATCTCTGTAATGCATTATATCATAGAACCCTACCTGCTCGATGAAGTTCAGTTTTCCCCTTCAACAAGAAAAAAACCTGCTTTTGAGGGCAGGTCCTTGAGGCCTTTCATTTAAGAAGACTATTGATCTAGTTTACTTAGGCAAGGACAACTCAACATTAGTCGGAATACACGGCTCCGTCAAAGTTCTCAGGGCCTACACGGATCGTTCCGAGCAAGTTGGAGCTGATAAATGCAGTGTACGTCAATTGAGGCGTGATCGGTGGATTGAAATCACTCGCGGAGAACGTAATAACCTGAGGGGCCAGAACACTCAAGCTGAACGTAGACGTTGCCGAGTAGATAACGGGGTCGGTTGACAAAGTTCCCCTTACGATCGTAATAGTTACACCTACTAGTGCCAATGGCAGTTGCAGTGATACCGTACCCGAGAATTGTACCCGTGGGTTTGCCCCTGCTCCTGCTGTTTGCAGACCAATCTGACCGAATAATTGTGGTGTGTTAATAACCAGGATTGGTATTGCAATAGAGTTAGCCAAACTCGCATTCTGAGATGTTCTTGCATCAAGAAATTGACTCATGAAATCTACCTCCTATGGGTTGGGATAAGGTAGTATATGCGAGATTTGAGATATGGCATGGACATACATCGTGATTCGAAAAAAAGGGCATACTAGAAAGACACCATGAACAAGATACCTTTTACCCCAGAGCTTACATGCAGACAGAAAAAAACCCTTGCTAGGCAAGGGTTTTAAGAGTATGGGCCCTACAGGACTCGAACCTGTGACCAATCGGTTATGAGCCGACCGCTCTAACCAACTGAGCTAAGGGCCCTAGACATAATGTATAACGTGCAGATGATGGCTGTGAATCATCCAAGTGAAACTAAATTGCGGGGGCAGGATTTGAACCTGCGGCCTTCGGGTTATGAGCCCGACGAGCTACCGGGCTGCTCCACCCCGCGTCAGTAAGAAATATTAAAACAGCGACTTAATTAATATACACCATTCTATCCTAATAAGTCAAGGGGTAATGTCAGGGAATAAAACGTACACCATAACGTCCTTTACGTGATCGATAAACTTCCACTTCAGCTGGTTCATTATGACCGTAAATCCACCCGTCCTGCTCCATACGCTTGGCCAGACATCCTGCTTGAAATTTGGTTGCATACAACTTGCTGAAATATACCCAGTGCATACCGCTCGTCCTTTCCGGAGTCGTCATTTATTCCTGCTTTTTGTAGAATACCCCATTTTCATAAAAATAGCCGCCAAAGATTAAAATCTTCAGCGGCTATCCATAACTTATGATATGGCTACTTCTTCATATCTCATTCAAACGTAGCTTTGGGATCCTTTTTCAATTTCTCCAGCATCTCGTTTCCTTTAGCTGCCCACTCACCAAGCGCTTCTTTTGGTGTCTTTTTGTTCGCGAGTACTTGGTTGAAATACTCCATCCCTTTTTCATTTACTTGCCATAAGCCTGGGGATTTTTGATACATTTTATCCAGGTTGGTATTGGTTGGCGGAATCGGCTTCAAAGAATAGAATGCTTGAATGTTGTAATCCAAGCCATCTTTTGGCTTGATGAAGCTCTTCCGGGATACCATCTCATAGCTGCTACGCGCCTTGATTTTAGCCCAATCTTCACTGTTCATGTACTTGATCAGTTCCCACGCATCATCCGGGTTCTGAGCCGCACTATTGATTGCCATGAGATTGCTCAGGTAGATGCTACCTCCAATTTCAGGAGCTTCCGGGTGAACTGGAGGTGTTACCACATCCCAATCCACTTTCGTAAAGTCTTTCATTTTATCCGCATTTTTATTGGCATCAATTAATTGATTAATATAGCTGTAATCACCAATAGCCATGGCTGCCTTGCCGCTCAGGAACAGGTCACCCTGTACTGGATCATAACGTCCATTCGGATTCTGATCCTGCGGTTCGTCGCCTTTAGGGATAACTTTGTCAATGGCCAGTTTGCTGATGGTGCTCCACACTTTCTCCCATTGAGGAGAATCTACGGTCATCTTCTCTGCTTTGTCATCAAACGTCTTCAGCTGCAACGCACTGTAGTACTGCTGCATGGAGTAGTAAGGCGAACCACCCTGATATGTCGTGAAGGTAAAACCAAATACGTGATCTTTACCCTCGCCTTTAGTAAGTCGGGTACCCAGATTGAAGATATCGTCCCAAGTCATATTGTCCGTTGGCGGTTCCACGCCTGCTTTTTCAAACATGCCCTTGTTATAGAACAAAGCCGAAGAGGAGAACGTTGGTGTCAATGCATAGATGCTCTGATCCCCCAGATCTTTGATACCCTCCAGCACACTAGGAACAATGTCTGTCGTATCAAACTTGTCTTCTTGCATTAATGGGTCTAGCTGTTTCACTAGATTCTCCTGAATTAATGATTTGACAGTAGAGGTATCTGCCACGATGACGTCAACCGGATTATCACCAGTCATAATCTTCTTCAGACTTTCCATCGTATCCGGAACTTCCTGCTGTTCTTCGGTATTGCCATACCCATACATGCTACTCTGATCAACAGCAGCTACAATCTCAATAGTTACATTGGGATGTGTCAATTCAAAAGCATCGGTGAATTGCTGACGGAAATAACTATCGTCTTGCCCTCCCCACATTGTAGCCACACGTAATACACGTTGCTCCGTATCCTTAGCTTCACTTGCCGTACATCCTGCAATTAGAGGCAGTGCCAGCGTTGCTGTAGCGATGACAGCCAGCACACGTTTTCCCCACAACCTGTTCTTCATCTTCCAATTCCCCCTCATTAATTATCTTGGCGGTGTAATAACAATACGTTCACCGTCAAATTCCAATGTAGCCCGGTTATCAATGGATAAGGCCTCCAGATACTCTTTTGGCACCTGAAGCCGCCCTGCACGGTCAATAATGACAAATGCTTCGTGAATGTCCGGCATACCCGCTTCGGACAAGCTATGCTCATCGTCCAAATTCGGATTGCGCTTTACAAACTCGGTACTGGTCAAGCCGTCCCGGATCGCAACGATCCGGTCTACCTTGCCAGCAAGTGTCAAGTCATGGGTAACGATGACAATCGTAACGCCAAGTTCCTTGTTCATTCTTCGGAAAATGCCCATGATGGTATCACATGTCTCGGAATCGACCGAACCGGTTGGTTCATCTGCAAGCAGAATTTTGGGACGATTGGATAATGAAATCGCTATCGCTACCCGTTGCTGCTCTCCTCCTGACAATTGATGCAATTTGTTATGCATCCGATCCTTAAGGCCTACCCATTCAAGCAACTGTTTCGCGTAAGCACGATCGCGCTTGCCTCCCAGAATCATGGGAGTCTCCACATTTTCCAGAGCAGTGAGATAAGGCAGCAAGTTACGACCGTTATTTTGCCAGATAAAACCTACTGTATGACGTTTGTATTCGACCAATTGGGCATCTGTCATCTTGAGCAAATCCCAGTCTCCCACAACAGCCGTACCAGCCGTAGGACGATCAAGCCCGCCCAGAATATTCAGCAGCGTGGATTTACCGCTACCGCTGTTACCGATGATGGCCATCATTTCACCTTGATTGACAGTCAGGTTGAGACCCTGAAGGGCAACGACTTCCACATCGCTGGATTTAAAAATTTTGACAAGTCCTTCGCATTGGATCACGTTTACCTCTCCTCTCCCATTTTGACCGCCTGGTGAACCCGCAGCCTGCGAATCTGCCAGAGCAACATCGTTGCACCAATGACCAGCATCACCACAGTGACCCCATACAGTTGCAACATATCTTGCTGTTCAAACACAATCCGGAATGGAGGTACCTGAGCAGATACATTATCCGTCGTTTGCAGGAATGGCAGGAATAAACGACTGGATACCTGACCAATCCCAATACCTAGCAGGATCGACAGCCCCGCTGTGAACACCTGTTCCAGCAGCAGCATACCGCTCAGTTGTGCCCGGGATAACCCCATGGCCCGTAATACACCAAACTGCACAACACGTCCAGACAAGTTGAAGAACCAGTACAGTACGTATCCAATCAACGAGATAATAACCGATACCAGGAATCCAAGGCTCAGTATCCCGAATACACCACCTCTTGACGGGTGTTTACCCTGAGATACCAATTCGGTGCGTACGTCACGCACAGAAGATAACTCAATGCCTTCTGCTGCAAGTTTCTCCATTAATGGAGCCACTTTGGCATCCGGTTCCATTTTCAGCCATACCTCATAAGGAATCAGAGGCACCTGATCATAGATATAATCCAGATTCGCCACGAAAAATGGCATCTGATCCGGATACTGGGCTGGCCAGTAAGGAATGATCCCAAAGACTACGAATTCAATCGCCTGTCCCTGTACACCCATTGAGACGAGATCTCCAGTTTTGAGTTTGAACTTGTCAGCAAATTTGGAAGAGATCAATACAGCCCCTTCATATTTACCAAGCAAGTCAAGGTACTTATATGGATGTGCCGGGAACAGATCGTTGCGGAACCACGCCACTTGAGCAAAGTCCACATTATCAATTCCGACCAGCATCCCCTGTCCGCCCGATTTACCAGAGACGATAATATTGCCTTTGGTCTGCAGAACTCTTGCTGCATGTTCAACCCCGTCTAATCTGCGGAACACTTCGAATGGAGGTTCGGAGTAGATGACTTTGGATGGCTGCGAAGAACCGCCGCCACCACCTGGAGCACCTCCTCCTCCATTGCCTCCGCCGGAACCCCCACCAGCAGGACCTCCTCCTCCATTGCCTCCACCTTGTTGACCTCCACCCGTACCGCCATTCTGTCCGGAACCACCGGGTTTAACCTCAGGTGTTCCTTCCCACACAGTCTGCATAATCACATCAGAACCATAACGGTACAAGGTACGTTCAGTGGAATTCAGATCAATCGTCCGGGCCGCAGCCGAGTTGTACACCCCAAGTCCCAGTGTCAGTACAAGGAGGATCATCAGCGGATAATATGAAGAAGATGAACGCGATAACTGTGTTAATGTCAGATACAACGGGACAGGGAGAAACTTGCGACCGATTAACTGAATAAGTTTCAATATCCACGGGAACAAGCGCAGGAAGAATAGTCCAAGCGCAAAAATCGCGAGTGCCGGTACAAAGAACAGAAACGGCTGTACCTGCAACTGATCGGTTGTCATTCCCGTCTGGAAGGTCAACATCTGACGTTCATAGAACAGGTAGTATCCATATCCAGCCAGACCCAGCAACACAACGTCCAGGAACCAGCGTTGCCATACCGGAGCGCGGTCTGTTCGTGCTTGCCGCCGTTTGGCAGATACAATGGTTGCCCGGGCATAGGTTATCGCAGGGATAAGTGATGCGATGATCGCAACAAGGACCGCTGCTACCCCCAGGAGAATAGCTTCTTTTGATACACCGATTGGAATAGACTTCCGATCTACGAACGAGAGAAAACCACTTGCTGAACCAATGCTCTTGGCCATAAACCAACCGAGCAACGGCCCAATAACCAGGGCAATAGCGCCCAGAAATATGCCTTCAAGCAGGTAGAGAGAGAAGATCTGCCGAGCTGAAGCTCCACGGCTGCGCAATACCGCAATATCACTCTCCTGCTTCTGTAATGACTGTCTGGCGTTCATCGCAATAAAATAAAAGACCATCGCAATCATCGGTGCTGCCAAGGTAAACAACATTGTTTGCAGTTGCAGACTCTGACTGCGGAACTGCTTGAGCAGATCACCAAAGGTGATGTCCACTTTCGTATCTTTCAATCGCTGATACAGATCGATATCCAGCCTTTCCAGAACGGAAGTCAGACCTGATAACTGGCTGGTTTGAATTTCTTTCAGATCAAAGGCAAAATACCAACGTGAATTTTGAAGTGGAATGCCTTTTTCCTTCAGTAAGACATCATTAAAAACGGATTCATCCACATAAAGTCCATTCATCATGCCATCAAATCCCTGTACCCAGTAAGGGCTGTTCGGATCATCTGCCTTGAAGGACCCCGTAATCTTCACACGTAACGTGATATCAAGACCGCTATACACCGGATATTCCAGAATGTCACCGATATGCAGATCGTTACGGTACATGCCCTCTTCCAACATGACTGCCTCGATCGTGTCATCTTTGACTTGGTTTCCAGGTTTCACCCCGGCAGAGTAATTCACCTGTGCATCCAGCCCACTCATCGTACCCAGACTCATACTGCGCGCCCTGCTGGCATCCACTTTGGTTGGATCTTCCGGGCTCACCTCTGTGCTGCGAATGGATCTCGAATTAACATACGTATGAAAAGGAAAACCAATATCGCGAGGAACATCCTCACGAATATAACGATCTACTTCGTCCAGACCCCGAGTGTCTGTCTTCACCCCACCAGGTGCCTGATAACTCATAAGCAAGGAACCGGCTGGCAACCCTTCACTGTTATCCTGCAGCGTTTGCGCGACGACCCGTTTCAACGCACCATCGGCATACATTGGAATACTGACGGTGAACGCTACCGCCACAATCAATCCGATCAGTGTGCTGAAGGTCATCCAGCGCGTGTTCCACATTTTGCGGAACAGCAGCCGAAGCAATGGCAGCCCCATTAGCGTCCCACTACTTTCTGGCCTACGGTCAGACCTTTCAGAATCTCGACATCTGTCGATGTCTGCTGTCCAACTTCAACGTCCACTTCACGCTTGCTGCCATCGCTCTCCACGACTTGTACGTACGTTCTTGAACCGATGGAGCGTAAAGCGGATACAGGAATCACAATTGCGTTCTCGGTACGCTGCGTCACAATCGAGACCGATAGTGGTGTGCCACGTTCCACACCTTTTGGCATTTTTGCAAGGGTAACGATAACATACTTATCCAGCGTTTCCTTGGTTGGAGGCGTCCCGCCTTCCCCCGCTCCTTCGCCACTGCCGCTTCCCGATGCTTCCGCGATAGGCATGACTTTAATTTTGCCAGCTACTTTACCAGCTCCATTAATATCTACTTCTGCCTTCATCCCGGCTGAGAACTTCTCCAGATCTTCCTTGGCAAAGGTAGCTGCCACAACCAGATTGGATGTATCCGCAATCGTAGCAATCGGATCATACGCTTTCACGGCTGCACCCTTCTCTACCTGCACAGCAATAACGGTGCCACCAAACGGAGCTGTCAACGTGGCTTTGCCCAGTTGTTCCTCCAGATCAGCGAGTTCCTGGCGTAGTTCTTCAAACGCAATCGTTGATTCTTCGAACTCTACCGGGTCCATCTCATCCTTCTTGCGGAGTGTTTCCTTCATTTGAACTTCGGACTTGCGAATAGCCAGTTTCTTGCCACGGATCTCCTTCTCTACACTCTCCACATCGAGCACAGCGAGAAGTTGGCCCTTTTTCACTTTATCCCCTGGTTTAACATTTAACTCTTTGATATGCATACCATCGAGCGTGAAGTACACCTTCTCTTCCCGCTGACTCATCATCTTGCCGCTGCCACTTACTCTTTTCTCCAACGTTTCCGTCCGGACCTCATATTCCGGTTTCTTGGAGATTGTTGGCGGCGTAATTGGCGGAAGCACTTCTTCCTCTGTTTCTGACGGCAGCAATGAGCAGCCGGACATCGTTGCAACCATTATCGCACCAAGTACAATAAGTGCTGCGCGTTTCCCCCTCTTCGGAGCGGCCCCTTTACTTGATAAATCTGCCGTCCGCCATTTCATAAACATGGTCCGCAACCTCCAAAATTGTAGGATCGTGTGTAGTCATACATATCGTTACTTGTTCTACTTCAATAATATTGCGGAATACGGCCATGACCTGAGCGCCCATCTTGGAATCCAGTTCCGCTGTAGGCTCATCCGCAAGCAACAATCTGGGTCTATGGGCAATCGCCTTGGCTATAGCCACCCGCTGTTGCTCTCCCCCGGACATCTCGAAAGGTCGGTGCTTCACCCGTTTGGATAATCCAACCAGATCCAGACAGTGACCAACCCTGTCCTTCCACTCCGCCCGCGGTACATCCGCCATGCGCAGCGACAGTTCTACATTTTCCCAAGCAGATAATAAGGGCATGAGTGCATATGCCTGAAAAATAAAACCGATCTCCTTGCGCCGCAAAGCGGTCCGCCGTCGGTCTCCCCAATCCTGAAGAGGCTGACCAGAGAACAGAATCTCTCCACTTGAAGGCTGATCCAGTCCACCGAGCATATTCAGCAGCGTTGTTTTGCCTGAGCCTGATCGCCCCTTCAGCATGACCAATTGTTGCGGATTCACTTCCATATCAATGCCTTTGAGCACATGGATAATGCGACTGCCTGTCTGGAAACTGCGATGCACGTTACGCACCTCCAGTACAGGTCCATCATATGGGGGCAAAATATCCTTCTTTGGTTTGATCTTCTTCTGGGGTTCATCAACGGTAGTGACGGCAGCTGCAGCCACTTCATCTGAAGCGATTTCACTTTCAGGTAACGGAGGTTCACTCGTCGGGTGATCGTGTTCATTGTTGTATGTATTTTTTCCCGAAACCGTCGATGCCTCCAGCTGCCCTTCCTCCTGTTGATATTCATCGCCTGACTGGCTCTTGGCAGGTCTTTTTCTGAGAAATAAATTCTTCATGCCAGCAATCACGCTCATCCTTTCTTGATATCCCGATCATTTCTTCAAAAAACCTAAAATTAGAAATCTGTTCCAACCTACACTGAATTATAAACGACCGATCACAACTAAAAGTTACAAGCTTTTTACAACGATAGAGAGAAAAAGTTAATATTTTGATGAACAAACGAAAAAAGCACCCCAATGTATGGGATGCCTCTTGCATATTCGATGGTTTTGCCGCTATGAGGGCAATCATTACAATTTTGATACCGTTCATTCATGAACACTTTTTCGGGCTATCAATGATATTATTTACCAAATGAAGAAGGATCTTCACGCCAGGATTTAAGCAACTCAAAGTCACTCTCCTGAATCGTTCCCTGCGCCAAAGCCACATCCATCAGAGCCGTGTAATTGGACAACGTCTGAAGTGGAATTCCTGCGTCTTCGAATGCTTTAACACCTTTATCCAGCTGGTAGCTGAAGATGGCAAGTACGGCGAGCGGTGTTGCACCTGCTACGCGTACAGCTTCTGCTGCTTTGATCGAACTGCCACCTGTAGAGATCAGGTCTTCGATGACAACCACTTTCTGACCTTCGGTAATCAGACCTTCGATCAGGTTCTCCTTGCCGTGTCCTTTCGCTTTATCACGAATGTAGGCCATCGGCAGATTCAGCTTCTGAGCTACCCAGGCAGCATGCGGAATACCTGCTGTTGCCGTACCTGCAATGACTTCTGCATCCGGGTATTGGTTACGAATAATCGTTGCAAAGGCTTCGGCGATATCGTTGCGAATCTCGGGATAGGACATCGTTAAGCGGTTATCGCAGTATATTGGTGATTTGATGCCGGATGTCCATGTAAATGGCTGCTGCGGACGCAACGCCACGGCTTTAATTTTCAACAGTTGGGAAGCAATATGATTTGGAATCTCATTCAGTTCGATCATGCGTTCAACATCTCCTTCAAAATGGTTTCTGCCGCTTCACGCGGATTGGGAGCGCCTGTAATGGGTCTGCCTACAACAATGTAATGGCTGCCTCTGGCAATGGCTTCACCCGGCGTCAAGACACGTGTCTGATCTCCCAGACCACTACCCGCTGGACGAATTCCTGGTGTAACGGTGTGAAAAGCACTGCCACACGATGCCCGAATTGCGGGCACTTCCAGTGGAGAAGCAACAACCCCATCCAGTCCAGCCTCTTGGGCCAGTCCAGCATAACGGACCACAGCAGCTTCCACACTTCCCGGGATGCCAATCTCGTTATTCATCGTTTCCAGACTTGTACTGGTTAGTTGGGTGACTGCAATGATCTCGGGTCTGTGTAAGGAAGGATCAGCGGCTATAGCTGCCTCAGCACCTTCACGTGCAGCACGCATCATGAGGGCTCCACCTGCTGCATGTACATTGAACATGTCTACCCCAAGACGTGTGATACTCTCAGCACCGCCACGAACGGTGTTGGGAATGTCATGCATTTTCACATCCAGAAAAACGGAGTAGCCTTTGGATTTCAGCTCCCGAATAAAGTCCGGTCCTGCTGCGTAAAACAGCTGCATACCCACCTTGAGATAACAGGGAATGCCTTCAAGAGCTTGTACCAATGCTTTCGCTTCTTCCGCTCCAGGGTAATCCAGTGCCACCATCAGACGGCCAGCCATTTCATTGAAATTCGTGTGATTCATCACCAGCGCTCCCCTCCACTTGCTCATTTTTTCTGTTTTTGCCCGATATAAAGGACATCCCGCCAGCCCGCAGGCTGACTGATGTCCTTCATCATTAACTATTTATTTTACAAAGACAGGCATTGCTTCTGAAGAGAAGTTGATCGTTTGCAGCATGATCAGCAGCGCACGAATCGTATCCAGTGAAGTCATACATACAATGCCGTTCTCTACCGCTTCACGACGAATTCGGAATCCGTCACGCTGCGGTGTTTTGCCTTTGGTCAGTGTGTTGAAGACAAAGTTCGCTTCGCCGCTGCGAATCATATCGAGAATGTTCGGCGAACCTTCACTTAATTTGTTCACAGTCGTTACCGGAATGTTCGCTGCTTCAAGCGCAGCTGCTGTTCCGCCGGTAGCCATGATTTTGTATCCCAGTCTGTAGAAACCTTCGAGCAAAGGAACCGCTTCGTCCTTGTCTTTGTCTGCTACAGTCACGACAATCGCTCCAGTTGCCGGAATTTTCATTCCCGCGCCGATGAGACCTTTGAACAACGCTTTCGCATAATTCGGGTCACGACCCATAACCTCACCTGTAGACTTCATCTCAGGTCCGAGGGTTGGTTCAACACGACGCAGCTTCGCGAAGGAGAAGACCGGAACTTTAACAGATACATGATCCGATTCAGGCCACAGCCCGTCAACATAGCCAAGATCTTTCAGTTTTACACCCAGAATGGCTTGTGTTGCCAAGTTCGCCATCGGAATGTTGGTTACTTTGCTCAGGAATGGTACGGTACGGGATGAACGCGGGTTCACCTCAATAATGTACACTTGACCATCATGGATAACAAACTGGATGTTCACCAGACCAACCGTTTTCAGTTCTTTCGCAATTTTGATTGTGATCTCTACAATTTTCTCTTTCATATCCTGGGACAGATGTTGCGGAGGATATACCGCGATGGAGTCACCAGAGTGAACCCCTGCACGCTCGATATGTTCCATGATCCCTGGAATCAATACCGTTTCACCATCACAGATGGCGTCAACCTCAACTTCTTTACCCATCATGTAACGGTCGATCAGGACCGGATGCTCCGGATTGATTTTAACCGCCTGTTCCATGTATGTCAGCAACTCAGCATCGGAGTATACAATCTCCATTGCACGACCGCCGAGTACATAGGAAGGACGAACCAGTACCGGGTAGCCCAGACTTTGAGCTGTTTCTACCGCATCATCAACGGAAATGACCGTTTTACCTTTTGGCTGTGCAATCTCCAGACGTGAGAGCAGACGTTCGAACTTCTTGCGGTCCTCCGCTTCATCAATGCTTTCCAGATCCGTTCCGAGAATGGTTACACCTGCATTACGCAGTGGTGCTGCCAGGTTGATGGCCGTTTGACCACCGAACTGTACGATAACCCCTACTGGTTTCTCCTGTTCAATCACGTTCATGACATCTTCGAAGAAGAGCGGTTCAAAGTACAGGCGATCGGATGTATTAAAGTCCGTAGACACCGTCTCCGGGTTATTGTTGATAATGACTGCTTCATACCCTGCTTTTTGCAATGCCCATACTGCGTGTACAGTAGAGTAGTCAAACTCAATCCCTTGACCGATCCGGATTGGTCCTGAACCCAGTACCACAACTTTTTTCTTATCTGAAGGGATAACCTCATTTTCTGTCTCGTAAGTCGAGTAGTAATATGGCGTTGTTGCTTCGAACTCAGCCGCACATGTATCTACCATTTTGTACACTGGGCGCAGGTTCTCTGCTTCCCGACGAGTTCTAACTTCCGCTTCAGTTGTCAATGTGCCTCCAGGTTGACCTTGCGCACGCAGTTCAGCAATGGCACGGTCTGTAAATCCAAGGCGTTTCGCTTGATACAAAATGTCGTAAGACAGTTCGGATTCTTCGCGAATGCGATCTTCGAATGCAATCAGACCTTCGATTTTGTCCAGGAACCACCAGTCAATCTTGGTCAGATCCTGTAGCTGTTGCAACGTATAACCTCTGCGGAATGCTTCGGCAATCAGGAAGATACGCTCATCATCTGCTTTGATCAGACGCTCGTTCAAGGTAGCTTCATCCAGCGTTTCAGCATCCTTCAGATAGAGGCGATGTACGCCAATTTCCAGGGAACGAACTGCTTTGTGAATCGACTCTTCGAATGTCCGGCCAATAGCCATTACTTCACCTGTTGCTTTCATCTGAGTTCCCAGTTTACGGTTCGCCGAGATGAACTTGTCAAACGGCCAGCGAGGAATTTTGCTCACGATGTAATCCAGTGTAGGCTCAAAGCAAGCATATGTTTGGCCTGTTACCGGGTTCACGATTTCATCCAACGTGTAACCCATGGCAATTTTGGCAGCCATTTTCGCAATCGGATAACCCGTTGCTTTGGAAGCCAGAGCCGATGAACGACTTACCCGTGGGTTTACTTCGATAACATAGTATTGGAAGCTATGTGGGTCCAGTGCAAACTGTACGTTACATCCACCCTCGATGTTCAGGGCACGGATGATTTTCAGGGAAGCTGAACGCAGCATTTGATATTCACGGTCCGACAAAGTTTGGCTTGGTGCTACAACGATACTGTCGCCTGTATGAACCCCTACCGGGTCAAAGTTTTCCATGTTGCAGACAACGATACAGTTATCGTTTTTGTCCCGCATCACTTCATACTCGACTTCTTTCATACCTGCAATGCTCTTCTCGACCAGACATTGCCCGATCGGGCTGTAACGAATTCCCGCTGCCACCGTCTCGCGCAGCTCTTCTTCGGTCGCACAGATTCCGCCGCCAGTTCCGCCCAGTGTATAGGCTGGACGCACGATGATTGGATAACCAATCTCATTCGCAAATTCAAGTGACTCTTCAAGTGTCGTTACGATGACACTCTCTGGTACAGGCTGTTCCAGTTCACGCATCAGGTCACGGAACAGATCACGATCTTCCGCTTTCTCGATGGATGTCAACTGCGTTCCGAGCAATTTCACATTTTCACGTTCCAGCACGCCTGCACGTGCCAGTTCTACCGCCATGTTCAGGCCTGTTTGACCACCCAGTGTTGGCAACAAGCCATCTGGACGCTCTTGACGTATGATTTGGGTCACGAAATCCAGTGTGATAGGCTCGATGTATACTTTGTCAGCCATGTTTGTATCCGTCATAATAGTCGCCGGGTTGCTGTTGATAAGTACAACTTCCACGCCTTCTTCTTTCAGAGCCTGGCAAGCTTGTGTACCGGCATAGTCGAACTCGGCCGCTTGACCGATGACGATTGGACCGGAACCAATCACCAGGATTTTTTTGAGATCTTTGTTAATCGGCATGTTATTGTGCTCCTTTCACTGCGGCTGCCAATACGGCTTGACGCGGCTTTTGCGGGTTAGTGATTTTGTGCTCGCGAATCATCTCGATGAAGCGGTCGAACAGATAGCTGTTATCGTAAGGACCCGGGGCTGCTTCAGGGTGATATTGAACCGAGAATGCCGGGAATGATTTATGTTTCAGACCTTCAATGGTCTTATCGTTATTGTTGATATGTGTAACTTCCAGGTCTGTACTCTTCACAGACTCTTCGTTTACGGTAAATCCATGGTTCTGGGATGTGATGAAGCAACGTCCGCTCTCCAGTTCTTTCACCGGGTGGTTTCCTCCGCGATGTCCGAACTTAAGTTTTTCGGTGTCTGCTCCTGCCGCAAGTGCGAACAACTGGTGACCCAGGCAGATACCGAAGATCGGGTATTCGCCAAGAAGTTCACTGATCATCTTAACTGCGTGAGGTACGTCTTTCGGGTCCCCAGGGCCGTTGGACAGTTGAATGCCATCCGGGTTCAAGCGACGAATCTCGTCTGCTGTTACATCGTGTGGAACAACAACAACGTCACAGTTACGTTTGCTGAGTTCGCGCAAGATTCCTGTTTTAGCACCGTAATCCACAAGCACAATACGCTCAGCCGTTCCCGGGCTGTTGTAGACATGCTCCGTAGAAGTCATTGGCACCTGGTTACGCAGCTCGGCGATGGTTGTGTCTCCCATCATCTCCAGCAGTTCTTCCACAGGCTTCGATCCTGTTGTGAGAATTCCCTTCATTGTGCCGTGGTGACGAATCCGGCGAGTCAACATGCGTGTATCAATTTCGCTGATTCCTACGATGCCGTATTCTTTGAGCAGATTGTCTACGCTGTATTCCGCACGCCAGTTGCTTGGCGTTGGCTCATGACGACGCACAACGAAACCGTGTACGTATGGACGAATCGACTCAAAGTCATCACGCGTAATGCCGTAGTTTCCGATCAGCGGATACGTCATGGTTACGATCTGACCGCAATAGGAAGGATCCGAAAGCACCTCTTGATAGCCTGTAATTCCCGTATTAAAAACGACCTCACCTGTAGTTTCACCTTCAGCACCGAATGCTTTCCCGGTGAACAGTGTGCCGTCTTCCAACAATAATCTTGCCTGTGCCTGCATCCCATTTCACTCCTCTGTGTTTATCAACGTTGAATGGCATTTGGGTTGAACATGGGGGACGTTACGATTTGTGCGGCTCCGCGTACAGAAAACCCTTTGATCGCTGTTATCCCCGGATTACTTTTTATCATTTTTCAAATGATGTAATCCGGTGATAAAGGCGAACGCTTTACTTCTTCGGGTCTTTTCTGTCCGCTCCGCAGTTACGTTGGTGTCCAAGTTCAAAATCATGACATTCAACTTTGCTTGTTTCGTATGTTAGACTCTCGGCATGATTTGCCTCGAGTTAGTTGAAAAGATGTTACTTTTGTACAAATTGTAGATTAGAGTTATAAAGACTTGTTTTCGAAGATTCAAGTAATAAGATCTAATGATTTATGATTCATTGAGTTACCAAGGTGCTGTTTTATTGTTGTACAGTGTTGCTCCACACGCTTTTGCCATCCACCCATGTTTGTGTGGCCCAGCCTTTCAGCTTCCAGCCTGTGAATGGGGTGTTTCTTCCTTTGGTTGCAAACGTTGCAGGATCAACCGCTTTTTCCTCGTTCAGGTCAATCATCGTGATATCCGCTGGTGCTCCTTCTTCCAATTTGCCTGTATCCAGTCGGAATACACGTGCCGGATCAGCTGTCATACGTTTCACCAAGAAGTCCAGGCTCCACAGTCCTGTTTCCACAAACTTCGTGTACAGCAGAGGGAAGGCTGTTTCGAATCCTACGATTCCGAAAGGTGCCAGCTCCATGCCTTTGGCTTTCTCTTCTTCACTGTGTGGCGCGTGATCAGTTACGATCATATCCAGCGTGCCGTCTAGCAAACCTTCGATACACGCCTGCACATCACGTGGTGAGCGCAGCGGCGGGTTCATTTTCCAGTTAGCATCCATGCCTGGGATATCTTCATCCGACAACACCAGATGGTGTGGACATACCTCAGCAGTTACTTTAATACCGATGGACTTCGCCAGACGGATCAGACGAACCGATTGCTCTGTACTTACGTGGCAGACGTGATAATGAACTCCCGTTGCTTCTGCGAGCAGGATATCACGGCCAACGTGGATGGCCTCGGATTCATTTGGAATGCCTTTGATGCCGTGGCGCTTCGAAAACTCGCCTTCCGTCACATATCCACCAACAACCAATGAGTCATCTTCACAGTGTGCGATCACTGGCATATCCATGCTTGCTGCGAGGCTCATAGCATCTTTCATCATTTGAGCGTTTTGTACGCCTACACCGTCATCCGTGAATCCGATGGCCCCTGCCTCTTTTAATGCCGCAAAATCGGTAAGTTCACGACCCAGTTCGTTTTTTGTAATGGCTGCATATGGCAACACTTTAACCAGATCAGCTTCTTTGGCTTTATCCAATACCAGTTTCACAACTTCCGCTGTGTCTGTTACTGGTCTTGTGTTTGGCATGCAGGCAATCGTTGTAAAACCACCTTGTGCTGCTGAACGGGCACCTGTCTCGATCGTCTCTTTGTGTTCGAATCCAGGTTCACGCAGATGCACGTGCATATCGATCAATCCCGGAATGACCAGTTTGCCTGATGCGTCTGTCACACTTTGCGCTGACTTTTCGGCATCCAGAACGGCTTGGTCTTCCAAACCAGCGATCTTTTTAATTTTACCTTCATCTATAATGATGGTTTTCCGTTCAAGTTCCCCTTGTTGGTTCAAGACGTTCGCGTTTTTTATAATCTGTAGCATAATTGCCCTCCGCTTCGGTTCTGTCCGGCTTACCAGGCAAGCCGGATGATTTTCTTTATCGTGTACTCTCTTATTGCTCTATAAGAACTACCGTACCGTCAGCCTATGACCCACAGCCAGACCCTGTTACAGTTTCATCGCACGTTCCATAACCGCCATGCGGATGGGAACGCCGTTTGCCATCTGCGGGAAGATCCGCGATGCTTCACTTTCCACAACCGCGTCATCTACCTCGACGTTACGATTCACTGGAGCAGGGTGCATTATAATGGTGCTTGGTTTTAGGCGTGATGCCCGTTCTTCCGTCAATCCGTAGTGTTCGCGATAATCCTCAGCTGAAGTAATTAAGCCATGTTGATGACGTTCCAGTTGAACACGGAGCATCATGACTACATCTGCATCCAGCGCTTCTTCAAGACCGACATAAGGAGCATGCTCTGCGAGTTCCGGTGCCTGCATCGTTTGCGGAGCACAGAAGCGTACATCTGCACCAAACTTTTGCAGTGCCCACAGGTTGGAACGAGCTACACGGCTATGCAGGATGTCACCAATGATGGAAACACGTAAACCTTTCAGTTCGCCAAATGCTTTCCTCATCGTGTAGAGGTCCAGCAGTGCCTGTGTGGGATGCTCATTGTTGCCGTCTCCGGCGTTGACGAGTGGTACATTCACTTTCTGAGCCAGTTGTTGCAGAACCCCTGCCGGTTTCAACCGGATCACGCCTGCATCAATGCCCATCGACTCAAGTGTTCGTACCGTATCGTAGATGGACTCTCCTTTTTCCACACTGGATGCGGCTGCCGTAAAGTTCAGCACTTGTGCGCCCAGGCGTTTCTCTGCCATTTCGAAGGAGAAACGGGTACGTGTGCTGTTCTCGAAGAACATGTTTGCAACGAAGCGTGATTCCAGTACAGGAACCAGTTTCTCTTTCTGCGCTTCCCAGTGAGCCGCTCTGTTCAGAATGGATTCGATTTCTCCTCGACTAAGTTCCTTCAGTCCAAGCAAGCTTCGGTCTCTCAATGCTGTCTGTGTAATCATCATGCTTGCTCCCCCCGGTTCTGAGTGATTTTGACTTCATCCTGTCCGTCCGTTTCCATGAGTGCAACTTCGATCTCCTCTGATTTGGAAGTCGGCACATTCTTGCCAATAAAATCAGGTCGAATTGGAAGTTCCCGGTGTCCGCGGTCTGCGAGTACAGCCAGCTGAATGTTCTGTGGTCTTCCACAGTCCATCAGGGCATCCATCGCTGCGCGAATCGTCCGTCCGGTATAGAGCACATCATCGAACAAAATCACTTTTTTGTTATGGATCGAAAGTGATTCAGGTGTCATAATCAACATTTCCTTGCGATTCGCTTTATTTTCGTCCAAGCGGTCATCGCGATAAGGAGTTACATCCAGTTCTCCCCAGGGGACTTTGGCGCCTTCGATTTCTTCAATCTTCGCGGCAATCCGTTCTGCGAGGTAAACCCCGCGTGTACGGATACCGACCAGCACACAATCGTCGATTCCTTTGTTTTTCTCCAATATCTCATGGGCAATCCGTGTTAATGCGCGGCGGATCGCCGTCTCATCCATAATGACATGTGTCTCTGTGCTCATGCGTTCAGCCTCCTCAGGATTTCCCTTCAGCATCATGGCCCCGTGACGAGGAGAAAAAAAAAGACTCCTTGCCGTGTTTATTGGCAAGGAGTCTCCGAACTTCAGACCGCTCTGAAGAAAGTTTACTCTCGGGGATGCATCGCTTCATTTGCCGCAGCAAAAAAACGATGTATCGTTCACGTTACCTTGCCAGTCTCACGGGACTGATTTAAAGGTGCTATTCATGTCGTTCATATTGCAGGACCTCACAGGGTTCTGTAATCAATATGTCCGTTTGTCTTCATGAATTATGACAGAAAGACAACCCTCTGTCAACACCTCACCATCGCAGGTGAAAACCCTCTGCTACGTTCTTCTTAGAATCAGCAGTTAGGCTGAAAAACATCCATGCACAATACATCTCATTGGTTATTCATAATTATACAACATTTCTGCATATTTATCCATAGGCAAATGAGAAATTTGATATAACCAAAATAAACCTCTGACTATACTCAAGTAGAGACAAAACACTTCTTTTTAGAACAAACGGTGAGTTTCATGTAAGCAATATTATGAAGGCTACGAATTAGTACCGAGTGAAATGGGTACAGTTTATAAACATGAACCCATTCATAGATGCTGCAATAATGCCGATATACATAAGATTCACAAATATGCGACATAGAAATAAGATACACCCTACATTTATGTACATTTAGGAGGAAGTCATGCGTCACATTTGGCACGTTTACAAAACAGACTGGTTGCATATTTTGAAGGTTCCCACAGGCATATTTCTAATTGCGGCTATTATTTTACTGCCCGGGGTGTATGACTGGGTCAACGTGAAGTCCGTATGGGACCCGTACAGTAACACCCAGGGGATCAAAATTGCAGTGACCACCGAGGACGAGGGTGCAACTGTTGAAGGAACCAATGTTAATATCGGAGACGAATTGGTATCCAGCCTCAAACACAACGAAAAGCTGGGCTGGACTTTTGTGGATCGGGCTAAGGCTAGTCGGGGTGTACAAACAGGAGAGTATTATGCTAGCCTGCTCATTCCCGGAGACTTTTCTTCCAAAATTACAGGGATCGTTGACGGAAAGCTGGAGCGCCCAGAGGTAATCTATACCGTTAATGAGAAGGTGAATGCCATTGCTCCTAAAATCACAGGCTCTGGTGTATCTGCCATAACAACACAAATCAATGAGAATTTCACCGAAGCCGTCAGTGAGGCCGTTCTAAGCAAGTTGAAAGAAGCCGGGGTTGAAATTAACGCCCAGCTTCCAACTTTGCGCAAGATGGAGAATGGCATTTTCACACTGGAGAAAAATCTTCCGGCCATACAAGCCGCTGGTCAAAAGGTACTGGAAGTGGAAAAAGCCATGCCTGAGATTGTAAACGATGCTCAAAAGATCGTTGAAATCGAAAAAAAACTACCTGAAATTAATGAAGCGGCACAGTATGTGCTCAAGGTGCAAAAGTATTGGCCACAAATTAATGATGCAGCTTCCGAAGTGCTGGCTATTCAAGGGCGGATACCGGATATACAAAAAGCGGTAGGACGCATTCGAGAAGTGGATGAAAACTTTGGTCAGGTATCAGGTGTCATCCAAACGGCGCTGGATAAAACCAACAAAGCTCTGTCTATCGTAACGGCCGCAGAACAAGATCTAGACAAAGTATCACAAATCGCTGGCAACGGGATTGAGCTTGCAGAGGGATTAAATCAGTTCGTGGATTCCAGTGAAGAAGCGTTTCAGGCGATTGGCCCGGCGATCCGCCAAAATCTGCTGCTGGTGCAGCAGATTACTAACGCTGCAGGAGACGTATTTGCACAATTGCAAAATTCGGATCTTAATAACCTGCCTACAGCAGAAGATCTCGACCGGATTGCTTCGCGTTTAGGGATTGCGGTAAAACTCGTCGACAGTATGGCAGAACTACTGGGCAAAATAGACAACTTGCTTCCAAGCCATCCACTTGCCAATAAAATTACGCAACTGAACTCCGTTTCAGATAAACTTCAGTTGCAAATCCGCTTGGCTGGGATTATCAGTGATGCCATTCGTCGCAATACAACTCCCCCGACAGACGTCATCGCTCAGTTAAATGCTCTCTCGAAGGACATTAGCAGCGGGATTGACAATAACTTAAACACCTATGAAAGTGAAATATCGCCTGCACTTGCAGATGGTGCGAATAAACTCAGGTCTATCCTCTCGGCTTCAGCAGAAACTCTACAAGGAGCAAAAGATCGATTTCCTGATATTGCGGACATTCTTGCATCTGCCAAAGAAGGAATTACGTTTGGGCAGACCGAGTTGACGAAAATCCAGAGCGACCTGCCTCAAATACAATCTAGGATCCATGAGATATCAGAGACACTCGCGAACAAAAGTGAAGGTTTTATCCAAGCTTTGAACACCGTGTCTTCATTAATTCGAAATGATCTGCCCAAGCTGGGAACCAAACTGAACGAAGCGGCTGATTTTGTTCGTAATGATCTGCCTAATGCCGAGAAACAGATAGGCAAGGCATCCGATTTTGTTCAGAACCAGCTTCCAGAGGTCGAAAAAGGAGTACATCGTGTTGCCACGCTGGTACGTGATGATCTGCCAGCATTGGAAAGTGCCATCAGCAAGGCTGCAGACAAACTTAGGGAAGTCGAAGGTAATAACCAGTTTGCCGAGCTTGCCAAGCTTCTGCGTGGCGATATCGAAGAAGAGAGTGCTTTCCTTGCAAGTCCGGTGAAAATCAAGGAACAACAGCTTTACCCGATTCCGAATTATGGATCGGCCATGTCACCATTTTATGGCGTGCTGTCCTTGTGGGTTGGCTCAACACTGCTGATTTCTCTGCTTCGTGCCGAAGCTGAGAATCCAGAGGGCAAGTTCCGGGGATATGAGTTATATCTTGGACGTCTCGCTACTTTTCTGACCATTGGGTTACTTCAGGCGATATGCGTCACCCTGGGAGATATCTTAATCCTGGGTACCTATGTCGCAGATAAACTGTGGTTTGTCCTGTTTGCCATGCTGGTGAGTGCCGTATTTGTCACCATAACGTACACCCTGCTGTCCGTTTTTGGGAATATCGGAAAAGGGATCGCCATCATCTTCATGGTGTTCCAGTTCTCCAGCTCAGGCGGTACGTTCCCAATCAGCATGACCTCACCCTTTTTCCAGGCATTGAATCCGTTCATGCCCTTCACGTATGCGATCAGTCTGCTGCGTGAGTCGGTCGGCGGCATATTGTGGTCTACTGCCATCAAGGATATACTGTGGTTGTGTATGTTCATCGCGCTGAGTCTCATTGTTGCTCTCGCTTTGAAACGTCCACTCAGCAGTCTCACCAAACGTTCAGCCGAGAATGCCAAGAAGACCAAAATTATTGCTTAACTCATGTGCTGGACACTAAATAAGATAAGACCATCGGACCTTCCATCCAATGGCCTTATCTTATTTCCTTATATGAATCGATATATTTGACTGTTTGATTATTTCACTGAGCGTTCCAGTTCCAACTGATCATAAGATTGCTTGATTGTTGTTAATGTTTCTACATGGCGATAGATGTTGTTACTTGCCGTAGCGATAACACATAACATAATCAAACCTATAACCACTTTTTTCCCCAATCCCGGACGAAGTCTGATGACAAAACCTCCACCCAACAGGAAGAACGCAAACAGATAGTGCCCCGCATACAGATACATATCATATTGAAATACAGCCAGACCAAAGCCCACAACTACATGAAGCAAAAAGGCAAACAGAATATATGGCACAAGGGTCCACACTTCTCGTTCACGAATGCCCTTAATGAAGCCCATGAGTGCCAATAGTAAAATAAAGATACCTGTAATCTGCACATAGATTGGATTGGAACGGGATAGATCCGTAACAAAGGCTGCCATGCCCGGGTCCAGTAAATGCATCTTCGGTGTCAGCATCGGATTGATGGTTAGCATGGTCAATGCTTTCCAGTGAACAGCGAACTGGAATGGTGTTGCATAGCTAGTTCCACCATTTTGAATGCCCAATAGCCAGTTACTAACCCAGCTGCGACCTCCAAATGCAACATATTGAACGCCTGTTAATGCAATAATCATCAGAACCGCTAGTGCCATGATGCCGATGTATTTTTTCAAATTTCCCTTATTGCGCCATGCATGCATATTAAAGAATGTGGCAGCAGCAAACGGTACGATGTTGGTCGAGGTTAGCCCGAAGTTAATGGACGCAATCAATGCATTAGGTACATAACGTACGTCCTGACGCTCACGAGTATACTGCATGTAAACCACCGAGAACAGGATAACGAACTGTACATACGGATACGAATCCGGGATCAATGCAGTAAACATTAAATAGGAACTGAAACCAAACAGTAAGGCAAACAGTAGCGGTACGATGGTCGGTTTATCTTCTTTTTGACTCAGGAACAGATACGCCAACACCACCGAACCCGCATTCACCAGCGATTGCAAGATTAGAAAGAACCAGTTGCCTCCCAGCAGTTTCGCTACAGTCGCAAGGGTGACTGCCAGAAAAGAAATGAGCGGATGGATAACAGAAGAACTGTTGTCCCCATAATACATCGAAGGATCAAAGTTGAATAAATTGATTGGAAACAGCGTTGTATTAAATGGGCTATACGCCCCAAGCATCTCTGTATTATTTTCAATGTACAGAACATACGAGCCGTTCATTAAACCATAGAACAAAGCAAATCCCGCAAACAGGTAGAAGGCTGTCCAGTTGGCTCTGCGATTATAAAATAAGTAATCTAAAAAGTTCATGCTTTCATTTCACATCCAATAAATTTTATAGTGCTCGTGTAAATAATCTTTAGTTCAAATTAGAACACCAGTAACACTAGGCCACCCATAATACATGCCACACCGATCCAGCGTAAAGGGCCCACCATCTCTTTAAATACCAGCCGCGCAATAATGAGAGTCCACACATATGTTAATGCGTTCGCAGGCAACACTACGGTTAATGGAAGAAACTTCAGCAATACAATATTCAGCAACGCACCCGTTCCGTAGAATCCCAGTCCCATGAGTACATGCAGACGATTGCGACTAGATGCATAAGCTTTCAGTCCGGCCCCGCCCAGTGCACCACACAACGTCATGACAATTAATACGGCAACCATCCAGCTATCGATCAACACTGGTTAATGTCACCCCGATTCCAAGCAATACAACTGCTGCCAGCTTCTGCACCGTAATTTCTTCCCCTAGCAAAAAATATCCATAGATTAAGGCAAATACGTAGCTGGCACACATCAGAGGATAAGCAACAGAGAGTTTTTCCAAAGCAAAAGCTTTAATCATCAAAATTGCTCCAAGTCCATAACACAGAAAACCAACACCCAGGTAGATCCACTCGGTTAGTCCCCATTTCCAGAACAACTGACCCGTTGCTGTCAAAAATGCGGAAACGAGCATCAACCATTTACCGGTATGACGTGATTTTATTTCCCCCACGATAATGCCTCCATGTCCGGTACACGCTTGTTAATAAAGTATCGCTGACTCACAAGCTGCATGACTGGAAGGTCGGATAAGGAGTCCGAGTAGGAACATGACTGGTCATAGTCAATGACCATATTCTTCTCACTCAGATAAGCCTGAATTCGGCTTACCTTCTCTTCCCCTTTGCAATTGCTGCCATCAATTCTGCATGTGTAACCATTCTCATGTCGGACAAGTTCAGTTCCAATTACATGATCCACCCAGGGAAAATTTTTAAAGTATTTCATATAAGCATGCGGAGATGCGGTTACCAGCAAGACATGATAGCCTGCTTCTTTACGATGTTGCATCTCTACACTGGCCTCGGCAAAAATGGACGTGCGCAAACGAGTATCAAAGAAATGTTCGAGATCTTTTTCAGACATACGCTCAATTTCTTGAAAGTAGGATCGTTTGACTTGTTCAACAGTCATGAAGCCTGCCTTGAATAACACGGTATGTAATGCAATGACAGGTAGTCTCCATACCTGCCACGGGTAACGTTTAACACCATAATGCACAAATTGAAACATGGAATCACTGCGTATAATCGTTTTATCAATATCAAAAATTGCGACTTTCGTGCTTTTCACCCTGATCCCCCTCAGCCTTTATTCAAAGATTGCAAAGATTGTAATAACACTTATCACATATAACATAACCGTAATTAATATGGGCTTGTCCTCAAATAGCACACGATCTGGCGAGCCGCCCTGGTTCTTCATATGAATCAGATACAGATAACGGAACATGCCGTAAATGACCAATGGAATCGTCCACATGAGATGGATAGTTCGATCTGAAGTGAATGTGAACAGGGAATAACTGATAATCGTAGCTGTCGTCACAATTGTATTGAATTGATCCAGTAACGTAATGGAGTAGTTATCCAAAACCTTACGGTGTGATCCCGTATTTCCCTCAAGCAACGTAAGTTCATTTCTGCGTTTGCCAATAGCCAAAAACAACGACAACAGCATGGTACAGATCAAAAACCACGGTGTGAATGGCACATGGATCAGCACACCACCTGCAATGGCACGAAGTACAAACCCGGCTGCAATGGTCATCATATCAAGGATAACGAGATGTTTCAGCACAAATGAATACGATACATTCAACAGGAAATAGACGATACATAACACCCCGAATAGGGGGTTCATCATGAAGGCCGTTCCTACGGAGAGGATTAATAGAATAATGCCAAACAACAAAGCATGACTCGGATTCACCTGCCCAGAAGCCATAGGACGATACTTTTTCACCGGATGCTGTCGATCCCTGTCCCGGTCTACAAAGTCATTTAAAATATACACACAGCCTGCAACGAGGCTAAATAGAATAAAACCAAGCAAAGTCGCAAGAATGGTTTCAGTCCGAATTTCTTCAAAAGAAAATAGTAACGCAGCAAATAACAGCAGATTTTTAGTCCACTGTTTGGGTCTTAACAATCTGAATAATCCTGACACTGTACTGCCTGTTCCTGTAGCCGGTGAGGACACCGTACTCGTTTGTGATGATAACAAATGTAATAACTCCCTTCAAAAACAACTTCTGTATATAACAAATAACGTAAAGATCTAATCATATGTTGCTTGTATAATTTTGTAAAGGGAGTAAATGAAAAAAATCTAATATGGGCATAAAAAAAGAGACCGTTACCGGTCTCTTCATTTTCACATGTTTGATCTATAGTGTACAACAATTAAAATTCGAATTGCACGTCGCTCAGACGACGTTTGATCTCAGCAATAACACGTTTTTCTTCCTCTTCACCCTTCGCTTCAAAGGTTACGGAGAAACGAACAAAGTTACCGGCATCATCCCAAGGTACAGATGAGATCAATTTCTCACGGATCAGGAATTGGGAGAAGTCTTCGCCGGATTCGAAGCGACGTCCACCAACCACACCTTTTGGTGCTTCAACATACAGGAAGAATGAACCTTTAGGTTTTTCAGCCTGGAAGCCCAACTCGTTCAATGCGGCAACGAGCATGTCGTGACGGCGGGAATATTTCTCTGCAATTTTTTCCGTAATTTCAGGGTGATTCAAGCCATAGGCAGCAGCCTTTTGAATCGCGATGAACTGACCGGAGTCATTGTTGTCCTTCACGTCGCTGAATGCTTTGACTACAAGCGGGTTACCCGCTACGAATCCGATTCTCCAACCCGTCATGTTGTAGGACTTGGATAGAGAGTGCAGCTCTACACCGACATCCTTCGCTCCAGGTACCGACAGGAAGCTGAACGGTTTTTTGCCATCATACGTCAATGCTGCGTATGGAGCATCATGTACAACCACAACATTGTATTTCTTAGCCCACTCCACGACTTCAGTGAAGAACTCAACTGTTGCGCTAGCGCCTGTAGGGTTGTTCGGGTAGTTCAGGTAGAGCAACTTCGCACGTTTTGCGATGTCTTCAGGAATAGCCGTCAGATCAGGCAGGAAGTTGTTCTCTTTCGTCAATTGAATGTTGAACACTTCTCCACCCAGATACTTCGTATGTGTACCCATAACCGGGTAA
The DNA here is from genome assembly GCF_032452295.1 of Paenibacillus sp. ClWae2A. NCBI lineage: Bacteria > Bacillati > Bacillota > Bacilli > Caryophanales > Paenibacillaceae > Paenibacillus > Paenibacillus sp. ClWae2A. Next base: position 392,265 of record NZ_JAULSQ010000003.1, read on the forward strand.
CCTGGAACGGTCATGATGGTCACATCACCTGGATTGATGAAGCATGAAGGCATCATCGCCAAAGCCGGTTTTGAACCAATGGAGTGTACGATCTCAGTATCTGCATCGATACCTTCTACGTTAAATACGTTTTTCAGGTAAGAAGCAGCAGCAGTTTTGAATTCAGGAATACCATTGTCGGCATAACCACGGTTCTCAGGTCTGGAAGCTTCTTCTGCAAGTGCAGCTACAATGCCTGCATCAGCCATTTCGTCCGGTTCACCTACACCAAGGTCAATCAGTTCCACATCAGGAAAATCTTTTTTGGCCGAAGCTTTGGCGCGTTTGATTTTCTCGAATTTATAAATGTTCGTGTCTTTACCATAGTTGGAGCCACCGATACGGTCGGCAAAATTAGTCTGAATGTAAGTTTCTTGGTATTTATCGATACTCATAACGTTGTTCATCTCCTCATTTGACGCAAATTTCTACACTTTAATATGAAGCATTTGCGTGATCAAAGCCATGGACAAAGTATCCGAACATTTGTACTTTCTTGGAACTGTTAACGACTGCGTAGCGAGGCAAGCACGTCTTCCATATCTTGCGGAATCGGAGCTGAAAATTCAAGGTATTCTCCCGTTGTTGGATGCACAAATCCAAGAATGGCCGCATGCAGAGCCTGTCCTTGCATTTTGATGCCTTTATTCCGTCCATAAGTTGGATCTCCTACAAGCGGGTGACCAATAAATTTCATGTGAACCCGAATCTGGTGAGTACGTCCTGTCTCCAGTTTCAATTCCAGCAAGGTGTAATCATTAATTCGCTCTGTAACGGTAAAATGCGTAACGGCATGTTTACTGTTACGTTCTGTGACCGTATACATTTTGCGGTCATTGGTATCGCGTCCAATCGGTGCATCAATGGTGCCTTGATCATGATTAAGATGACCATGAACGAGTGCAATATACCGTCTGTTCACCGTATGTTCCTTCAACTGAGCAGCCAATGATGCATGAGCACGATCGTTCTTGGCAGCCATGATCAGGCCGGATGTATCCTTATCGATACGATGCACAATACCAGGGCGCAACTCCCCATTAATACCCGAGAGGTCTTTACAGTGGTGCATAAGTGCATTGACGAGTGTGCCAGACGTATGTCCTGGTGCTGGATGCACCACAAGACCACGCTGTTTATTGATCACGATCAGGTCGCTGTCTTCATATACCACTTCCAGTGGAATATCTTCGGCAATGATCTCTACAGCAGCTGGTTCTGGAATCTGTAACTCAACCAGATCACCTTCGGATAACTTGGCATTGGCTTTGACTACAGCACCATTTACTGTAACCATCCCGTCTCCGATCCACAATTGAACTTGGGAGCGAGATACGTTATCCACAGCTTCTGTAATATATTTGTCAATTCGTTCTTTTTTATGTTCAGCGGCAACGGTCCATTCCATACGTTCATTGCCATTCATTAGTTCTTCGTCGTTGATCTGTTCCTCATTCGGATTACTCATGATGTTCATTCCCTTCAATCTTCGCGGCTGCTTTTTCGCGCCTTCCTTCAAGCAACGTCTCCACAATGATCAACGCTACACCGATGCAGATTGCCGAATCGGCGATGTTAAAAATGGGAAACGTATAACTTCCAAAATTAAGTTGTACAAAATCTACAACTTCTCCGGTCAATGCCCGGTCAAGGAAGTTGCCAATTGCTCCACCAAGCACCAAACTAAGCGCCACAGGCAGCAATTTGTGCGGGGTATCTTTTACCTTTTGCAAATACCAAATCAAGGCAACGACCACAATCAACGTTACCACGATAAAGAACCAACGCTGGTCTTGCAGAATGCCAAAAGCTGCTCCTGAGTTACGATGTGATGTGATGACAAAGAAATTGCCGATTACCGGAATTTCTTCTCTGAGTTCCATCCGGGTTGCAATCAGATACTTGGTTCCCTGATCCAATAAAAATACGATAAAAGCGAGGATATAATACACCACGTTTGTTTGTCACTCCGTTCTTGTCTTTTCCAAACGATACCAGGCTTACGCCAGACTTGTTTATTGTAGCACAGCTGTTTGGAAATCGTCCACGACGCGCTACATCACAATGCTTATGGCAAAAACGATAACATTTCCCTTCTGTAATCTTGCCCTAAATAGCACATCCTACAATAGAGTCAAAATCCGGATTCCAGCATGAACACAGAAAGGGGAAAATCATGTCACATTTTACTACCAAACAACTGCAATTTTTACACTCCCAACTGATGTCCGATAAGCGCGATATTGAACATAGACTGTCGGAAAACGAGCATTATGGCCTTGGAGACTCCCTTAAACTACAGACAGGTGAATTATCACCAATTGATAACCATCCTGGCGACTTAGCCACGGAGGTGTATGAACGCGAGAAAGATATTTCCCTGCTGGAGCATGATGAATTCCAATTGGAACGAATCGATTCTGCACTGCATTCCATCGAAGAAGGACATTACGGTACATGTGCGGTCTGCCAGCAACCCATCCCTTATGAACGCATGGAAGCTGTTCCCTACACCAAATACTGCAAAAAACATCAACCGGAAACCGTTGTCTCCGAAAACCGTCCTGTAGAGGAAGAATTCCTCGCCCCGGCATTTGGTCGAACCAGTCTGGACGAGCGTGATGACCAAAATGGCTTCGATGGTGAAGATACCTGGCAGATTGTTGAAAGTTGGGGCACATCGAACTCCCCGGCCATGGCTGAAGGACGTGATATCGACAGCTATGATGTTATGGCGATTGAAGCCACCGATGAAGTGGAAGGCTGCGTTGAAGCGTACGAAAGCTTTGTTGCCACGGACATCTATGGTCATGACGTCTCCATCGTGCGCAATCGGCAATATCGCCAGTATCTGGAGAACCGTGAGGGCGAGGGTCTGTTAGAACCTGATTTGGAGACGGATGACATTTACTAAATACACTTTGATATCATTCACCTTGCTAATCGCTTAGTAGGTGTTCATATCAAGCTGACGCTGGACAATACGCACAATATCAGCGATGTAGTCTCCAACAATGGGAAGATTGAGCGCCCCAAGTAGCTGCAAAACGTAAATAATCGTTGCTGCGAAAAAGGTAAAACCAATCGCAATCCCCACACCTCGTGCGGCTCCAGACAACAGGTTAAGTCCGATCAATTTCCATGGCCTGTTCAGCAATTCTGTGTATTGCGCAATTCGTGAACGTTCCAGTTCATTCGCCAGACGGTTAGTCAGGGTATGTAGCTCTTCGATTTTGTCATGTGAATTCAGATCATCTGATGTTGATGTTGAAGTAGTTGCGGCTTGCTTGTCATGTTCGCTCATGTTTTGGTCAGTTCCTTTGATCAATATAGATTGACTGCACTATAGAATCATTGCCTTATTGCCTAAAAAACAAACGAGCCCAGAACCAGGGAAAATGTCCCTGCCTCTGCGGCTCGTTTGTTTATGCTCTATATTTTGTCACTGTAGAATGGGACATGCTCCGAATTACGCTTCGATGTAAATACCGATCGATTTGCCTCCGGCTTCAACGCGTTCCATGGACTCATTCGAGCCAAATGTAACTTCGGTTACGAGAACATTTTCACGCAAGACATCATCAAACGCCTGAATAGCTTCCTGAAGGGATGCATCCACATCCAGTGTCAAACGTACTCTTTTCTCAATCGGCAAGTCCAGTCGTTTCCGGGTATCCTGCACAGCACGAACCACTTCACGGACCCAGCCTTCCTGTTCCAATGCTGGCGTGATTTCGGTATTGAGTGCAACCGTCAGACCGTAACCTGATGCAGAAGCAAAACCTGATTTGGCCTGTTTATCAACCAATAATTCTTCGCTCGTTACTTGCAGCTCTTCACCTTCCGGAGAAACGATGTTCAGCACACCCTCCGAAACCACTTTACGCGTCTCATCGGCCGACATTCCCTTGAAGAAGTTTTGCAGGAATCCTACGTTTTTACCGTATTTCTTACCTGCAACTTTCAGGTTCAGCTTCAATGTAAAGTCAACGAATTCCGCATCGTTATGCTCCGTACGGATTCCTTTTACATTGATCTCTTCCTTGATGATCTCTTCATAACTTACCAGGTCAAACCCTTTATCCAGAGAAACAATCAATTCGGACAGCGGCTGACGTGTCTTGATGCCTGTTTCGTTACGAACGTTACGGGCAAGTTCAACCACGCGGCGAGCCGTCTCCATATCCTGTTCAAGTCCTGCATCAATTAGCGATTCATTAGCTACCGGATAGTCTTCCATGTGCACACTCTCGCCTGTTGCAAGGTTCAGATAGATGTCTTCTGCCAGCATTGGTGTGAACGGAGCAACCAGTTTCGCAGTAGTTACCAACACCTCAGTCAATGTGCGGTAAGCGTCCAGTTTATCCTCTGTCAGACCACTTCCCCAGAAACGGTCACGGGAACGACGGATGTACCAGTTACTCAGCTCATCAACAAATGCTTCAATCGCTTTGGAAGAGTTCAGATAATCGTTAACCAACAACGCTTTTTCTACAACCAGGATCAGACTGTTCAGCCTCGACAGAATCCAGCGATCCAGCTTGTGTGCGGACAGTTGGAACGGGTGCTCCTGTGGATCAAATCCATCAATGGTAGCATAAAGCGTCAGGAATGCATGGGTGTTAACCAGCGTATCCACCATTTTGGATTTGGCTTCACCTACGATACCTTTGGAGAAACGTTTGCTGTTCCACGGTGCACTGTCAGACAACAAAGCCCAACGGAATGCATCTGTACCATATTCTTCAATCACTTCCCAAGGATCGATAACGTTACCTTTGGATTTGGACATCTTCTGTCCGTTCTCATCAAGAACGTGTCCTGTAGCCATAACCGCTTTGTAAGGCGCTTTGCCTGTCAATAGGGTAGAAACCGCCAGCAAGCTATAGAACCAGCCACGTGTCTGGTCAATCCCTTCACAGATCATATCAGCAGGATACTGCTGTTCAAATACTTCTTTATTTTCAAATGGATAGTGCTGCTGGGCAAACGGCATGGAGCCGCTGTCGAACCAGACATCGATCACTTCCGGTGTACGTTTCATTTCATATTTGCCACAAGAGCTCATGACTTTAACGTCATCCACATACGGTTTATGCAATTCAAGATTCTCAGGCACATCACCTACCGCACGAGCACGTAATTCTGCAATGCTGTGTGGAGCAAATTGTTCGCCAGTCTCCTCGCACACCCAGATATTCAGCGGAGTTCCCCAATAACGATCACGGCTGATGTTCCAATCCACCAGATCCTCAAGGAATTTCCCGAAGCGACCTTCACGAACGTGACCCGGGTACCAATCCACTTCACTATTGTTGGCAATCAATTGGTCCTTGATGGCTGTCGTTTGGATAAACCAACTGTCCATTGCATAGTACAGAAGCGGTGTATCACAACGCCAGCAGAATGGATAGCTGTGCTCATATTTTTCTTTGCTGAACAAACGTCCATTCTCAGATAGATATCGCACGATATCTATATCACAATCCTTCACAAAACGTCCGGCAAAATCAGTAACCTCAGCGACAAACTTTCCTTCAAGGTCCACCATGTTCACAAAGCTGATCCCATTCTCACGGCATACACGGTAGTCATCTTCACCATGGGCAGGAGCCATGTGTACGATACCCGTACCACTTGCATCCGTTACAAAGCCTGCGCCCAGAATGATGTTGGCTTTCTCAGCCTGTACGTAGTTGAACGGAGGATCATACGTTTTGCCAACCAGGTCGGCACCTTTCAGTGCACCGATGATCTCATACTCACCTTTGGTATCTTTCATCACTTTTTCAACTAGATTGGTTGCCATGATGTACACTTCATCACCTTGACGAACACGGGAGTAGTCCATATCCGGATTCACGGCAAGTGCGACGTGTGAAGGCAGTGTCCAAGGTGTTGTCGTCCAAGCCAGTACAAATTCTCCGCTGTCATTCAGTTTGAATTTCGCTGTAGCGCTCAGATCTTTGACGTCTTTGTACCCTTGTGCAACTTCATGGGAACTCAGTGTTGTCTGACAAGATGGACAATACGGACTCACACGGTGACCACGGTACAACAGGCCTTTCTCATGAATTGTCGCCAGGATGTTCCATACACTCTCGATGTAGTTGTTATCAAGGGTGATATATGGGTTATCCATATCCGTCCAATATCCGATACCTTCCGTCAGGTCACGCCATTGTTGCTCGTACTCGAATACGCTCGCTTTACATTCGTTAATGAATTTCTCCACGCCGTAATCTTCGATTTCCCACTTGTGGGAGATACCAAGCTTCTTCTGTACACCCAGTTCTACAGGCAGACCATGTGTATCCCAACCTGCTTTACGAACAACACGGTAACCTTTCATCGTGTTATACCGTCCAACGAAATCCTTGATTACGCGTCCCAGTACGTGGCCGATATGCGGTTTACCGTTTGCTGTAGGCGGCCCTTCATAAAATACGAAGTTAGGCTTGCCCTCCCGGTTTTCGATGGATCTTTTGAATGTATTCTCCGTTTTCCATTTATCCAACACGCGTAATTCTCTGGCACGTGCTTTCTCTTTGACGTCAACTCGTTGCATGATGATCAACTTCCCTTTCTTTGGTTGGATTGTGGACCGTCCACAAAAAGCGTTTCAATCCCCCTAAATCCCCCTTGCCAAGGGGGACCCCATAGGCGCTCCGCCCTCTGGACACCCGGGATGGGTTGTCGTTGAGGGATCGGTGGGGCTTATGGGCGAGGGGTGGATGTGCATAGTGGCGGCCATTTTGCGGCTGTTCCCTGCGTGAACGCCGCATGGCCTTACCGCGAGGCGGGTGTTGCCGGGCGCTTCGCTCTCCCGGCGGTTGGCTCTCTCCTTGAGGTCCCTTCGGGCCTCATGGGCGTTCGCCTTAGCGAACCCGTGTTGCCGGGTGCTTCGCTTTCCCGGCAGGTGGCTCTCTCCTTGAGGTCCCTTCGGGCCTCATGGGCGTTCGCCTTAGCGAACCCGTGTTGCCGGGTGCTTCGCTCCCCCGGCGGTCGACTCTCTCCCTGAGGTCCCTTCGGGCCTCATGCACGTTCGCCTTTTTTGGACACAAAAAAGCCCCGTCCCTGGAAAGGGACGAGGCTATACTCGCGTTACCACCCTAATTCTGTTCATCACAAACCACATCCAGGCAAGCCCGGGTATGCTCTGTCATCAACAGCGCTTATGCCCCGCTAAACTACTGCAGGGTGCCGTTATAACGTACGGCTTACGGTTCGGCTTACACACGGCAATCAAGATCACCGCTTCAGCGTCACTTCTCCGGGGAGATATTCGGCTATAACTCATCCATTGGTTTGCACCAACCACCAACTCTCTGAGGGATGAGATCATAACGTACTGAACCCGTCATGGAATCACTATTCATTATGAATATAGTTATAGCCTCTTTGCAGACAAAAGTCAACCAGGCGACAGACTAATAAATTTCTTTCATCTCCCGCTCACGGTCACGCACTTCCTGCTCCCGGCTCTCCAGCACTTCCCAACCATCCTGAGTCAACAGTTCAAGCTGCGCTTCAACAAGCGTTCGGAAACGGGCACGATAAATCGATGCCTGCTTTTTCAGTTCTTCCACTTCCAAAGCAATTTTGCGTGATTTGCCCAACGATTCGTTCACAATCCGGTCTGCATTCTTCTCTGCTTCCTTCACGATCAACTGCGCTTCTTTCTTCGCATTATTCTTCACATCATCAGCAGCTTCCTGCGCAATGATGATCGTTTTGCTGAGCGTTTCTTCAATCGTGGCAAAATGATCCAGCTTTTCCTGAACGGACAGCAACTGATTGCTCAGCTCTTTGTTCTCGCGAATGACGCCTTCGTAATCTTTGATGACTTGATCCAGGAATTCATTGACTTCATCCTCGTCATACCCGCGCAAACGTCGGGAAAATTCCTTGTTGTGTATGTCCAGCGGCGTTAATGGCATGCTGTCCACCTCCTGTTAAAGTTCCTTCCCGTCCAGAGAAGGTTTGCAGCATAAATCTTTGACTTAATGTATATCGGATACACCGCGTATTTTCTACACCTTTATGATAAACATTTCGACAAGAAAGCGGATTTTCCTGCAACAGACTCAGGCAAATTTGCCGATTTTCACTCGGCAACGTCCTTTTTTGGTCATCCCATCCTGCTCCATAACCTTGAAACGGCCAAATCCCTGAATGGATACGACATCACCCGCTTTTAGCGATTTGGAGGGATCTTCCTCAACCTTCCAGTTCACTCGGCAACGACCAGCTTTGATCGGCACCAGCACTTTACTGCGACTAAGCCGATACACATCTGCGCAGATTCCATCCAAACGAAGCGAAGCGACCGTAATATCCATCGTCTCCAGCTTGTTCTCCGACCACTGCATCTGATCCAAAGGAAGTAACTCTGTGAACACATGTAACCGATGCACCTGATTCAGTTGAAGCGATAAAAAAGCGCCGGTTTCCGCCGCCACCACTGTATGGCAACCGTCCTCCAGCACTTGGATATCCCCGATCTTTCCACGTTTCATCCCAAGCCCGAGCAGGGAACCCATATAGTCCCCATGCTCCAGCTCCGAGATTTTCTGATCATCAGACGTGATACTGAGCACCTGCATCCCCATATCCTCATCATCCAGATACATATAATCAGGTGCAACCAGCGCACGCTTGCGTTCAGCAGCCTCGTAACCACCATCCAGACGAATCTGAACGTCGTTACGGCGATTGGCAAGAGTCTGTAAGATAAAAACCTGCCTTGGATCAAGGAAGTCAGTTAGCTTCATGTCATGATACTTACCTGCCTGCTCAACCCAATCCGAAGCCTTGTCTACAAAATCTCGCTCATCATGGCTAAAATGTTCGTAAATTTCACCGCTCATCTATGTCACCCTACCCTAATAGTCCGTGTTCAAAAAGACCGGTTTTCAGTACCGCGAAGATGGGATAAAGCTAGAAATGGAGTAGCGGAGCGTAGAGAAAACTACGTGAGCAACTACAATGTTTCCGAAGGAAACATACTTCGTAAGCCTCCCGCTTATTTCGGCTGAATTCCATATTCGATGCTGACGATGCCACTAGGCATCCTTCGTAATCAAAAGCGGACTTTTTGAACAACCTCTAATATGCAAAATACCGGAGTATGGAGATCAGCCCATTAAGCGCAAGTTGCAGAACGATCAGCGCCACAATCGGAGAAATATCCAGCACACCGAACAAAGGCGGTATAAATCGGCGAAACGGACTTAGATATGGTTCCACTAATTTGCCCAACCATTCACCGATAAAGCTTTCCCGTGCGTTGGGAAGCCATGACATCAATATGTAGACGATGACCATGTAAAAGTAAATTTGATATGCAAAACCCAAAATATTAACTAACGACTCCAAAAACGGCTCACCTCATTCTGTTATAATCTTGCTCGCTGTCAGCCAGTATTTCCGTAATTGATCCCTGAATTTCAACCGTATCTGGCGTACAGAGAAAAATGTTTCCGCCGATTTTGGAAATACCGCCACCCAATGCATATACCGTGCCACTCAAAAAATCAATAACGCGCAGCGCTTGGTCCTGGCGAATTCGTTGCAAGTTCACCACAACGGTACGATGCGAACGCAGATGGTCGGCAATTTCCTGAGCCTCGTCATAAGAACGCGGTTCATACAGGACAACTTTAACATTTTTCTGGGAATGAATGCTCACCACATTATTCCCCCTTTGGTTTCTACGTTTATCGAGACTGGAGGTTTCAGCTTCCTGATGTTCAGCCTCATTTTCCTCCTGCGCAGCCATTCGTTCACGTTCCACAATCTCTTCCTCTTCCTGAAGTCCGAGGAAATTCATAAATTTATTCATTACGCCCATCGTGAACCCTCCTCTTTTCCTACGAGAATCGATCCTAGCCGTACCCAGGTTGCCCCTTCTTCAATGGCCACTTCAAAATCATTGGACATCCCCATCGACAGCTCAGTCAACGGCTCTGCTGTAAGGGCTTGTCCATTCAATTGATCTCTCAGCTCACGCAATCCACGAAATACGGGACGCGTCAGCTCCGGATCTTCCTCATGAGGTGCCATGGTCATCAGGCCGACGACCTTGAGATTGTTGAACGAACGAATATCACGCAAAAAAGAACTTGCCTGTTCAGGCTGTAAGCCATACTTGCTCTCTTCACCCGAAATATTCACCTGCAAAAACGTTTCCACTTGGATGCCAAGTGAAGCTGCTTTCTTATCCAACTCCTTCGCCAATGACAAACGATCCAGTGAATGTATGTAACGAAACTTGCCAATCACGTCTTTCACCTTGTTTGTCTGCAAATGACCGATAAAGTGCCAGGTACCCTGCTGACCAAAAGCTTCCCATTTGGCCTGTGCATCCTGCCACCGGTTTTCCCCAATATGCTCAAGACCATGATCCAGCACAGATCCCGTTGTTTCAAGTGAGACATATTTCGTGACCGCAATCACATTCACATCATCACGATGACGGTTACTGCGCCGACATGCATCCTCGATCTTCTGATTTACCTGTTGTATACGCTCCTCCAATGACACAGAGGGTCACCTCTCTTCCAGCCCAATCCAGCTCGCCATCCGCCCTGTAACCCCATTTTCCTTCCGATAGGAGAAAAACAGTTCGGGATGACAACTTGTACACCATGTTGTACATTCGATATGATCCGGCATTATTCCTGCTTTCATCATAATGTGTCGATTACATTCTTTCAAGTTTAACATCGTTTTACCGTTATTCACGGCTCGATATGCTTGTTTAGAAGCAGAATCCTTGTATTCATCATTAACCGGGGAATCATCAAACCAAACCCGTACATGCTGCATGACGGCCTCATCCACTTCATAACAGCAATCCCCAATCGACGGACCGATTGCAGCTCGAATGTCCTGCCTACGGCTGCCATACTCCCGTTCCATCGTCTCCACCATGGATACAGCGATACCCGCGACTGTACCTTTCCAGCCGGCATGAGCAAGACCTACAGCCTGCTGCACAGGGTCATAGAAATAAAGCGGAACACAGTCTGCGTAGAAAGAAGTCAACAGCACACCAGGCACATTCGTGACCAATCCATCCGTATCCTGCAACGCAGACTGACGATCAAGTAATCCCCTGCTCCGATCTTCAGCTGTAATTACAGCCACATGTTTGCCATGCACCTGCTCTCCACAGGTCCATGCTTCTGTTACAAAGCCAAGCTTCCCTGTTACAAGCCTGCGGTTGTTAAGCACAACTTCAGGATCATCCCCCACATGATAAGCGCAGTTAAGCGTAGCATAGGGTGCACTTCCGACTCCACCATGTCTTGTCGTAAATCCGACCGATAACTGTTCAAACTGCTGTCTCCAGGGCTCAACATATAATAATAACGGGTCAGAACCGAAATCTGAATTAGGGTTCTCTGTCCGTTCAAGTAATTCCTTATTCAATACAAAGGGTTCCATTCTCTCACCTCACCACTTCCAGTGTACCAAATGAGCCACATTCTGTCTCCTTTATATCGTTCGACGCTGATTGCGGTCTGATCGTTCAATGCGTTCCACACGCTCTGTGCGGTTATGCTGCTGTTCATCATACAGGCGCGCTTCGCGATCACGCTCGTCATACGTGTTTTCTTTCACCTCATCCATCTTCACAAGAATCACATCTGAACCAATCTTCACAATATTTCTCCAGGGAATCACCAGATCCGTTCCCCCGCCAAAAAGACCCATAAACCTGCTGTACCCGGGCACAACAATCGCTTCAATTCGTCCCTGCTTCAGATCCAGCTCCAAATCACTGATCTGACCGAGGCGTTTACCATCCGTAATGTTAATGACATCCTTTGTCTGAAAATCCGAGATTTTCATGCCTCGTGCCGCAACTTCGCTCGTATTTACTTTCATTCATTTCCGCCCCCTGTTATTCCTCTTCTGCCCGTTCTTCACGCTTCTATACAATATATGTTTCAGGGGCGAAAAATGTCCTGTTTTTCATCGAATATGGAAAGGGCCAAAACAAAAAGACGACCAACGGTATACACTGCCCCGATTGATCGTCCTCCTGAGTTTACATCGTGTTACGACTTCACATGTTTTTGCATCTGTTGTATCGCTGATTTCTCCAGACGTGATACCTGAGCCTGGGAAATGCCAATTTCATCAGCCACTTCCATCTGGGTTTTCCCTTCGAAAAACCGCATCGACAGAATCATTTTTTCCCGCTGACCAAGACGATGCATCGCTTCACGAAGTGCAATTTCCTCGATCCATGACACATCTTTGTTTCTGTCATCGCTGATCTGATCCATAACATAGATCGGATCTCCACCATCATGATAAATCGGTTCGAAGAGCGAGACCGGGTCCTGAATGGCGTCCAATGCAAAAACAACATCTTCCTTCGGCACATTCAGTACTTCCGCAATTTCGAATATCGTCGGTTCCCGGGAATTTTTATTCGTCAGGCTGTCACGGACCTGAAGCGCTTTGTAAGCTATATCCCTCAAGGAGCGAGATACCCGAATCGGGTTATTATCACGCAGGTATCGACGGATTTCACCGATAATCATCGGCACCGCGTAGGTTGAAAATTTGACATTCTGGGATAAATCAAAATTATCAATGGCTTTCATCAGGCCGATGCAACCAACCTGGAACAGATCATCGACAAACTCCCCCCGATTGTTAAAACGCTGAATGACACTGAGTACCAGACGCAGGTTGCCATTCACTAATTTCTCTCTTGCTGAGCGATCATGGTGTTGCTGAAGGGAATGAAACAATTCCCGCATTTCAGTGTTGGTGAGGACAGGCAATTTTGCGGTGTCCACGCCACAAATCTCGACTTTGTTTCGGGTCATCGTGATTTACCTCCCAAGGAGAAACATTAATGTACATTATCTCCGGGGCAGGCTTTTTTATTCGTACTTGGCACCCTTGCCAGTAATACCCATTCTGACCAATGATGTATTTCAGACCATTTTATTGAACTCCTTGCGAAGTCTTTTAATGATTCTTTTTTCGAGACGAGAGATGTAGGATTGGGAGATTCCAAGTAGATCCGCTACATCTTTTTGTGTCTTTTCTTCCCCATCCGTCAAGCCAAAACGAAGCTCCATAATCATTCGCTCGCGCTCCGTTAATTTTTCCAGTGCCTTGTGCAAAAGTTTCCGGTCTACCTGCTCTTCAATATTCCGATAGATTGTATCGTTTTCTGTACCCAATACATCGGATAATAATAGTTCATTTCCATCCCAATCAATGTTGAGCGGTTCATCAAAAGAAACTTCAGTTCGGATCTTACTATTACGTCTCAGGTACATCAAAATTTCATTTTCGATACAACGTGAAGCATATGTTGCCAGTTTGATTTTCTTTTCCGGGTCGAATGTATTAACTGCCTTGATCAATCCGATGGCTCCAATGGAGACCAAATCCTCAATATTGATTCCTGTGTTTTCAAACTTTCGTGCAATGTACACCACCAGACGCAGATTGCGCTCAATAAGCATCGCGCGAATGGCCGAGTCTCCCGAGGATAATTTTTGCAGTAAAAATTCTTCTTCTTCCCTTGTCAAAGGCGGCGGAAGTGCCTCACTTCCCCCAATGTAATAGATCTCTTCACTTTTGAGTCCCAACAAAAATAACAGACGGTAATATTGCAGCTGCGCCACCAGTTTCCATTTCACAAGCATGTACGTTCCTCCTATACCACATTCAGCGGCTTTTCTGTTGCTCCCGCAGAGAGAGCCGTAGACTGCGCAGAAGCAGCGTCTTGCACAAGTTCAGGATGAATCACGGCCTGGTATTTCCCATCCGACGACAAAACACCTCCATCCAGCCCAATAAGTACCCTTGTCGTCTCATAACATGTTTCCTCCATCGTCACCTTCACCCGGTCCGGCTTCATTGCCAGCATAAACGCAGTCCCTTTGTTAATGCCCCGATAAGGCACTAGCCGCAGTCGATCCTGCCACTGAAAACTTTCCTGATCAAGCTCCAGAATAAGGTTGTCCGACGCCTCGTCCTTGAGTCTGCCCTTCCATGAAGCAGGTAACATGTCTTGCCATAACGAAACCTCCATCACCATGACCGGCATGCGCGATAAGGGATCTGTAAGTTGATTGCCCGTATCCAGAAGGCCTGTACAAGAAATGACTACCTCATCGATGCAGACCTCAACTTTACCCAAATAAGTCGTCATGCGATCCGTTTTCCGTTTTGAGCTCTGCACAGCTTTGAATAAAAACAGGACGACAAAAAATACGATAAACGTGAACCAGAAGGCAATCTTCAGATCAAATGACATACCTCCAGAAGCCGTGAACCAAATGCCGTTAAACAACTCACCGGAGCTCTGAAGCATGTAATGCACACCCAGAATACCTCCGGCAGCGACAAAATTAATCACATAGAAGGTACCGAGCGTCCTCGCAAAAGCCTGCAGACCTTTAAAACCAAAAGCAATCGTAAGCATGACCAGCGAGAACCCGAACTTGATCAAAAAGGTGAACATAAAATCAAACTCCGGTACAAACATCATGACCACGTATAATGCGCCTACAATGGCGGACAGCAACCATCGCCACCAAACCAGCTTTGTTTTGCGCATCCAGGCAGTCATTCCGATGAGTGCACCGTCAATACACAGGTTTGTCAAAAAAATAAGATCCACATACACAACCAAACTCTTCACCTGCCTGCGCGCAACATATCGAAATATCAGTAACCCGGTATTCCGATATTCTTGAGCATATTCACAAGTATACGGAGCCCCCTGTTCAAAGTCTGTCTAATCATGGGGGTGTGGTTCCAACTTTTTTTGTCGGAATTGCTCAGGCCCGTTGTTCAGAATTTGTTCAATACGGTATGCTATGATATCTAAAAAAACAGAAAAACCCGGTCACTCCATCAGGAGCACCGGGTTTTCAATAAATCGATATGCGTATTAATCGTTGTTATTATTGCGTGAACGATTGCGTAAAAATGTCGGAATGTCCAGCTGATCATTGCTCGGCTGATTTCCGAAAGGACGCAGATTCGGCGAACGCGTATCCGTCGTCTCCGCTGTTGCTGGAGCTGGCTTACGTCCTGGTGGTGGTGGTGCAGGTTTATCCTCAAAACCGGTTGCAATAACCGTAACCTTAATTTCTTCTTTGAGATCTTCGTCAATGATGGCACCAAAGATCATGTTCACTTCCGGGTCGGAAGCAGACGTTACGATCTCTGCCGCTTCGTTCACTTCATACAGAGACAGATTAACGCCACCCGTAATGTTCATGATTACGCCGCGAGCACCTTCAATAGAAGTTTCCAGCAAAGGACTCATAATGGCTTTCCGCGCTGCTTCTGCGGCACGATTCTCACCTGTTGATTCACCAATCCCCATAAGGGCAGAACCACGTTCATGCATAATCGTTTTGACGTCAGCAAAGTCAAGGTTGATCAGACCTGGTACAGCGATCAAATCAGAGATACCTTGTACAGCTTGACGAAGTACGTTATCCGCTTGACGGAACGCTTCAAGCATAGGTGTTTTTTTGTCTACGATTTCGAGCAAACGATCATTAGGAATTACGATCAGTGTGTCGACTTTTTCTTTGAGAGCTTCAATACCTTGCTCTGCATGGCTGGAACGCTTGCGTCCTTCGAATGTAAATGGACGAGTTACGACACCAACGGTAAGTGCACCACACTCTTTAGCGATTTCGGCGATAACCGGAGCCGCACCTGTACCTGTACCACCGCCCATACCGGCTGTAACAAATACCATGTCTGCACCTTTCAACGTATTCATGATCAGATCGCGGGACTCTTCCGCTGCTTTTTTACCTACATCCGGGTTGGCGCCAGCACCAAGACCACGAGTCAATTTATCACCGATTTGCAATTTATGCTCGGATTTCGCCAGGTGTAGCGCCTGAGCATCCGTATTCACCGTAATAAATTCAACACCTTGTACACCATTTTCAATCATACGGTTGACTGCATTGCTTCCGCCGCCGCCTACACCGATGACTTTAATTTGAGCCAAGCTCTCCATCTCGAAATCAAATTCCAACATATTATTCCATCTCCCCCTCAATGTGCATGGATGGCCCGTCCAATTTTTGATTTGAACCGAATCAATTTCATATATCGACGAACGAAAGCGTTTATTTTAGTACCGGCGCATTCAGACGGCTTCAAGAATGTATGAAATGGATCCAACCTGTTATATAAATTCACTGAACATATTCTTCAGCCGTTCGAACAGACCAGGTTTTTGCTCCGATTCCTGTGCCGCATTTGGCTTCGGACGGTTGGTCGGTTTCTTGTTGTTATTATTGTTGTTGTTATTTCCACCGCCGTTATTGATCGAGGGACGAATGCGCAAACTGCGAATTACACTGTGTAATATGCCGACTCCGCTTGTAAAGCCAGGGTCACGCACACCAATATAATCCGGAACTGCAACTCGTACCGAAGCAGCAAGCTCATGCTGAGCGACCTGCAGAACCCCCGGCATAGAGACCGTACCTCCCGTTAGTATATAACCTCCAGGAAGCTCGTTGTAACCAAGACGCTTCACTTCTTGGGATATCATCTGGAATATTTCCTGAACCCTAGGTTCAATAATAGCCGCCAGATCCTCCTGTGAAAACTCCTTGTCTACATTACTGCCAATTCGGGTGACTTTGAACATCACATCCGCAGCAGCATCATCCAACCAGGCGCAGCCATATTTCAGTTTCACCTTCTCCGCCTGATCCGTTAACGTGCGTAAGCCATAGGCGATATCATTTGTTACGAATTCCCCACCTATAGGCAATGTTGATGTTGCAACAAGACTGTCTTCTTCAAAAATGGCGATGGTTGTTGCACCTGCTCCAATATCAACAAGCACTGAACCCATCGTTTTTTCATCTTTGGACAAAGCCAGTTGACCCGCTCCAAGCGACATGAGAACCAGATCGCTTACTTTCAGACCCGCTTTTTCCACGCAGCGCAAAAGATTATGTATCGCGGTTTTTGCACCCGTAATGATCGTTGCTTCAACTTCCAGACGAACACCAATCATACCACGGGGGTCCTGTATGCCTTCCAAGCCATCTACAACATATTGCTTGGCGACAACATCAATAATTTCCCGTTCCGGCGGAACTGCAATGACTTCGGCTGCTTTCAACACCCGTTCCATGTCTTCTTCTCCGATTTCACGATCCTCGTTAGACACAGCCACGACGCCGTGACTGCTCATCAGTCCGATATGATTTCCCGAGATTCCAACATACACTTCGGATATTTGAATACCTACCATACGTTCTGCATGATCCACTGCGTTGCGAATCGACTGCACCGTCTGATCGATATCTACGATTACACCTTTGCGAATTCCCTCCGAGTCGGCAGATCCAACTCCTATAATATTAAAGGTTCCATTATTCATTTCCCCAATAATAGCTCGAATTTTGGATGTACCGATGTCCAAACTAACAATGATGTCATTGTTGCTCAAGTCTGTGGCACCTCCTGACTCCAATAGTAAATTACGTTCGAATTTAAACACTCTTAAAACATATTCAACACACTTTAGGCTTTCCCTCTTTTTTCTACAATGTTTTTGGGTGTCAAAATCTGGTTGCCAGACATAAAACATTGAAGAAAAAAGAAGGAGGCAACTCATGTGCCATAAGTTCAAGTGTATCATTTTTTCTTCATCTCAGAAAGAACAAGTTTCATTGCTCTGACGGGGCCAAACCCCGACCTGCCTAGGCTTTCATATTCAGTCCAGCCTCATAATGGCAAAGATCAGGGGCTTGCTCCTGGTTCAGCATCATCTTCCGGGTCATCCGGGATGAAAGGGACATAGGTATCTGCCTCAAGCATGGTGATTTTCCCAGGCCGTTCGGTCTCAATCACCTGATTCAGATACTCCACTTTATCCGATAAAAGAGAGACGGTTGTAATCACTTCAAACTGCGATTTGGTATACATCCGAATCTGATCCGGAAATGAAGGCGTTGGATTCGGAATAATTTCCGAAATATCCGTCGTCAATTCATTCGGAATTTTAGCCAGTGTCTGGCTCAGTTTGGCTTTGAGTGGATCATCAGCCTTCCATTGGGTCAATATGGGCTTCTCCACAGCAACCCCAATTGTTGCCGGAACCGTCAGGCTTGTCCCACTGGCCAATATCGCTTTTAACGTACCGTCAGAACCAAGTTCATACGCAACCGTGGCATACTCCTGAACCTTGATATGGATGATACCCGGAAATTGCTTGTCCACGGTAACGGTGGAAATCGCCTTGATGGTCTTGAGACGCTCAATAACCTCGGCAGTGCTTGTCCCAAAAAATTGATCGCCTTCTTTCAGACCGCTTTTCTCCAGCAGTTCTGAAGTCGCTGTGTATACATTACCCGTAATTTCAATTGCCGAAATCCGACTCATGGAAGAACGAAAGAATAATACAGCGAGCAATACAATAAATAATAATAAGAGAATAATTACAATTTTGCGGCTTGTGTTTCCTTTTGGCCGATTCTTCTTCAGAACCGGAATTTGACTTTTAGGCATAAGTAGCGCTCCACAAAGCCTCAGGTCCCCTCCCTTCAAGAAGGGGACGCCAAGGACGTTAATTGGCAAAATCCAACTGTTTCGAAACGGGCGACTGTCGCTCAACCGATGCTCCAAGACTTTGGAATAACTTCTCGATCTGATCGTAGCCCCGGTCAATATGATGCACTTGCTCCACAACCGTTTTGCCTTGAGCAGCCAGACCAGCAATGACCAGAGCTGCACCTGCACGAAGATCGGTTGCTTCTACTGTAGCCCCGTACAGACGGGGAACACCACGGATAAATGCTGCGTTCAGATCGACTGAAATATCAGCCCCCATCACATTCAGTTCATCCACATGTTTGAACCGGCCCTCGAATACCGTTTCCTTCATCACACTGAATCCGTCTGCCAGACTGAGCAGCACCATGATTTGCGATTGCAAATCTGTCGGAAACGAAGGATACGGAGAAGTCACAATACGGTCTACTGATTTGGGACGGCTCATACAGCTCACCGTCATTATATCATTGCAGACTGTGATTTGAACACCAGTGCGCTTCAATACATGTATAAGTGAAGTAAGATGAGCAGGATTGCAGTGTGTAAGCGTAACATTGCCTCTTGTTGCTGCTGCTGCAATCATTACGGTTCCGGCAACGATTCGATCCGGTATAATCTCATAGGAACAAGGCTTCAGTTTCTCAACGCCATTAACCGTAATTGTATCCGTTCCTGCACCAATAATGCTTGCACCCATAGCATTCAGAAAGTGTTGCAGGTCCTGTATTTCAGGTTCTCTTGCCGCGTTGCAAATGGTTGTCGTGCCTTTAGCCAGAACGGCTGCCATCATGATATTCTCGGTCGCTCCCACACTCGGGAAATCCAAATGAATGTCTGTACCCACCAGATTGTGCCCATGACAGATAATCTGTTGGTCCTGCTCTTCAATCAAAGCTCCGAGCGCTTCCAGGCCCCGGAGGTGAAGATCAATTTTGCGTTCTCCAATGGCACAGCCTCCTGGCTGATACACTGACACTTGCCCAAACTTAGCCAGCAATGGTCCCATCAAAAAAATGGAAGAGCGCATCTGCTTCATTAGATCTTCTGGCACATCATATGACCGGATAGACGAGGTATTAATCGTCACTGTTCCCTGTTCATGCCGACACGTGCATCCAAGCCGTTCCAGGATATACAGCATCACCTCAATGTCCAGCAAGTGTGGAACGTTATGCAGTGTAACTTCTCCATCTGCCAACAAACTTGCGGCCATAATTGGTAAAGCGGCATTTTTTGCTCCATGGATGCGTATGGATCCTGAGAGGGGTTTCCCGCCTTCAATCACCAATTTGTCCAATGTATCACCTCCGGGGTTTACCGCTCACCCACTACGAAGACTTCCGGTACCAGGTTAATACCGTTTTGAGATGATATAGTGCTCTGTATCTGCTGCATTAGGGTGATAACGTCCTCTGCTGTTGCTTGGCCTGTATTAACAATGAAATTGGCATGCATGGTGGATACCTGTGCGCCTCCCTGGGTCATTCCTTTCAGCCCTGCTGCTTCAATCAGGCGGGCTGCATGATCACCCGGTGGATTTCGGAATACACTACCTGCACATGCCATCTGCAGTGGCTGTGTGCGGCGACGGCGATCTTTGTAAGCCGCCATCGTTTCCGAAATGACGTTGCGCTCTCCAGGCTGGAGTTCAAATGTAGCTTCCAGCACGATGCCTCTCCGATCATGCAGAACAGAGTGGCGGTAGGCAAAGTCCATGTCCTCCTTGCTGTAATGTACCAATTCCCCTGTCTCCAGTACAATCTCAGCGAATTTGAATATCCGTGACACATCCGATCCATGCGCACCTGCATTCATATACACAGCTCCACCGACAGTGCCGGGGATACCGCTGCCGAATTCCAAACCGGTCCATTCCTTTTTGGCAGCAACCACACTGAGTTTAACAAAAGAATGCGCCGCTCCGGCGGTTACACCGCCTTCGTGAAATTCGGCATAATCAAAGCCCTCGCCTGGTTTCACCACAACACCACGTATTCCTTTGTCTGACACCAGCATGTTTGAGCCCCGTCCAAGTTGCATCCACGGAATCTGATACGTGTGAAGCAATTGAACGAGATTCATCATCTGCTCTTTATTCTCGGGAATGACCAGTGCATCCGCAGGACCGCCGATCTTCCATGTGGTGTATTTGGCTAGCGATTCGTTTTCAAGAACTCTGCCAACATTATTCTGGGATAGTAACGATATCCACTGATGCATGTTTGCTTCCTCCTTTGCTTCAAAACCGATGAGCACGGTATGTTCTGTTGTTACAGACCGTGTTCTGGCGCCATGGAACGATGGTCACGATTTATACGGTATCTTATGTCAGCCCCGTCTTGTGTGTGACAATCGCCCACAAACGCACTTTATCGGCGTGCAGCAAGACGCTGAATTTCATGAACAAGCACTTCAGCTGCATCGGGTTTCCCCAGTTTCCGGGAGGATTCAGCCATTCGTTTGCGTCCCAATTCATCATTCATAATTTTGGCGATGGCTTCATACAGGACTTTGCCTGTAAGATCCTTCTCCAGCATCGTGAGTGACGCGCCTCCATCTTCAAGCGTGCGTGCATTGGCTTCCTGATGATTGTTAGTCACGTTAGGTGACGGAATCAGAATCGAAGGAATACCCAGTGATGTAATCTCCGCAAGGAATGATGCACCTGCGCGGTTTACAATTAAGGATGTGCAGGCAAGCACCTCAGGCATATTATGCACGTAAGGCAGGACATGCAGGTGGTTTGGCATCGTACCCAATGAGCTGCGAATGGCTTCACGGGTTTCATCAAAATAGGTATCCCCTGTCACGTAAACCACATGTACATCGTCCAGCTGTTCCAGCATTGGAGCCATGTCCACCATGGCCTGATTGATTGCTTTTGCCCCGCGACTGCCACCAACCACGAGAACAACACGGCTGTTCATCGGTACACCTAACGTGGCAAAACCACGATCACGGCTAGCCTGGGCTACCGTAGTCGCTCGCGGATTACCGGTGTAGATCACCTTTTTTGCGCCGGAAAACGATTTTTCAGAACCTTCAAAGCTAACGGCAACCGTGTCCACATAACGCATCAAAAATTTGTTCGTCAGACCAGGAATAGCGTTCTGTTCATGAATTATACTCGGAATTCCCAGTTTTGTTGCTGCATATACCACAGGTCCACACACATATCCACCTGTACCAATCACAACATCCGGTTTGAATTCCTTCAGCATTTTTTTGGACTTGCGTACACCTTGAATGAAACGCATGACCGTTTTCAGGTTCTCGATGGACAATTTCCGCCGAAAACCCGTAATATCAATGGATTTAAAAGGAATATTTTCCTGGGGAACCAGCTTGCTTTCCAGTCCTCTGGTTCCTCCAATGTATAGAAATGTCGAGTCCGGGTTCTCCGCCTCGCATTGTCTTGCTATGGCAACGGCCGGATAGATATGTCCACCCGTACCGCCACCGCTTAGAACGACTCGCATCGCATAGTCACCTCGCATAACGGGATAAATTCACTAAAATGCCCAGTGCTGTGAGCATGAGGGTCAATGATGATCCGCCGTAACTGATCAGAGGCAATGTAATGCCCGTAACAGGCATCATGCCAATGACAACACCAATATTAATAATGACCTGTACGGCGACCATACCTACGATACCAACACCAAGCAGACTGCCGAAGGCATCCGGAACGGTCATGGCTACACGCATTCCTCTCCACACCAGCACCAGAAACAACAATAATACAATCATTCCACCTATAAAGCCGAGTTCTTCGGCCAAAATACTAAAAATAAAGTCCGTTTGCGGTTCAGGTACATAACTGTACTTCTGCCGGCTCATACCCAGTCCCAATCCAGCCAGTCCACCAGGACCAATCGCGTATAACGATTGAATGATCTGATATCCGGCACCCAGCGGATCGGACCACGGGTCCAAAAACGCTGTGATACGCTGCAACCGATAGGGAGCTGCTGCAATCAAAGCTGCAAACCCCGCTACGCCGCCAAGAGCAAGCAAGCTCAGATGTTTCATTCGCGCTCCGGCTGTGAAAATAATAAGCATCGATGCGCCCATCATCACGGTGCCTGTCCCCAAATCAGGTTGCAGCATAATAATACCAAAAGCCAAACCGATCAATCCCAGCGGTGGCAGAAGCCCCGTTGTGAAGGTTTTGATTTTGCCCGGTTCCTTGCTCAGCCAGTGAGCGAGAAACAGAATCATGCCCAGCTTCATAAATTCTGAGGGCTGAATACCGAACGAACCAATGCCCAGCCAACTTCGTGCACCACCACGAACCACACCGATGCCAGGAATGAGCACCGCAATGAGCATAATAAAACAGGCAATCAGTATAGGCTTGGCATATTTCCTCCACACCCGGTAGTCTACGTTAGCAGTGACGAACATGGCCACAAGCCCAAGCACCGCAAACAGGGCCTGTCTTTTTACAAAATAAAATGAATCGCCATAGTCATGAAAGGCAAGCACCGAGCCCGCACTATATACCATTACGATGCCGATGGCAAGCAATGCCAAAATACTAATCAGCAACCAAATATCTGGTGCCGGTCGCGTCTGTTTCATCAGGAGGCCACCCCTTGCATGGAAGTAGGGGCTTTTCCACCCCCCTACTTACAAGTTATGCGCCGCCTCTTTAAAAATGCGTCCCCGCTCTTCATAGGAAGCAAACATGTCCCAACTTGCACATGCCGGGGATAACAAAACGACATCACCGGCACTGGCAAGCTTCGATGCTTCCTGCACAGCAACGGTTAACGTCCGGGCAGCGTCCTCCTCATTATCGACGACCTTAATTTGCTTTAATCCGGCAAGTTCCGCGACTTTGGCAATTTTCATCCGTGTCTCTCCAAGCGCAACGACAGCTTTTACCCGTTCCTGGAACAAGGGTAACAACTCCATCATGTCTGATCCGCGATCCAGCCCTCCAGCAATTAATACAACAGGCTCCTTGAACGAGTTCAGAGCCATGACCGTAGCCTTCGAATTGGTCGCTTTGGAGTTGTTGTAGTACGCAGAGCCATTATGCTCTAGAACGTATTCAAGTCGGTGTTCAACCGCCTTGAAGTCTGCAAGTGGAGCAGCCAGCACTGCTGGATCAGCTCCTGCCGCTACGGCAATGGCCACAGCAGCCATTGCATTCTCCACATTGAATCGTCCAGCGATGCCGATGTTCTCGATGTCAATAATGGTGTGGTGATTCCCCTTTTCATCCGCGTAGATCATCTGACGCTTCACATCATCCTCTTCTCCATCCACATAAGGAGGATCTGCATACACACCTGTATCTAATTTCTCAATCATTGAGAAGGGAAGCAATCTACCTTTGATGTAAGGAACCAGACCACGACATACCGCATCATCCCAATTCAGAATGGCTACGTCGTCAGGCTGCTGATTCGCGAACAGTTTGGCTTTGGAAGCCACATAATCATCCAGATCCCCATGATAGTCCAGATGCGTCTCTGCAACGTTAAGTAGGCTCGCAATACGCGGTCGGAAATCAACCGTTCCTTTGAGTTGAAAACTGCTAAGCTCAACAACCATCCAATTATCTGGAGAAGCTTGCTCTGCCGCTTCACAGAGAGGTGTTCCGATATTACCGGCAACGATCGGCTTGAGGCCGGCATGCTCCAACATTTCTCCCACCCAAGTGGTGGTTGTTGTTTTTCCGTTGGAGCCCGTAATCCCGATCATGGGTGCAGCACATAGATGATAAGCAACCTCTACTTCGGTCACCACTTCAATGCCCAATGCCAAAGCTTGCTGCACAGGAGCTGCATGGTATGGGATACCCGGGTTTTTGACAACCAGCATCACATCGCTGTGAATCAGATCATCCGGATGTCCTCCGCATACAACAGAAATTCCCAAAGCCTCCAATTCGGAAGCTTCGGGACATTGATCTCTCTCTTTTTTATCATTTACTGTAACCTTCGCTCCGGCGCGATCCAGCACTTTGGCGACCTGTACGCCGCTTTTGGCCAATCCGAGCACGACTACTTGTTGTCCGCGATATGATTCAGGATGGTTCATGATCTACAACCCCTTGTTGAGATAAAGTCCAAGAGCGGCCAAAATTGCGCCTACCGCCCAAAAGGTAATAACAACCCGCCATTCTGACCAGCCACTTAATTCAAAGTGATGGTGAATGGGGCTCATTTTGAATACACGCTTGCCACGAGTTTTGAATGATACCACTTGAATGATGACAGACAGAATCTCGATGACAAAAATACCGCCGATAATGACAAATAGAAGCTCTGTTTTGGTTACAATCGCTACCGCACCAATCGCACCGCCAATCCCCAGAGAACCGGTGTCTCCCATAAACACTTTGGCCGGATGTGCATTGTATACCAGAAAACCTAGCACGGCTCCGATCATCGCTGCTGCACATACTGCTGCCGGCATCGACGTGGCTTGCATAGCCACAATGGCAAACGCCCCAAAGGCAATCGCACTTACCCCTGACAGCAAACCATCCAGACCGTCGGTAAAGTTAACCGCATTGGTAATGGCAAGCATCATGAATACAACAAACGGATAATAGAACCATCCGGTCCAGTCAAACGAGAATGACGTACCCGGAATAGAGATGGCTGTGCTGTGTCCATTCTGGATCAGCAAGAAACACATCACTGCACTGAAGAACAATTGGCCCAGCATTTTTTGTCTGGCCGTCAGCCCCAGCGAACGTTTGAACACAATTTTGATGTAATCATCCAGGAAGCCAATCAGCCCGAATCCCAGCGTAGCCACGAGCAAGACATAAAAGTCTGTATTCTTGACTGCCGAAAATTTCAAAAAGGCCAATGTGAACGCAACTAAAATGACGACTCCACCCATTGTGGGTGTTCCGCTTTTTTTCAAATGGCTCTGAGGCCCATCTTCCCTAACTTGCTGTCCGAATTTCATTCGGCGTAACAGCGGAATCAGGAGCGGTGCGGCAATCACCGCCAGAATAAATGAAACGCCGATTGTTAACAGTAATACCTGAAAATCCATGGGTTCACCCCTCTAGTCTACTCGATTCTGTAATGGTGCTATTTGTAGTGCTTCGACCACGTCCTCCAGCTTCATGCCCCTTGAGGCTTTGAACAAGACAACGTCTCTGGGATGTAGTTTCTCCAGTAGATAACGGGTCATTTCTTCTTTATCTATAAAAGCATGCACAGCCTCTGCCGGCATATGCTTTCTTGCTCCTTCAGCAATATGCGCTGATAGCGGGCCATATACGAGCACCATGTCCATTTTGGCAGATGTAATATACTCACCAATTCCAAGATGCAGATCCTGCTCCTGAGGACCAAGTTCAAGCATATCACCAAGCACAGCCACTTTCATGCGATATCCTTTCAGACCTTCCAAGACATCGATTGCGGCCTTCATGGAGGTTGGACTTGCATTGTATGCATCATTCAGCAGGGTTAGACCACTAACACCTTGAGTAACCTCAATACGCATGCCTGTCAGTTTCAAGCGAGATAATCCCGCGGCAATCTGCTCCGTCGTCACTTTGAAATGACGAGCTACAGCCAAAGCAGCCAGACAGTTAACGACATTATGCGTTCCCAGCAGAGGTAGCGTGAATGCATGTTCTCCAGACTGTTTGGTGGTGAAAACTACTCCGTTCTGCGCATTCATAAGTCCTGTAGGATAGTCATCATTATCGGTTTGCAGACCAAATGTAAACCGCTGCAATCCATCGGGTTGTTTCGTTGCAGGCTCTTCAAGGACTTGTGCAATTAAAGGCTCGTCTCCGTTGTAGATCAGTAACCCGCCAGGCTTCAATCCCGCGGCAATCTCGGCTTTGGCTCTGGCAATCTCCAGTCTGGACCCCAGCTGAAGCAGATGTGATTCACCAATATTGGTAATGACCGCTACATCAGGCTGAGCAATAACCGACAGATCGTTAATTTCCCCGCGACCACTCATACCCATCTCCAAAATGATAATCTCGGTATCCGGGTCCATACTTAATACAGTCAGTGGTAAACCAATGTGATTATTGAAGTTGCCTTGCGTCTTATGCACTTTGAACGTCGTCGAGAGAATGGCATCCACGATGTCCTTTGTTGTTGTCTTGCCGTTGCTGCCTGTAATGCCGACAACAGCCGCTTTATTCTCCGCTAGATAAGCAGATGCGAGTGCTTGCAGTGCGACAAGTGTGTCGTCAACAACAATGACAGCTCCTTGTGGCGGAAGACCATGATCCTTTTGCCAGATCGCCCCTGCAGCCCCCTTCTCTAGACAGGCTTGCACAAACTCGTGTCCGTCAAACCTTTCACCCACTAGCGGGATAAACAAACTGCCTTCCAGGGGTTTACGCGAATCGGTAAATACCCCTTCAATCATTACATTGCCATGAGCAGCAACGTCACTTAATGCTCCTCCACACATCTCGGCCAATTGTGCCAATGTTCTTTTTATCAATTGGATTTGCCCCTTATCGCTTCTTTGGCTATGATTCGGTCATCAAAATCGGTTTTGGTTGTGCCGATAATCTGATAGGTCTCGTGACCCTTGCCCGCAATCAATACTACATCGGCTGGGCTTGCCATTTCAATAGCTTCATGAATCGCCTGGCGTCGATCCACAATCATCGTATAACGTTCAGCAGGAACGGATTCTTCAATCAGGCCCTGTTCAATGTCTTTGAGAATCAGATCCGGATCTTCTGTCCGTGGATTATCGGAAGTAACCAGTACAAAATCACTATAATTCGCAGCAATTTTCCCCATGAGAGGGCGTTTGGTACGGTCCCTGTCACCACCACAGCCAAACACGCAGATTACACGTCCTTCGGCAAATTCCTTCACCGTCCGCAGCACATTCTCCAGTCCATCCGGTGTATGGGCATAATCGACAATAACAGCAAATGGCTGTCCTTCGTCCACTCCTTCAACACGTCCATCCACGCCCGGAACCGTCTCCAGACTGCGCTTGATCTCTTCCAGTGGGATACCTTCCACCAGCGCTGCGGAGATGGCTGCCATTGCATTGTACACATTGAATTTGCCTACCATGCGCAAGCGAATATCCGTGCTACCTGCAAATGTATCCACGTGGAAAGAAGTTCCCTGAGAAGTGATTGAGATTTGGGATGCGCGTACATCCGCCTCTTCACCCATGCCATATGTAATCACTTCAGCCGCAGTCACGGAGATGAAATAAGCCGCTGCCGGATCATCTGCATTGATGACAGCGAATTTACGCTGCGAAACATCTTCCGTATAACCGTTACCCAGTCGTGCAAAGAACAATCCTTTGGCCCCGCGATATTCCTCCATGGAATGGTGGTAGTCCAGATGATCCTGCGTCAGGTTAGTGAATACCGCAGTACGGAAATTTGTTCCCTTAACTCGCCCTTGTTCCAATGCGTGAGAAGAAACTTCCATAACACAGCAGTCCGTACCCTTCTGAACCATATCATGCAGACTGCGCTGCAGATCAAGCGCCTCTGGAGTTGTTCCTGACATCGGGTAGGTGCGACCGTCATACCGCATTTGAATGGTACCGATCAATCCCGTCTTGCGTCCGTAATCACTCATGATTTTTTCAATCAAATAGGTGGTCGTCGTTTTTCCGTTCGTTCCCGTTACACCAATCATATTCATCTTCTGGCTTGGCGAGTCAAAAAAGAAGTCTGCCAGAACAGCCATCGCAAACCGGCTGTCCTTCACCAGCAATTGTGGTACAGGCAGATCCAGTTGCCGTTCAACCACCAATGCAACTGCACCTGCATTTACAGCTTTTTCTGCATAATCATGACCATCTACCGTATGTCCCGGAAGACAGATAAACAGATCACCCGGTTTTACCTGCCGGGAATCTGTCTGAAGGTTTTGGCATTCTGTATTCGATTCACCCACGAGGCGGGCGGTGGTCAGCATCGATGCAAATTGTTTTAAAAGCACATGAATAACCTCACTTTTCCAATTATACTTCTGTTTTAACATATGTCTGTATTTATTAATATCGTCAATACAACCAAATAATGAAACGCACTTGGGTGAATTTTGTTGCGCTTGAAGTCGAAACTGCTCCGATTCTCCAGTTATTCATCCTTCGTGTGATCATGTGCATCGTTCAGTACATTACCCATATAAATGCGGATGGTCGATCCCTGATCTACCCTCGCCCCAGGCTTAGGTGCCTGATTAATCACGTATTTACCACTGCCAGACTTCGCCAGCATAAAATTCATGTTCAGGTCTTCGTACAGATCTTCAACAGTAGCTCCTGTCAAGTCTGGGACTGTCACGATTTTAGTTTCACCATACTTGTATTCTTTGGCGACCTGATCCTTCCGAACAGGGACATTCATATAATGCAACGCATCTTCAAGGATGTTCTGCACAATCGGGGCGGCAACCACACCTCCGAACTGAATTCCTTTGGGGTTATCCACTGCGGTATAGACCACAATCTGAGGGTCATCTGCCGGTGCAAATCCGATAAAGGATACAATATGCTCGGTAGAGGAATAACGTCCGTTGATAACCTTCTGGGCTGTACCTGTTTTGCCACCAACCCGGTATCCATCAATGAATGCCGGACGCCCGGTACCTTTTGCGACAACACTCTCGAGTGCTTCACGTACTTGTTTGGATGTATTCTCCGAGATTACCTGACGAACCAGTTCCGGCTTGGCTTCTTCCATGACTTCTCCAGTGACCGGATGGACCCACGCTTTCGTAACATAAGGCTTGTAAAGTTTACCCCCATTGATGGCCGCTGACACAGCTGCTACTTGCTGAATGGGCGTTACGGATACACCTTGACCAAAAGCCGTCGTTGCAAGCTCGACAGGCCCCACTCTGGAAAGTTTGAACAGAATTCCACTGGCTTCTCCGCTGAGGTCGATCCCTGTTTTGGTGCCAAAGCCGAAGTCTTTAATATAGGAGAACAACGATTCTTTGCCCAGCCTCTGCCCCAAAGCCACAAAGCCCGGGTTACATGAGTTCTCCACAACTTGTAAGAAGGTCTGACTTCCGTGACCGCCCTTTTTCCAGCAACGCAGACGAGCTCCACCCACCTCAACATATCCGGGATCAAAAAATTGATCCTGTTGCAGATTGACCTTTTTCTCTTCAAGCGCTGCTGCCAAAGTAATAATCTTAAATGTGGAGCCCGGCTCGTAGGTCATCCAGATCGGTAAATTCCGATTGTATATCTCCGCTGGATATTGCTGATAATCGGCAGGTTCGTATCCCGGCCTGCTGGACATCCCCAAAATTTCACCTGTTTTGGGATTCATCGCTATGGCCAATGCTGAGTTCGCCTGGAACTTCACCATGGCCTGATCCAGTTCTCTCTCCATGATGGACTGAATGGATTTATCAATGGTCAGCTTGAGGTTAAGGCCGTCCTTCGGTTCCACATACTTCTCGGATGAGCCGGGCATTAGCCTTCCGGCCGCATCGGACAAGTAGGACACACTGCCATTCAAACCATTCAGCTTATCATCATATTTTTTCTCGACACCCGTTAAGCCCTGATTATCAATGCCCGTAAAACCAAGAATATGTGCAGCCAAATCATCATAAGGATAAAAACGTTTATTGTCTTCAGCAACAACGATACCCGGAAGCTTCAAATCACGGATGCGCTGAGCTTTCTCCATCGTAATTTTGCGGCCGCCGGGTTGTAGTCTTACAATGAGTTCTCGTTTCTTGATGGTTGCAAGCACTTTCTCTTCCGTCATCCCAAGCAATGGGGCCAGCGCCTTAGCTGTCGTTTCAGCTTCTTTAACCTGAGCCGGAATGGCCATAATGGTCGGTGTTGTCACATTATAGGCCAGAGAGGTTCCATTTCGATCCAGAATCTCCCCCCGCTTGGCTGAGTAAGGAATATTACGCCGCCAGGACTCTTCTGCTTTTGCTGACAATTCGCGGCCTTCCCCGAGCTGTACATAAGCAAGCCTGATCATCAGGGCCGAAAATAACAATACTAAAATCATTAAACTCCATAGCAACCTGCGCCGCAGATTTACGCTTGATCCCTTCACGAAAAGATCCCCCCACTCGTCCCAAAATCATGACATTCGTTCCATTCATGAATATTCAGGACAACCGGGGGTTAGAACAAGCTGTCAGAGCTCCCTATGGTAGCGAAGCCCCGTTTGTTGCTGGATCGTCAGAGGATTCGGATTCATTGGCAGGAGCCTTGTTGTTATCTGTTTCGTCTGTTCCGTCGGTTTTACCTTCTCCGCCCGAAGCTTCTTGTTCCTTCACTTCAGCTTCTGACGACGGATCAGAAGAGACTGGAGCCTCATCGGCTATACCTGTCACTGCAGCTTTGGCAGTTTGCAAGTTCAACTGCACGGTTCTCTGCTCACCTGCGACCTGCTCGGTTTGCTTCACGACATAGCCCTCACCCTTGACCGTAACCCCCACTTTCATGAGAGAAAGTACTTCAAGGGCATCGCGGAGAGATTCACCTGTTAGATCGGGAATCTTCATCTTGCTGCTTTCTTCCGTTAGCAGATAGATTCGTTGGCCTGGATTCATAGAAGCACCAGCAACCGGATACTGCCTAATTACATTATCACCTTGACCAAGAGTCACATAAGCAATACCTGCGCTTAGAAGCTGGCTTCTGGCCTGTTTGGCTGTCTTGCCACTCAAGTCAGGCGCCTTGGCTTGTACGACAGAGACTTCTTTTGACTTTTTGTCAGGAGTTTTGGCTGTATCTTTGGGTACTCCCATGTATTGAAGAGTCTGGCTGACAATCTTTTTGAACACCGGGGCAGCTGCGGTTCCTCCCCCAATGTTGGTTCCATCCGGTTGGTCAATGACAACAAGTATAGCAATCTTCGGATTATTCACGGGTGCGAATCCAATAAACGATACAACGTCTTTTGATTTGCTGTATGCTCCGTTAACAACCTTTCTTGCCGTACCTGTCTTACCAGCTACACGGTAACCTTCAATATAGGCGTTACGACCGGTACCAATCGTTTGGTCTGCAACCACTTGTTCCAGATAACCGCTCACCAGTTTGGAGGATTCCTTGGAAATCACCTGACGAACAACTTTGGGTTTGATCACTTCTGTTGTCCCATCATTCGGGTTCTTGATCTCCTTCACCAGATGTGGCTCCAGCAATTTGCCGCCGTTGGCAATCGCAGAGATGGCTGCGACCTGTTGAATTGGTGTTACCTGTACAAGACCGTGACCATAGGCTGCCGTGGCAATCTCGGATTTGTAAACCAGTGGCTTGATCGGTGACGCTGCCTCATTCGGCAGATCAATACCCGTCTTTTTGCCGAAACCAAATTCGTCTATGTAATGACGCAGACGTTCACCACCAAGCATGTTGTAACCCAGATTAACAAAAGCAATGTTACTTGACCGTTTAACACCTTCGAGATAAGAG
This sequence comes from Paenibacillus sp. ClWae2A, assembly GCF_032452295.1. NCBI lineage: Bacteria > Bacillati > Bacillota > Bacilli > Caryophanales > Paenibacillaceae > Paenibacillus > Paenibacillus sp. ClWae2A. The sequence continues at coordinate 424,299 of NZ_JAULSQ010000003.1, forward strand.
ATCCAACCATAGGCATGACCATTATCACTAATCGGGAAACCACCGATATACATACGTTTGGATTCAAAACTTGCATTGGGATCAAAGAGTTTTTCTTCTACAGCCCCTGCTAGCGTAACTATTTTGAATGTACTACCTGGCTCATAGATGGATTGAGTAGCATGGTTGATAAAATTCTTTTGATCAGGTGTACTCCCATACGTATTAGGGTTAAAGGTTGGCCAGTTGGCCATCCCTAGAATCTCCATTGTGTTTGGGTCGGCGGCAATGACCGTCATGCTCAGAGGGTTATACTTGGCAACGGCTTCTTTCATTGCATCCTCAATGTAGAACTGGATCGTATCATCGATGGTCAGCGTAAGATTTTTCCCGTTCTGAGGTGGCAGATAGTTATCCTGTGAATCCGGAAGTTTAATGCCTTTGGCGTCCTTCTGATAATTCAGATACCCATCTGTGCCTGTCAATGCTTCATCATATGAGACTTCAAGTCCATTGACAGCTTTCCCATCACGGCTCATATATCCCAAGAGATGAGAAGCAAGTGTTTCTTCAGGGTAAAAACGCTTCGACTCCTGAGCCATCACAATTGCATTACGAGCCTTGTACTCTTCTTGTAATTCCTCACGCAGTTCGTTGACTTTTTCCGCAAGCTCAGGACTTATCTTATATCCTTCACTGCGTACTTCACGCTGCTGGAAAAAATCGCCATTTTCTTTCTTCGCTGTGACTAGAGCACGCATCTCACTCTCATTTTTCCCTAAAAGGGTAGAGAGTTTCTCCGTGACAACATCCTGTATGCCAAGTTCATCGATCAAGAGGGGATTGACCGAAACCGTATACGCAGGCGCGTCAGTAGCCAAAATGTTACCATTTCGATCCGTAATCGTTCCACGTGCAGCCTTAATCGTCTGTTCCCGCTCTACCAAACCGGCTGCCCGTTCCTGCCATACACCGCCATTCACAATTTGAATGAAAAAGATTCGGGTTACGAGTACAAGAAAAAAGAGGGTAATACATCCCCCTATAAGCAACGTGCGCATCTTTATTCTTTTTATCATCGGAACACCTCTTTACTTACTGCTTGCTGTATTTGAGGACGATTCAGTACCAGTTGATTTTGTACTTGTTGAGCGAGGTACATAAATGACATCTTTACCGGAAGCTTCAACGTAACCCAGTTGTTTTGCATTTTCGATGACCTGGTTGTTCAATGTTTCTTTTTCCACCTGCAGGTCTGCAATTGTCTTTTCATACCCCTTGATATCCGAAATAGTGGACTGTGCCTGCTTGTTCAGATCATAGATATGAGCATAACGAGACATCAAGGCTCCTCCAACAAGGATCACTGCAACCAGGGTAATCAGATACAAAATTTTCTCGCGTGCCGGAAGACCCGTACGACGGGTCACCACTTTGGTGGTTTCTTTGTATCGTTGCTGGGTCACACGTTCCTGGGACGCTTTTTCTTTTACAGCGAGATTACCACGTGTATATGCCATACTCCGATTCTCTCCTCCACTCTTGATCTACAATTTCTCGGCTACGCGCAGCTTGGCTGAACGAGCACGTGAATTTTCGTCCAATTCCGTTTCCGTTGGAATCAACGGTTTTCTGTTAACTAAACGCAGGGTACCCTTGCCGCCGCATACACACAACGGAAAATCGGGTGGACATGTACATTTTTCCAGATAGCTGCTGAAAATCTGTTTACATATCCGATCCTCAAGGGAGTGGAAGGTAATAACAGATACACGTCCTCCTGGTGCCAGACAACGAACAGCCTGATGCAAGCCTTCTTCAAACGCACCCAACTCATCGTTGACGGCAATGCGTAATGCCTGGAAGCTGCGTTTGGCAGGATGTCCACCAGTACGGCGAGCTGCCGCCGGGATGCCTTCCTTGATCAGTTCCACGAGTTCACCTGTCGTCTCAATGGTAGACTGCGCTCGTTTTCCGACGATAACACGGGCAATTCTTCTCGAAAACTTCTCTTCACCATAGCGATACAAAATTCGGGCAATCTCTTCTTCTGGCCACTCATTCACAATCTCTTTGGCCGTCAGCATTGCATCCTGGTCCATTCGCATATCGAGCGGAGCATCGTGATTGTAGCTGAATCCACGTTCTCCTTCATCAAATTGCGGAGATGACACACCCAAGTCATACAAAATACCATCGACCTGTGGTACGCCATCCTTCATTGGTACATTCAGATCCTTGAGTACCTGTTCCAGATCTCGAAAATTGGTTTTCACCAATGTTACACGTTCTCCATAGGCAGCGAGCTTCTCGCGAGCATTATCCAAAGCCCAATCATCCTGATCAAGTGCGATCAGACGTCCCCCTGGACCGAGCTTGGAAGCAATCACGGAGCTATGTCCGCCACCGCCTAAAGTGCAGTCCACGTATATATCGTCCTGCTTGATGTTTAATCCCTCTGTTGCCTCTTCTTTGAGTACGGTTATGTGGTGAAACAACCTGCACCCCTCCTGACTTTATAAATCAAAATTAAAATCGACCAGCTTTTCGGCAATGTCGTTGAATGCTTCTTCGGATTGATTGAAATAACTCTCCCATATGCCTTTGCTCCAAATCTCCACCCGGTTCGACACGCCAAGAACAACACAATCCTTGTCCAGCTTGGCATACTCTCTTAAATTGCCCGGCAGATTTACCCTGCCCTGTTTGTCCAGTTCACATTCGGTTGCACCCGAGAAAAAAAATCGGGTAAACGCACGTGCATCAGATTTCATCAATGGCAGTGCTTTGAGCTTCTGTTCCATGACCCCCCACTCCTCCATGGGGTACACGAAAAGACACTGGTCCAAACCCCGTGTGACAACGAAAGACGGTCCCAGAGATTCGCGGAATTTAGCCGGAATGATAACCCGACCCTTATCATCAATGCTATGTTGGAACTCCCCCATAAACATTGGCCCACTCACTCCTCACCCGTTTCTCCCACTTTGCCCCACTTTCCACCACCTAAGCATAATAGATTCGCACAAAAAAATCAAAACCCTTCTTGCATTACTTGATTTTTTAATTTTTCAGCATAAAAAAACGTCCTTGATCCTGTCACTCAGGATCAAAGACGTTTCCCTTAAACGGGCATTCGTATGTCTACCCGCACATGAGCCATATCATCAATAAACCATTCTATACCTATTGAGTCATTTCATCAGCTTGTAATTATTGGATAGAGCTTAAAATTTCCAGCTATCCAGGTATTTTTCTTGCTCAGCTGACAAGGAGTCGATGCCAATATTCAGGCTTTCAAGTTTATAGCTGGCAACCTGTTGGTCGATATCATAAGGTACATTAACCACGTTTTTACCCAAGTTTTCATAATTCTCACTCACATAACGCAGACCAAGTGCCTGGAGAGCAAACGTTGTATCCATGATTTCGGCAGGGTGACCATCTGCTGCACCCAGGTTTACAAGACGACCTTCTGCAAGAAGATACATTTTACGACCGTCTTTGAAACGATATTCCTCAATGTTGCGGCGAACTGTGCGAATCGATTCCGAACGTTTAGCCAGTTCAGGTTTATTCACTTCAACATCAAAGTGACCTGCATTACTCAGAATCGCTCCGTCCTTCATTACATCGTAATGCTCACCTGTGATAACATCCTTATTGCCTGTAACTGCGATGAAGAAATCGCCCAATTTGGCGGCTTCCACCATCGTCATGACCCGGAATCCATCCATGTGTGCTTCTACCGCTTTGATTGGATCGATCTCGGTTACGATCACATTCGCTCCAAGACCTTTGGCGCGCATCGCTACACCTTTACCACACCAGCCATAACCTGCTACCACTACGTTTTTACCAGCGATAACCAAGTTAGTTGTACGAATAATCCCGTCGAATGCAGATTGTCCCGTACCGTAGCGATTGTCAAACAGATACTTGCAGTATGCGTCATTAACCGCAACCATCGGAAACTTCAATTGGCCTTCTTTCGCCAATGCTTTCAAACGAATAATACCCGTTGTCGTTTCTTCTGCTCCTCCGCGAATGGTTGCTGCGAGGTCAGGGCGCTCGGATGCAATAATGGTTGCAAAGTCTCCACCATCATCAATAATGAGATCAGGCTTCACCTCAAGCGCACGCAGTTGCAGTGATTTGAATTCCGCAGGCTCCGGATTGTACTTCGCATAAACTGTAACGCCGTCTTCCACTAATGCTGCGCAGACATCATCTTGTGTAGACAATGGGTTGCTGTGTGTAATCGTTACTTCCGCCCCACCCGCTTGGATCACTTTTGCCAAGTAAGCTGTTTTCGCCTCCAGATGAAGACAAATGGCAACCTTCAAACCTTTGAAGGGCAGATCCTGTTCGAACTGGCGACGAATGCGGTTTAATACCGGCATGTGTGCTTCTACCCAATCAATTTTCAGGTGACCCTCTGAAGCAAGTCCCATATCTTTAACAATACTGTTTTGCAATGCAGGTGTAGTCATTCCATTTCCTCCTTGTTTATGTGTTTCTTCTATTATAAAGGGCTCTATAGTGCAATAACCTTGTGCTCTCCAAGGAATTCGCTTGAGTCCTTAATCAGTTCATCGATCCACTCGGTGCCATAACGATTCAGGTAAAAGAGTGCATTATGTACTCGTTCCTGTGGTTTGCCCGTTGGGAATAAGGAGTTCTGAATGCCATTCCAGTGCCTTAGACTCACATTATGTTTATCTTCGATAGCTTTGTGAGTCTGCTGTTTCAGATACTGCATTTGCTCGTTGATTTTACTCAAATTGGTATCGCCAATTCGTTCCAGACCCGGATGAATCTCCGCGATCTCATCTAACAACGGTCCATACAGATCAAGAAACGCTTCCTGAACCTTGTCAAACTGTTCATCTACCTGGAACGTCTCCTGCTGTGCGAGCCACTGCTCCTTCTTTTCTTCCATATGATATTGAACATCCTGAAAAGAAAGTCCATATTGTTTCATATGTTTGTGATGAATATCTTCCATAATGGTGAAGGACAACCGCGGCAACAAAATGGGCATTTGCAATCCGAACTGATGGAAAGCTTCCCGAGTCAAACCCCAATATGCAATTTCACCTTGCCCCAAAATAACAGCGGCTACAGGCAGCACGGAATCTTGCATTAATGGTCGTGTCAATACGTTGTTACTGAAGCGCTCCGGATGTTCTTCCAGTTCCTGAAGCAAACGTTCCTCTGTGAAAGAAACCAAACCTTTGCGATCACTATATAAACCGTCCTTCAACAACAAGAGCAGACGCGTACCTTCATGAATGTAGAACAGATTGGCTCCATCCTCCGCTACTTCGGCAGGCATAGCATAACCAGCTTGTTGTACCAGCGAAGCACCTTGTGTGTATGCGCTGCGCAGCACTTCATTTTTTCGTATCAACCGCTCAAACACGGGCTGTTCCAACCTGCGCAACTCTGGATCTGATGCATCCATTAGAACAAGTCCACTGCTGGCAAACAAGGCAGATATCATGCGGGCAAATGCATCACTCAGATTCGAACTCGATTGATGGATCTCTGTGATGCATTTCATCAATCCTGGTTTATGTATCGTATCAGGTAATAGCTGTTCCACCTGTTCGAGTACATTCATCCACTGCTGCGTATCCACATGAACGTTACTCACAGAATCCCTTCCTGCGAATCGTCCTTGTAACTTGACCTTCTTCATGTCTCCCTGAGGATCAGGTAGATACGTGTGATTAACCTCATCCCAATCATGGTCTTCACCGGCAATCCAAAATACCGGGACTACCGGGCGTTGAAGTCTTTTTTCCGCTTCACGCGCAGCTGCCACTACGCTGGCGGCTTTGTATATGACGAACAGTGGTCCGGTGAGCAGACCGCTTTGCTGTCCTCCTGTAACCACTAGTGCATCTTGTTCTGCAAGACGTGTGATAGACGCATGAACCTCTCCATGGTCGTTCACACGCTTATTATATATACGTAAATACTCTGCCAGATCACGACGATCAATACGTGTGTTTTCCGATTGGTCCAGCCACTCGGCACGCGCCTGAAGTCCTGCTTCCCAGCGAATGTCATACTCGTAAAGGCCACGCGCAGCATCTCTTGAACAGATATAATCTTCTGCAAGTCTTGATCCGCTGCGGAGTGCCTCGGTAATACCGTTCATGAGGTCTGCCTCCTATTCTGCTTCAAAGAGCCTTTCTTGATTGTACCGAATTCAAGGCCGCTTCGTCAAAAGAAAGTGATTAAAATACGAAAAAAACCGCCGAACGAGTCGGCGGCATTTAATACATCAATAATAGCATATCGCTTTAATATTCCTATTATACGTAAGGTTCTGCAACCCAGTGACCTTTGGAAACCTCAATCAATTGAGCATTTTCCAGGTTGTACGGGTCATTTGCAGGACCACCGGATCCATTCTGAATCGGGCTCATATGCTCTTCCGGCAGCAAAATGCGACGCTTGTTCGCTTCCACTTCCGGATCAGGTACAGGAATCGCTGAAAGCAATGTCTTGGTATACGGGTGGACAGGGTTCGCATATAGTTCTTCACTTTCTGCGAGTTCAACCACTTTACCCATGTACATTACAGCGACACGGTCACTGATATGTTTAACCATCGATAAGTCATGCGCGATAAACAGGTATGTCAAGCCGAGACGTTGCTGAAGTTCTTCAAGCAATTTAACGACCTGCGCCTGAATGGATACATCCAGTGCAGACAATGGCTCATCACAGATGATGAATTTAGGGTCTACAGCAAGTGCACGCGCAATCCCGATCCGTTGTCTTTGACCACCGGAGAATTCATGTGGATAACGAAGTGCATGACTTGGATTCAAACCTACCAGATCAAGCAACTCCTCCACTCGTCTCTTGCGCTCTTTAGAGCTGGAAGCCAGACCATGAATATCAAGGGACTCTCCGATAATATCCATAACGTTGAAACGCGGGTTAAGAGATGCATATGGATCTTGGAAAATCATCTGCATATCTTTACGCATCTCTTTCATTTTGCGCGGGGACAACTTGTAGATATCCGTTCCGTTGAAGTTAACACTTCCGCCAGTTGGCTCATAAAGACGCAGAATGGTACGACCTGTTGTGGATTTACCACAGCCGGACTCACCTACAACGCCGAGTGTTTCTCCTTCAAAGATATCAAAGCTTACGTCATTAACCGCTTTAAGAATGTTACCTTTACCCAGATTAAAGTACTGTTTCAAGTTTTTCACTTGTACCAGAGGCTTGTTGCTGCCTTTGATAATACCAGCGGGAGCTGGTTTTTCCTTTTTGGGCTCGTCCAGACGAGGCAAAGCATTCAGCAATTTAATCGTGTATGGATGTTGAGGGTTACTAAAGATTTCAGCAGTTGTTCCTGTTTCAACAACTTCGCCTTCCTTCATAACAACAACACGGTCACACATACCCGCTACGACACCAAGGTCATGCGTGATCAGCATGATCGATGTTCCCAGCTTTTGCTGCATATCTTTCATGACATCCAGAATTTGAGCCTGAATTGTAACGTCAAGTGCAGTTGTCGGCTCATCCGCAATCAGAAGGGATGGACGACATGCAAGGGCGATCGCAATCATGGCACGCTGACGCATACCACCAGAGAATTGGTGAGGATAATGATTCATGCGAATAGCCGCATTTTTAATACCTACAAGTTCCAGCATCTCCAAAGCCGCTTTATTCGCCGCTTGTTTGGACATGTTCTGATGCTTGCGTAATACTTCAGTAATTTGTTTACCAATTTTAATGGTAGGATTCAAAGAAGTCATTGGATCTTGGAAGATCATACCGATATCTTTACCACGAATCGCTTCCATTTGTTTGTCTGTCTTATTCAGCAGGTCTTGCCCGTGAAAAGTAATTTCTCCGCTTTTGACCTTCGAAGGCGGGGAGGGAATCAATTTCATGATGGTTTGGGCGGTAACACTCTTACCACTACCCGATTCACCTACGATCCCCAGCGTCTCTCCTTTGCCAATTTCAAAACTCACATTTTTAACGGCATCAAATTCACCAGAACGTGTTGAGAACGACACACTCAGGTCTTTGACTGTTAAAATCGGCTCCATAATCCCACCTCCTATTTCTATTTACGTAATTTCGGATCGAGTGCGTCACGCAGACCGTCTCCGAGCAAGTTAAATGCAAGCATAGTCAGAACCATCAGACCTGCTGGGAACCACATCCGCCACGGGAATAGCGTCCAGCCTGTAAGTGCATCATTGATCATAGAACCAAGTGAAGATCTTGGTGCAGATACACCCAATCCAAGGAAGCTCAGGAACGCTTCGGCAAAGATTGCATTTGGAATAGACAATGTCAATGTTACAAGAATCGGTCCTATTGCATTGGGCAGCAAATGACGGAACAATTGACGCCCTGTGCTTGCTCCCATGGACCTTGCAGCAAGAATAAAGTCTCTGTTTTTGAGTTGCATAATCTCACCACGCACAATCCATGACATGCTGATCCAGCCTGTGATGGTGAGGGCAATGATAATCGTTGTCAGACTTGGTTCCAGTACAACCAGCAACAAAATTACAACAAGCATGTACGGCAAGGAGTAGAGGATTTCGGAAAACTTGTTCATAATTCCATCTACACGTCCACCGTAGAAACCCATGATCGCTCCATAAATAACCCCGATAACAAGGTCAATCAAGGCTGCGGCCAAACCTACAGTAAGGGATACACGTGCTCCTACCCAAGTTCTTACCCACACGTCACGACCAAGCTCGTCCGTACCGAACCAGTGCTCCGCACTCGGCGCTGCATTGGCATTCAACAAATCATTGGAATAATAATTATAACTTGTAAACAAAGAAGTTGGACCAATCAAAGAGAAAATCACGACAAGAACCAATACACCCAGACTGATCATAGCAGCCTTATTGGTTGCAAGTCTGTACATGGCATCTTTAAAAAGGGATACACTTTCTTGCGGTTTAACCGCTGCCTGACTAGTCAGGTTCGTGTTCGCCGTTTCATTCTTTTTATTATTCGTGCCAGACAACGTTATGCCCCCTTCCGGCTTTCCAGCTTAATTCTAGGATCAATCAGCACGTAAGCGATATCCGTAAAGAAACGAGCCAACATCAGGAGGATACCATAGAAAATTGTAATCCCCATGATCATAGTGTAATCACGGTTTGTGATACTCTCTACGAATACTTTACCAATTCCCCCGATGTTAAAGATCTGTTCAATTACAACGGAACCTGTGATGATATTCGCTGTCATTGGACCAACATAAGTTACTACCGGTAGAATACCGTTTCTTACAACGTGTTTAAACATAATTGCAGGCCATTTCAGACCTTTGGCTTTAGCTGTTTTGATATAATCTGCATGTAAGACTTCAAGCATGCTCGAACGCGTCAAACGAGCGATAAAAGCAATCGGAGATGCAGATAGCGCTGCAACCGGAAGAACGTAATCCAATGGACCATCAAAGCCCATAACGTTAAACCAGCCTAATTTAGTAGCAAAGAGATACTGCAATAGTGACGCAAGCAAGAAGCTCGGAACAGCTATACCTATGACAGCGAGGATCATCGTGATATCATCAATGAGTTTACGATGGTAAACTGCAGCAATAAGCCCCAGCAAAACACCCACGATAATGGAGATAACAATTGCAAACACTCCAAGCTTCAGCGAAGCGGTGAATGTTTCGCCGATCATTCCGGCTACATCTCGATTGAGATATTTCATTGAGACTCCGAAATCTCCCTTAAGGATTCCACCCATATACTTCAGGTATTGTTCATACATCGGTTTGTCCAATCCATACTTCTGTTCCAGCAAAACCCGAATTTCAGGCGATACTTTTTTCTCGGATGTAAAAGGGTCACCCGGAATAGCCTTCATCAGGAAGAAGGTTGCAGATGCGAGTATGAAAAGCGATAGCAGCATAAATAATAGTTTTTTCAACACATACTTAACCAACCCTTGCACACCTCCACAAACAATATTTTGTATACAAATCGATTGTAGAATTAGACAGAAATAAAGTCCAATCCATTTATCGGAAATTTCAAGAATTATAAGGAAAATCGGTGCACATACAAAAAAATCGGGATATATATGGAATTCCACATATATATCCCGAAGTAATCATATTAGACTTCAGAACAACTTATTTCTCTTCCAGATATGCACGCGTGAAGTCAATAGCTCCACTGAAATCAAGTTGTACGCCTTTCAGGTAAGGCTTGGTCAAAGATACGTTAGTGTAGTAATAGATTGGCATAACGCCCATTTCATCTTGAATCAGGATTTTCTCAGCGTCAGCAAATGCAGCCATACGTGTAGCTGGATCAGCAGATTTTACAGTTTCTTTAACATCTTTGTCATACTGTTCGTTGCTGAATTTGGAATCATTGTTTGTGTTTCCAGTAGTCCACATTTCCAAGAAGTTGTATGGATCGTTGTAGTCAGCAGACCAACCTGCACGAGCTACTTGGAAGTTTTGGTTTTGACGGTTCTCAAGGAATACGCCCCACTCTTGGTTTTCTGTTTTCACATCAACACCAAGATTTTGTTTCCACATGTCAGCAATCGCCAAAGCGATTTTCGCGTGACCATCACTAGTGTTGTAGATCAAAGTAACAGCTGGCAATGTTGTGTAACCTTCTTCTTTCATACCTTCAGCAAGCAATGCTTTAGCTTCATCCACATTTTCAGTAAAGTAATCGTCTTTGTGCTCATCACGGAATTCGCCGTTTTCACCACGGATACCTGGAGGTACAAATCCGAATGCTGGAATTTGTCCACCTTGTGTAACTTTGTCAACAATCAACTGACGCTGAATAGCCATTGCAAATGCTTTACGGATTTTAACGTTGTTAAATGGTGCTTCGTTTACGTTGAACTGGTAGTAGTACGTACTTGCAATACCAGTAGCTTTGAACTCGTCCGGCAATTCCGCTTTTACAGAAGGAATTTGGTCGGATGGAATTTCACCGTTAGGTGCACCAGTGTAGTCCAATTGTCCTGATTTGTAAGCTTGCAGTTCGGAAGCACTGCTGTTCGTCAGAGACATATCGATTTCAGCCAATTTAATATCGGCAGCTGCATGGTAACCATCGTTTTTCTTCACAACAATTTTTTGACCTTTAGAGTATTGATCCATTACAAATGGTCCGTTAACGATCATGTTTTTGTAGTCTGTGAAGAATTTGTCATTGGTGTCAGCAGATGCATGTACTGGGTAGTACGTGTAGAATGCTGTCAGACCCAAGAAGTAAGGTGTTGGGTTTTCCAACGTTACTTCCAATGTGTGTTCATCAGTAGCTTTAACGCCTACTTGTGAGAAATCTGTGACTTTAGTACCTTTGTATGTTTCATCTTTGCTGAGGTTGTAACCTTCAGCACCTTTGATGTAGTACAATTGGTAAGCATATGGAGAAGCTGTTTCCGGTTTCAAAGCACGTTCCCAAGAACGAACAAAGTCTTCGGCAGTGATTGCATCACCGTTGCTCCATTTAGCATCCGGGTTCAGGTTGAAAACATATTTCAAACCATCTTCGGAAATTTTCCAGTCTTTAGCTACGCCCGCTTGTTCTTTACCATCAGCATCGATGCGTACAAGACCTTCATACAAGAATTTCAGAACTGTGTTGGTTTGGCTGTCTTTTGCTTGAGCCGGGTCCAACGTAGGAGGTTCAGCTGACAGGTTGATTTTCAGAATTTGATCTTTAGCAAGACCATTTCCTTCGCTTGCAGAACCAGTATCGGTGTTACCTGTGCCTTCGTTTTTCGATCCGCACGCTGCAAGTACGGTACCGAACGCCAAAATCAGCGTCAAAAGGACTAATAGACTTTTCCTTTTCATCTAACACGTTCCCCCTAAATTGATATGGTTTATATGTTTATAGATTATACAACCACCGGTCAAAAAAATCTACATTACTTTTTCAGAAAGTAATGTTTTTTTCAGTTTTCGACAAAATCGACACATTTTTTGCCTCTTTTGCGTTATGTAACCTTACATCTGTTTCATGAAGTATCTAAATAATCCAAATAAAGTAAACAAAATATACCCAAAACTCATAATGATGAAGGCCATGCGCCATACGGCGCGGAACATTCTCCCCCCATCGACCTTCCCCTTTAGTCGATTTTGCGCACCTCCGATGAATCCAAGTGCTAGTAGTATGAGTAAAAGTGTCAGATAAAAACCAAAATTCGAATCAAATGTTAAGTTGAATAACGCCGATACTGAAAAAACAAGAAAAAAGGTGGTTACATCCATTGCCATCCGCATGGCGTTCCGTTTTTCTTTTTTCCATAGGTACATGCCCCAATAGACAAGAAAGAACGGAAAAAAGGGCAATATGCTCAACACAATAAAAAGTCCCATTAATTCACTCCTTCCGGTTGCATTCCTTCAATCAGATGAAGCAGTATTTCATGTGTAGGTGCAACAAGGTCCAACTTCTGTGCCATCCTTACAATATGACCGTTAATAGACCTCACTTCTGTACCACGTCCAGCGAGAACATCTGCAAGCATGGAGGAAGTATTCGTGGCAGTAGAACGACAGACCGACATCAGTTGATCCCACATATCCTGATCCAAATATATTCCACTTGCAGAATAGATTAATAAAACTTCATCATATAACTGGCGCATTAACTTCTTTCGTTCTTCCTTGACGATCAATTCTCCATTAGGAATTCGCCATAATGCTGTAAGCGGGTTAATGACTGCATTAATCAATAGTTTCCTGTATATCAGCTTATCGATTTCATTCGACACTGTACAGTCAAATCCTGCCTGCTGCAACGATCCCGACAGAGTAAATGTTCTCTGCTCCTCTATAGAGGTAGAAGCTACTATATGTATGTTGTACCTCCCCAGCCTGGTTTCACCTGTACCTGAACGAGTCACCTGACTTTGTGTACGCTTCGCACCTTCTGTTGTAACCGCACTACATAGAAGCGACTTTGGCAAAGCTGCTTGAATTTTTGCCAGATGGCCCATCCCATTTTGAAAACAAGCGATATTCAGCACATGATCTTGTAATGGACTAATCTCATGAATGAAATCATCAATGCTTGTCTGCTTAACCATGAGCAGCAACCATTCTCCAGGTGTGTTCTTCCATGTGTCAGTCAGCTCACTTATTGGTTTCGCCTGTATTTGATCCGGTAGAATATGTATCTCCTCGCCACGTTCCACAATGGTTACTCCATCATGGCTGAGGAGGTCTGCCTGAGCAGTTGTTCTGGTCCAAAATCTGACCTGATTACCTGACGCCAGAAGTTTCCCGCCATACAACAGACCAAGTGCCCCCGCTCCTACGATGTCAATAATCATATGATGCACTCCTCTTCGCTTCAGTAGTTGCTCTTCTATTATCTATAATAGAACAAAAACACCAAACTAAAAACCCGTCATACCTGCCGTTGTGTAACGGAGGTGTGGCGGGTTCATACCTGACTTTCACAAATCAAACGTCTGAATTTGTTATTCAATTCGTTCCAGATTCCCGTTGGCATCCATCTTGAAACGTGTCTTAAGTTCCTCTTCTTCTTCGGACAAAAATGCGAGTCTGCGAGCCCGATCCATAATTTGAATCAAAGCTTTATAGTCGTCATTCACCACACGGTAATCCGTCTGTACTTCATTCACTTCCTTGGAGAGACGGTCATTCTCAAGACGTAGTTCGAGCAACTCATCTTCTTTCTCCCGAAGCTCCTTCTCCAGCATCTTGAGTTGACGATTACTCTCCTGCACTGTTCCCTTCCATTGTCGCAGGAAGCGGATTACTGCATCCATCGATAATGAATCGTCTGAGATTCCATCTGATTTGTACAGATGTTCTTCAGTGTCCAGTGTAGACAATGCGGCGACCTGCGGTCCTAGCATAGCTGGTTGCTTTCTGAGATAACTTCGTTTTTGCCGTTGTGCCTTGGCGTTACTGATGGCAGACTCATACTTTTTACGTACGCAACTGTTCCAGCGAAAACCGCATGCGGCAGATGTTCTGCCTATTTTTTCGCCCACCTCTTCAAAAGCGGCCAATTGTGTACTGCCTTCCCGAATATGACGCAAAGTAACCTCAGCCAATATCAAATCGTCCTCTGTACTCCAAGCATCCTGTCTCACTGCAGTCATGCTATAATACCCTCCTAACAACATCCTAAAATAACCGTCCGCATTACCGGAAGCCCGGTATGTGAATTAGGTATAAAAGCTGCTTCATTCATTCTTATGCCTCTCATAGAGTTCATAGAATTGATTTCATACTAAAATGTATTTCCACATTCAGGCTTGCTCATACGTGACATACGTAAAACATCTCCCTCTATACTTACTTTGGGCAAAAAAGAATTCGCTTTCATACCCAAATTTGTTTACACGTTTTTCCTTTCCCGGTATAATGTTGTGTAGACAATCTATGAACGTACTTAGGAGAGGAGGATTTACCGTGGCACGCATGTTTCGGGTACTCGGGTTCTTCACGCTTGCAATTGGCCTGATGGCTTTTGCGGGAGATCTGGTCGAAATGGCTTTGCTTTTTTTCCTGCAGACTGCGTTTTTTGTCATTTTGGGATACTTGAAATTTACCGAGCGAACGTACATATTGCTCTTCTGGGGTTATATGATCGTAACATTCACGGGGTTCAGCTACTGGACCGTATTCGAAATGGGTTTGCCGCTCTAATCCACCTGCAGCATCAAAGTGATCCGATATCTGTCGGGTTGCTTTTTTGTTGTGTTTAGATTAAATGAATATTCATGGTGTTATGTAACCACTAAGGATATTTCACGTATTTGTTTCATATATTGTCTGGAAGACAACAAGCCTGTACGATTGTCATTTAAGAAGTGGAAAGGAGAATGATCGGTGAGACGTCATAACGGCATTGCCGCATTTATATTATGCATCATCGTATTCCTACAACTACCCTCAACCTATGCCTATGGAGAGTCTTCACCTGAGGATACACGTGAAATATTGCAAAAAAGTCTATCCATCGTTGAAATCGATCATGAAATCGAACGCATCGCCGAAAGGCAGAAGCAGCTGGCTCAACAATACGAAACATTATCCGTCCAGCTTCAGGAACAGGAAGAGCAGATACATATTCAGCAAGATCGGGCCGGAGCTGTAGTGAGGTCCTACTATACAGGAGAACGTGACAGTCTTCTCATGACGGTCCTGGGAGCCAGGTCATTCAAAGACCTGTTTGTCCTGTATGATTATTACCAGATTATTATTGGGCGGGATCAGGCTGTGCTGGACAAGTATCAGGATCGTTATCGCAACCTGCAACAGACTTCCATTCAGATTCGTCAGACTACAGCAGAATTAAGCGAAATGAAGACTAATCTTCAAAACCAGCGGGAACGTGTAGTCGCCTTGCAAAAAGAAGTGGATGCCCAAATAGCCACCAGCGGAGATGCGGCAGCGATTCAGAAACTGATGGATGAATTGACCCTTTATTGGGAGAATATCGGCATCTATGAGGTGAAACGATATTTTAAAGCATTGGCATCTGCCATGCAGAACCTGCCCGATTTTATACAAAAACAAAACGGAGGTATATCCACAACTGGAACAACGTATACGATTCGAATTGGGCAGGATGAACTTAATACATTTCTGCGTTCCCAAAATCCCATCTTTGAAGACTTTGCCTTTCAGTTTAATCAGGATAAGATTATAGCTTCCGGTCAGCGGGATCAGTTGCAATTAAGCATTGAAGGACATTATACGGTAGAAAATGAACCTCAAAACTCCATTCGTTTTCATGTGGACAAACTTGTATTCAACCAGCTTGAATTACCAGACACTACTCGCCGAATGCTGGAAAGAGAATTTGACCTTGGGTTCTATCCACAGAAAATCCTTTCGTTTGTCAAAGCAACCGATGTTTCAACAAGTGAAGGCATACTGGAAGTAAAACTAGCTATATCATTTTAAAGAGGTTGTTCAAGAAGTCCGCTTTTGATCACGAACTTAAAGTTAATTCGTCATTCTAATACTGTCTACGTATTGATTCGCTGTAATTTCTCCCTTTAAGAATTGTTGTACTTTTTGTTGAAAACGAGTTACTAGAGCATGACTTTGGGTCGTTGCAGCGGGGGCATCTTGGGTTATTGAGAACCAAGACTGTCCCTTTGCCATGTCATAACGTCCAACGAGTTTCTCAGACTCCAAATCCAGTTCCTGTTGCTTTGCGGGCAACCGGTTGACCTGTTGGTACCATTTCAACTGTGTTGTAGCGGACGTCATTCCTTCAATCCATCTACTGGCCTCCTCTGCCTCAACCGAACCCGCAGTAATGACAAGGCTTCTGGAGTTTACAGTTTCCAAGGTTTCGAAAGAAATCCGCTCCAAAGAATCTTTATCCACTGTACTCGCTTGATCCGCACTTAATAATTGAGATAACAAAGATACAACCATCGGTGTGCCGTTCTGGTCAGCAGTTGGAGAGAACTCTGGATTGGTAGACTCGAGCCTAATAAGGGGCTGAATCTGATTCATCAACTGTATCCCCTGCTGAAGATCCCCCGTTTGCGAATCTATTTGTGTTCGTTTAACTTGATCTGGCGCCATCCTCGGTTCCAAATGATTCAGCCACGCATTCGTTCCGTACATATCATTGATGTTCATTGTAATTAAAGGGATGCCTTCCGTAATGGCTTGTTGAGTAAGTTTGACCCACTGATCTTTATTGTGAGGTAACGACTCCAGACCAGCTCTCTTCAGAAATGCAGATTGTGAAGCCAGAATGTACGGATCAAAATCAAAAGGCATTCCCCACTGATAACCATTCCACTCTGTCATTCCCCGTAACCCAACTACCGTATCTCCTAGCGACTTCGATAATGTTGTTCCGTTTAACGGATACAGGTACCCTTTTTGGGCGTAGTGTTGCACTTCCTCACTATCAAGCAGAACAACATCACCATTCTCCCCTAGTGAAAATTCAAGATCCAAAACATGCTTATATGTATCCGGCTTCTCATTCCGAAGATTAATCTCTACCAGCTGGGAAGCAGCAACTTCTTTGGCTATCTTTTGAAAGGCTTGAAACTCTTCATCCGACATGGCCACTACAATCTCCAGCGGAGCTTCAGCATCTTCATTACGGGACGAAGAACCCGGAAAGGTATCCTTCTCCTGATCGCGTTCCTGATTGAGCTGCGAACCTCTAAAGTCAAAACTTGGTGACAAGATCGTTAACGAAAGCAGCAATACCGCGAACAAAACAACCTGATGTCTACGCTTCATTAACTTCCCTCCCTGTTCACCTAGTTTTTTCCTGCAGCAATTATTGTAACAAATAAGTAGTACTCTTGTCCTACCCTGCTGAAAAACACTTTTTCGGATTTTTGCATATTACGAGCATATCGAGTTCTGTGTAATAACGCTTACTTATTTTTTCAGCAAAAAGCCGACTCCAGGAGCCGGCTTCAATAACAACATTTTCCGGGAAATAAATCCCCTGAATTTTACAGTAAATCGGCTGCAAGCTGTGCCAGCTTGGACCGTTCTCCTTTTTCGAGCATGATGTGTCCGCTGATTCCTTCTTGCTTGAACCGTTCCACGATATAAGTCAGACCGTTACTGGCAGAATCAAGATACGGATGGTCTATCTGTTCGGGGTCTCCCATCAAAATAATTTTACTGCCTTCACCGACCCTTGATACAATGGTCTTCACTTCGTGGCGGGAAAGATTCTGGGCTTCATCAATAATGATAAACTGTCCAGGTATCGATCTTCCACGAATATACGTTAAAGCCTCCACCTGAATACTGCCAAGCCCCATTAGGATTTTATCGATATCTCCGGCTTTTTTGGTGTCAAACAAAAACTCCAGATTATCGTAAATCGGCTGCATCCATGGACGAAGTTTTTCTTCCTTCTCACCAGGCAAATAACCGATATCTTTCCCCATCGGAACGACAGGGCGAGCGATCAACAGTTTTTTGTACTTATGATCATCCTCTACCTTAAGCAGACCTGCTGCAAGTGCCAGCAAGGTTTTACCTGTTCCAGCCTTACCGGTGATGGTAACAAGCGGGATGTCATCATTCAAAAGCAGTTCCAGTGCCATGCGTTGTTGTGCGTTACGTGCGCTAATACCCCAGACATTATCATTACTGAGGAAAAGCGGCTCCAGCTTTGTTCCCTCTGTGTTCACTTTAAGTAAAGCCGATTTATTGGTTCCCATCTCATCCTTGAGAATGACGAATTCATTCGGATACAACGAATAAGACAACTGTAACGGTTTGATTGGTAAAAAACGATATGTGTAAAACTCATCAATCACTGACGGATGAACTTTTAGGGCCGTATAACCTGGATATAATTCACTGAGTCCTGCCGTCCGATCTGATAAGTAATCCTGTGTGAACAGACCAAGTACATCCGCTTTGATACGCACAAGTACATCTTTACTGACAAGCACGACCTGACGTTCGACTACTTCCTTTTCATTTTCCTCAATCTGATAATTCAGTGCGACAGCCAAAATACGATTATCATTGGACACTTCACCAAACATTTCCTGAACTTTCACGAAACTCCGATGATTCAGCTCTACTTTCAGGTTACCTCCATTAGCCAAAGGTACCCCACTGTGCAAGTGACCCAGCTCACGTAATCCATCTAACAGTCTGGATACATTACGGGCATTACGCCCAATTTCATCGGCATTTCTTTTTTTGGAGTCGATCTCCTCCAATACAACCGCGGGAATGATTACCTCATGTTCCTCAAAGGCAAATATGGCATTGGGGTCATGCAGAAGCACGTTGGTATCCAATACAAAAATCTTTTTCATTCAATCCCCTCCAAAGCGGCGTCGTTAAAGGCATGAATAGTGTGATCTTTCAGCAGCGGCATGGACAATCATGATCCCATACATAAATGTATTCGACTAGGGCAAAATAATTGTCAACCATTCTGAAAAACTCCAAGAAAGGATGAACATTTATGAAAATATGGGTTTGCACGCTGCTTCTGATCTTTATACTTACAGGTTGCAACAGTTCCACACGCAGTGCTTCACAGGAGCCACATACATCGCATCCACGAAGTTACGGAGGAAATGTAACAACTCAGCAAGATCAAAGGAAAGGATCTCACATGCTCAATGCACAGGAAGATCGGATGAATCCTTCACGTTTGGACCGTCTCAATGAGAATACAGGTGAAGTCCATGATACCAACATTGTGGATGATGCAAAGAGTGGCCGGATGCCAAATGAAAAACGAATCAATCACCTTAAAGCCCTTGCCAAGCAAGTGGAAGGTGTTGAAGATGCAAACTGCGTCATACTCGGTAATACAGCCGTAGTTGGCATCGATGTTGATGGTGAACTGGAACGTGCTCGGGTGGGTACCATTAAGTACGCTGTTGCCGAAGCGCTTCGCAAAGACCCCGAAGGTGTAGATTCCATCGTTACTGCTGATGCCGATGTCACTGAACGAATTAAAGAGATCGGTCAACATATTCGTCAAGGGCACCCAATCTCCGGTTTTGCTTCAGAACTTGCTGACATGGTGGGACGAATTATCCCCCAACTCCCGAAAGACGTCAAAGTCCGTCAAAATCCGGATGAACACGTGAATCAAAAACAACAAATGCAGCAGCTGCATTCATCTGACAAAAGACAACAAAAAGCCCAGTGATCTCTCACTAGGCTTTTTTCATGGCAGCAAAAACCTGCTCATCTAATTTCTCAGCAGCACGCTGATCATATATTTTGACATATTGAAACACAGAGGACAATTGAGCGCCGTAAAACAGAGCATTCCTCACCGCTTCAATTGTGATGTCGAAACAGCACATATTAAATGGAACATCCTGCAGCGGATCTTGTCGTACCGCAGCACGTCCGTTCACTGCGTACACCATCTCTTCTCCAAAGACAGTAACCGTAATGAGCGGATTAGTAATCATGTTATTCACTAAACGTGAACGATGATCAATTGCTACACGAAAAGTAGAAGCATTCTCCGCATAAATCCAGGAGATGGCTGTTGAAGTCGGACCTCCGGATTCTACATCCACGGTGCTCAGAAGCACAAAGGTCTCATTCTTGAATTGCTGTAAAAGAGATTCAGTTAATTGTGTGACGGCTTCGGACATTCAACCAGCCCCCTAACCTTCTTTATGCAATTCTTGTACTTGGTTTATGTTATTATAGCATACCGATTAACGTGCTTCCAATCCCAAAAGAATGAAGGTTATTGGCCTGAAGGTGAAGCCGTTACTTTACCTGAAAGTGTATCTTGTAAAGCCTGCTTCGCATTGGCGAGTTCCGTCTCATTAATATACACATATGGACTTCTCCACTCTCCGGTAACCGGAGTATAATGCACATCCGAGGTGGAAATGTTCCAATACGTCGAGATAAAGTTTTTCATTTGTTCCGATTCCACATCTGTCGTCATGTTCTTGTCAACTGCACCAATCACTTTGCTAATCTTCGTAATGCCCCCAAGAGATTTCATCTGATCCAGCATGGAGTTC
This sequence comes from Paenibacillus sp. ClWae2A, assembly GCF_032452295.1. Lineage (NCBI taxonomy): Bacteria > Bacillati > Bacillota > Bacilli > Caryophanales > Paenibacillaceae > Paenibacillus > Paenibacillus sp. ClWae2A. The sequence continues at coordinate 444,807 of NZ_JAULSQ010000003.1, forward strand.
AGCACTTGGTTTTGACGTTTGTTACGATCAAAGTCATTGGATTCAGCAGTCTTCGGATTACAATTGGATTTGCGGTAACGAACAAAATCCAGTGCCGCTTTACCATCGAGATGTTGTGCGCCTGCGACCAGATTGATATCTGTACCATCGGCTGTATCTCTATAACACATATTTTTATCCACAGTCACATCCACGCCACCCACGGCATTGACAGCATCACGGAATGCCTGAAAATTCAGGACGGTTGTATAATTAATATCTACATTTAAATACTTGCCCATCATTTCCTTCATCTGATCCTCTGCATTTTTGCCAGTGGTTTTTTCCTGTGCTTTGAACCTTGGATAATAGGAATTCAGCTTGTTGGACTTGTACCCATCCAATTGAATACGCGTGTCTCGTGGTAAAGATACAATGGTTGCCGTCTTGGTCTCCGGATTCAACGAAGCCACCATAACAACATCCGAGAGATATGTGCCAGTTTCAGGACGGTTATCTGTGCCTAATAATAGCATCGTGATCGGTTTGGTTGTGGCTGACATCCCGGGAGGTACCGGTTTATCGATGCCTGTATCCACGACTTGATTGTATACCCAGTACGCATATCCACCGCCTACCACAATGGCAATAACCAATAGACTTAAAAGGATTCTGCCAAAAGCATTCATTCTCTTTTTCTTCTTAGGCTGCTTGCCCTTGCCATTCTTCGATCCAGAAGCACCGGATTGCGTCGGTGCCTGTCTCCGTGGAGGCAGTCCGTTCGAATTTGAGTTCATATCTTCAACACCTTTATCACATCTGTTTTTGTCTAAATAAAAGACAACCGCTTTCCCTAAGGAAAACGGATGGTCTGTACAAGACAGGATTTATGAGTTTCGAGCGGCAGCTTCCGCTTTTTTCTTTTGACGACCTTCAATAAAATAACGCACTCTCACTAACAACATCAAACCAACCGCGACCAACAAACATTGAATGATGGGCAGCTTGTCGATCTGAAAAATAAGAAGCATGAATGTGCCCATCGCCATCAAAATATAGAGAACGATTTCCTTACCAAGCGGCAATTTCTGACGTACCCGAAACACCTTGTTATATACGTAAGTAATCAATACAAAGATGACGATGTAGGCTACGATCGGGTGTGATGCGAACCATGCTTGCATGCACAGCCAGCTCCTTTCGTGTTCATGCTAGGTTATAAGTTAACTGGTTGATGGAATTCCCTTTAGCAACTTAGAGAGCCAGTACGTGCATCGTGACCGTTTCGGTCTCAGCTCGTTCTTCTGATCGCTGTTATCCCCAGATTTTTTTGATCCATTTTTTAAATGGTACAATCCGGGGATAAAGGCGAGCGCTTCGCTTCTTCAGAATCGATTCTGATCCCTACACTACTTTAGCTGTACAACCCTCTCGTTACTTGCCGGGCCCATCAAATGCTAACTTATATATATTATTTTGTTGTTATTAGGCTTTAGAAGCCATTTTGCGTTGTTTTTCTGCACGCTCACGCTCGGATTTGTTCAGGATCTTCTTACGAAGACGAATAGATTTTGGTGTAATCTCACAATATTCATCTTCATTCAGATATTCAAGCGCCTGTTCCAACGAGAAGATAATCGGAGTTTTAATTTTAACCGTATCATCTTTACCGGAAGAACGAACGTTAGTCAGTTGTTTTTCTTTGCAGATGTTAACAACGATATCATTGTCACGTGTATGTTCACCAACAATCATACCTTCGTAGATTTCAGTACCCGGCTCCAAGAAGAGTGTACCGCGATCCTCAACGCCCATCATGCCATAGAACGTAGATGTACCAGTTTCAGTTGAGATCAGCACGCCTTGGTGACGTCCACCCACTTGACCGGATACTACTGGAGCGTAGCTGTCAAATGCATGGTTCATTACACCGTAACCACGAGTCAATGTCAGGAAGTTTGTGCTATATCCGATCAAACCACGTGCTGGAATCAGGAACTCCAGACGAACTTGACCACTACCTGTGTTAACCATGTTAACCATCTCTGCTTTACGTGCGCCCAGACTCTCCATTACGGAACCCATGCTTTCTTCAGGGATATCAATCAACAAGCGCTCAACAGGTTCCATTTTCTTACCGTCAACTTCTTTAACGATAACTTCTGGTTTGGATACTTGAAGCTCATATCCTTCACGACGCATATTTTCAATCAGGATACCCAAGTGAAGCTCACCACGTCCGGAAACGACAAATGCATCCGGGCTATCCGTTTCGTCAACACGAAGGGAAACGTCTGTTTCCAATTCTTTTAACAAACGCTCACGAAGTTTACGGGAAGTTACCCATTTACCTTCACGACCTGCGAATGGACTGTTGTTCACGAGGAACGTCATTTGCAGTGTAGGCTCATCAATTTTCAAAACTGGAAGTGCTTCTGGATTGTTTGGATCAGCGATGGTTTCACCAATGTTGATGTCCTTGATTCCTGCAATGGCAACGATGTCACCTGCTCCTGCTTCTTCCGTCTCAATACGTTTGAGACCTTGGAAACCAAACAGTTTCTCGATACGTGCAGTTTTGCTCTTACCATCACGCATAATAACCGTTACCGATTGTCCTTGACGGATCACACCGCGGTTAACACGACCAATGGCAATACGGCCAAGGTATTCATTGTAGTCCATCAAAGTAACGAGGAATTGAAGCGGTTCTTCAACATTTTCGGTAGGGTGTGGGATATGACTAACGATGGTATTGTAGATCGCCATCATGTTGTCATCTTGTTTGGCAGGATCATTATCCATGCTGGATGTTCCGTTCAATGCGGAAGCATACACAACAGGGAATTCGAGTTGTTGATCGTTGGCACCCAGTTCAATGAACAGGTCCAATACTTCATCAATAACCTCAGTCGGACGAGCCGCTGGACGGTCAATTTTGTTTACAACTACGATTGGTGTCAGGTTATGCTCAAGCGCTTTACGAAGTACAAACTTCGTTTGGGGCATACAGCCTTCATAAGCATCAACAACGAGCAATACGCCGTCAACCATTTTCATGATACGTTCCACTTCGCCACCGAAGTCGGCGTGTCCTGGTGTATCCACAATGTTGATCAGGTAATCTTTATAAGTTATAGCCGTGTTTTTGGCCAAAATCGTAATACCGCGTTCACGCTCCAAATCGTTGGAGTCCATTACGCGCTCCTGTACCGTTTCGTGATCTCGGTAAGTACCGGATTGCTGGAGCAACTTGTCAACGAGTGTTGTTTTTCCGTGGTCGACGTGGGCAATAATCGCAATATTGCGAATGTGTTCTCTTGAATGCATGTTTTGTATCCATATCCTTTCCAATTTCAAATCATATCTACTTAAACTTCCCGCAATTTCGCAGGTTACTCACAAAATAAGCGTCGGTGATATCCCGACGCATGTCTATATCCCTTATATTATAGTTTATTATAGGTAAAAATCAAGATATTTCGCACGAAAAGACCACTGGGAATGTTACCAACCTCTCCCTTGACGTCCTCGTCCAAGTAATAACCAGACTCCGCCCAAGATCAAAAGGACAGCAAGTACATAGATTATTCCCGTTTGCAGCAAGGTAAATCCGAATAATATGATGGACACCGCACAAAGGATCAAAGCTGCAGGTAACACATATTCCGGTCTTCGTCGTTCAGCCATTCCATATTCGAGTAACCCTATGGCGATCCCAAGCAAGAATCCTGGCCACAGCCTGCTCATAAGTCCAGCGCCCCATGTATTCGTTATACTGAATAAAACACCATACACCGTTAGTATGCCGGCAGGAACGAGTGACCACGATGGTGAAATACGCGCATAATATAACGCATGAAGGGCGATGCCTGGCAGCAGGATCAGCAAAGGCCAGAAATTACGACCAATAAATCCAAACACGCCAAACTTGCCAAGCAGAATAATAATTCCCGCAGCTACAATAAATAGTCCAATCGCTTTTTCATTTCTCATCCTCATCTGCAATCACCTCTTATACTATGGCTATGTACTTTATTCCTTAATAAACGATACGCATTCCATGCTGACTGTTGATTTCCAAACCTGTAATCCTGCTTCTAGTGTATCCGATGTTTCGGCAAAAAACTATACTTTATGTCGCACTTTGCGTGCGCTCTTTACCTGTATTACCCTAAAATATGCAACTTATGACTAGCCCAATGGTTGTTGTATTGACAAGCGTATTCTCTCAACACAAAACCGCCTAAACCGGACGGTTCAGACGGTCATATGTTCAAGCTTAATTCCATAGTTAAACTATGCGTTCTTCCGCACAAATTTATGGGCTCCTCCAACCGCAATGACAAGACAAGCCATTGCTGCGGGGAGCAGCGTGTGTACCTCTGATGCCATACCTCCCAGCCATTCTCCTAACTTGGGGTCTTTCATCACCATCTCACCAGCTGTGAAAGCCAGAATGCCTGATCCGGCGAATACCAGAATCGGGAATCGCTTCAACAAACCAACAATTAACCCACTCCCCCATACGACAATGGGGATACTTATTGCAATCCCAATGACGATCAAAGCCAAATCTCCATCTGCCAAAGCCGCTATGGCCAAAACGTTATCCAGGCTCATTATAAAATCGGCAATCAGTATGGTTTGAATGGCTTTCCAGGTCGTAGAAGCTTCTCGAATATGTACTTCATCATCATTTTGAAGCAACAGCTTTACTGCAATCCAGAGTAGCAGCAGCCCACCTGCCGCTTGGATAAAGGGAATTCCCAGCAATAATACCGCTACAAAGGTTAATACACAACGCAGCAGAACCGCACCAAAAGCTCCCCACCATACCGCTTTTTTGCGTTGTATTGGTGGCAGATCCTTGCTGGCAAGCGCAATAACAACCGCATTATCTCCACTCAATACCAGATTGATCATTAAAATTTCAGTTAACAGCCATAGTGTATCCATGTCCTCATCCCCCCACATTAACTTGTATGTCAGAGTTGTCCATGCTATTCTTAATGATTGAACCGTATATAAGGAGTGACATATCTCATGGAGCTATTTAGTCCCACATTCTGGCTGGCTTTGCTGAACGTTGTCTTTATTGATCTAATTCTGGCTGGGGATAATGCCATCGTCATTGGTCTCGCAGCTCGAAATTTGCACCCCTCCGTGCAGAAAAAGGCGATTCTATATGGAACTGGCGGCGCACTTTTGATTCGAATTTTGGCAACAGTTGTTGTTTTATGGTTGCTTAAAGTTCCGTGGCTCTTGCTTGTAGGAGGCATACTTCTGATCTGGATTGCCTATAAATTATTGGCGGATCAGGGAGACGAACACAATGATGTCCAGGCGGGAACTTCCTTGTGGACCGCTATTCGTACCATTGTGATCGCGGATGCAGCCATGGGACTCGATAACGTGATTGCAGTTGCTGGAGCAGCGCAGCAGCATCTCGTGCTTGTCATCCTTGGACTTCTGATTAGTGTACCTATTATCGTCTGGGGCAGTACCCTGTTTATCAAGCTAATTAATCATTTTCCTTGGATCATTTATGTCGGAGCCATTGTTCTCGGGTATACGGCTTCTAATATGATCACTGAGGAGCAGCGACTCTTGCCTTACTTTACTGAACATCCGGCATTGCGCATTCTCTTCATCGTAGTGGTTATTGCAGGCGTAGTCTTTGCAGGTTATCGCAAACGCTCCAGCAGTTCCAGCCACAATGGATCTGGCGGGGAACAGCAGCGCTCCTATTCGTAGGCTAATTTAAACTAAAATTACATCTGGATACAGCAAAGGACTGAACGATATTTCATCGGACAGTCCTTTTTTTGCAGTTAACATAGCCCTTATTATGTCAGCCATGCTAATTTTTATTAAGTTTAGAACCAGTCATCTTTCATGCCATTGTCTCCTGTTGGATTCGTTACCACAGAAGTTTCACCGGCGTGCAGTGTGATCGTTTCAGTTTGTTCCACCGCCTGATCCACCCATTCTGACAGATGGCTCATTGTTGATTCTATTTTATCCACAATTCGAAGATTTGGATTGGTTGAAGGTGACTTTGGCACAAAGAGAGTACAGCAATCCTCATATGGCAAAATAGATATGTCATACGTTCCGATCTGTTTGGACAGGGTAATGATCTCCTGTTTGTCCATCATAACCAGTGGTCGCAACAGTGGCAGATCCGTCGCACGACCAATGACATTCATACTCGGAAGAGTCTGACTCGCTACTTGGCCTAGGCTATCCCCTGTGATCAGTGCTAGTGCCCGCTCACGCTCGGCAAGTTTGGATGCAATTCGCAGCATTGAACGTCGCATCAGCGTAATAATCAGATTGTCCTGACCCAGTTGGGTAAATGCCGTTTGAATCTCTGTAAATGGAACCAGATGCAACTTGATTGTTCCTGCATGATCAGCAAGGGCACGTGCCAAATCAATGACTTTCTCTTTGGCACGCTGGCTTGTGAACGGGTAACTGTAAAAATGTACACATTCCACTTCAAGTCCACGGCGCATGGAAGACCAGGCTGCAACCGGGCTGTCTATTCCACCTGATAGCAGTACCATCGCTTTTCCATTCGTGCCCAGTGGAAACCCGCCTACTGCCGGAATGGTTTCGTTGAAAATATAGGTGCCCTGATCCCGAATTTCCACTCGCAGCTCAATATCAGGCTCACGAACATCAACACTCAATTGCTGGAATTTTCGAAGGATCGGGGAACCGACCAAATGGTTCATTTCATGGGAAGAGTTCGGGAACTCTTTCCATACCCGCCTTACATTTACCTTAAATGTGGTGCCTTCCTTGAATTCGTCTTCCCTTTCGTCCATAAATGCAACTGCTGTTTTCACAATCTCATCAAGCTCGGATGGAGTAACTTTAACCGGACTAATCGACATCACACCAAATATCCGCTTCAGCACCTTAATTAGTTCAGTATGTGATTCACCGCCAAGATCCACATAGACACGGCCATATTCTTTGCGAAGGCTCGCTCCTGGGTAAGGTTTAAGCAAAGCTTTAACCTGTGTCATGATCGTTTTTTCAAATCGGGCACGATTCTTCCCTTTTAACATAAACTCTCCGAAACGGAGAAGCAGCATATCATATTTCATATCCATTACATCCGCCTTTCGAGGGGCCGCAACTGCGCCACCATCTGATGTAAAGCCTGTTCAAGCAAGGCTACATCTTTTTCTGTATGTTCATCTCCAAGACTAATACGCAATCCGCCACCAGCACAAGCTGCATCTCTGCCCATCGCAAGTAGAGCCCGACTCGGTTCAGCCGAACGCGAAGAACAGGCAGATTGGGTCGATATGGTTACGCCAAGTTGCTCCAAGGTGTGCAGCGCCACTTCTGACTTCATCCCAGGATAGGAGAAGTGCACAATATGAGGTGCACCCTCTGTGCGACTGTTCAATTCAAATTCAGGAATAATACGTATCGTTTCCATCAATCGATCACGGAGCACCGTTGTACGCCGGGCAAAATCAACCTGATCTTCTGCTGCCATTCGCATGGCCTTTGCCATGCCTACCAGCAAGGCCACGTTTTCTGTGCCTGCTCTTAGGCCCTGCTCCTGTGATCCTCCTGACAATAGTGGCGTAAGCTCCACTCCACTTCGTACATACAGGAGACCTGCCCCCTTCGGTCCACGAATCTTGTGAGCAGACAGACTGTACAGATCTGCACCCCAAGCGGCAGGTGTCGCCTCCATTTTCCCAAAGCCTTGAACGCCATCCACATGGAAAAGCACCCGTGGTGCTTTCTTTTTGAGCTGTTTGCCGATTTCTGCAATCGGATGGATGGCTCCTGTTTCATTGTTTACATGCATCAGACTCACAAGCACCGTGTCTGGCCTAATCGCGTCTACAACCTGCTGATCGTTGACCTCTCCATCAGAATTCACGGGAACTAATGTCACTTCCCATCCCCACTGCTGCAATTGCATAAAACTTTCGTACACAGAGGCATGCTCGGTAGCTGTTGTGATGATGTGTCTGCCTCGTGACTGATAACGTAAAGCCGCACCTTTTATCGCGAGATTATTGCTCTCGGTCGCACCGGAAGTAAATACAATCTCTTCAGGCTTAACACCGATTGCCGCAGCACATCCGGATCGAGCACGACGCAACAATTGATGAGCACGCTCTCCATACCCGTGAATGGAGGACGGATTACCGAATTGTGTCTCCATAATTTCGGCCATCGTACGAATCACATCGGGATGGGGAGGTGTGGTTGCAGCATAATCAAAATATTTCAAATGAGGTTAGACCTCCCTTTATCTCTTCGTTCATGAACCTACAGTGAGCATTGTAACACGATACCCATACAACACAAAAAGACCAACCGGGAACAGGCGTTTCAAGCGCTCCTGCTCCACATTTGATCTCATCCTGCCTATCGTGTGTTATCGCAAATGTCAATCTGTGAGTTTAGATCACATATTTCGACCGTGCATTCTCCACCTTGGAGATATAATTCTGTGTTTCGGAAGGCAGACGGTTAAGTACACTCATCAGTTCGCTATCACTCGACACGCCCAGACGTGAAACACGACCCGGTCCTGCATTATATGCGGCAAGCGCCATCTTCACTTCTCCACCGAAACGCTGGAGTTGAAGGGAAAGATACTTCGTACCCGCATCAATGTTCTGGGCAGGATCAAATGAATTACTCACACCCAGTCCTGCAGCCGTACCATCCATTAATTGCATAAGCCCCTTGGCACCGGCGGAGGACACGACATTTGGGTTAAAATTGGACTCTGTGTCAATGACCGCCTTGATCAATGATTCAGGAACACCGTATTTGGCACTTGCCTCGGCAATCAAAGATTCATAATCCGTAGGTACAGATGCACCGGAATCCACGATTCCTGTATTGGATGAAGATAATAAAGACTCAACGATGTTATTGGAGACAGAGGATGATCCTGCCGTATTTATATCCGGATTGTACGTGCTTCCGAGTTGCAGCCACAACAAACCATCACTGGATCTTTTGGAGACCGCAGCGGTGGAATCCGTATTGCTCGTTGAATTGGAACTCGTACCTAACAGCCCGTCCATCACATTGGCGAAATCCACTGTTGAACCAGCATCTGGCTGTGATCCACTGGTTTGATTATTCACATTGGACAATTGCAGTTCCAACAACTGCCGCGATCCGCTTGGATCAATCTGCATGAGTTATACCCACTCCCGTATAATTAAGCGTATTATGACCTTATTCTACATCCTTTTACAGAAAGGTTCCATTCTTTTCAAAAAAATATATGAATCTTCCCACTTAACCTGCGCATATACGAAAAAAAAAACCTTCTGTAGTTCACCACATTTGGGTGAGAACAGAAGGCTTTTGGATAAGCATTTTACACTCTAGCGAGCAAATGGAATCATGAAAAAATAACTCAGCGTGGCTACAATACCCAGTCCAATGGACCAAGCTCCCGCTGTTTTCCGTCCATTCACATACGCATAGTAACCCAGAACGGCTGCCGCTGGTCCAAGTACGATTGACCACATGAACAAGGAAGCTATTCCGAAGGCCAGCCCCATATAACCTGCGACCTTGCCTGTTGACTCCATAACACGGTCTGCCTCATGCTTCTCAGGTAAAGGTTCTGAACGTTCGATCCCTCCAGTTCTTACAACAGTCGGAGGAGCGACCTCTGCTCCATACTCTTCCCGATGTATTTTTCTAGGATAATCGACACGCATACGTTTTTTTTCACCTTCACCCTTGGTTTCAGGGCGATCAGTAGAATGAATGTTATTATCGTCATTTTTCATTTGGAAGCACCTCCGTTATGAATAGGAATGACTGCTCACTTGGGTTTGAACGTGTGACAGCAAGTTGCAGAGGATGTACGTGCATGATCATGGTGGTCCGAGTCAAATGTCTCACCGGCAAATTCCTCATGCAGACGACGGGTGGCATGTTGGTCAATGTCAATCATGATGGCATCAGCTTGGCAGAAGTTGTTTTCTCCCCAAAAGTTGCAGTTGGAGACGCTGCATTTGACAATTGGTTTGTCTTGGCTCATTTTTTATCACCTCGACTACTATTGTCTCCCCGCCACAAACCCGATATTCTCCGCCAAAATGCCAGATGATGACATGATCACACCTCGTCTGATTCTCACTAAAAACACAAAAAAACCGCCACAAGGGCGGTTTCGTCCAATTTCATATTAAGGTTTAAACGTTTTAATTAGGCGTGATTCCGTTGATTTTGCATACGGCGCTGAGTCAGGTAATCACTTTCATAATATGCCAGATCATCGCGCAATTCTTCGTACGTTTTGGAAACCTCCAGAATGACATCCCGTACTGCACGGATTGGCTTGTCACGAAAACGAATGGCATCTTGTCCTGTGTAAGCGTATCTTCCGTCTTCGGAATAACATTCATTTTTGGGATAGAAAAAGCTGTTTACGCATTGGTGATACGTATTATAAAGAGCCTTTTCGGCAAAATCGACATCAAAGTTGGCACGACGCAGCACAACGCCAAGTTTTTCGTAAGAAACTTCAGAAAAAACGAGCAAATGACGGAGATCTGAAAGAAATCCTTTGTAGAAGGCTGTTGATTCTTCCGTCTGATTCTGATCCAGTTCAGGCAAAGCATTCTCGTTCAAAAATTTTTCAATCCGATCGATAGCCGGTTTTAACTTTTCCCTAGTTGACTCACATGTTTTCTGTACATTGGCTGCTGACATAAAGGTAGCTCCCCCTTAAATAAGTCCTTACATATAGGTCGGCCAACGGTGGTTTTCCCCTGACCTTTGAATTCTCAGCTATAATCCTACCATAAAAAGATGACGAGCGGTATCCCTTAATCATTCTTTCCGCTTCTGCCGTTAAACATGCCTATTATACGCAGTCAAACTCGAACTCGCCTGCATAAAAATATCCGCTTTTTCTAACGATAGATATAACCAGTGACAACGATGAAGCACTGTTAATGATTGTCCAAAATGAACGAAGGAGGTTCCATCTACCATGTCCAGACCGAAATGGATTAACTGGGCCCTTGCAGCTGGTGCGGGAGCACTCGCCCTGACACTTCTGCTTCCAACATCCAATCGTCCCGAACAAAAGCCAAGTGCCCTGTCTGATTCTGCTCATGAAGAGCACACGAGTAAGCAGCGTCTAAAAGTGCAGGATGTCAAAGCAACCGATCTTCTGACCCGCATGGATGCAAAGCAACATCTCAGTATCATGCTGGAGAAAACCGCCACAATGAATGCTGCGCAGGTTAGCCGATATGTGAATGATCTCCAAAGTTCACATGAACATATCAGATCCATTCATCTCATGAATACCAATGTCTCTTTTAACAAGCCCTTTGATCAAGCTTCCACACAAGGAAGCAAGTTGGAACAACAGAAGCTTCAACACGCGCTCAACCTTGCCAAAAAAGCGGTAAACAAACGTCAAAGTTTCGAATCCTCTTCTTTTCCTTTGGGAAAAGAAAAATATTTTGTTATGGGGCAACCCTCGAAAGATGGCAAAAGAGCTGTGATTGCCTTGTTCAGCCAGAACGTATTAAATGCTGTTGAACAACATCAGCGCAAAAATCTGCGCATGATTCCTTATCCACGTGAGGGTAAATTCAAAATTGAGTCTGTTCACCCGGATACGCTTAACGAAATCACAGTGAAAACCGGACATGATAATGCCAATGCCAGTCATTTTTACGAAAATGAAATCGTCATCCGTTTTCGCCAGGATCCCGGTGAACGGGATATGCGTATCATTAAATCTGATCTAAGAGCGCAATCTGCGCGCAAGCTGGGATACACGTATGTTTTTCGATCAGAAAACATGAGTTACAAGCAATTGCATAGCTATTTCGAAAGCAAATGGAATCCACTCTATATGGAACCCCACTACATGTATTTAACCAATGATACCGTAACTGAACAATCAGATGTAACGATACCCAATGACATTTTGTTCTCCGATTATCAGTGGAATTTGCCTGCGATCGAGACGAACAGAGGCTGGAATATTACCAAGGGAAACAAGGATGTCATCGTTGCCGTGGTCGACACGGGGGTTGATATGAATCATCCTGACCTGAAGGGCAAGCTCCTTGAGGGCTATAATGTGGTTGAGCCGGGGAGCAAACCGATGGATGATGTGGGTCATGGCACACACGTCGCAGGCATTATCGGTGCTATTGTCAACAATAATGAAGGCGTGGCAGGCATGAGCTGGTACAACAAGGTACTTCCGGTTAAGGTACTCGACAACTCGGGTTCTGGTACCACGTATGCCGTTGCCGAAGGCATCATCTGGGCAGCCGATCATGGAGCCAAAGTTATCAACATGAGTCTGGGCAATTATGCCGATGCGCAATTTCTTCATGATGCCATTAAATACGCTTTTGACCGGGATATCGTCCTGATTGCAGCCACAGGGAATGATAATACGGAGCGTCCGGGATACCCTGCTGCCTATCCGGAAGTATTTGCCGTATCTGCTACGGACCCGGATATGAGCAAAGCTTCCTATTCCAACTACGGGGATTATGTGGATGTGATGGCTCCAGGGTCCAGTATCGCCAGTACCTATCCAAACAATCAGTATGCGGCATTGTCTGGAACGTCCATGGCTAGCCCCCATGTAGCCGCACTTGCAGGATTGATTCGTTCGTTGAACCCGGACTTGACCAACACGGAAGTGATGGATTTGATGCGCCAAAGTGTTATTGACCTCGGTGATCCGGGTCACGATAAGTATTTTGGCTATGGGCAAATCGATGTCTATAAGGCACTGCAAGCCGCATCAGGCAACAGTGCTCCTTTACAGTTCTGGCCGCAACATGTCAGACAACAAATGGATAATACGATGAAAAAGTATACCCAGTAATCGTAATAACTCTACTCAGTAAAAATACAAAAGCAGCTGCGCCCCGGGGCGTACGCTGCTCTTTTTTGGTTTATATCCAATTCCCCGGGGCACCCGCTGCGATTAGCGCTTGCGAGAAGATGTGCGGGCTTTACTTGATTTTTTCACGGATTTTTTCTTCGGATTATGGCTGGATACATAACAAGGGTCTTCTTCTTTGACAACAACAGGATACATGTGGTGATGAATCGGAACACAGTGATGTTTTTTGATCACTTCAATCGGGTGGATTACAGGCACGATTTGTGGGATGTAGTAATCCTCAACAACCTGGATCGGGTCACAGACAATCGGGCAAAGCGGTGGACAGTAATGGTTCATTTCAAAACCAACTCCCTTTCTGGTGATACTATAACCTATTGCAACAGATCGAAAGTGGATTGGATGTATGTCCATACTCCGAAAAATTATATGAGCGGTAGCCTGTCCGCCACTGTCCCACCCTGCCCAGGTGTAACTCTGTCAATGACTCCGCACAGTACACGAAGGCCTTCACACAAAAGCTCAACGTTTGTTACAGTGAAGCAGATACGCAGACTTGGTGTATCCATCTCCCCTACATAACAGGCGGAACCCGGCAGGAAAGAGACCCCTGCAGCAAGTGACTGATGATGCAACTCACGCATATCCAAGTTACTCGGAAGCTGGAGCCACAGATTGAGTCCTCCCTCCGGCAAGCGCCATTGCATGCCCGTAGTAGCATGCTCTTCCAGCACTTCAGATGCTGCGCACAAGCGAGAATACAATTCATCCCTCAATCGGGATACATAGGCACTGTACTGATTCTGAATAAAAGATTGCAACGCCTTTTGTGTAAGCAGCGGACTGCCCAAATCCGCCGTAGATTTCGCAGCCACAAGCCGGGTCAATACACTTCCGTCTGCGATGGCGCAGGCTATACGGCAACCGGGGGAGAGCACCTTGCTGAAGCTTTTGATATATACGACATGACCTGTCCCATCCATCGATTTAATGGACGCCGGAGGAGGGTCCCGAAAATAAAGATCTGCAAACGGATCATCCTCCAGAATGAGGCAGTGGTAACTTTGAGCGAGATTCAGAAGTTGTGCTCGTCTTCTCGCACTCATCGTAATACCTGTTGGATTGTGATAGGTCGGGATCGTATAGATCAGCTTGGGCGGATAGGTATCACATAACCGGGTCAACAGATCAATACGCATGCCTTCGTCATCCATTGGGACCGTAATGATCTTTGCACCTCTACTCGTAAATACATCAATGGCTCCGGTATAGCTTGGCGCCTCCATGTATACAACATCCCCAGGTCCGACAAAAGTCCGTGCTACAAGATCAATTCCCTGCTGAGCACCACTTGTAATTAACATGCGTTCAGGTGCCACCTGTAGTCCACGCTCGGCAAAATGTTCGGCGAAGATCTGTCTAAGCTCCCGATCTCCCTGAAAAGATCCATACGCGGCCATACGTTCTGTATGATCAGAGGAGAGTCGGTAGGCGCTGTCGATAATCTCGCGTGTAGGCAACAGTTCAGGCTGAATCGCTGACATATGAAGTTCATACCGCACTTGAGGTGACGTATCAAAATGTCTCCAGAGCTGCGCTCGCGGTAAATAGTCAACCAGTGCCATCTGCCAATTCCATGACGTACCAGATTCACTGTTGGCATTGTTTCGCTGCGTTCTGTCCACATCCTCCAACTGATCCACGTTCAATGTACCTCTCACATAACAACCTTTTCCCTGGGAGCAAGTGATCAATTGAATCGCTTCGAGTTCAGCATACGCTTTGGATACAGTGACCAGGCTGACACCCAAATCCGCGGTCATTTTACGAACAGAAGGAAGTCGGGTTCCAGGTTCAATGAGTCCAGATCTGATGCGATCGGCAATCGTTAGTGCAATCTGCACGTACAATTTGGTACTGCTTCCCCGCTTTAATTCAATATGCATGTGTGCTCCCCCAACTGTTATGATCTTCATTTTACTGTTATAGTGTAGTCCGTCTATTATAGTTTATAATATCAGTATAACAGTGAATAACAGGAGATGAGAATAACATGAGTATCCCTTGGTCCAAAATGGCACAAAACACCCCGTCCTCTGTCGTTCGCGACATGCTCCAGGCCGCTCAGGCACCTGGAATGATCTCACTAGCCGGTGGATTACCCGCCCAGACTTCATTCCCGCTGGAAGCCATCCGCGTCGCATATGAAAAAGTATTTATGAGCGGAGCAGCCGCTCTTCAATATGCGGAGACTGAGGGTTATCGTCCTCTTCGCGCCAAAATCGCCGAACGTCTTGAATCCAAGGGCATTCCCGCTTCACCCGATCACATGCTTCTCACTACGGGTTCACAGCAATCCATTGACTTGGTTTGCCGCATCCTTCTCGACCCGGGTGACCGCATATTGGTTGAATCACCAACCTACCTCGCTGCTCTGCAAGTCATTCATTCCTATCAGGCTGAATCTCACGGCGTAGCCTGTGATGATCACGGTATGTTGCCTGAATCTCTGGAAGAACAGCTCCAGTTGCATCGTCCAAAACTTGTCTACATTAACCCTACGTTCTCCAATCCTACGGGAAAAGTATGGTCGCGAGAAAGAAGACAGCAAGCTGTGGATCTGTGCCGCAAATACGGTGTACTCATTCTGGAAGATGATCCCTATGGTGAAATCCGGTTCAATCCGGAGCAATTGGATGTCCCTGCTCTCGCAGAACTGGATGCAGTATCCTATGACGGTCCTTCCAATGTTATCTACACCAGTACATTCTCCAAAACGGTAGCACCTGGCCTACGTACTGGCTGGATTCTGGCTGCTCCCGATATTGTCAAAATTGCAGCACGAGCCAAGCAAGGAGCGGACTTGCATTCCAGCAGTATCGACCAAAGAGCGCTTCATGCACTGCTTGAATCTTTCGATCTGGATGCGCATATTCGCCATATTTCGGAGGATTACGAACAACGCATGAAAACCCTGACCACACTCATGGCAGCCAAATCATGGGAAGGCATCTCTTGGAATTCACCACAAGGTGGCATGTTCTTGTGGCTGCAACTGCCTGAAGGCATGCTGGCAAGCAATCTGTTCACTTATGGTATCCAGGAGAAAGTGTGTATTGTCCCGGGTGATTCCTTCTATGCAGGTACACCAGAGTTAAACCGCATGCGAATCAACTTTACTCACACGGACCCTGAGCTTCTTCCTGAAGCCGTGGAAAGAATGGATCGCGCCATCCAACGCTGGCATGCTTCGTTAACATCGGACAGTGTTGTTACACTGTAATGAACTGTCATAAACGTTTCGCGACTCTTTAGCGTATGAAGGTTGAATAACTTGATATTGAGAAACAAAAATAAGGCGGCAGGCCCGAGAACCTCGGAACTGCCGCCTTATTTTATAGAACCTGTTATCAACAGGAGTTATGTTTTTTCAGATGTATGGGTCCTTCTGATCAGTCAGGCCATCGGTGAATCACACGGATTGTCCTCGACTGATAGGTGGACTACACTGTAATACTGTTGTTGCAGTTAGGAAAGCTTACCGTAAGCCGGGTTCTGTGCTCTTCGTGGTTCATACGGGAACTACCCTCCCACCAGAAGCGACAATCATCTATCTAGGCCATACATTGCTGCACAGCTCAAGCGACCAACCTAGACACACCTCGGGCTAAGGTTGCCTCCTCCGAAGAGGCGGCTGTGTCCCATTAGGTCTTGCTCCAGATGGGGTTTACCAGGAACGAAGTCACCAGCGTTCCTCGGGGTCTCTTACACCTCGGTTCCATCCTTACCTGTGCCGGAAAATCCGGCCATCGGCGGTCCATTTCTGTGGCACTATCCTTCAACTCGCGCTGACTGGACGTTATCCAGCATCCTGCCCTGTGGAGCCCGGACTTTCCTCTCGTGGCAACAAAGGCCACCAGCGATTGTCTGTCAAGCTTTCCGAACAACATTACATAGTATACAGGCATTTAGGTTCCCAGACAAGCTTAATATTACTGGGAACCACACAGCAACGATCTTTTTAGATAAATTGGAATACCTCCGTATTGACCTCTGAAGCTGTAACTTGCGTATCATATCGTTTCTCTTCCAAACGGGAACGAAGCCAATCCGCTGTTTTTGGTTTCATAATCTTCTCGGAATTATGTCCAGGGTCGATGATACACATACCTGCCATTAACGCATCATGTGCCGTGTGATAATCGATATCTCCAGTCACAATAACATCCGCACCTTTGAAGCGGGCGGTGAGCGCATAACGGCTGCCAGAGCCGCCAAGAACCGCTGCTTTTTTGATCTGCTTGTTCAGATCTCCTACGACACGCACATGAGGCACATTGAATTGGGTCTTCACGACCTCCACAAGCTCACCTAATGTCTTAGGTTCCTTAAGGGGTCCCAAGCGTCCCAAACCGAGCGTACGGCCCTTTAAATCCATTGCATAGAGGTCATAGGCGACTTCTTCATACGGGTGAGCCTTAAGCATCGCCTGAACGACCTTACTTCGCAGACTTTGGGGTACAATTGTCTCAATCCGCATTTCTTCCACACGTTCCATCTGCCCTTGGGTACCGATAAACGGTTGAGTCCCTTCACCAGGTACAAACGTTCCTGTACCTTCCGTGTTGAAGCTGCACTTGTTGTATTGACCGATACTCCCCGCTCCGGCTTCCAGAATGGCCTGAAGAACCTGCTCATGATGCGTACGAGGCACAAATACAGCCAGCTTGTACAAATGATCTGTGTGTACATCTTCCAGCGATTCTTTACTCTCGATGCCAAGTGCCTCGGCCATCCAGTCATTCATACCACCCTCGGCCACATCCAGGTTTGTATGACTGATATAGACAGC
The DNA here is from genome assembly GCF_032452295.1 of Paenibacillus sp. ClWae2A. Taxonomy (NCBI): domain Bacteria; kingdom Bacillati; phylum Bacillota; class Bacilli; order Caryophanales; family Paenibacillaceae; genus Paenibacillus; species Paenibacillus sp. ClWae2A. The sequence continues at coordinate 462,551 of NZ_JAULSQ010000003.1, forward strand.
AATATCATGCTTAATCAGCTTTTCATACAATTTACCCACAGGTGTATCTGTACTCAGTGACTTAACCGGACGGAAAATGATGGCGTGATGAGCGATAATCAGGTTGGCACCGATGCGAATCGCTTCGTCCACCACTTCATCCGTCACATCCAAAGCAACTAACACGTGACTGATTTCTTTTTGCAAACTGCCGAGCTGGAGACCAATGCGGTCATCCGGTACAGCCAGATGTTTGGGAGCGAGGTGCTCCATCAGTTGAATTACAGTTTGACCTTTGGCAAACATGCCAAAACCTCCTTCAAGTTTGCGATAAGACGTTCTACCTCAGCCGCCTTGTCCCGGGAAGAATCCTGATCGGATTTGGAGATGGAGTTTACAACCCCTTGCAGTTTGATGATCTCACTTTCCCATTTGGCAAAGAATACATCCGTTGGACGATCCACCAAATATGGCCCCATCCGCAGCAGCAAATCTTCTGTCAATTCTACCCCGCCTTGAAGCGGACGCGCACGATACACCTCAACATTTGCAATCGGGCTTACGGATTGTGGCATCGCCGTTATAATCTCATAGATCTTGCCATCTTCTTCGAGCAACTGTTCAGCTACAACCACCCAGTGATGCTCCAGCAGCCAGCGTCTGAGGATATCTTCTCCCACATTTGGCTGCAAAATAAGTAACTGGACTCCATCCAGCTTGGATAAACCTCGGTCCAAAATAGAGGCAATCAGGGCACCGCCCATGCCTGCGATGGTGATGACATCCACTTCACCCGCAGAGATCACATCAAGTCCGTCTCCACGACGCACCGTGATTTTTTCTTTCAAGCTAGCATCGCTGACTTGTTTGCATGCAGCATCATAAGGGCCAGGATTGACTTCCCCGGCTACTGCACTTGCAGCTTTCCCACTGCGGATTGCGGCTACTGGAAGCAGCGCGTGGTCTGAACCGATATCAGCCATACGGCTGCCATCGGGAATTTGATCATGTATTCGCTGTAATCGATTCGAAAGTTTCATGAAGCACCTACACCATTCATTTAATTTATTGATTTGCATTGAACAAGGAAAAGCGATAAAATAAAATCCAATAAAACATTTCAAGGATGAATTTCCAAAACCAAGAAATCAAGACGTTAAAATTAAAAATAAAGGAGACCCCGCCGCCGCTAAAGCGTCTTGCGGAAAGTCTCCCGTAGTTCGATTATTCGAGGAAATCCTTGAGTCGTTTACTACGACTCGGGTGACGCAATTTACGAAGAGCCTTGGCTTCAATCTGACGAATACGCTCACGCGTAACACCGAATACCTTGCCAACTTCCTCTAGCGTTCTTGTCCGTCCATCGTCCAGACCAAAACGTAGACGAAGCACGTTCTCTTCACGTTCAGTCAGTGTATCCAACACATCTTCGAGCTGTTCTTTCAGCAACTCATACGCAGCAGCATCCGCCGGAGCAAGTGCTTCCTGATCCTCAATGAAGTCACCCAGATGGGAATCATCTTCCTCACCAATCGGTGTTTCCAGAGAAACCGGTTCCTGTGCAATCTTCGTAATTTCACGAACTTTCTCTACACTCAGATCCATCTCAGCAGCGATTTCTTCTGGTGTCGGTTCACGCCCAAGTTCCTGCAACAGCTGACGGGATACCCGGATCAGCTTATTAATCGTCTCCACCATGTGCACAGGGATACGAATTGTACGCGCCTGGTCAGCAATAGCACGAGTGATCGCTTGGCGAATCCACCATGTAGCATACGTACTGAACTTGTATCCTTTTTTGTGGTCGAACTTCTCAACCGCTTTGATCAGACCCATATTACCTTCCTGAATCAAATCAAGGAACAACATTCCACGTCCAACGTAACGCTTGGCGATACTGACTACAAGTCGAAGGTTCGCTTCAGCCAGACGACGCTTGGCTTCTTCATCCCCGTTCTCAATCCGTTTAGCCAGTTGTACTTCATCATCTGCCGACAACAGCGGCACACGACCAATTTCCTTGAGATACATACGGACAGGGTCATTGATTTTGATACCTGGCGGCAAGCTCAGATCATCATCAAAGTGGAATTCGTCCTCTCCCTCTCTGGTGTTGTTCTCGGAATCTTCACTAGGACGAAGTGTAACCTCTTCATCATTTTCATTCACTACATCGATACCCAGATCGCTCAGTTGCTCATAGAACTCATCCATTTGCTCTGCATCCTGCTCAAAAGGAGAGAGTTTCTCTATAATTTCCTTGTAATTCAGCGAAGCTCTTTTCTTACCTGATTCAATCAATTGATCTTTAACCTGATCCAGTGTCAATTCTGTTTCTAGTTCAGTATGCTGATCATTCGCCATAACTCGACTCCCTCCTCCCTAGAAACATCTAATCATCAGACGTTCACTATCTCTCTAGGGCAATCATTTCAATTGCAATCTGTGCCGCGCGTACAGAATCACCTGCCCGCTCTGCAGCAATCATTTCTTCTTTTTTCAAATCGTACTCTTTCTTACGTGGATACTTCAGCACTTCCCTGATGCAATCATCGAGCATTTGAATACTCCATTCACCTGGACCATCCATCATCGAGATTGAACTGACCGTTTTTTCCAAGCGATCGTCATGCAGTGAAGACATAAAACGGCTTGTATCCGACGGTTTACCTTGCGCATAGTAGGCATATAGATAAGCAGCAATAGCTGCATGATCATCCAAGTTAAAAGCTTCACCAAGATGCTCATTCACGTACTGGGCAGCCTCATCATCCTGCAACATCCAGGCAATCAGTTTGCGTTCAGCAGCGTGATAAGCCGGCAACAGATTGGGTGTAGGCACCTGCCTATTTTGTTGCCTACCATTATTCCACCTTTTCGGGTTATTATCCCCGTACTGGAGGTTATTTTTCATCGCCTCCCGTTCTTCATTACACTCCTGCTTCAATGTTTCGAAGGATACGTCCACTTCTGCAGCCAGTTCACGAAGATACACTTCCCTTTCTGTTGGAGAAGGTAAGGGAGCAATTAATTTTACTGCTTCTTTCGAATAGGCGATTTGTCCGCCACCCTCTAGCAGTATATGGCTTTTTTTTAAGTTTATAAGTTTAAATTTTGTAGTTGTCACGGCACCGTCCACAATCTGGTTTCGGAACCGTTCACCACCATGCTTCCGGATAAAATCATCCGGGTCAAGTCCCTCGGGAATGAGAGCCACTTTGACCTGCAATCCGGCTTCCTCAAGAATGGGGAAGTTTTTGAGTGCAGCAGCCTGTCCTGCTTTGTCGCCGTCATAACATATGATGACTTCGTCGCACATCCCTTTGAGCATCAGCGCCTGATTCTCGGTTAGCGCAGTACCCATTGCCGCTACACCATTCTGGATATCCTGATCCCATGCGGAGATGACATCACCATATCCCTCAAACAAGATGGCTTGTCTTTGTTTGCGAATTGCATTTTTGGCATGATGCAGATTATAGAGAACACGGCTTTTGTTAAATAACCGGGTTTCCGGTGAATTTAGATACTTCGGTTGCCCATCTCCCAATATGCGTCCTGCAAATGCAATTGGCTTACCGCTCCTACCATTAATGGGGAACATAATCCGGTCTCGGAATCGGTCCACATATCCCTGACCTTCATTTCGCGGTGACAGAAGTCCACCCTTTTCCATCTCTTCGAGCGGATAGTTACGTTTCTCGAGAAATTGTACCAGCGTGTCCCAACGGTTTGGTGCAAAACCAATCTGGAACTGATCGATCAACTTGTCGCCAAAACCTCTGGAGCGTAAATACTCCATGGCTGACTTGCCGTGCTCTGTATTTTTCAACAAAAAATGATACAGCTTCGCGGTAAGCTCATAAGCCTCCAACAGACGTTCAGTCTCTGGATTCACATGAGCAGATTCACGCCCTTGCCAGTCCCCCATAGAGATGTGACTTTCTTCCGCCATCGTCTTGACAGCCTCGGGAAAGGATAACCCTTCGATTTCCATCCTGAATTTGATGGCATTTCCACCCGTGCCGCAACCGTAGCAATAGAAAATTTGTTTCTCAGGTGTAACGGTGAACGAAGGCGTCTTCTCGGAATGAAAAGGACAGAGGCCTTTCATATACTTCCCCTGCTTGGTCAGATGCACAAATCGGCTCACCGTATCGACAATATCATTCTGCTGTAACACCGATTCAATAATACTTTCGGGTATACCGCCTTGTCCGGTACTCATCTCTGGCCACCTTCATCTCTTCAACACGTAAATATAATTCGATAAACTTACACATTCTCCTGCAAATCTTTTAAAAGTTTTGTCAGTTTATGTTGAAACATTTCTCGATCCTGCTCTGTGAAAGGCTTTGGGCCTTTCCCGTAATGGCCTCTTTTTCGTGCTTTGGCCGCAGTATGACGAGAATCCAACATGAAATCAATGTCACGATCGTTAAACTCACGACCACGAAAGGATAAAACATAACAACGTTTGCCGAGCGCAAGTGCCGCAAGTCCATAGTCCTGAGTGATAACCACATCGTATGGCTTAATATGATTAGCAATGTAGAGGTCTGCGCTCTGATCACTGCGATCCACTTGCACGGTACGCACCCCTTCTCCTCCTTGAAGCAAATGATCAAATGAAGAGACTAACAGTACAGGGATGTTGAAAAGGCGAGCGGTTTGCGCAATCTCGGTTTTGACCGGGCAAGCATCACCATCCACAACAATATGACGTATATTTAACTCACTCAAACCCAGACCACCCGGTTTCATAAAATAGCTGCATATTGTAATATACGACCCCGGCCAGGCAAAATCCTTCTAGCACAACAAGGGAAATCAACGGCTAAAATACGGAGCGGTTGTCAAAAATACATTTCACAACCCGTTCCGTATATTTATACCCTCATATATCCTTCTTTAATACTGAATTTTAGCTTTGCTCCAAGTCTGTGGAAAAGGACTCATGAAATACGCCCAATTACCATACCAACTTGGAAAAATCAGCAAATCCTTTCAAGTCACGATCAATAGCCGCGAGCAAGGCAAGTCGATTCGCCCGAACTGCTTCATCTTCAGCCATAACCATGACCGAATCGAAGAATGAGGTAATACCATCTTTCCAGGCAGATGCAATAGCCAGAGCTTCAGCAGCATGATGCTGAGTCAACGCCTGACGATATTCTGCATTCGTTTTGCTCCATGCCTCGTGTAGCTGACGCTCTCCATCTTCTGTGAACAGTTCAGGATGTACAGAAGCATTGGATGCTTTGGCAGCCAGATTGCCTACACGGTTGAACGATTCAACCGTTGTTTTGAATGCGTCTCCTGTCTGAACAGCCGCCATCAACGCTTCACCTTTTGGAACAATAGCGCTGATATCATCGAATCCGGAAGAAATTACGGCATCCACTACGTCGTAGCGAACTGTTTCGGACAACAATTTTTTCACACGAAGACCAAAGAAGTCTTGCAGATCTTTACGAATCTCTTCATCCGCACGTTTCAACAGGTTCATCTGGGCATGAACTTGAAGTGCCACTCCGAACACATCTGACAATGTCAGCGGAAGCTTGTGATCCAGCAAAATCTGTACAATACCTGCAGCCTGACGACGCAGCGCGTACGGATCCTGAGAACCCGTTGGGATAATGTTAATGGAGAAGCAACCCACGATTGTATCCATTTTGTCCGCAGCACTCACAATGGCACCGACAAGAGAAGCAGGGGATTGATCTCCAGCGAAACGTGGCTGATAGTGTTCAAATACCGCTTTAGCTACCTCTTCTTTTTCGCCGGCTTTACGAGCGTAATCTTCACCCATCACACCTTGCAGTTCCGGGAATTCACCCACCATCAGTGTCACCAGATCGAATTTGCAAATATCTGCTGAGCGGCTAACGGATTCGGCAACATCGCCGGACACTTGCAGTTTGGCAGCAATTCCATCGGCAATCTTGCGAATACGGCGTACTTTATCTCCAACCGTTCCCAGCTCTTCCTGGAAGACGATACTTTCCAGCTTCGATAATGCATCCTTAATTTGTAGCTTCTGGTCTTCCTCATAGAAGAACTTGGCATCAGACAGACGTGCACGCAGTACTTTTTCATTCCCTTTTGCAATAACGTCCAGTGAATCACTTCCACCGTTACGTACCGTCACGAAGAATGGCAACAATTGTCCTTCATTGTCCAATACAGGGAAATAACGCTGATGCTCACGCATGGAAGTAATCAATACTTCTTGTGGAATATTCAAGAATGCAGAGTCGAATGTCCCGAATAATACGGTAGGTGTTTCCACCAGGAACAGGACTTCCTCCAGCAAATCTTCCTTAATCGCAATATCCCATTTTTTCTCAGCAGCCAATGCCTGAATCTGGGATACAATCATCTGTTCACGTTCCTGGATATCTGCAATGACATGTTCTGCACGCAACACTTCCACGTACGAAGACGGATTGGTGATCACGGCCTCCTTGCCGAGGAAACGGTGTCCACGAGTTACATTACCCGACTTGACACCTGTTACTTCCAGATCGATGACATCACTGCCGAGCATAGCCACAATCCAGCGGATCGGACGAACAAATTTGAAATCATAGGAAGCCCAACGCATGAATTTCGGGAACGTCATGGCATGTAATACAGAAAGTAATCCTTCGCCAATTACAGAAGCCGTTTCCACACCTTTGCTGCTCTTCGTTGCATAGATATATTCGACACCGTTCAGTTCCTTGAACGTGAACTGGTCCGGTTCGACACCTTGACTGCGGGCGAATCCGAGTGCAGCCTTGCTCCAATTGCCACTGTCGTCCAGTGCAATTTTGCGTGAAGGACCTTTCACTTCTTCCTCGATATCTTCCTGCTTTTCAGCCACATTCTGAATCAAAACAGCCAGACGGCGCGGTGTGGCATACGCATTCACTTCACCATAAGCAATGCGGGATGCGTCAAGCCATTTCACGACACGTTCTTGCAACTGTGCGATTGCTGCGCGCATGAAACGTGCAGGTACTTCTTCCAGTCCGATTTCAAACAACAGATCCTTAGACATGCTCGGCTCCCCCTTTCTTGATCAGCGGGAAGCCTAGCTTCTCACGCTCTTCCATATATGTTGCAGCGACTTGGCGAGCCAGATTACGTACACGTGTGATGTAACCCGTACGTTCCGTTACACTGATGGCTCCACGTGCATCCAACAGGTTGAACGTGTGGGAACATTTCAGCACATAGTCATATGCCGGGAATACTAGATGCTGCGCCATGGCCTTGTTTGCTTCTTCTTCATGCATGTTGAAGAGTGTAAACAGCATTTTGACATCAGATACTTCAAACGTATATTTAGAGTGTTCGAATTCTGGCTGACGGAATACATCACCATAAGTGATACCTTCAACCCATTCCAGATCAAACACATTCTCTTTATCCTGAATGTAAGAAGCCAAACGCTCCATACCATACGTAATTTCAACAGCTACCGGATTTGTCTCGATTCCACCAACCTGTTGGAAATACGTAAATTGCGTAATTTCCATTCCGTCCAACCATACTTCCCAACCAAGACCTGCACAACCAAGGGAAGGATTCTCCCAGTTATCTTCGACAAACCGAATATCATGTTTGAGCGGATCAATACCCAGACGCTTTAGACTTTCCAGGTAAATTTCCTGAATATTGTCCGGAGAAGGCTTGATGATCACCTGGAACTGATGATGCTGGTACAGCCGGTTAGGGTTCTCACCATAACGTCCGTCCGAAGGACGACGGGAAGGCTCCACATAAGCCACTTTCCAAGGTTCGGGTCCAAGCGAACGTAAAAAGGTCATGGGGTTCATCGTACCTGCCCCTTTTTCCGTATCGTATGGCTGGACAATAATACAGTTATGCTCGGCCCAGAATTGTTGCAGCGTTAGAATCATCTGCTGAAAATTCATAATCATGCTCCTTTTCAATGGTTTGTTAGCAAGCTTAGAACGGTGCAGACAACAATAAATAGCCCCCGTCCTACGCCTGTTGTACAGACGTAGGGACGAGAGCTATTCCCGCGGTTCCACCCTACTTGGCTTGGATCAAACAGGATGATCCTGTTCGTTCCAGCCCACTTTTCCGTGTCCATTCATGCTCCCGAGTGCCGTTTCAAAGACCGATTCAACCAGGCTTCCACCATCCCCGGCTCGCTCATTCATGATTACCAAGTGTTATACAACAACTTGTCTTCATAAATGCAATAAATCCATTCTTTTACTTTCTCGTTCAATGCATGTCTCATAAAGAGAAATTATATTTCATAATATATAAAATCTAGTATGAAGTCAAGATATAGTTTCGCTTCCACCAAAACGCCTCAAATCCCGTACTTCTCCATCTGATCGAGGAAAGAACGGGATTTAAGATTCAGACCAAGCTGATGATCCATAAAAGCACGCATCAGCTTTTTGATCTCATCACGGGTAGACTCACTCACTGATATATTCCCCAAGCGCTGCAGATCCAACTGCGCGAACAAACGTAATAATTTCAGAGCCTTTGGACTTACTGACATCGCTGGAGGATCGAAATGTTTGCATGCACGACACAAGACGCCACCAAGTCTGGGACTTATAAATAACTGCTCATCTGGTCGCTCCTGGTTGCAAGAGATGCACTCATCGAACTGTGGACCATATCCGGATGCCTGTAATATTTTCATTTCGTACAGACTTGTAATAACAACCGGATCTTTCTCTTCCTTTAACGCCTGCAAACACGCCTTTAACTGTTTGAACCAAAATGTACCTGTCTCTTCATCCTGAAGCACCCGATCCAATAGTTCACACGCATAAGAGGCATAAGAGGCCTTGACCAGATCTTCACGCAACTCATGATAGGATTCAACAATTTCTCCAGCGTTCAGTGTACCTAGACCTGTATTGCGAAAATATACATATTGACCATACGTAAACGGCTGCACCAGTGCAGCATGTCGGCTCTTGGGCTTTTTGGCACCGCGGACGAGTACCCCTACTTTCCCGCCGCTTTCGGTGCAAAGCGTAATGATTTTGTTCCCTTCGCCGTAGTCCATGCTGCGGATGACAATCCCTTCCACCCTGTATAGCATGCCTCGTCACCTAACCATTCCCGAATCAGCCAGTTATCCTTCGGCTTCTTCATCTTCAATCACTTCCCTTGCATTATCCGACTCCTGTCCTAACGAGTTACACGCCTCGGTATATAACAAATAGGACTCCACATCCCCCGTCATCGCAAAAACCTTCCACGAAAAATCTCGCATCGGAATTTCATCCTCTCTTCGGAAATGACGTCTGCATCTACCAAATAGGATGGAGTCTTGCAAGGTAAACTATGTGTTGCAATTACTGGATACAATTCCGACGATCAGTCACGGCCAAAGCCAAGGTCACGCAGAACTCGATCCTGATTTCTCCAGTCTTTTTTCACTTTAACCCACAGGTCCATGAAAATTTTGGAGCCGAGCAAGTTCTGAATGTCGTGTCGAGCTCGTTTACCCACTTCTTTCAGAAGGGCACCTTGCTTCCCGATAATGATTCCTTTTTGGGAATCCCGTTCCACAAAAATGACGGCTGAGATATAAACGACACCGTTATCCTGTACTTTCATATCTTCGATCGTTACAGCAATGGAGTGAGGCACTTCTTCACGAGTCATTTGCAGAATTTTCTCACGAATCAACTCGGCACATACAAACTGCTCCGGATGGTCAGTAACCTGGTCATCAGGATAGTACTGTGGACCTTCTGGCAAATACTTGCCGAGCTGTTCCAGCAACGTGCTGACATTGCTGCCAAGCATGGCAGAGACAGGAACGATTTCAGCGAAATCGTGAAGCTTGCGATACGTCTCAATCAGTGGCAGCAGCGCTTCCGGCTCAATTTTGTCAATTTTATTCATAACGAGAATGACAGGTGTACGGATATTTTTCAACTGTTCCGCAATATAACGGTCACCGCCACCCATACCTTCCGAAGCGTCAATCAGGAACAGTGCTGCTTCTACTTCTCCGAGCGTATTCAGAGCAGTCTGGTTCATGTAATCGCCAAGTTTGGATTGACGTTTGTGAATACCCGGTGTGTCCAGGAAGACGATTTGCTGATGTTCGGATGTATACACACCATGAATTTTATTACGTGTAGTTTGCGGCTTGTCCGACATAATCGCAATTTTCTGTCCGATCACTTGGTTCATCAGTGTGGATTTACCTACGTTTGGACGTCCAATAATGGCTACAAAACCGGATTTGAATGCTTGTTTTTTCATATGTTCCTCCTCAGGCGCCTAGGCCTGGAATATTGGTTTATTTTTTGGCAGAATTCAGATCAGAAGGCCCAAAAGCCCAAGGTAACAGTTCAGCAACGGTGGTCTCTTGCAGATCACCTTTCAAGTTCCCCAAGATAACTTTCATATCCGGTTCACACAGCTCGTACATCACCTGACGACATACACCACATGGAGCAATCGGACCATCCGTGTCTCCCACAATGGCAATCGCTGTGAAGCTGCGAGGCTTCTGCCCACCTGCAATGGCACTGAACATCGCTGTACGCTCAGCACAGTTACCTGGGGTATACGCAGCATTCTCAATATTACAACCATGATGCACATGCCCTTCACTGTCAAGCAAAGCCGCGCCTACACCAAAATGGGAGTAAGGCGTATACGCCTTCGTACGTGCCTTAATTGCTTCTTGCATTAACAAACCGTTATCCATCATTATTCTCTCCCTTAGGGTGCAATATAAAGTTACTCCTACGAATTAAGTTCAACCAAAAGCCAAATTTACACTAGCCACTCCGAGTCCAGAATAACCCTTCGATCGCTGTTATCCCCAGATTTTTTGATTCACTTTTTCAATGTGAAAATCCGGGGATAAAGGCGAACGCTTCGCTTCTACAGGTTTATTTCTGTCCTCTTCGTTATCGTGTAATGTCTACAAGTTCAACTTAAAAAAGGTCTAACTTCACAAATTTGTGTAGTATTAAAATCAAATCAAAACAAGGTTAAAACAAAATCAGTACAAACCCAGCCAGCTCATCACCGGCTTAATGAAAACGATACAACCGATGATGACGGCGAATACCGCAGCCAGCAGAACTGCCCCGGCCGCGGTATCCTTCGCCGCTTTTGCCAGCGGATGGATATGGGGGTGTGCCAAGTCAACAGCTGCTTCTACAGCCGTGTTCATCAATTCAGTCACTAGGACCAAAAAGACAGCGGTCAACACAAACATCCAATCCGTTCTTGAGATTCTGAAAAAAAATCCGGCTACACACATCAAAATAGCCACTCCCGTGTGAACTCTCACATTACGCTGAGTCCGCAACCCATATGCGATTCCTTCCGCAGCATTGCGGAATACCAGACCCCAGGAGCGTCTTTTCATTATCGTGTCAACCCGGCCTGGGCCAATACCGCTTCTTGTTTGCCCATCATTTCAGCCTCACTTGCTTCATCCTGATGGTCGTATCCGAGCAGGTGCAAGAAACCATGGACAAATAGAAAACCAAGTTCACGTTCAAATGAGTGTCCATACTCTTCACTTTGCAGGATGGTCCGTGGTACGGAAATGATGATGTCTCCAAGAACATCCGGCATTTCTTCCATTTCTTCATCTTCGTCAAGCTCATAGATAATATCGAGCTCTTCATCCACCGTCTCGTTCATTGCAAAAGACAGTACATCCGTAGGACGGTCAATGCCGCGATAATCACGGTTCAACTCATGGATCTGTTCATCGTTCACAAAAGTCAGAGCCACTTCCCCGTCTGCAACACCTTCCGCTTCTCCGGCAAGATTCAGCAATTGTTCCAGCATTGCAATCATTGGTTCTGTAATTTCTTTATCCTCTTGTTCATTATTCCATGCCAGATTAAGACTCATTCTTTCATAACTCCTGTCTGCTCATATTATTGAATTAGCCTGCTTCGGGTGAAGTCGGCTTTGGTTTCTTAATCTCCTCCGGATATTCTATCCTGGAGTGGAAGATACCCATCACCGTTTCCTTTAATGTTCTGGCGACGATATCCAGTTCGCGCATCGTAAGGTCACAATCATTGAATTGATGATCGTCCAATCGTCCTTTAATAATCTTCTCAATCATCGACTCCACTTGTTCCACGGTCGGTTTGCGTAAAGATCTCACAGCAGCCTCCACACTATCAGCAATGCCAACAATAGCCGATTCCTTGGACTGAGCCTTCGGCCCAGGGTAACGGAAATCTTCTTCCGTGAAATCAGGCTCAACGCCTGCTTCTTCCGCCTGGCGCAGTGCTTTGTGATAGAAGTAGTGGAGAAATGTCGTGCCGTGATGCTGTTCCGCAATATCCCGAATAGGTCTGGGCAGCTTGTAATCCTTCTGCATCTCCACCCCATCGCGCGCATGGGCAACGATAATGGATTTGCTCAGTTTTGGATCAATTGAATCATGCGGATTCTCCATATTGTTCTGATTCTCAATAAAATAGATGGGCCGCTTCGTCTTGCCAATATCATGATAATACGAACCCACTCGGCAGAGCAATCCGTTAGCTCCTATGGCTTCTGCTGCAGCTTCGGACAGATTCCCTACCATAACGCTGTGATGATAGGTACCTGGTGTCTCCGTCAGCAACTTGCGAAGAAGCGGATGGTTCGGATTGGACAGCTCCACCAGTTTGAGCGCTGACAAAATGCCAAATGAAGTTTCGAAAAATGGCATCAGCCCAATAACCAGAATCGCAGTCAGTACGCCACCAGCAAATGCAAACCCAACGCCGTACAGTGTCGTGGTTCGATTCCAATCTCCCGAGTCAATCAAAGCTAGGGTGAAGACGGCAATCGACCCGAACAGGCAGACCATAATGGCCCCTTTCAGAATCGTTGATCGCTGGCTAGCCCGATGAGTTGCAAAGATGGCAACAAACGAAACTACCACGGCGAAGAACCCTAATTCGAAGTCAAAAAGCTGACCCTGATGCGTGTTCAAAATGATGCTGGACAACATACCGATCAATATCGAACATACAAAGGCAAGCGACGTATCCAGCAACAGCGCAATTAACATCGCCCCTACCGCAACAGGTGCAAGGAAGCCCACATAAGACCTCTCATTGGTTTGGATAATCGCCGTCACATGCATAACCACAATCGTAATAATAAAAATGAGAACAAGCATCAACAGCTGCGCATTATTATATTTGAAATGCGTTCCGCTGCATTGCTGAATATACATCAGAATTGCTGCTGACAACAGGCAGGAAAACATAAGAAGACCAAGCTGCGGCCAGTAGTTCACTTCGTTTTTCAGCAAATCATTCTCATCCAGCAAAGTATACATCTCCGGGGTGATCATCTCACCTTTGGCAACTAAGGTGTCCCCTTGCTTGATAAAGACGGTTTGCGTGTTCTCACGCGCCTGAACTTTCGCTTCCTTGGTTCCCTCTTCATCGTAGAAGCGGTTAGAGGTCACCACGAGGCGGGCAAGCTCTTGCACGACCTCACGTTGCGTACGCTTACTAAGAGAGCTGACACTCACCATCTCGGCTACTTTGGCACGGGCAGTAGTTGCATCGCTGATCTGATCCGTCATTAACCGGGCAACAATATCCCTCGCAACTGGTTTCATCTCCTGGATATCATCCGATGTCAGACGCGAGATTTTGATGTAGGTTTCTTCGGGAATACGGTAGCTTTGCTCCTGTACCACATTTCTGATCTCTTCCAGTAGAGTCTCGGAGTATGTACCGGCTTTCCGATTATTATTGATATAGTTGGTCACAAAGTCCTTCTGGCGCTGCGGAATTTCATCCCGATAAATATCAATCTTGTCCTGACTTGAAATCTGATCATCCTGATTTAATCGATCTACACGATCAAGCAGGGTAGTCATCAAATTTTCGTTTCGCAACTGGACAATCTGAAATATCGGCTGTACCCGTTCAGCAGCTTCTTCCTGTGCTTTGAGCGTGGCCTTGTTATTCGGAATCTGCATGGGCGCAGCAATGTCCACTTCACTCCGTGTCCCTTCCTGAATATCATAGCGCTCAGGGAGCAGCTTGGAAGCCAGACTCACGTAGAAAAGAATCACCAGAAACAAAAACAGAAGATAGCGTGCCCACACGCTATACTTCCATCCTGTAGCCTTATTCTGAAAAGATTTGCCTTTTGACGGTTCCTTCGAGGTCACTTTAGACAATCCCTTTCTATGCTTGATTTTCTGCGGCGTGGTTGTAAGCCACGATAATTTTCTGGACAAGAGAATGCCGTACAACATCTTGCTCGGCAAAATAGACAAATCCAATCTCGTTAACTTCATTCAAGATCGTATTCGCTTCCACAAGCCCGGATTTCTTACCACGCGGTAAATCAATCTGTGTCACGTCTCCGGTGATGACCATTTTGGAGCCAAAACCAAGACGGGTTAGAAACATCTTCATCTGTTCCGGCGTTGTGTTCTGTGCTTCATCCAGAATGATGAAGGAGTCATCCAGCGTACGCCCCCGCATGTAGGCGAGTGGCGCGATTTCGATTAACCCTCGCTCCAGTGCCTTCGCGGTCTGTTCCTGTCCCATAACGTCATACAGGGCATCGTACAGCGGTCTCAAATACGGGTCTACCTTTTCCTGAAGATCACCCGGCAAAAACCCAAGACTCTCTCCTGCTTCAACAGCAGGCCGTGTGAGTACAATACGTTTGACGCTGCCTTCTTTAATTGCCGCAACAGCCAGTACAACAGCAAGGTAGGTTTTACCCGTACCGGCAGGACCAATGCCAAATACAATATCACGTTTTTTAATTGTAGTTACATAGTGCTTCTGTCCAATGGTTTTAACACGGATTGGTTTACCTCGGTATGTCGTCGTAATCTCACCCTTGAACAGATCCAATAGCTGGTCTGCCCGCATATCCTTGGCAAGTTCAATCGCATACTTCACATCTCTCTCGGTTAACACATATCCATTGCGTATCAATTGCAGTAACACATCAAATAATTGTTCAAGCGATTCCACCTGCTGTACGTTGCCAAAAATTACAATCTCCGCTTCACGGGATGCAATCTGGGCGGGAATCTCGGATTCAATCAGTTTAAGAAAAGTATCTTGGGGTCCAAAAAGAGATTGGCCCTCTCCCGCACTCTGGAGGGAGATTTGTATGCTGCGTGTTTGCTCTGACAAATATCCTCATTCTCCTTGACTATGGACTAGCGGAAGTTCTTCCGCAATGCTTTCTTCTACTTCAAATAAGACTTTCATATAAACTTTACCATTCTCTTTCTTCTCATGCAAAATTTTTTCACTTATAATTTTCGTTCCTTTGCCGTTTTTGGCGATAATATCGTTTCTTGCTCCTTCCAATCCTTTCGTTCTGGCCCATTCTATCGTCTGTTGTTGCTCATGCTCTCGGGTCTCCAAATCTTTCTCTGTCAGCCAACCCATGGGAAGTGTAAAGGATCGCCACGTCAATGGTCTATGATTACTCTCAGTATCAAATGAACTGAACGGTGTACTTCCGTATCCCCACAGTTGGATCGCCCAATTCCCCAGCACCATGTAAAAACGTTCTTTGCTCTCACCTGTCATTGTATTATGTTTTTGCACTAGCGGAACCTCAATCTGATACTCACGCCATACCAGACCACGAACTTCGCCTTTGGCAACAATGGTTTTGGTGTTCTCCTCATCCCCGAGAATCCCCGAGATCAATACCTGACCCTTTTTGACACGCATGTCCTTCTGAACAACAGGGCGTCCCTGCTCCGCATAGATTTGAGTGACAACAGCATCTGACTTGCTGATCAGATGTCTGGGGTTCAGTAACGGCTCGCGCTTTGGTTGCGCCGATTCTACGATCTGAATGGTAATGGTTGTCCCCTCTTTGCTCACGCCAATCCAGGTTACATCCGGCAGAGCGAGTGCAAGCTGCCTGGAGAGCTTGTCTTGGCTTTGCAAACGGAACCCCCATTGCAAAGGATATATGCCCTCTTTCTTCGCTGCTGCAAGCACCTCGTCGGTGGGAATGGTGACGTTACCCTTGACCTCCACACTCCATACCATAGACGACAACGCAAACAAAGCTGCCACAAAAAACAGCATTCCCCCTAGAAAGAACTTCCTACGTAATAGTCGAGCTGCAAAGAAGGGGAAACCGCTGCGATGGGTCACTTTCACCCTGCAGCCTGTCCGTTTCAACACAGGACGCAACTTGAAAAAATGCGGCAGCAGAATGTTCATCTCTGCCACGCGTCCATCGTGAGCACGCAGGTTCCACACTTCCAGTCCCTGCTCTGCCACCGTGTTGATCAATGTTTCAATGTCTCCCCCAGTGACCGTGATTCGGACTGCTCCCCGCAGTTTGTACAGACTGGGCTGCTTCATCCGTTCCCCTCCACTCCATTCATATGAATATCCAGAATCGTTCCTTCAACAGCTACTTCATCCGGCAAAATGTTACGTATCACCAAGGCAGTTCCTTTGATCTCTAACTGGCCTTGGGAAAGAGCCAACACGATGCGATCCGGGGTGAAATGGATGACACCGCGATGATTCTCTATATACAGTTGCTTACTGCCGATCAGGGTTAACCGTGGCATATCATAAAGCACATCCTGCGGCAGATCCAACACTTCACTGGTCCATCTGCGCAGCTTGCGGCTGATCCGGGTCATTCGAAGGTCTTCCCCCTTCCTCTACAGTTCAACTTATGCGCAGATTCATGAATTTATGAAAATTCCGGGGCGTGTTAGGGACAAATCTTGAGAAAAAAGGATCGAACACAGAAAAAGCCGTCTCCGGCGGCTTCATGCTCACCAGAGACGGCTCTATTTCCGTCTAGCAACTTAACTTGTTTACAGTTTCCCTCTTGTACCAAACGGTTGCTTGGAACGTGGGGAACCCAGTACTTCTGCCCATAATACACCTGTGCGAATGTCCGCCGGACGAAGCGGAGACACTCCCGATCCATCGGTGCTGGTCTCATCCCAACTGGAATCAGACACAACTGGCCTATTCGCAGAAGAGATGCGATTCAAGCGTTCTTCGATCAAACGCTGCTGTTCTTCCATGCCTCTCATCTGTTCCTCAAGTGAATTTGCCATCGCACTCATCGTGCCCTCACTTCTGTAGTCACTTGCGGGGCGAGGAGATGCAGCAGGCTCCGAATATGGCTGATCATACTGATTCTCATATTGCACGTCATCATACCGATCGTCATACTGTTCATCATAGCGGGCGTCTGCAGGTCCGGAAGACTGCTGCGGAGATGAATTGTCTCTTGAACGTTCATCCCGGCCTGAATCACCACTGCCTCCAAACGTAGGCATCCCGTTGGCAGGACGCTTTTTGTTCGGATCAGCCGATTTGGCAGCTTTCCCCAAGAAGGAGAAGAGTGCAAAACCGATGACGGCCACAATATACAGATTATCAAAAATCCATTCAAATAGGCCCATATGCACTCACCGCCTATCTTCCGTTTTTGGAATCACCCTGATCGTTGGAATTCGAACCTTCACCAGGTTTTCCCAATGTGTTACGCATTTGAGTATCCGCTTCAATGTTCTTCAGGTTCATATAATCCATCACACCGATTTTACCGTTACGAAGTGCCTCAGCCATTGCGAGAGGTACTTGGGATTCGGATTCAACAACGCGCGCTCTCATTTCCACTACGCGTGCTTTCATCTCTTGCTCTTGGGCTACGGCCATCGCACGACGCTCTTCCGCTTTTGCTTGAGCGATTCGTTTGTCAGCTTCTGCTTGCTCTGTTTGCAAGAAGGCACCAATGTTCTTACCTACATCAACGTCCGCAATATCAATGGACAGGATTTCAAAGGCAGTGCCTGCATCCAGACCTTTGGACAATACGGTACGAGAGATCAGATCCGGATTTTCCAGGACGTCTTTGTGAGAATTGGAGGAACCGTTCGTACTTACGATACCTTCGCCGACACGGGCGATGATTGTTTCTTCACCAGCACCACCGACGAGACGGTCAATATTGGCACGAACCGTAACCCGTGCTCTAACTTTAACTTCGATACCATCTTTGGCTACCGCAGAGACAATTGGTGTTTCGATAACACGTGGGTTAACACTCATTTGTACGGCTTGTAATACGTCACGACCTGCGAGGTCAATCGCAGCAGCACGTTCAAATTCGAGTGGAATGTTCGCACGTTGTGCAGCAATCAGAGCGTTTACAACACGGTCAACGTTACCACCGGCCAGGAAGTGACTCTCCAGTTGGTTCATTGAAAGTTTAAGACCCGCTTTAGTTGCTTTAATCATCGGATTTACGATACGGCTAGGCGTTACACGTCTCAGTCTCATCGCTACCAATGTAATAATACTTACTCGTACGCCGGATGCAATCGCTGAAACCCAGAGCATAACCGGGAAAAAGCTGAAGAATACGCTCAATACGATAATACCTACTACCGCAATGAGCAAAATCGTAATCGTAGATGTGTCCATTGTTTAATTTCCTCCATTTGCAATTTGAATTTAATAAATACAGTCAGAGAAGACATTCATGAGTCCGCTGCCAAATTAAAGAGTGCACCACCTCGCTAGCAGCAGCGAAGTGGTTATGTACATTGCCGAAGGGTTAATCCACTTCGACAACAGTGCGAGTTACACCGGCAAAGCTTGCTGAACCACAATCCGGGTACCTTCCGCTTTAATCACAATAATCGGTGTATCAATGGGAATGAAGTCTCCGTCGGTAACAACGTCAATTCGTTCCCCTTCAAACATCGCTGTTCCAGAAGGACGAAGCGGTGTCAGACTAATTCCTTGCAGACCAATCAACTCTTTGCGTTCCGTAGCTGATGAATAACCCCGATCCGCAGACATGCTGTCACTCAATATAAACCGATTCCATATCCCGCGATCTTTAAAGATAATTGAGATGATCGCAATGACTACCAGCGCTGCTCCAAAAGCGATACCCAGAGATACAAATGCATCACTAGTATCATAAGCAGCCCTTACAACACCCGCCACAAGCGCAATTGATCCCAAAATCCCCAGAATACCAAAGCTCGGAATAAACATCTCCAGAATCATCATGATAAGTCCGACGGTAAATAGCACCCATGTCTCTGCTCCGGCAAATCCCGCAATGTAATTACCCGAGAAATACAACACGAAACACACGATACCTACAATACCAGGAACTCCAAAACCAGGAACAATCAATTCAATGATCACACCCGCAATTCCGAGGAACAATAACACAGTCATGACAACCGGATTGGTAAGAAAAGAGGAGATATTCTCCGCTGTCGTCCGTTCAACCTTAAATACATCATCCTGACTGTAACCGAGCCAAGCTGCCGCTTCTTCCGGTGTGTTGCTGATGTGGTCGGCATAACCAACTTTCAGCGCTTCTTCAGCCGAGAGAGCAATAATTTCACCTTTTTGCTTGGTTTTATTGATCTCCGGCATTTCCACGACCATGTTAACATCCGTCATTCCAGCTGCAATCTTGCTGTCACGGCCACTGATTTCAGCCGCTCCCTGCATTTTACTTTTCCAGAATGCAACAAGCTTTGGATCATCAACATGTTTACCCGTACTGTCCACCATTGCTGCCGCACCAATCATACTACCTGGTGACATTACGATCTTATCTGCATTCAGAGCCAGGAAACTCCCGGCTGAAGCAGCATCTCCACGGACAAATGCAACAGTCTCAATCGGACTGTCCTTGATCAGGGTACCCAATGCTTCTGCAGTGTCGACACGGCCTCCCGGCGTATTGATATCAAGAACGATCAGGCCAGCGTTCATCTTTTCTGCTTCCTTGAACCCGCGTTCCATGAACTTGCCAAGCCCCTGCTCGATTGGTTTATCAACCGGAATAATATATACGGCGCCACTCTTCTCAGCTGCATGCGCTGACGGTGATCCAATCCAGACAGGAAGCAACAGCGTCAGCAGCATTAAGAGCATCAATGGCCCCGTAAGCTTCTTCCGGCGCTTTCCCTTCACAATAGTCCCCCCTTTTCCATTAATGTTATACTGTCCAGCTTATGGTATTTATTACGTGCAATGCAACATTTCGTTTCAAAATCTTAAAATTATATTTGAAAACTTGATCAATTGCAAGAATATGAATCCATAATAATATATATTAACCATTAAAAAGAAATTTTTATTTCGCAAGGACATCATGCCCTCTGATAAATGGAAAAAACACCTCCTGACAAGTCAGAAGGTGTTTATTGATTTGCTTTATTGCAGAAATTGTTGAACTGCTTGATTTACCAGTTTGCCGTCCGCTTTACCTTTAACTTTCGGCATAAGGGCCGCCATGACTTTCCCCATCTCGGCTTTCGAAGAAGCACCGGTTTCCTGGATGGTCTGCTGTACAATAACTTTAATTTCTTCTTCGGTAAGCTGTGTGGGAAGGTACTGGATGAGTACTTCAATTTCCGCTTTTGCATTTGCCGCGAGATCTTCACGGCCCGCTTTGTCAAATTCTTGGAGGGCATCTTTGCGCTGTTTGATTTCACGACTCAGGATATCAAGCACTTCGTTGTCATCCAAATCTCTTTTCAAATCTATTTCAAGATTCTTGATCGTCGAACGAATCAACCGAATGTTGGAGAGTCTGAACTTGTCCTTACTCTTCATCGCTTGCTTCATATCTTCGTTCAATCGTTCGCTAAGATTCATGTAGTTAAAATCCTCCTAAAACTTTCTCTTACGAGCAGCCTCGGACTTTTTCTTGCGCTTTACGCTTGGCTTCTCATAATGCTTACGTTTCTTCACCTCAGCCAATACGCCATCTTTAGCGATGGAGCGTTTAAAACGACGAAGTGCAGCATCAATAGTCTCGTTTTTGCGAACTTTAGTTTCAGACACCAGTTTTCCCTCCCTCCGACCAGACCGTCCAAGAGCAATAACACGGTTCATCATCTTACATTATAGGCGAAAGATAATAAAGGTGTCAACCTCAATGTAATGATCACTTATTTGAATCCATTTCATAACTCAAAGGTATTATGAAATGGATTCATTATATAAGCATTTGGTCACACATTCATGGATTTAATGCATATGACTAAATCCTCAATAGTAGTACCCATCAGCTCGTTTATTTGTGAGAATCGGACAGACTTGTTAACACGCCAAGCCTGGTACCACCCAACAAATGGTAATGCAGATGATGAACGGTTTGTTCTCCATCCTTACCACAATTGTTGATCAAGCGATATCCTGTTTCCTCCACACCAAGGCGCTTGGCCGCTTCTTGAGCAGCCAGATGAATCTCACCGATCAGAGGCAGATCTTCTGCGGTAACTTCATTCATCGAAGCAATATGTTTCTTCGGAATGACGAGCACATGTGTCGGTGCAGCGGGCTGGATGTCATGAAACACGATAACATGGTCATTCTCCAGTACTTTATTGGAGGGAATGGTGCCCTCTACAATTTTGCAAAATAAGCAATCCATAGTTCATACCCTCCTTTGTATTCCAATGTATGTATTCCCTTCTATCATACTTGAAGTAAAAACCCACGTCCAATCTCTAGGCACATAACCAGGTAATCTAGGGCAACTCTCCATCTATCATCGAGCCGAATACTATACAACAATGGATGTATTACAGACCATTTTAACGAAATATGGTTTTATCACGCACTTTTCCCGAGTAAACAAATATGTATAGTTAATGAACGCAAAAAGGAGATTGGTTAATTTGACCGTTTATCAACATGTACAGGAACTTATAGGTAATACGCCTCTGCTTGAATTAACTCGTTATCCATTACCGGAAGGAATCCGTCTATTCGCCAAACTGGAATTCATGAATCCTGGAGGAAGTGTGAAAGACCGGATCGGCAAGTTTTTATTGGAGCAGGCCTTGGCACGAGGAGATCTTAAGCCAGGTGGAACGGTGATTGAAGCTACCGCAGGTAATACAGGAATTGGTCTTGCAATGGCGGCTGTAGGCCTGCATTTAAATGTCATTTTCACTGTACCTCAGAAGTTCAGCGTCGAGAAGCAGCAATTGATGAAAGCACTAGGTGCTACGGTCGTGAACACCCCCACATCAGAAGGAATGACTGGTGCCATCCGCAAGGCGGAATCACTCGCGAGAGAAATACCAGGTTCGTATATTCCAGGTCAGTTCTCCAATGCGGATAACCCACTCGCACATTATGAACATCTGGGCCCTGAGATTTGGCGTGATCTGAACGGGCAGGTGGATGTATATGTCGCCGGAGCCGGGTCTGGCGGAACTTTCATGGGAGTGTCTCGCTATTTGAAGGAGCAAAACCCGTTAATTAAAACATGTATCGTAGAACCCGAAGGTTCGATTCTCGCAGGAGGTCCATCGGGACCACATCGGACAGAAGGAATAGGGGTCGAAACGTTATCTTCTTTTATGGATGTGAGTTATTTTGATGCCATTCATACGATCTCAGATGAAGATGCCTTTGAGCGGGTCAAGGATCTAGCCTTGTTGGAAGGCTTACTGGTAGGAAGTTCCTCAGGTGCAGCTATGCAAGCCGCATTAAACGAAGCCGTTCACGCAGCTCCCGGAAGTAATATCGTCGTTATTTTCCCGGATAGCAGCGAACGGTATTTAAGCCAAAATATCTATAATGGAGGACAGTGAAATGAGACCCAAAACAAAGCTGATTCATGCAGGAATTGTTGGTGATCCACATACTGGGGCAGTGAGTGTACCGATCTATCAAGTAAGCACGTATGAGCAGGAATCGGTTGGCGTACACAAAGGATACGAGTATTCACGAACAGGCAACCCTACCCGTCATGCGCTGGAAGAAATCATTAAAGAGCTGGAGGATGGCGTTCGAGGTTTTGCTTTTAGTTCGGGCATGGCTGCAATTCACGCTGTACTGTCTCTGCTGAAAACTGGAGATCACGTCATTCTAACGGATGATGTATACGGCGGAACCTATCGCATTTTCACCAAGGTGCTGAATCGTCTGGGGATCGAGTCTACCTTTGTAGATACCACCTCCCTACAAGCACTGGAGCAGGCTTTGCAATCCAATACAAAGGCCATTTATGTAGAAACACCAACCAATCCGTTACTCAAGGTCACCAATATTGCTGCTGTAGCGAAATGGTCGAAACAACATGAATTACTATTCATCGTGGATAACACGTTTAGTACGCCTTATTGGCAAACCCCGCTGGCTCTGGGGGCAGATATTGTACTGCATTCTGCAACGAAATATATCGGTGGTCATAGTGATGTCGTGGCAGGACTTGCGGTTGTCAACAGCGAGCAACTTGGTGAAGATCTGCATTTTATTCAAAATGCAATCGGCGCAGTCCTGGGACCTATGGATTCCTGGCTGTTAATGCGAGGTATTAAAACATTGGGATTGCGGATGGAAGCGCAAGAACGCAATACAGAGCAACTTGTGACATTTCTGAATCATCATCCAACAGTGAGCAAAGTTTATTATCCCGGACTGCCCGACCATCCGCAGCACAAGCTCGCTTCCATGCAAGCGAGAGGATATGGCGGTATGGTTTCCTTTGATGTAGGAAGTGCCGAGAAAGTAGGTGAGGTGTTAAGCAAAGTCCGTTATTTCACATTGGCTGAAAGTCTTGGCGCGGTGGAAAGTTTAATCTCTGTACCTGCCCGAATGACGCATGCCTCCATTCCTTATGAACGTCGGCAAGAATTGGGGATCACGGATGGTTTGATTCGGATCTCCGTTGGGATCGAGGATGTTGAAGATTTACTTGAAGATTTGAAATCTGCATTAAGTTAAGGACATTTTGAATAAAGTCCACGCTGGCTGATACTTGTGAATGGGGAGTTGACGATTTTCTAAGGAACACAGGACGTCTTATTTGATGTTCAGGCTCTCATTTGAAATTATAAGAAACAGCAGGCACGTTATTTCCCGAAATAACCTCAAAAAAATGCTGAAAGCGGCTCTTTATTCGGTTATAACGTGTATCTGATTCCTTAAAATTTTGCGGGCGCTTCAAAACCTTGAATAAGATGCCTGAGATTCGTCAGCGCTCACATCATGCTCTGCTCTTCTAATCGCGGGCAAGAGGACAGCATCGATCCCACCCGAAGTGAAGCTTTTTATCAATAGAGAATTAAAGATTTTCGGTGTCCTGATCGTTTGCTCGCACATAGGCACGTTCTCGCATATTCAGGATGCAGTACTCGTCTGCTGTGGACACGTTCAGACCAGCTTCTGTTTTCAGCAGGTTTAAATACACGCTATGTGCCATCCGTTCATCATCGACCTTACACTAATTAGGTTCAAAAAAAGATCATGCCTTACAGAAGTTCGCTTCTGCACAGGCATGACCTTTTGGAAGTTCGGTATGTTGCCCGTTGTATTGCAACGACTGTCGCGATACATCAGGCTGAGACTCCGTATGTGATAAGACTTCCCTATTCATGATGTACGGTACCTTGAATAAAACATCCATCCTCAGCTTGTTATTTTCAAGATTTTCATAGGATGCCCATAGGGTACATAAGAATGTGTCACTTGCAGTTATGACTGTTTTTTCTAATTTCAATAGTACGGTAAAAGGGTTAACGCTGTAAGCGCAAATAACGGGAGCACCAGTCGGTTAAAACGTCTACGTCCATAACCATAATACGGATAAGGAGTAGGGTACCCGTATCCTGGATAAAATCCGCGAGTATGACCTATCGGATAGTTCGCTCCCGGCATTGCATTTGGAGCCCAATTCGCATGATTCACCATGGCTTCCGGTCCAACGGGAACAGCCAGGTAGATCATTTCGTCATCCACATTTTCCATAATGCCATCGTAGTGCATACCGTCATTCATCTGTACACATACATAACGGTGCATGTGTTCCTTGCATAATTTCTTCGCTTCCACCTTTTCCACTTGCCAACGCCTCCCTGATTCTGCTCTTGATCACCTTTTCATGGTATTCAGAACTGGGCGAATTGACACTACCGACGGGAAAACACAAAAAAAGAAGCACCCCGTGAGCGGCTTCCTTGGAAGTCTGCTGCGCGGACATCTATTCAGGAAACGTCCTGATCAGATGTCCGCCGGGGTACTTAAATAAAGTTTGTCGGCTTAACTGTAGTATAACAGCGGGATGAACCTGTATCTGTGATGTAACTCACTCCGCTATGTTATAAAAGCAAGAAAAGAAATATTTTTACAATAATCATATTCGGTAATATTCAGTTACTGGGACTAAAAGAGCTTATATCATTTATATTGCTGGGACTTGGGTAGAGAGAAGTGTAATGCTTCCCTCTTTTCTCCACGTCCTGCCGTTCAAGCGGTAACAGATCGCGTCTTCAAACAGACAAACATCCGCACTATATTTTCAGCATTCTGGTCCAAGCCCGGATTATAAGCGGATATACATCATACACGTTTCCCTCTATAGGGTCTCCAAGACCACACGTGAGCCGTTTCCAGCCTCACCTGCCGGGATCACCACAAGCTTGCGCGGCAAGCGTGCGCGCAGTTCAGGCACGTGACTGATTACACCGACAGCCAAACGGTCGTCATGCAATTTTTCCAGAGACGTAATGACGGTATCCAACAGCTCAGGGTCAAGTGTACCAAACCCTTCATCCAGGAAGAAGAATTGAAGTGGGTACTGACCTCGCAGTTGAATCTGGGCTGACAGTGCCAAGGCCAGTGACAACGAAGTCAAAAACGTCTCGCCACCTGACAACGTTGATACCGGTCGTTTGACTCCCCCGTTGGCATCATCACAAATCACAAAACCGCCACCGGAATCCACCTCCAGTGAATAACGCTGTTTGGTCAAGAAACGCAGACGCTGAGATGCCGCATGACTAACCTGCATCAGTTGTTCTTCGGCAATATACTCGACAAAAGCATTGCCTCTGAACGCTGTTTGCAGTTTGCTGAGCAGTTCGCCTTGACGGCTTACCTCCACCCGCTTGTTCTCCAGTTCGGTCCAGCGAACATGTCGCTGCTCCACATCCTCCAGATCACGTTCTGCGCGTGCTTTGGCACGAAGGGCAGCCTCGTCCTCAATTCGGACCTGCTGCAAACGTTCGGTGCAGGCTAACCACTGTTCCTCAGATACGACAGCACCACCCAGCTTTTGTTCCAGTTCACGCAATTGGGATGCCAGTTCACGCTCACGTTCACGGTGCTGCTGAATCTCCCCTGCCAGTCGTTCCGCTTCCTGGGAAGGAATCGCCGCGGATACAACAGCATCATCCGAGTCAAACGGGGATAGTTCCAGCAATTGCCGCCAGCGTTCCTGTGCCTGTTGCAAATGTTCTGCGGCCGAGACAGCTGCCTGCTGAGCCATGACGTCTTTCTTGGCTGACTCCTGTTTCAGCGTGTCCGCTTCTTTGAAGCGCTGTGCCGAGTCCGCAGCTGCTTTCCGCAGTCCATCCAGACGAGCCTGAGCCGCAGCAATCAGATCTTCTACCCGCTGCTCCCCGACCCACTGGCGCAAGCGTTCCTCCTTCTCGGCCAGCTGTTTGCTATTGCCCTGCCACTGCGTTTGCCACTGGATCAGTTGTTTGTCCAATTCTACCAGCTTCTGCTGGAGAGATTGGATGATCTGATCTTTTTCCTCAAGGAACGTTACGCTTTTGTTCAGACGTTCCTTGATGTCTTCGGCGCGCGCATCGCGCTCCTGCATCGTCTGATAGAGGGCCTTGGCCTCCTCCTGAGCGATGCCCGGCAGTTCCGTGGCCCAGCGGCCCTGCAAGGCAGTCGCTGCAGCCTCGCTCTCGGCCAGCTTGCGCTCCGCCTGGGCGAGCCCGGCACGGCCGGCCTCCTGCGCAGCTGCCGCTTCCATGCGGCGCTGCTGCGCGCCCACAGCCGCCTGCTGCAACGCGGCGGCTTCGGCCTGGAGCGGCGCTGCTGCGCCAGCCAGCGCCTGCGCGGCTTCGCGCAGCGTAGCGGCACGCGATGCCCAGCCTGCCGGGGAGCGCCCGTGTTCGGGCGCCCCGGCGGGCTCGGGCTCCGCTGCCGCAGGCGCGGCCTCGGCTGCAGCCGGAGCTTCGCCGGCCGCAGCGCCAAGCTGCGTCAGCAGGCTGCCACGTTCGTGCAGCTGCTGGCGCAGCCCAAAGCGCAGCTCCTGCAGCTCCGCGTGCAGGCTGCGCAGCAGTTCCAGGTCCGCATCGGCTGCGTGCGGACCTTCTCCCGGCGGCGCAGCCGGGAGCGGGTGATGCGGCGAGCCGCACACCGGGCATGGCTCGCCGTCACGCAGCTCGGCGCGCAAGGCGGAGGACAGCCGGTGCAGCTCCTGCTCCCGCATCGTGCCACGCAGCTGTTCCTCCGCAAGGGCCAGCAGGCTCTGTTCGCGGCTAATATCCTGCTCACAGGCAAGCAAGGCCTCAAGACCTGCTGACGCCTGTTCTACCAGATGCTGACGCTGATCACTCAGGCGTTTTTCTTCCTCAGCCGCCGTCTTCAGCTTGCCGGCTCCCTGTTCTGCCGACTGCTTATAGGCTTGCATGTCAGCTTTGTTTTGCTGCAATTGCTCCGCAGCAGTATCCACACGATGTTTCAGTTCAAGCGCAGCCTGAAGTTGCCTGCGTTCCTCTGACTTCACTTCATTTGGCTTGAGGCTCTCCTGTAGTTCCTCACGCCGTTTGCGCCCACGCTGCTGCAGCTCCTTTTCTTTCTCAAGTTGCTGTCCCAACGCAGTCTGTTCGCCCTGCCCCTGTTCCAGAAGCTGCGCGAGGCGCGAGCAATCGGCCTGAAGCCCGTCCCGTTCCCGTTGCAGCTCTTTTGCTTGTTCGAGTTGCTCCAGTCGCAGCAAAAGTTTCGGTTCTTCCTCAGTCATTTGCTTGCGTGCCGTCTCAGCCTTCTCCGCTTCCTGAACAGCCAGACGCTCATGTTCCAACGCTTGCTGATGAGCTGTCTCTGCCGCAGCCTGCCGTTGCTTCTGTGAAGCCATAGCATCTCGAACCGTCTGCAAAGCAGGAAGTATTGCATCTGCCGCAACAGATTGTTTCAGCCGTTGTTCGTCTGCCTCTACCTGTGGTTCCAGAGCTTTCAGCTTCTGCTGTTCATCTGTACGGGCCTGCCGTTCGTTACTTAACTCACGGATTTTACCCAGTTGTTCAGCTTCCTTAGCAGCTTCATCCAGCGCTTTGCGGGACAATTCAGACTGCTGAACAGCGGCTTGAAGAAGACGTTTCGTTTCTTCCAGCGTCTCCTTGCTGGCATTGCCCAGTCCCTGTTGTTCCGCAGCAAGAGATTGGTGAACCATATCATTATCCTTGACCCGCCGACTTAATTTGATGGCCAACTGGTCCCCATACTTCTCCAGATGGAATAATCGTTGCAGCATCTGGCGACGTTCACTGCCTTTGAGTGACAAAAACTCGGCAAACTTTCCTTGCGGAAGCACCACTGCCCGTGTAAAATCATCCATCTTCAAACCGATCACATCTTCAACGCAGCGATTAACATCTGCCAATTTGTCGGCAAGTACCTGTTCTTCGCCATTCACCGTCTCTATGAATTTGCTGATCGTGTTACTCACCGACACTTCATTATTTCGTTTGAAACGTCGTTCTACCCGGAACCTTCGAGTGCCTTCCGCCGACATCAGTTCAAATGTAAAAGCAACCGACAACGAATCCTCTGCATGATTCATAATGCCTTGCGTCCCGTTCACAGCGCGTTCCACTTTTCCGTACATGGCGAGTGTGATGGCATCGAGCAAGGAAGATTTACCACTACCCGTTGGACCGAAAATACCGAATAGCCCCGTCTCTGTCAGCACGGTAAAATCAATCTCCTGCATCTCCCGATAACTTTGCAGTCCGGCAACTTTTAATAGAATCGGCTTCATCTTTCCTCAACCTCCTCACGCACACCCGGCTCATCTTCATCGACAAGTTCCAGGAAAAGCTGTACCAGACTGTCTTCCGGTTGTGCGCCACCGGTCTGACGCTGATAGAACTTACGGAACAGTTCATGTACAGGTAACTCGGATCGTTGCTCCAAAAGTCCTGCTGCAGCCATCTCGGGATACACCGGGCGAATATGGATGATACCTTCATGTGATTTTCGCAGCTGCTGAATCTCCTTCAGAGACATCGCCTCGTCCAGCCACACTTCCATGTCGATAAAAGCCTGCGGATCACGTCCCTCGTCCAGCCAGCGATATACCTCAGCCAGACCACCACGCGCCTGCCAACGAACAAGCGGACGCCCGGACGTTAACAAAACTTCCTCCACCTGTGCTGCTCCACCCGGTGCCAGATCAACCATCGTGACAGACTTACTCTGCCCCGCTTCGGAAAAGCTGTAGGCCAGGGGAGAACCGCTATATCGAATCACACCGTCTCCTTTGACAGCCTGTGCACGATGAAGATGTCCGAGCGCCGTGTATTGCGCACCAATCGATAAAGACGAAGGGTCCACCGTGTAAGCCCCACCGATCTGAATCGGACGTTCCGAATCACTCTCAAGTCCGCCGAGCACATAGATATGGCTCATGGCCAAGTTCACGGTATCCGGGCGAAAAGAAGCTGCCAACCGCTGCATTAACATCCCCACCCGTTGACTGTATGCCTGACGAAGTACATTTTCGTCCCCATCCGTTGTCAGCAATTCATTCAATCTGGCTTCAGAAGGATAAGGTAATGCCGCAATCTGTCCAGTCTCTCCGGTTCGCTTTGCATAGATGGTCACCGCTTCTGAAGTAGGCATCCCTACGAGTGTAATGCCCTGTCTGTTCACAAGTGGCGTTACAGAAGCTACACGCTCTGGCTGATCATGATTCCCTGCAATCACCACAAGAGGTCTTCCATGCTCCGTCAGACGCGCTGCTGCTTCATAAAAAAGCTGTTCCGCCGCTGCGGGAGGATTCACCGAATCATACACATCTCCGGCCATCAATATGGCATCCGCCTGCTGCTCATCAGCCACCCTGACGAGTTCATCAACGAAATCTTCCTGTTCACGCAGTCGGCTTCGTCCTTCCAACGTTTTTCCCAAATGCCAGTCCCCTGTATGCAAAATACGCATCGTCCGTTCCACCCCTCTCCCATATGAAATCCATAGTTTTAAATTCCGATCCAGTTCTTTTACAATTTCACTGCATGTCCACCATCAAAAAAGTACAGCCATTTCCGGTCAACTTTCCGACCTAATATATCTTCGATAGCCCGTCCATACAGATCCAGCTGGAAGCTATAATTTTTGGTGAGTTCATCCAAACCACCACGATGCTCCAACACCCGATCCGTCTTGTAATCAAGCAAGACAAGCTCACCGTCCACCTCATACAGACAATCGATAATCCCCTGTACAAGCACGGTTTCATCTTCAATTGATGCTTGCAGTTTGCTATCTTCATTTATCTTAAGCATATCTGAGTTCGCTGCCCGTTCATGTAACCACTCCGCAGGGGACTGATGTGCTGGAAGTCCATACACAAACGGAATCTCCCGTTTCACCCAAGCTGCACGCAACAGCTCTTTCCCTGGTTCTGTATCGAAAAATCCGACCAGCTCTTCCGGTTCGATAACCTCCGCGTGATGGGACAGCAAAATTTGGAGCTCCACCAATCGCTGAATGGTCTGCTCAATAAGTTGTGAATTAATGGCTGTTCCATCTATAGGAAGATGCTGCATCAACGTATGATACACGTTCCCCCGTTCTGCTCCTGTCAGTTGTTTCTCTCCCATAAATTTGGGACGACGCAGATGCATTTTGAAAGACGTACCCGCAGATCCCGCATCCTGAACGTTCACTTTACCGTTTGAATCTAACCCTGATCCAGTCTCATGCTCGTTCAATTCACTGGATATGCCACGTAGTACATGGCTTGCTTCATCTTTGGTGTGATTGATTCCTGGCGTGTTGTAATCCAATAATGCCGCCGCGGACTGCTCTCCCAGTTCCTCCATGACCTCTACCGAGTGGATATCCTGCATCGCAAGTAACGTTTTCAACTCCGTGACAGATGTACTGGCTGCCACCTGAGTTGCTGCTTCATAGGGATATGTCCACGAAAGCCGTTGATCAACTTCGCGAATCAGCCGTGTCTCTTCTTCTTGAAGGGCTACTGTATCTGTACCTGCATCTTCAATGTTTTGGTTAGCCGTATCTTGTGCACTCTTCGTCAACTCTTCTACTGTTGAGGATGGAACCAACTTCACAGGCTGAACCGCTTGTAGTGCAGCAATTCGTTCTTTCCGTACCTCAGTCATCACGTCTTCTTCTCCGTGTGTCTGATCCACTACATGATCACGGGATACCTGATCGGCGGAAATAATAGAAATCGCCCAGCGTGATTGATCATCTGCAAGACAGGCTGAGAACGAATCATTGCTTCCAGCAAGTTCACGCAGAACAGCCGCATCTGGATGTCTCATCAGGGATGGTCCAATCCAGTCCAGGTAACTCCGTCCAGCAGCCAGCAAATAGTCTGGCAATGCCAATTCAGGGCTATCTTTGACCTGAGACCACGCCAGCGCTTTTTTCGAGGCATCTTTTACAGTACCTAGCAAAACCATTTTCTCTTTGGGACGGGTCAACGCAACATACAGCACACGCATCTCTTCAGCAAGCAGTTCAAATTGCGCACGACGACGAATCGCCAGATTGGCTAGTGTAGGATAGGCAACCCGGTTCTCACGATCCACAAACCTCGGGCCAAATCCCAGTTCCTTATGCATTAAAAACGGTGCGTTCAGATCCTGCTGATTAAACATCTTGGATATGCCACCGACAAAGACAATCGGAAACTCCAAACCCTTACTCCGGTGAATCGTCATGATCCGTACGGCGTTGTCCTGCTCACCAGAACTACCTGCTACAGTCCCGAGGTCTCCCCCGTTTTCCCGCAATCTTGAGACATAGGTCAGGAAACGGAACAAACCGCGATTTGCAGTTGATTCCTCATATTGTCGTGCGCGATCATACAATGCCTTAAGATTACTTTGACGTTGCAGTCCTCCGGGAAGACCACCAACCCAGTCTAAATACCCGGTTTCCCGATACATACGCCAGATCAGTTCACTTAAACTGCCTTGTCTTGCCTCAAGTCTCCACTGCTCCAATTGACGCATAAAGCGAATTAACTTTTGCTGTAACTCCGAGCCTGAGATCTCCGTTATGCCCAAATCCTCACTTGCATGTCCCGCAACACCAGCATCTTGCATTCCATCTGTATGCAATGTAGGCACATCGGATTCATAGACATCATCCAGGATTTCTGCCTCGACTGAAGCTGCTGTCTCCCGCTGTCCCTGTTCCATCTCTGACCAGGCTTCCGGCCACTGCAACTGGACGATATTGGTATCAGGATGATTATCCTGCCGGGATTGTTGTACAGCATTAGTGGAGGAATCGCTCCACTCTCCAGCAGCCGATATAACCGCATCATAGAATGACTGTCTTTTGTCACCAAGCCGAATCTGTGCCAGTTCCTCTTCATCCAGTCCGACAATCGGGGAACGAAGCACGGAAGCGAGCGGAATATCCTGTCTTGGATTATCAACAAGCTGAAGCAGAGACATCATGATTTCCACTTCTGTAGCCTGAAAATAACCCTTGCTCTGTTCTCCTCCAGCAGGAATTCCCTGCTGTCTGAATTCCTCAATCATGAGCGGGGCCCACATCAAGGTTGAACGCAGCAAAATGACCATGTCACCGTAACGTGCCGGGCGCATCGTTTGCAGGGCTTTGTCATATACATGGAGGGCAGGTTTGTCTGTATCCCCAACCATCTCACGAATACGCCTTGCGATCGCCCGTGCTTCCAACTGGGCCGTCTCAAGTTCGGCACTCTCCAGTTCTGCGGAGACCGATGCATCCCCATTCTCATCCGTACTCTCTGTCAGATCAGGACCACCACCCTGACGATCGATCAGCATGATTTCAGGTGTATAAGCCTCATCACCAAGCGTTTCTGACGGGAACGTAGCCCCGTATGCCAGTTGAGCTCGTTCATCGTAAGCAATCTCTGCCACACCTTCGTTCATGAGTTGCCGGAATATCATATTGACCGAATGCACAACTTCTGCTCGACTGCGGAAATTCCGCGCAAGATCAATACGTTGACCTGTACGACTCAGATGATTTCCCACCATTCCGTCCTCACGTGTGCTCGCTCCATATTGACGATACTTGTTCATAAACAGACCTGGCTCAGCCAACCGGAAACGGTAGATACTCTGTTTGACATCACCTACCATGAATCGGTTACCCGGGTTTTCTCTGGAGATCAGTCTCACGATATCTTCCTGAACTGTATTGGTGTCCTGATATTCATCAAGCAACACTTCATCAAATCGCGAACGGTACTCCATAGCCGCATCAGAAGGCATTGACAGTTCAGGCGTTGAATCCTCATGTCGCAAAATGTGAAGGCAATAATGCTCCAGATCACTGAAGTCAACTTGCCCACGTTCCTGTTTGGCCTGTCGATAACGTTCTCCAAATGTACTAACCAACCTTGACAACTCCTGCATGAGTGGTGCCGCCTGCTCCAGCTCCTGCCAGAACGAAAACGCAGTTCTTCCGAAAAGTGAGCCTTTCAGGTCGGTAACTGCCTTTTTCGCAGCCTCCCGAAGTTCCTTCACCTGATCCTGTAAAGCCGGGTCCGTCTGATCTTTTTTGCAGGGTTTCAGTTTGCCAAATGCAGCGGGTTGAAACACTTCAGGCAACCTCTCCCATGGCATAACCTGGACCGCAGACAATAGCTCTTCTACCATCACCAGGTCTTCTTTTAACGTATCTGCATAAGGTGCCGGACCTTCAGGCTGCATGGAAATATGGATGCCTTGACGAAGCAGTCCTGCCGCACCACTTAAAGCAAGAGCCGCATCACGCAAAATACTCTGAACCCATGCTGAATGTCCAAGCGCCTCTACACTTTCCACCTGAAAAGCGGATGCCATCTCGGAGAGCCAATGATCCGGCCAGGAATGACTGCGGGAGAAATCATATAATCGTTGCACCAGTCGATGCATGGCATCATCATTTCGTTCTCCACTGAACCAGTCCACCAATTCGCGGAATGTACTACCTTCATCTTCTTCGCCATACTTTTCCTCAAATAGTTCTTCGAGTAGTTCCTGGCGCATGATTTCCGCTTCGTTTTCATTCAGGATACGGAAAGCCGGGTTCAACGGAATTTGCTGATAGTAACGGCGAATGACTTCCATACAGAATGAATGTAGCGTTGTAATAGATGCCCGTCCAAGCAACGACAGCTGCTTACGCAGATGCTCTTCTCCAGGCTGTTCTTCAAGCGCACGTTCCAACGCTTCCCGAATCCGTTGTTTCATCTCGGCGGCGGCGGCTTTGGTAAATGTAGCTACAAGCAAACGATCCACACTGTATCCTTGGGAGGGATCTGCGATCTTGCGAATAATTCGTTCAACCAGTACGGCTGTCTTGCCTGATCCCGCCGCTGCGGCAACAAGGATGTCTTCTCCGCTTTCCGAGATGGCACTCCACTGGTCATCACTCCAGAAGCTACCCTCCGGTTTTGGCATATTCGTCATGATGTTTCCCCTCCCTTGGTGTGAGATAACATATCCCAGATTTGCTGTTTGCCCGGTTTGGACAACAGTTTGTATTCATTTCCTTCTATATTCTCATCAAACTGACATACAGGCTTATACGGACAGAATGTGCACGCCACTTCCTGCTGAATACGATAAGGCTCGATGGCTACATCCCCATCCGTAATTCGGGTTCCAATCTCGCGGATATTACTGCGAACCGAAGCAAGCAGCGTATCCCATTGCTCTGGTGTGGCTACAGCGGCACTGCTATAAAAGCTTCCGTCCGCCTTAAGGGCAACTGGAATAATAGCTGAATACCCCTTATCCAGGGTGTTGTCCATTTGAGCGATTGCGTCCCGATCCGCCAGCAGCAAACCTTTCATTTTGAACCGTTTCAGCAGTTCTTGTCCGGCCTGTTCCGATGTCATCCCGTTTGCAGATTGCAACAGCGGGTTATGCACATGGAAATACAACGTTCCTCCCGGCATCGCCGTTTCCCCAAGCCATTCCTCGGCAGCACTAAGCAGCACCTCCAGATAGGTGAGCATCTGCAACGACAGACCATAGTACACTTCATGAAGCTTGAGGTCCGTCTGACTTGATTTATAGTCAATGACACGCAGGAGCAGACCATTCTCTCCTTCTGCGACATCTACACGGTCAATACGACCCACAATTTCCATCACACAGCCGTTCTCCAGTTCAAAACGGAGAGGGGGGAGCGGTTTATCCGGTCCAAAATCAAGCTCCAACCCAATTGGTTCAAAACTTCCACGTCTGGACTGTTCACCAAGAATAACGGATGCACGACTAACAATGTCCTTCAATTTGCGGAAAATATAACCGTATCGCTTGGTGCTTAGCAAAATTTCCCCTTGCAGCTGTGGTGCAATCTGCTCCACGGTCTGCTCGGCTTCCTGGCGGCATTGGTCTGGGGTCAAGCTGCCCCAACTACGATTTTCTTCACGCAACCGCATAGCCAGCTGGCTTAGTGCTGCATGAAACAGTTGTCCGATATCAGGAGCCTGCAGGCGGTACAATTGCCGTTCTTTGAGGCGCAGCCCGTGTGAAGCAAAATGGGAGAACGGACAAGCAACGAACCGCTCCATACGCGAAACACTCGTCCTTACCTCTGTGCCATACAGTCTGCGACTTGTGGCTGTCCGTAGTGGCAATGCCCGATTACGATAAAAGATCGATCCCATCAACCGCTCCAGCTGAGGTCTGCTTGTCTCCCGAGATACATGCCAATTGTAGACCGCCCACCACATTTCAGGGATGTCTTCTCCGCGGCGCCATTTGCGCAATTGTCCAATGAGCGTAGACAGACTCTGTCCTGGGTGGGTGACATAGGACCAATGCGCTTCTTCCGAGTTCGCAACCGGCGGTTGAGCGAGCAATGGCTGTTCTTGCAGACCAAACATTTTCCGTACATGGCGGACAATCTCGGAAGGAAGCAGTGTTTTCCCCTCATCATCAGCAACCGGGTAACTCAGCCATAACTGGCTGCTTGCCGCTGTAAGTGCCGTGTAGATCAGAAAACGTTCGTCCAGCATTTGCCTCGTTGCACCTGGTCCAAGCGCCACGCCTCTTTCTGTCAGCAACGATCTTTCCAGCTCTGTTAATACACCATCATCCTGAGGTACGGCGGGCAACTCACCATCAACTGCACCAAGGATAAATACATATTTGATGTCCTGGAGACGTGTACGGTCCATCGAACCAACCAATACCTGATCCAGTGCTGGTGGTACCAGACCCAGTTTCAGTTCGGTCAATCCGGTCTCAATCATCCCGGCAAACAGCGTGATATCCAGCCGTTCATTCCCCATCATATCTACCATCTGATCCAATAAATCCAGGACAGCTCCCCACATCTGCCGATGTTCTCTCGACCGTTCGGGGTCACCCTGAGCCTTAGCTTCAGCAGACATGTGTTCCAACTTCCAGGGGATTTCGGCATCTTCCAGCAGTCTGTATAATGCCTCGCATTGAGCTTTGGCTGTCTTTGCCTTTTTCATCCGTTTCTCAAAAACACCCAAGGAATCTGTAATGACCGTTCGGCAGTTCTCCATTAAAGAAAGCATCTGGTCCCGTCCTCGACTACGGCCATCCTGACCGTTATCTTCCAGTGATAAGCTAGGAACATACTTCCACGGTTTGCCGTCAGTCCAGCGATATCCATGAATACCACAGGCCAGTACATAATTCTCAAGCTGGTCCATATCTTCACGGGTGATGGAACCATCACGCGGAAGCAACAGATCCGTTTTGACACAGCGAAATACATCCTCGTAACGCCAGTGGCGCCGAACAATATCAAGTGCGGAACGGATAAACTCGGATAATGGATGATGAAGTTCATTTCTTCTGCGGTCCAGAAAGACGGGTACGTCATAATCCCTGAATAACGGTTCAGCTATATCAGCGTAGGTATCCAACTGACGAACAAGTACCGCCATATCCCGATAACGCGCACCTTCGTTTTGCGCCAGGCGCCGCATCTCACGCAGTGCTCCCTCCATCTCAGCTCGACGGTTCTCCGCTGCAACCAGTCGGATTCCGGAATCACGGCCATCACTTTTCCACCGAATTCGGCGGTCGAAACCAGCCTCCAGATGAGCAAGTCCCGGACGATCCTTGTATCTCGGTGGAATCTCCGAATCTAGCACGGTTATATCGCTCGGTACACCCAGTTCGTCAGCCATTCCTTTCAGACGCGCATAGGCACTTGCCGTAGGATAGAATAGTTCCAGTTCTCCAGGCAGTGCGCCATGATCATAAGGACGATCCAATGTCAGTGCAATCGTCACGGAAGAGGACTGCAACATCAGCCGACCAATCACACTCATCTCCTGTGGCGTGAATCCCTGAAAACCATCAATCCAGATCTGGGCATCCTGCAGCAATGCACTTTCCGACAAACGATCTGTCAGCTCGGTCAACGTATCTTCATCATCAATATATAAATTGGTCAGTTCCTGTTCATAGTCACGATATATCAGATTCAAGTCATGCAACTTGTCCTCCAGAATTGGCGAAGTGGATGAGGTATTCCCTCCAGACAGCCCTTCTTCCAGCAAAGATGGATCAACTTCATAACGTTTAAATTCACTATATAAATCATTTAATTCGCCTATAAAACCCAGCTGGCTGCCGGATGCACCAAACAGCTTCAATTCTTCTTTACGGCGCTGGATGACTTTGTAGAGCAGCATCTTTTTGCCTTCGGCTCCGATTGGAATACGAGCAGAACCGCCTGCCTCCTGCATTACACGATAGGCTAAACGGCGAAAGCCGAGCACTTCTGCACGCATGGTACCTTTAATTGCTCCAGAAGACACCAATGCCTGCTCTGTTCGAAAGGAACTCTGTTCGGGAACGAGTAAAATTAAAGGTTTACCTTGCGGCTCCTTTTGAAGCAGGGTTGTAATTTCCCGGGTAATCAGCGAGCTTTTACCGCTGCCTGCCCGGCCAATAACAAAACGAACGGACATGTCTAATCCTCCAAACCACACGTACAAGATTTTAATTCCCAGTATAACATATCTGACTTGGTTCGGAACATACGTTTGCCACTATCCGGTAAAACCGGAGATCATCTCCGTTAACACAGCAAAACAGCAAAAAGCCCACAGCTATCAGGCTGTGGACTTTTGACTTGATCTATAGATTAAATTAAAGATAATTTACACTTGCCACTCCGATGACAGAACAACCCTTCGATCGCTGTTATTCCCAGATTTTTTTGATTCAATTTTAAAAGTGAAAAAATCCGAGAATAAAGGCGATGATGATGCTTCCGAAGCAGCTTTCCTTCAGAGAGCTTTTAGCTCCACTTCTTCAGGTTATTTCTATCCTCTACGATATCGTGTAAATGTTTAGTCCAATCTATACAGTTAAATTAGAACTGAA
Organism: Paenibacillus sp. ClWae2A; assembly: GCF_032452295.1. NCBI lineage: Bacteria > Bacillati > Bacillota > Bacilli > Caryophanales > Paenibacillaceae > Paenibacillus > Paenibacillus sp. ClWae2A. The sequence continues at coordinate 500,919 of NZ_JAULSQ010000003.1, forward strand.
ATCATACGATTAATTCTTTTTACTACGCACTTCGAAAATAGCAAATTTCAGGTAATGTCCTTCATCCACGCCCAAAATTTGCGGGTGGTCCTTACCGGCTGCCTTCCAGTCGATTAGACGCAACACTTTGCCTGCATCTTCTGCTGCATCCGCAATTGTATCCAGGAAGAGGTCTGGACGCATGTGATACGAACAGCTGGCTGTTACCAAATATCCGCCCTCATTGACCAATTTCATTCCTTGCAGGTTGATATCCTTATATCCACGGCATGCACCTTTGACTGCTGATTTCGTTTTGGCAAATGCAGGAGGATCGAGGATGACCACATCAAATGTTTTACCGCCAGCTGCCAGCGCTTTGGATGTATCCACTTTCTGTTCGCCTGCACGCGCACGTGCAGTACGTTCATCCAGTCCTTTCACTTGTTCACGCAAGTACTGGAATGCATCAGCCACTACGAACTCGACCCGGTCGGTGAAACCGTTCAGCTCCACATTTGTTCGTGCACTCTCAATGGCATGCTCCGAAATATCAAGACAAGTCACTTTTTTGGCTCCATACTTGCAAGCATTCAAGGTAAAACTGCCCGTGTGTGAGAAACACTCCAGTACGGTGGCACCGTCCCAATAAGGGAATGTAACTACTTTACCGCTTTTATTCACAGGCAAGAGCTGCTCTATGCCATCCTGCTCGGTCGTTTGTAGTGTAATTCCACTCTTGTAGCCCCAACCCTTCATGAGCGGTTCGATGGCTGCACGATTCTCACGTTGGTCGAAGAAGTAACCTGTCTTCTGCCCTTCCACGATATCCACTTTAATGAGTAGTCCATTCTCTGTAACGGTGACATGTCGTGGGCACTCTCCGTGCAGCGGACCTTTGGTCTGCTCCAGACCTTCCAGTTCACGAATCGAGACATCACTACGCTCATATATGCCTTCCGGCTGCATCACTTCAATGAGTGCTTGTACGATGGCTTCACGGCAACGATCCATGCCAAGTGTAAGCAACTGCACCACAAGGATGCTGCCAAATCGATCAACGATCAATCCTGGCAGAAAATCAGCTTCCCCATAAACGAGACGGTATGCCTCGCCATCCTGGATAAAACGTTCCCGATGACGCAAACAATCGCGAAAACGCGCTGCGAAGAACGCCGTGTCCATCTGTTCGGACTCCAAGGGTTGATAAGCTACAACCCTTACCTTGATCTGGGATGCGGGATTGTAATACCCTGTCGCCAGATAGCGACCTTGATGATTCAATACATTGACCAGATCTCCCGGCTCCGGGTTTCCGTCAACCGAGGCAATTTCATTGGTAAATATCCATGGATGTGCATGTTCAAGCCGCTTTTTGCGACTGCGTTCGAGTGTAACTGATGGCAAGGTAGATCCACTTCTTTCATAGTTAGTTGAAAAGATAGGTTTGGTGCGGCGCGTAGGTGGCGTTTCGGTTACGAATCGATCTTCTGATCGCTGTTGTCTCCAGATTTTTTGATTCCCTTTTTTAAAGGGAAAATCCGGGGACAAAGGCGCACGCTTCGCTTCTTCAGATTCGATTTCGTCCCCTCCACTACGTTTGCACGAATCACCGTATCTTTCGAATTAGGGTGGGGTAATTTAGGTCGCTTCCCTCTGAATTCCTTTAGGCTTGTCATGGTTGTCTTTTCTTACTCATAGGATGAGTTAAGGAACCGGACGGAAGGAATGATATTTTTATGTTTAGAGATGTGATATTGCCCCTACTCTATGGGCTTATTATCTTTTTTGGTGGCATGAAGCTGATGGAAACGGCCTTGCAACGCATGGCAGGGCCCATGTTGGCAGGTTGGCTCAATCGCGCCACCTCTGCTCCATGGAAAGGCATGGCCTTCAGTGCGGGCGCAACGGCCCTGTTACAGAGCAGTACTGCGGTCACCGTGCTCACCATTGGACTGGCTAATGCCAGATTAATTACCTATGGACGCACACTCGGCATCATCCTCGGCACCAACATCGGGACATGCCTGACGACGGAACTAGTGGGACTGCAGATCGGACGTGCTTCCCTGCCGCTGCTTGTCCTGTCGCTTACGGGTTGGGCCATGTTTGTTGTTCTTGGTGAACGCAATCTGGCCGCTCCTGAACGTACGCGCCGGACTCTGTTTAACATCCAGTACAGCTTCCTGGCAGCTGCGGGATTTGCACTTGTTATGACAGGCATTCAAGTGATGCAATCCATTGCCTTACCCTTGCGGAGCATGGGCGTATTTCAATGGTTTCTCGACCGCTCGGCCGACAGTTTGTGGTGGGGCTTCCTGGCAGGTGCCTGTCTCACAGCGCTCATTCACAGCAGCGCTGCTGTCATTAGCATGGCGATTACGCTCGCAGCCACAGGGGTATTGCCTGTGGAGATCGGCATCGCCATTGTGATTGGGTCCAATGTGGGGACCTGCATCACTGCTGTGATTGCTGCCGCGGGCGGAGCATCCGCAGGCAAATTTGTCGCAGCCTCCCATGTTGTATTAAACATTGCGGGAGCGCTGCTGTTTATGCCGCTGATCGGCCAGCTGCATGCAGCTTCGGCCTGGCTGTCAGCGGACAACGGGGCACAGATTGCACATGCCCAGACCCTTTTTAACATCACCAGTTCACTGCTTGCTTTGCCGTTCTGTTACTTGCCAATCTGGCACAAAAAACCACCGGTCCACGCCCCCGCGGCGAAGTCACCCGTGGCTTGATGATCTGCCTTTATCAGACCCACAGAACGTGCGGCTAACTGACTCGAACAATAATGCGTTATACGTTAATGCCTAACTTGTTCAGAGCTACACGCAAGATCTCATCGTTATTATCATATCCGCTCTGCTGCTGTCTGGACCATGCTTCTTGAGGAGCATACCAATCTACACCCTTAATTTCTTCAATCTGAGGCTGTAGATTACCACTCTCGGCTTCAACGAGATAATAATGAACTTCCTTGTCCACCGGGCCAAAATCTGCATGTTGGTACGTATAAGCAATGATATCAACCGGCTCTACAATGCGGCCCACCATACCTGTCTCTTCCAAAATCTCGCGCAGTGCCGTCTGTTCGATTGTTTCTCCCTCTTCCATTTTGCCCTTGGCGAGAGTTGTTTTACCATAACGATCTACGATAAGCTGGATTTGAAGACGTCCGTCTTCCCCTGTTCTATAAACAACTCCGCCTGCTGAAATTTCTTTTTTGTTCATCGTGCTCTCCCCCATCAACTTCGATATCTTTTTCTTATTTTTTGCAAAAGAAGGACCTCATCTCCCCGGGTAAGCTCCCCAAGGAAATGAAATCCTTGTTTCTGACGCCTTGATTACATCGCGGCGGACTTAAGATTCTCTTCCAACACACGTACCAGTGTAGCCTGACTCTCGTTGACGCCGGCTTCAACAACTTTGACTCGGCACACTTTACCGACCATATCCATCGTTCCGTCAAAGACCAGTTGAATGTAGTTGTCGCTATAACCGTGCAGCTTGCCACTTCCCTCGCGGCCTTTGGCTTCACCTTCGGGAATAACATCCAGTACCTGTCCGACAAACTGCTCAGCGTACTCCAGCTGCATCTGCTCAGACAACTCAATCAGTTCATGCACACGTGCATTTTTGACCTCTTCGTCCACCTGATCTTCCATTCGTGCTGCTGGCGTACCCGTACGCTTGGAATAAGGGAATACGTGCATTTCGGAGAAACCGATCTTCCGCATTAACTCATAGCCATTACGGTACATCTCATCCGTCTCACCTGGAAATCCAACAATAATGTCTGTTGTAATCGCTACATCCGGCATCGCTTCCCGAATGCGAAGCATCTTGTTGTAAAACTCTTCTGTCGTATATTTGCGGCGCATGCGTTTCAATACCGTATCATCCCCCGCTTGTAGCGGAATATGGAAGTGACGAACGAGTTTATCCGAACGTTTGATCACGTCGAGCATGCGGTCATCAATCTGGCTGGCTTCAATCGAGCTGATTCGAATACGCTCCAAACCCTCTACCTTGTCCATGTCCCACAGCAGATCGGTCAGATCGTAATTCTCCATGTCATCGCCATACCCGCCTGTATGAATACCGGTTAGAACAATCTCCTTGTATCCAGCCTGTACGAGTTGATGCGCCTGTTGAATAATGCTGTTCGCTTCACGGCTGCGTGAGAGACCACGAGACCACGGAATGATGCAGAATGTACAGAAGTTATTGCAACCATCTTGAATCTTCAGGAATGCGCGGGTACGGTCAGCAAAATCCGGTACGTCCATTTCTTCAAACACACGGGTTTTCATAATATTACGCACCGCGTTAACCGGTTGACGGGACTCCTGAATTTCATTAACATATGGCAAAATCTTGTCACGGTCCTGTGTACCGATAACCAGATCCACCCCTGGGATGTCCAGAATCTCTGCCGGAGAAGTCTGTGCGTAGCAGCCTGTAACAGCCACAATCGCCTCCGGGTTGCGCCGAATGGCACGACGAATAATTTGACGGCTCTTTTTGTCGCCGGTATTGGTTACTGTACAAGTATTAATCAAGTATACATCCGCTGTCTGTTCATCAAAGTCCACTTGATCGTAACCTTCGTTTTTGAACAATTGCCAAATCGCCTCTGTATCATAGAAATTAACTTTGCAGCCTAAGGTGTAAAACGCCACGGATGGCATAATTACATTCCTCCCATTTCTCCGGATTCATATAACACGCAAGTTAGTGCTGCCATTCCAGCTGTCTCAGCACGCAAAATGCGTTTGCCCAGTCCAACGGATACAGCACCTGCCTGATCAGCCTCTGCCGTCTCCTTTTCAGAAAATCCACCTTCCGGTCCAACAACGATCAGTACTTCTGCACTTGCATCAGGTGCAAGTTGCTCAACAAACGGTTTCAGCACATCTCTCAGCTGTTTACCGTTTTCTTTCTCATAACAATAACATACCAGGCTATAGCCCTCAAAAGAAGATAATAGCCCTTTCCAGGAAAGCGGCTGCTCAACGGATGGAATGCGATTCCGGTGACTTTGTTCGGCAGCTTCCTTGGCAATTTTCCGCCACCGCTCCAACCGTTTGCCTTCTTTCTTGGCATCATATTGCACAATCGTACGCTCTGATAGGAAGGGTACAAATGATACTGCCCCAATCTCAGTACATCTCTGGATGACTGTTTCCATCTTGTCGCCTTTGGGCAAACTCTGTGCCACGGTTACACGAATCCGTGCTTCATGGTCCATCTCGAGAGGTTCGACAATATTGGCTGTCACTTGGCCAACTTCAATACTCTCAATTTCGACGAGTGCTTCTCTGGAGTTTCCGTCACTGACAATCAGTTTATCTCCAGGTTTACCACGCATGACCTTGCCGATATGGCGTGCATCATCACCTGTGATGATCACAGCGTGTTCATTAAACTGTTCTGCAGATACAAAATATCGCTGCATTAGTCAATCCACCTATTCTGTCCTGTTATGACTGGAATTCACCCCGCCTAATGACAGGCGTGAATCCAATCGCCACAGATGATCATACAACTTTTACGTGTTTCTGACCAGTATATCAGCCAAAACACGATGCGCTTTTAGCGATATAATTCAATAATCAGACCTACCAGATCCATATACATGTTATTTGCAAAAACATATAACGGTTGAATCGTTACAGCCTGCAATGGCGGGATAACCAGAATCAGCAGGAAAATAAAGATGGACCATTGTTCCACACCCTGCAGCTTGCGACTGAGGGGCCTTGGCAATACATCTTCAAGAATACGATAACCATCCAATGGCGGAAGAGGAATTAGATTAAACATAAACAGGAAAAAGTTCGTTATGCTGAACATAGGCAAAAACGTCATCAGTGCTGTAACTACTCGCTCATTCTCGATGTTTCCCAGTACGCCTGATCCAAACAGACAACCATAGACAATGGCACCAATAATGGCGAGCAACAGATTACTCAGAGGACCTACGACAGATACGATTGTCCCCATCAATCTTGGCTTGTCAAAATTCGCGCGGTTTACAGGAACTGGACGAGCCCAACCAAAGCCGGCGATAACAAGCAGTAGCACACCCAGCAGATCAAAGTGTACAACCGGATTCAGCGTAACCCTTCCTAGCAGCTTAGCTGTTGGATCACCGAATTTGTTGGCAAAATACGCATGTGAGAATTCATGAACTGTAAATGCAATCAGGATGGTCAGCAGAAAGAATGGTAACTGATCAATCGGAAGGCGGAAGAAGCGATCCAGAAAGTCCATACGTTACCCCTTTCTGGCTACAAACGCCAGCCAATCCTCATCACGGTGGATCGCACTCACTTCAAACCCTGAGGCTACCAGAGCATCATGCACCACTTGTTCTTTGTTCTTCCAAATGCCCGACACAATATAGGTGCCACCAGACTCAAGCGCATTATAGACATCGTCCACGAACAACAAAATGATCTCAGCCAGAATGTTCGCAACAACAACTTTAACTGGCAGTTGCACACCAAGCGCAGGGTCCTGACTCCCAAGGACGGACAACAGATCACTCTCTTTAACCGTGATTTGTTGCTCCAGCCCATTCAGTTCCACATTCTCCCTGGCACTGATTACCGCAACCGGATCAAGATCGAGCGCAAGTACATGTTTTGCACCAAGTTTTATCGCTCCTATAGCCAAAATACCAGAACCTGTACCTACGTCAATGACTTCCTCGCCGCCTTGAATAACTGTTTCCAGTGTGCGCAAGCAGAGGGAGGTCGTTGGATGTGTTCCTGTACCAAAAGCCATGCCTGGATCAAGCTCAATAATTTTCTCATCCGGACTTTCTGGCGTATACTCTTCCCACGTTGGTTTAATAGTCAGACGTTCCGATACACGTACCGGCTTGAAATATTGCTTCCAGGCTGTTGCCCAGTCATTTTCATCCACTGTACGCGTCTCATAACGAACCTCACCTGTATCAATTCCGAATTCAGAGAGTTCCTCAATTCTCGGATTAACTTCAGACTGTAGTGCATCCATGTCCGTACCTTCAGAGAAGTACCCTTTGATGACCGCAAAGCCTTCAGGAATATCATTCAAAGGAACGTCGTATAACTCACCATATGTCGTGTCCCGTTTTTTATTTAAAGTACCGGACTCTTCAATCGAAACCCCTCCAGCACCCGCTTCATGTAAAAAATTCGAAATCATCTCCACAGCTTCTTCTGTGGTATGTATTGTTAGTTCATGCCATAACATACTTGGTTTTTCCTCCTCATTTTTCAAACATCCCAACTATTGTACTACACATGCTAGCCAGAGCACAAAGCCGCATCAGTAAAAGAAAACAAAACAGGATATCCGCAACCTGACTGCTCGGATATCCTGTCATCTATTCAACCATATCTGTTTCATTTCCTTCAGCATTTTGCATACTTCAAATCTCACTTAGCAAAAACGCCCACCGTTCTGCGTGATCATCTCTGCCGCTTGCGGGAGTGAATCGTTGGATACGGACACGGTCAACAAAATTTCTTGTTTTAGCCTGTTTGACGAATCCTCTTTGGGCGTATCATACACCTCACCATTGGACAACATTTCCGTTTCATCACTAATCAGGGCAAGTACATTCAGTTCGCCACTAAATCCTCCGACGACGGCCGTAGGAGTATTATCAGAACCCGTAACATCGTGTGAGTCCAATGTAGATGCTTCATTGCCAAGGCTTTCGATACTCAATTGGTTTGGGTGCAGCAATTCCAGGGCTCTGCGTGCAGACTCGGCCTCAGTCCAGCTTGTAAAAACAGCTTCGAGGGTCACTGCCGAGCGATCTTCAGTCATGAAGCTCCCGTCCCTGACGTCGATCAGCCGCTTCACTGCGGCGTAGTGCTTCGATATCTTCATGATCCGCAGCTTCAGCGCTGAATTCCACGTCCTCATTTTTCGCGGATTGCATACGTTTCATCTTTTCCGTTTTCGTTAAAATCTTGCCTGGACGTTCATGCTCTGCCATTGTAATGCTCCTCCTTCAAATTGTATAAGTTCAACTAAATCGTATTTACACTGACACTCCGATGACAGAACAACCTTCCGATCGCTGTTATCCCCAGATTTTTTTTAATTCCCTTCTTCCAAAGGGAAAATCCAGGGATAAAGGCGAACGCTTCGCTTCTTCAGGTTTTTTCTGTCCTCTCCGTTATTGTGTAAATGTTTAGATTGAATCTTATATTGTTGATCTAAATATAGATTTCCTGAAACTAGATCATTCCACCGGCTTGTTCGATTATAGACATCGCGCGGTGATGTACCGATTCATCTACGATGACAGTTAGCAATACATCTCTTCCTGTAGGTCCACCCTGTCCACCATCACTCATGCCACTTGCAGAGGGGTCCGCCGCAGCCATGATTCCAGCACTGGCATTTGTTTGCATCGAATCGGGCACCCATGATGAAAAACTGCCGGAAACGCCCGGCTTGTAGGAAGCCCCGCTTGGTCCTACACCCGCATATCGGCTGAATCGATTAATTGACAGGTCCTCCACTCGCAATGCCTCCAGTTTTTTGGCTGCCCCTTGAGCCTGCTCCGGGCTGTGAAAGTACGCCAAAATATTTTTCTCGGTCATCCGCTTCACCTGCTTCCCTAATTTCTCGCATATCAGCTATGCATATCATTCTCGCCATGCTATCTTTCCGCAAGTTCGCTCAGAATATACCGAAATGCTCCCACAAATTGCTGTCGATCTTCGTAGCTTAATATCCATGGATTTTGCCAAAAACACCGAAACATTAAAAAAGGCGTACAAAAAAGGACACCCTGCGGGAAAAACCGCTGTGGTGTCCTTTTTGACTTGCTTTATTTTATTCTCAGTCGCCGCGGAAGGCGCGTTTTACTCTATCAAAAAAAGATTGTTCATGCTCATGTGTTTGCTCTCCATCCAGCGCAGCAATTTGGCGAAGCAGATCTTTCTGCTCGTCATTCAGCTTACTAGGTGTAACTACAACCACTTTCACATGTTGATCCCCTTGCCCCATACCGCGCAGGCGTGGTACACCTTTGCCTTTGAGGCGGAAATACGTTCCCGTTTGTGTACCAGCTGGTACTTTCAACTTCACTTTCTCGGTCAGCGTCGGTATTTCAACTTCATCTCCCAGAGCTGCCTGAGCAAAGGTAAGTGGAATTTCGCAATAAATATCGTCACCTTCACGCTCGAAGAAATCATGTGATTTCACGCGAATGACAATATAAAGATCTCCCGCTGGTCCGCCACGCAGGCCTCCCTCGCCCTCACCTGTCATACGCAGTTGCGCGCCGTCATCTACACCTGCTGGAATGCGAACATGGATTTTGCGTTGCTTGCGGACTTTACCGCTACCACTGCACGTTGTGCATTTTTCTTTGATAATTTGGCCCGAACCACTACAGTTCGAACATGCACGACGATTAACCATACGACCAAACGGTGTATTCTGCACGACTTCCTGCTGACCACTACCTTGGCAGACCGAGCAGGTTTCAGGTTTCGTTCCAGGTTTGGCACCTGAGCCATGACAGGTATCACAGCCTTCGGTACGCGGAATCGTAATATCGGTTTCTTTACCAAATACGGCTTCCTTGAACTCAATCGTCATCGTGTACTGAAGATCATTCCCCCGTTGCGGAGCATTTGGATCACGTCGTCCACCGCCACCGCCGCCAAAGAACATGTCGAAGATGTCGCCAAATCCGCCGCCGCCAAAATCACCGCCACCACCGAATCCACCTTGATTCGGATCGACATGACCATACTGATCATATTGTGCACGCTTCTGACCGTCACTCACTACGTCGTAAGCTTCTTTAACTTCTTTAAATTTAGCTTCCGCATCAGCAGCCTTGTTTACGTCAGGGTGATACTGACGGGCAAGCTTACGGTAAGCCTTTTTAATTTCATCGTCGTTAGCCGTTTTACTAACGCCAAGCACCTCATAATAATCACGCTTTTCAGCCACTCTTCCACCCCCATATCATTCACCATATCGCACATCGTGACAAAAGGAAAGCCAAAGCGCGGGAGCCCCGGCTATGACTTTCCCTCTAATTTCGAACGTCACCGATGTTTAATTCGCGTAGAACTACGAATTAGTTTTGTTTTTTATCTTCATCCACAACTTCGTAATCAGCGTCTACGACATTGTCACGTTTAGCTGAACCTTGTTGCTCTTCAGCACCTTGCGCTTCTTGCTCTTGCGCCTGAGCTTGCTCATACAGTTTCACGGACAGTTGTTGAACGATCTCTGTCAGTTCTTCTGTAGCAGCTTTGATATCTTCCAGGTTGTCGGAAGCCAGAACGCCTTGCAGTTTTTCTTTGGCAGCATTCGCTTTTTCAACTTCGCCAGCATCTGCTTTTTCGCCAAGATCTTTAATCGTTTTGTCAACAGAGTAGATCAATTGATCTGCACTGTTTTTCGCTTCAACGAGTTCTCTGCGTTTTTTATCTTCTTCAGCGTGCAACTCAGCATCTTTCATCATTTGCTCAACTTCAGCATCGCTCAAACCGCTGGAAGAAGTGATTGTGATTTTTTGAGTTTTGTTAGTACCTTTATCTGTTGCAGATACGTTAACGATACCATTGGCATCAATATCGAAGCTAACTTCGATCTGTGGAACGCCACGTGGAGCTGGTGGAATATCACCCAACATGAAACGTCCAAGTGATTTGTTACCTGCTGCCATCTCACGCTCACCTTGCAGAACATGAATCTCAACGCTTGGTTGATTGTCTGCATATGTGGAGAATACTTGAGATTTGCTTGTAGGGATCGTTGTGTTACGCTCGATCATTTTGGTGAATACGCCACCCGCTGTTTCGATACCCAGGGACAATGGAGTTACGTCGAGCAATACAACGTCTTTCACATCACCTGTCAATACGCCCGCTTGTACAGCAGCACCCAAAGCTACAACTTCATCCGGGTTAACACCTTTGTGAGGCTCTTTACCCGTCAATTTTTTGATCGCTTCTTGTACTGCAGGAATACGTGTGGAACCACCAACCAATACGATCTTGTCGATATCGTTAGGCGTCATACCCGCATCACTCAATGCACGACGAGTTGGTTCTAGCGTACGCTCAACCAGACCTGCAGAGATTTCTTCAAATTTCGCACGGCTCAGGTTCAACTCCAAATGCTGAGGAACGCCATCAGCAACTGTGATGAACGGCAAGGAGATCGTTGTAGTCAATACGCCGGAAAGTTCTTTTTTCGCTTTTTCCGCTGCATCTTTCAAACGTTGAACCGCTGCCTTATCTTTACTCAAGTCAATGCCTTGATCTTTTTTGAATTCACTTACGAGGTAATCAATGATTACTTGGTCAAAGTCATCACCACCCAGTTGGTTGTCCCCGCTAGTTGCTTTAACTTCGAAGAAGCCGTCACCCAGTTCAAGAATGGATACGTCGAACGTACCGCCACCCAGGTCATATACGAGAATCGTTTGGTCTTCGGATTTCTCCATACCGTATGCCAAAGCGGCTGCTGTAGGCTCGTTGACGATACGCAGAACTTCCAAACCTGCAATTTTACCTGCATCTTTAGTCGCTTGACGCTGACTGTCATTGAAGTAAGCTGGCACAGTGATAACTGCTTGAGTTACCGTTTGACCCAAATAAGCTTCAGCATCAGTTTTCAATTTTTGCAGGATGATTGCAGAGATCTCTTGTGCAGAGTAGTCTTTGTCATCGATTGTTTCCTTGTGGGAAGTACCCATGTGACGTTTGATAGACATGATCGTACGATCCGGATTGGTGATCGCTTGACGTTTCGCTGTTTCACCAACAACACGCTCTCCATCTTTTTTGAAACCAACTACGGATGGAGTTGTACGTGCGCCCTCCGGATTTGGAATAACGACAGCCTCGCCGCCTTCCATTACTGCTACGCATGAGTTTGTTGTTCCTAAGTCAATACCAATTACTTTGCTCATCCGAAAATTTCCTCCTCAACAATTTAAAATGAATGGGTCTGATCTGACCCTTATTTAGATGTTCATGTTGCTAATCGTGCTCTATGTGTACAAACCTTTATATTAAACTTCGCCCACATTGTTCAACCACGGAGCCAACTCATTCCTTCCTATAAGGAAATTATGAGCTGACTTTAACCATAGCTGGACGAAGCACTTTATCTTTCAGCATGTAGCCTTTTTGGACTTCCTCAACAACGATACCTTCTTCGTACTCGTCGCTCTCCACTTGCATAATGGCTTGGTGGAATTCAGGATTAAACGGTTGTCCTACCGATTCCATTGCCGTCAGACCTTCATTATTCATCACGGTTTCCAATTGACGGAAGATCATTTGGATGCCCTTGGAGAAAGATTCGACTTCTGCTCCTTCCGGTACAGTAGCCATGGCGCGCTCGAAGTTATCAATAACCGGTACCAGTTCGGTGACCAGCTTCATCGAAGCGTATTTAGCCAATTCTTCTTTTTCCTTCTGCGTACGACGACGGAAGTTATCAAAATCAGCCTGTGCACGGACATAACGCTGCTGTTGCTCCTCAGCTTCTGCCTTCAGACGTGCAAGCTCATCCTGCTCCTGATCAGCCATCTCTTCAGCTTGTGCTTCTGCAGCGCCAGCTTCATTAATAGGCTCCTGCTCAGCTGCTGTTACCTCTTGCTCTTCTGTAAATGATTGCTCCTCTTTCAAGATGTTCACCTCCTTATACGAATGAAATGGTTCATTCCCGAATCTTATTTGAAACGATGTGTCAGCATCGCCGTCAAGTCACGGGATAGTGTATTTAAAATATGAATGACACGTGCATAATCCATCCGCGTGGGTCCTAGAATACCGATCGAACCCAAAGCCTCACCGTCCAATGAATAGGAGGCTGTAATCAGGCTGCAGTTGGCAAAGGCTTCATGATCATTCTCAGTGCCGATTCGCACTTGAATACCAGATCCACCCGGCACGGGCATCATCAATTTCATGAGTGTTGGTGTCTCTTCAAGCAGGTCAAGAATATCTTTTACCTTTTCGATATCTTTAAACTCCGGTTGAGTCAACATATTGGTGGCACCACTGAGGAACAAACGATTATCATGTTCATTGTCAAAGGCACTGTTCAGCACCTGCATAACTTCCTCATAACGTGTAATATGCCGTTCCATCTCTTGCCCAAGTTCGGTATAGAGACGGGATTTTAATTTGTAGATTGGTACGCCCACAAGTTTGGTATTTAACAAGCGAACCACATTTTCCATCTCGGCTACCGAGATTTCTGGTGGAATCTGGACCGTCTTGTTCTCCACCTGACCTGTATTGGTCACAATGATTGCCACAGCTTCACTTTCATTCAACGGAAGCAATTGGAAGTGACGTAGGGACGTATGAAATACTTCCGGTCCAAGCAGGATCGAAGTATAATTCGTCATATGTGACAAAATATTGGATGCATGCTGAATAACTTGTTCCATGACGTTCAACTTTTCAGCGAAGAAAGACTTCAGATCATCCAACTCCTGAGGCTCCACCTGATTCCAGGGAACCAAATGATCGACATAATATCGATAGCCTTTATGGGATGGAATGCGTCCAGCCGATGTATGCGGCTGCTCCAGAAAGCCCATATCTTCAAGGTCCGCCATTTCATTACGGATCGTCGCCGGACTGTATCCAACATCTCCCCTTTTGGAAATGCTCCGGGACCCTACGGGCTCAGCTGAACGGATATAGTCATCCACTATAGCGTTCAGAATCATTCGTTGACGCTCTGTTAACATGGTGAGTATTCCCTCCTTCTGACTGTACTGTCCCATGTCGTTAGCACTCCAGTTAGATGAGTGCTAAGCGGTAATACAAAAATACCAAACTGACGTGAACATTGTCAAGTGAGTTTGATGAGTGGGCTCATCTATTTATAGTATAGACCAATGTCAACGAGTCCTAACAACTTTATTGTACATACTTTAAAGTAAAAAAAGGACTGCATGTAGGGCAGAGGCTGACTCGGCTCGATCCATGCAGTCCATTCAGTTATTAGGCTGAAACGTTAAGCTCTTTTAATACCGCGATCTCATCACAACAATCCTGCTTGCTGCAATGAACACAGTCGGTCCATACTTTCTCAGGGAAAATCTCTTTTTCCACCACGGCAAAGCCGTTTTTGAGGAAGAAGGATACTTCATATGTCAACGCCATAACCTTAGGAATCTGTTGTTTCTCCGCTTCTTCTACCAGTCGGTCCAGCAATCGGGAGCCAATGCCGAGCCCTTTATGCCCTTCCGAGATACCGAGCGATCTGACTTCTACCAAATCATTCCCCAGACGACAAAGCGATCCGCAACCCACCACTTCACCATCAACTTCGGCTACAACAAAGTGCTCCAGCTGTCGGTGCAGTATTTCCCGTGATCGCGGAAGCATGATCCCACGCTCTGCATAGCCCTTAATCATTTCATACAGTGGTTCAACATCTTCCGGCACGGCTTTTCTGCATATTACCGACATCCTGCTCTCCTCCTATTACCAAGCTTTCCAGAGGAAAGCTGACTTCGTAGTTGTTAAATTAACACGCTCTGTAAAATCAATATGAATAAATATACAACAGAGCGTATAGAATTTCAAGCTATGAATTCAGCGATATGGACCCGATAAACTCCGCAAAAACGTCATTTCCGAACAGGATACCCTGCTCGCTCAGTCGGAAGCCGTCTGCCGTCCGCTCAAGCAGCCCTGCGTTTAACATTTTGCCCAAAGGCTTCGCAAACACTTCTTCCATGGACTCTCCGAACTGTTCGCTAAAACGTGAGGCCGAAGCCCCCTCCAACATTCTCAGTCCAACCATCAGATAATCTTCCATAGCCTCCGGGCGAGCAATCTCAAAATGATCCAGACGAGGCAGTCCTGCTCGTGAAGCTTCAACATAAGGATTTATACCTTTAATATTCATATGCCGTTCGCGGCCTACATATCCATGTGCACCTGCACCCAGACCGTAGTAGTCCTCATTACGCCAGTACGTAATATTGTGACGACTCTCGAAGCCCGGCTTGGCAAAGTTACTGATCTCGTATTGTCCATAACCTGCTTCTTTCATACGTCTCATTAATAGAAGATACATCTCCAGCTCATCATCTTCATGAGGAAGTGGTAACTGGTTCTTCTGATACAGTGTATGGAAAAGTGTATTCTCTTCCACTTTCAGGCTGTAGATGGAGTAATGCGGCAGATCCAGTTCCAGCGCTTTGTCGATACTCTCATTCAACATCTCTACGGTCTGGTTCGGCAACCCAAACATCAGGTCAATGGACAGGTTATTCAGTCCCGCTTTACGAGCGTTCTCCAAACTGCGATATACATCATCCGTATTATGAATACGCCCAATGCCTGTCAGCAGATCATTCTGAAAAGCCTGTACGCCAAAGCTGACACGGTTGACGCCGCCTTCTTTCATCGCAGCGAGTTTCTCCGCATCCGTTGTTCCCGGGTTGGCTTCCATCGAAAATTCAATATCGTCCGCCCAATTTGGGAAATACGTCTTCACGGAACGAAGAAATACTGCCATCTCATCCGGTTTCAGAGCTGTTGGCGTACCCCCACCTACAAATATCGTCTTGATCTCACCCGGTGGATTGGCCTTAACTGTATGTTCCATCTCCCGTTCCAGCGCTTCGAGATATTGCATCACGGGCTGATCTTTCAGAACGTAGGAGTTAAAGTCGCAATAAAAACATTTATTCGTGCAAAAGGGAATGTGAAGATACACCGCTTGGGGCGCACCTGTCTTCCGGCTGTGTGCTGCCAATGTCATGGCAAGTCCCCCTCTATTTGAAAAAAGGAAAGCCATCCGGCTTCCCTTTCAGCTTAGTTATTTAATATTCTGTGTTGTACCAATTCAATTTCGATACACACACTCTGTGATGTACCCGAAATTGAATTCTCCTAATCTAATTTGAATACACACATTCTGTGTTGTACCTCAAAATAGATTGTTTAATCATCAATTTTCAGTACCGCCATGAATGCCTCTTGCGGCACCTCAACGTTACCAACCTGTTTCATCCGCTTCTTACCTTCTTTCTGCTTCTCAAGCAGTTTCCGTTTCCGCGAGATGTCACCACCATAACACTTGGCAAGTACGTTTTTACGCATTGCTTTTACCGTCTCACGAGCAACAACTTTGGTACCTACAGATGCCTGAATTGGCACCTCGAACATTTGCCGTGGAATCAGCTCGCGCAGTTTCTCACAGACAATGCGTCCGCGATTATAGGCACGGTCACGGTGAACGATGAAGGACAGAGCATCCACCTGTTCGCCATTGAGTACAATATCCATTTTCGCCAGATTGGACTGACGGTAACCGGACAACTCATAATCCAGGGATGCATATCCTTTGGTACCGGATTTCAACTGGTCGAAGAAGTCATATACAATCTCGGACAACGGAATCTCATAGGTAATGGTAACCCGTGTTGTGTCCAAATATTCCATATTTACATATTCACCGCGTTTATTCTGACACAGCTCCATAATGGTACCTACATAATCATTCGGTACGATAATATCTGCCTTGACGTATGGTTCTTCGACGTAATCAATCCGTCCCACCTCAGGATAGTTGGATGGGTTGTCGATTTTCATCACTTCACCATTCGTTAAGGTGACGTGATAGATTACACTTGGTGCCGTTGTGATCAACGGAATGTTAAACTCCCGCTCGATCCGCTCCTGGATAACGTCCATGTGAAGCAGTCCAAGGAATCCGCAACGGAATCCAAAACCGAGTGCACTGGATGTTTCCGGTTCAAAGCTCAGAGACGCATCGTTCAACTGCAATTTCTCCAACGCTTCACGCAGATCAACATAGTCCGATGTTTCGATCGGATAGAGACCACAATACACCATTGGGTTAATTTTACGATAACCCGGCAAAGGTTCCGGTGTTGGATTTTTAGCATCTGTCACCGTATCCCCGACTTGTGTATCGCCAACATGCCGGATACCTGCAACGATAAATCCAACATCACCCACGTTCAGCTCGTCCACGATGGTCATACGAGGTTTGAACGCTCCAACTTCAATGACTTCAAATGATTTACCTGTTGCCATCATTTTGATTTTGGAACCGGATTTGATTTTGCCATCAACAACACGCACATATACGATTACACCTTTGTACGGGTCATAGTGCGAGTCAAAGATCAGCGCTTTCAAAGGCTGGTCAGGATCACCAGTTGGAGCCGGAACACTTTTCACCACTTGCTCCAAAATTTCTTTGATTCCGATTCCTGATTTGGCCGAAGCCAAGACCGCATTACTTGTGTCCAAACCAATAACATCTTCCACTTCCTGCTTCACCCGTTCAGGATCAGCGCTTGGAAGGTCAATTTTGTTGATTACTGGTAAAATTTCAAGGTTGTTATCCAATGCCAGATACACGTTGGCAAGTGTTTGGGCTTCGATTCCCTGAGCCGCATCCACAACCAGCAGAGCACCTTCACATGCAGCAAGACTGCGTGATACTTCATATGTGAAGTCTACGTGTCCCGGTGTATCAATCAGATTCAATAAATACTCTTCACCATCATCCGCTTTGTAAGTCAAGGCTACTGCTTGTAGCTTGATCGTTATTCCACGTTCGCGTTCAAGGTCCATCTTATCCAGAACCTGTTCCTGCATTTCACGTGACGTGAGCGCACCTGTGTGCTCCAAGATCCGGTCCGCAAGTGTTGATTTGCCGTGATCTATATGTGCAATGATAGAAAAGTTACGAATTTTACGTTGTCTTGCCCGAATGTCAGTCATTCCTTACCCCCAGAAACAGCCTAGTGTCAATCACTTCATTATAACAGTTGAAGCACAGTGCATCAATCCCGTGTTGTCTCAACTTTATAATAAAGTGTGATCCTACACTCCTAGAGGTAATATTGTACCTTTAATCCATGGTATTTTATTCAGCAACGCCACTAAAAAGAGAGACCACCCATTTGATGCCACTGTGTGAGAGATTTTGCAATAGTCCAGCCGTTTTGTCTGCCAACACATCGACCGGAGCCTTACTCTGATCTGCCCCAAGCACTTGACTTGGTGACTGAACAGGTACGAACGGTGGTTCTTTGATCTCCTTCTGGACAGGTGCAGTTGGAACAGATTCGGTAACCGATGAAGTTGGCTCAGTTGTCACCACGGTTGACGTGCCTCCTGATGGATTGCCCATATGAAAGTTGCTGCCAGCCAGCTGCATTCCGAACAGAACACCCAGCAACATTAATACAGCCATGGATAACAGTCTTTTACCGAATCTGGACATATGCTTTGCCTCCTGTCACTCTACTATTTTTATCTTCTTTACATATATAATTCCTATCCACCCTGCGACGAGGTTTCCACACTGGCTTTGTCCACCTTCTGATCTTCCCAATACACTTGGGCAATCATGTCTGCTAGAATCTTCGATGTCCGTTGTAACTCAGCTCCTGTGTTGTCGATGCCGCCAATCTCAATCAAAATGCTGTTGGGTGAAAGGGTTTGATTATACTCTCCATTGTTGGCTCCTCCGCCATCCTTGCCCCACACACCACGGGATACCCCAGGATACTTGGCTTCCAGTTTCTTATGAATTTTCGCTGCAAAGGCTTCATTCTGCCGCCAATTTGGATTTTCATGTCCAATAATGAAATACACTTTGGCATAGCCCAAGTCATTAATGGTGGTGGTTGTTTTGCCATGACGCTGTGAATCACGATGAATGTCTATGAGATACGTCAGATCATCATTTTGAGCGAGTGCCGCTTTTACCGTTTGACGGGAGTATTTATAGGAATAGTTCCAGTTGTAGTCCTTAACTTTAGTGGGGTAATCATCCTTGGCGTGTTCTACGCCGATTCCCAGCTTCTCCAGACTGTCTGAGAGGTAGGTTCCCACTTGAAACACATTGCCTGTTGATTTGCCTGATGATGGATTATCACTTTTTGTACCTAGCAGTGGATTGTAGCCTTCCCTTGGATGGGAATGATAGATAAGAATTGACTTTTTGCCTGTTGTCGGTGAGCCTGAATTGTCTTTCTCACCATTCTTCGCTGGAGGATCTTCTTTACCTTCTCCATCTCCAGGCTCACTCGACTCAGGTGGATCCGTATTGTCCTGGCCTGGTGGAATATGCAGCTCACTACCGGGTTTTCCTCCACCTGCGGAAGCCGTATCCGTAAGACCGGGACCGGGCTGATAATCTTCGGGAGCCTCTGCTTTTTCGTTACCAGATCCAGGACGGAGCAGAACAGGTTGGTTGGAACCCATGCCCGGCATTTCTCTCGCAATCAGGCTCTTGGGATCTTGAGGGTTTACATTCGTCAGTAATTGGAAAACAAATGAGGTGAGGTTTTCACCAGATATGGCAGAGGTCTGTTCTTTCTGGGTGAGATGTGGCATCTCCATACCGAGCATATCGACGAAAAAGCGGCTTGATACGGCACTCGCAAATCCTTTCATCGAAGAAACGGGGGAATTATTCAAGCGTTTCTCTGCCATGCCCCCCAGACCCAGTACGACAAAAAATAAGGCAGATATGATCATAAGCAACAACAACGTACGGCCCATGGCCAGCACGTGCAGACATCTTTTTTTCCACTTTCCAATATTCCAGGCTAATATTTTGTTCATTCTGCTGTCTCCTTCCCTGCTGGACAACTCTTATACTTCAACTCTATGAGCTGGCCCAATTTGATAGAACAGGTAAATGAAAGATTCCAGAAACAAAAAAAAAGAAAGTCCGATAGATTCGGACCTTCTTCTCAGCAGTTTTAAGTTTTAATGTGTATAGGCGGCTACGTTATCCGGATTCACTGCATCATGAAGTGCGGCGTTAAGTCCTGTAGCGATAACATTGGCAATTCCCTCAATAAATTCATCAATTTCCTTTGGGGTAACAATGAGGTCATGACCAAGTGGCTCCAGTACCTCTTTCACCAGACTCAAGCGATCTTGCTCACCGATGTCGTCCAGCATGCCCATGATCTGTTTGGTCTGATCCGTTTCCTGGCGGAAGTGTGAGCGCATCATCTCAATCACATTATTCACAATGGTGGACGCATAACATACGGTTGGTACTCCGATGGCAATGCAAGGTACACCTAATATCTCACGAGTCAGGCCACGGCGTTTGTTTCCAATACCGGAACCAGGGTGGATACCAATGTCGGCTACCTGAATGGTTGTATTTACACGTTCCAAGGAACGGGAGGCCAGTGCATCAATCGCAATAATGGCATCCGGCTTGGTACGGTCTACAATCCCCTGTACGATGTCACTGGATTCAATACCCGTTGTACCGAGCACGCCGGGAGCAATCGCGCTGACTTCCCGATACCCTGGCGCAACCTGATCTGGCACCAATTCGAAATATTGACGAGTCACCATCAGATTTTCCACAACAAGTGGACCGAGTGAATCCGGAGTGACATTCAAGTTACCCAGGCCAACAATCAAGACCTTGGATGTTTTGTTGATACCCGCTTTGATCATAAAATTTTCCATTTCACGTGTGAACTCGGCAGCAACTCGCTCCTGTAACTCGGTATCACCATTCCGTAGTGAAGGTACCTCCAAAGTGACATAGTGACCTTTCACCCGTCCAATGGCCTTGGCTGCTTCTTCATTCAGGACATCTATACGTGTAATCGTAATGCCCTCTTTTTTCTCTACATCTTCCCGTAGTCCGGGAATCGTCTGTTTCTGTCCACCTTGCGCCATTTCCTTGGAGTCGATCGCCAAATCGGTACGAACTGTATAGTTTTGCAAATCCAGTGTCATTCTGTCCCTGCCTCCCTTACCGCATTTGAGCATATTGTGTGGGAAAAAGGGTTTCTTTATACAGCATGTCGAACATCGTAGGAATATCTGTTGCATTTTACATGCTAGCGTGATAGAATATTTTAAGTTGTGAAACGTTTGTATTCATGCAAATGCCTTACAGGAGGTGAATGTAATGCCAAACATCAAATCCGCTGTTAAACGCGTAAAAACGAGCGACAAGCGCCGCGCACTCAACGCTTCCCAGAAGTCTGCACTCCGTACAGCTGTTAAAGCTGCTGATGCTGCTCTGGTAAGTAACGAAGTTGATACTGCAAAAGCTGCGATTCAAGCTGCTTCCAAAAAGCTGGACAAGGCTGTAACTAAAGGTCTGGTTCATAAAAATGCTGCAGCACGCAAAAAGTCTCGCTTGGCGAAAAAACTGAACGCTCTTTCCGCACAAGCGTAAGAAGCGTTACTTATACGATCCAATGGAAAAATCCTGAACAGCATAGGCTTTCAGGATTTTTTAGTATCTGATTCGATAAGTATAAGACACAGACAAAAGCGACCTTTATTCCGATGATTAAACGATCATGGAGCAAAGGTCGCTTTGTTTGTTATTCATTCACACTAGTAATCTATTACGCTTACGTATCCATTCACGCACCAAGTCTCAATAGGAACAGCTCCAGACCAAGTACTTTATCCACCGCTCCTGTTTTCATCTGGTAATCCAGTTCGCTGAGGTGACTCAGAATCATTCTCAGACGTTCCGGCTGAAATTTACGGGCTTGTTCACCCGCAATTTTAACAGCATACGGATGCAGACCAAGCTGACTGGCGATTTGCTGTTGGGAGTAGCTTTGTTGGCCCAACTCTTTCACCTGAATCATGATCCGAAACTGACGTGCGATTAAAGCCGCAATTTTAATCGGTTCTTCCCGCTGCTTCAGCAACTCATAGAAAAGAGCCAACGCCTTCTCCAGTCGCAAATTAGCGAGTTCTTCCACCAGTGAAAATACATTCTGCTCTGTACTACGGGCAACCAGCGACTCGATATCAGCACGCTTGATTGTCCCCCCACTACCCGCGAACAAACATAACTTGTCTACTTCAGCAGACAGGGTCTGAAGACCTGTTCCTGCATAGCTGATCAACGTTTCCGCCGCTCCCGTCTCCAAGGAAACATCCCGCTGCTTCGCAAGTTTCACTATCCAATTCAATAACTCTTCTCCACTGAGTGGAGCAAAAGCAAGAACTACTGCCTGTTTCTTGACAGCTTTCACCAGTTTCTTACGCTCATCCAGCTTATCCCCTTGGGCCAGGAAAACAATCGTACTGTAATCTGCCGGATTTTCCATATATGTAAGCAGACGATCAACCTGATGTTCAATCTTGGATTCCTTACCTGCGGTGAACAGGCTCGCATCCCTTACAATAATTAATTTGCGTGGAACCAGAAAAGGTACGGTCTCTGCTTCTTCAATAACGACCTCCACAGCCGTTTCAGACAAATCATATGGAATAATCGCAAAATCACGATGTTCTTCTTCAATAACCTGTTCTTTTAACATATCCGTAAATTGCTGTATCTGGTACTTCTCCGTTCCGTACAGCACATAGATCGGTGCCGTTTCTCCATTACGTATTGCCTTTGTTGCACTTTTTACATCCATTCACGGCGCCTCCTTATCCCTCTTATCCTACCAGAAAAAACGCAAGACAACAAAGGGACCTTACATCCAGTTATGGATGAAGGCCCCCTGTCCTACATCTATATAAACGCTGACACCAGCAGTTCTAGAAAAAG
Source organism: Paenibacillus sp. ClWae2A (assembly GCF_032452295.1). Classification (NCBI taxonomy): domain Bacteria; kingdom Bacillati; phylum Bacillota; class Bacilli; order Caryophanales; family Paenibacillaceae; genus Paenibacillus; species Paenibacillus sp. ClWae2A. The sequence goes on from NZ_JAULSQ010000003.1 coordinate 523,476, forward strand.
CCGGTGCGCGGTCATACGACGTCAGTTGTTTGAACTGAGATAGGACGTTTTGTTACTTCCACTATATGCTTGTCATACTGAAAATGTTCTTTCGTTTAGAGAAGCACACTCCCCATTTTTAATTATTTCGCAGGAGCTCCACCTGGAACGGCAGGTACATTAAACGAGTTCTTCGCCGTTGTTCCGTCCTTGTCCGTTTCGTAATTAAACAGGGTACCATCCTTGGACCAATTCGCTGACTTCAGTGTCCCCTCTATACTGCGTTGTTCAACCAAATTTAGAGCATCTGGTTCATTGGCAGATTTGGAGTATATACTGATTTGATCACCGATAAGCATAACTACATAGGAGCCGTCAGGTGACTTCCATTCTTTTGGTGCTGCTGTTGTAGTCATTCCCTGATCCGATCCTGCTGCGAATCCTTTGTTCCCTCCAGAAGCGTCTGCACCTGCACTGGAATCAGGTACAGTGTTACCTTCAACCGGAACATCTTCAGTTATATTAGGTGTTGCATCCTGAGAAGTGAAGGATTGGGCATCTCCATTTTCTGTTTCTGTTACTCCATTCTCTTCCCCATCTGCAGAAGATTTAGGAGAATCTCCTGATCCCTGAATTCTCTGCTCAGAATCTTGGTTCTGAGCCGGATTCTTCTGATTATCGGTCGAAGGAGTTCTGGACGAATTATCCTGCGGTCCTTTATTCGGAGCAGGCGTTGATTCGGTAGCCGGTTGTTTAGGTGTCGGATCTGACTGAACTTCAGGCTCCTGTACCTCATCTCCACCGTCTTCAGGAATTGTTTCTACGTCTTGGTTATCTGGTTTAGTTGGTGAAACATTCGATTGATCCACAAACACATCATTGCTGCTTGGTTGGGACGAAGTGGCAGGATCATAATTTTCAATATTCTTGCTTAATGAATTCTCATCCAAATTGCCGCCCTCTTGAGAAGCTCCAGAGCTCATCAGCATGGAATCGGCATTCTCAATCTGTTCAGGCGGATTTCCCCAGATGGCGAATCCCAATATAACTGCCGCAGCCGCTGCACCCATGGACATACGTCCTGCCATCGAGTTAAGCCATTTTTGCTTCGTTTTCCGCTCACTTGAACGTTGTAAATTCTCAAATGTAGCGGGGACAGGATTCATTTCCTGTATGGTGCTACTTTGTTCCTTCCGCGCTTCGTCAATAGCATCAAGCTGTGGCATAATCGCATCAACCAGACTAAATTTTGGGCTTACTTGCGGTAATTCTTCCAGTTCTCTGGAAAGAGCTCTGAGTAAACTAAAATTTTCGGCGCATTCCGGACACTTTGCCACATGCTGTAGCATCTGCGCGGTTTCCGCCTCGCCCAGATCATGATCCAGATAGCGGTGCATCCATTCCACCACCTCTTCGCATTTCATCCTGTCACACCACCTTTCTGATATTCCTGTAGTAGATTCTGTAATTGCTGTCTGGCTCTAAATAAATAAGATTTCACCGTATTCAACGGAAGATCGAGACAATCCGCAATTTCATTGTAGGATAAGTCCTGCAAATATCTTAGAACAATAACGGTACGATGATGCTCCGGAAGCTTGTTGATCGCATCCTGAATGTCTTGGGCCACATATGTAGACATGACCTCGTACTCCACATCCTGATTATCCTGAAAAACCATGTCATGTTCGTCAATGGAGACGGACGGCTTGGTTCTTCTGAATTTATCAATACAGATGTTCGTGACGATGCGTTGTACCCATGTTTTAAACTGGGCCTTTTCTTCGTATGAGTTGATTTTGGTGTAAATTCGGATCAACGCTTCCTGAGCAGCATCCAAAGCGTCCTGTTCATTATTTAGAATGTAATATGCGGTCCGATAGACATGTTGTTCAATCTCCCGCAATAGGGTAATTAGAGCGTCGCGATCGCCCGATTGAGCGGCTCTGATGAGTTCCGGCTCTACCACAAAGGATCCCCCTCTCCCTGCAACCTTACAGACGTAATCATCAATAAAATTGTTGCAAAGTTAAGTATTTTTTAATTTGCCATAACAAAATAACGGCGTATGTATTAGGGCCGCTGAAATCTTCTCTTAGAATAACAGAAATTGCATAACGAGTCACCAAACGTATCCAAAAGCGATTCCATTACTTACACGACTCAATTCAAATGCAATGGCATACATTATAGCTAAGCACTTTTTTTGGTTCCGAAAATAAAAAAAGTCGAAATTTGTCCAAATTTAAGCTATTTTTAATGCAATTTTCATGAAAATGGTGTATTGTAAATTTACATTCATAAACACGAGGTGATGAGCATGCCAGCTCTAGCGAAAATTCAAGCTTTAAAAGAACAAATGCCCAAAGAATACCAAAGTATTTCCCATTTTGTAGAACATGCATTGGAGTCCATTGATACTCTGGTCGAGGAACATCGGAAGTACGTAGCTGCACAGGCATTATACGGCGATAAAATCGTTGGAACGGAAGAACGTTTGTATAGAGAAACCGTACTTGATGTCAGAGCACAGCTGTTGATGACTCTTGAGAAAACGGTAGAAGATCTGTTGCACAAGGGCGACAAACACTGGAACAAACACTTTAAGGATGGCGTAGAGTAGTTCTTATATTTCTTCTACCATTTGAAAAAATGGCCCGTTTTCCGGTATTCTCCCTAGTGGAGTGTAACGGAAAGCGGGCTTTTTTTGCGCTGTGCTGTAACGATCAGCTTGCCATTAAGAAACCCTAAAACTTCCTAGAGCTACTTCTCCGGCAATAATTTTATTCCAAGTGGACTGGGACCACTTGTATTTCTTATACGGATCAGAAGAGAAGAATTGGTTGGAATCGTTAAGCATCTCCGTCACACTGGAAGGCGCACCTCCTGCGTAGGCAGAAACTGTTTTTCCTTTTGCATTACGGAAGACAATAGAGTAACTTCGATCACCGTATTTAATCTTTTCAATGAATGAAGGTGGGTTTATATGGGATAGTGCAATCGATACGTAAGGCACAAACCTTAGAAAACCGAAGGTTTGTACCTCTTTTTGTGTGATGAACTTATCGATTGTAATAAGGGCCATTTCCTGTGGATTCATTCAAGGACAACAACTGAGAAACCGTTACGAATTGGTAGCCTTGCTTTTTTAGTGATTTAAGCATTTGGGGCAGCGCCTCAGCTGTAGAAGCGTGAATATCATGCATAAGTACAATCGAACCTGATCTGATGTTTTTAGCAACCTCTTTATTTACAGCTTGGGCGTTCCAGCTTTTCCAATCCAGCGAATCCACAGACCATAAAATAATGGGTGTTTTCTGTTCTTTGGTGACTTTTTTGACTGATTCATTCATAGCACCATAAGGCGGGCGGAATAGGGTTGGTTTTTCTCCAGTCGCATCTTCGATTCGGTCCGATGATTCTATGATTTGTTTACGCACCTCACTCAGGCTCATATTCGCCAGATTCGGATGACTCTTGGAGTGATTGCCGATCTCGTGGCCGGCCTTAGCAACCTTTTTAGCCATATCAGGATAATACTCTACTTGTACGCCCAGCATGAAGAAAGTAGCCTTCGCGTTGTACTCCTTCAAAGTCTTTAGAACTCTAGGTGTCACCTTTGGGTGAGGCCCGTCATCAAAGGTAAGAGCCACATATTTCCCTTTAGGATTAAGTGGAGGCTGAGTTGGCTTCTTCCCTTTTGGCTCATCGTTATTTCCATAAGTGATATTCCATTTTTTAGTGAGGTCCTTTTTCAAGTAGGAATGCAAGGATTTCAGTGGAATGTTCACTTGGATTGTTCCGGCTGCACCAGCAGCGATCTCGTATTTATTAAAGTATAAAGTAAAGACTCCGTTACCTATGGACCATTTCCATTCAGATGGATTTTTTATAGATTTTTGAAGTTCTGCTTCGAATACATAAGAGTGGACGTTTTTCTGTTTCTTCAATTCTTCCTTCACGATTGACATAATATGATTAACAGCTGCTTTGTCATAAGTCATAATATCGGATAAATTCAAAATTTTATTTTCAGCTGTGTCGATATTAAAAGATTTTATTATCGATTGTCCATTAGCACCGCCTGTGGTGATTTGATAGGAAGTGAACACTAAACTATATAAGTGATCATTAATTTTATTCGTATCTACTGTAATATTCAATTCAGCACGATGATCGCCTTGAAGCGTTTTTGCACCGATCCCAACCTGGGTTAAGAATTTCTTTTCCTGATCATTGACCCACGTCTGAATAGGAGTATTAATCTCCTTGCTATTTGTTAGGACGTTGCTAATCGACAATATATAATGCTTCGTATTCTTCGTCCTTGTTTCAATATTTAAGCCTGGGTATGCACTGGGTGACACTTCAACGTACTCTGTAGAGCTGTTGTTTCCAGCTAGAACATTTTGCACCATTAGATTGATTCCTAGAATCCCGCCAGCTAATACAATAAATCCAACCAGCCAAACGGGCCACCGTGTTTTCTTCCTTTTGTTCATTTCAAATCATCCTTATCTTTATTCTAGTCATAAAACTGCAAGTCATTGTCTATCATTTCTTCCGGCGATGGCGGCCCAAAACTCTCGAAATACGATACCTGATGAAAAATCAACCACCAGTTATTCACATAAAACATCGATGACAGAAAAGCACCACTGAGTGCCTTCACTCTCGACAGATGGATAATGAGGAGCCACGCAGCTGTGAAGAGCATCCCCTGAGCCCATTTGATATTAAGATGGTAGGCCATGACAGCCATGACGGATAATGCCCATAAGCCATCAAGTCCTGGCATATAACGTTTACCGTCGCCTCGTACCGGTGCAAAGTTCCGGATTAGACTTCCGAAATGATTCGTGTTATCATGCATTTTGCTTTCGTCCCTATCCTTTTTGATTTGTCGCTCATAGGCAGGACGCCGAAGTTGTGAAAAAAGTTTTCTCTTCATTAATATAATTAATGAAGAGAACAAAACAATTTCATGGAACTTCTACCTTTAACACTAAAAAAGCATCCCGTAAGAAGAGAGTCTTCGGGATGCCATATTCAGAATAATCGTCATGTTTCCAGCATAACACTTGAATTAATTCACTTTTGCAGATTTTGCGGCTGAACCTCACTACACTTCATATAACGGAGATTCTGTGCAACGTCGAGCAAAACGATCATCACGCCATAGGCTCCCTTAGTAAGCTGCCACCTTTTTCAAATTGAAACGGAACTCCGGTGAACCCACATATCCCGGCGCGATACTGTATTTCGGGAAGACGATAACCAGTTCGCCTTTTTCAATATAAAACGACTGTTCCGTGAACATCCCTTTGAATTCTTCCAGGAAGTATTGATCGGGATCCTTTCTCATTTGCGCAAGAATATCTGCATCAAGCTTTTCTTTATAGTTAGAACCGAGGAGATCCTCCAGTGTCACGCGCTGAGCCGCAGAGGCATTTGTCAAGTTGTAGGTATCGATCCGGGGCATGCTTGTTCCGCCCCTGTAACCTTCCGTGATTACTTCAAGCGAAACTACTCCTGCCGGGTTTCCAGTTCCGTCCGACTTTAGCTTATAGCTGACGTAAAATTCATAGGGGTGAAACTTCTGGTGATTTACTTTTGCCTTTTTGGCCGTTTCTGCGGCATCCTTCTCCCACTGAGCAAGATCCTTTTGTGCACGGGATAAAAGGATGCCATTCAGTTCATGCTGGTATCTGGTGTCCAGCATGCCGTCCAGCTGCGGTACCTTGATGTTCACAATAAGGTTCTTGCTTGTTGTGCTCAGTACCTTCTCCACGATTTTTACTCCTGTAGCCGAAGGGACGGTTGCATGTACCTTAGAGCTGACAGTTACGTTCGCTGAAACAGGTGCCGTGGCCAGCGCATTTGCAGATAAGCTCGCTGCGCCGACGCCGAGCATGGCTACACAGCCCATGGCCCCCATCTTCATGTATTTTATCGTTTTCTTTTTCATAGCTTTCATCCTCCATCTCTTTGTATGAGTGTCTAATTACGCACACTCATTGGCTAGACGCATGAGATGGTACAGAAAGTTTTGGAAAATCAAAAATAGAACAATGTCTCTTCGACGTTTGCGTTTGCCCCATTCGTCCTTCTGCATGATAGTGATGAAAAGACAATGACAGTCCAAGCTTTGCTTGAAATAATTGAGAAATTAAAAGGACAGGTCTATGAATTCAAAGTAATAACAAAAAAAACCGGCGCGGGGTACCCGATCACCGATCTCTTCCATTACTTAATGTATTTGTTACTAATCAGAACGTCTTTCAACACATCCGTGGGAATGACGAATTCCACAGAACCCATATAGCCTGGCGCGACGTCATATTCGTTGAAAGCAATCACCAGCTTGCCGTCGTTGTTGATATAGAAGCCTTGATCCTTCGCGATGCTCTGGAACTCACTGGTGATCGGCACGTCGGTAGCTCCCGGAGCCCAGTAAATCTTATTAGGGTCCGCTCTCATTTGCACCTGCATCTGCTCTTTAACGTTGTCGCTGATGAGCCGCACATAACGATCGTCCTTGAACAGTATCGGCAGGGTTATGAGGATTTGGCTTTTCTTATCGATCGTATCAAACTGAAGCTCCTCTGAGGATGAACCGGTGGTCTCGACCACGTATCTTTGTATAGATAAAATCTCGTCGTTGTCCGTCTTTACTTCATATCCGACATCAAGTCCCAGATGGCCTCCGCCTTGCTTCTTCAATTCGCTGATTTCCGCCTGGAACTTTTCGTAAAGCGCTTTGTTCTCCTTCATATATTTCTCGTTCAACCCGCTTTGCAACTGCTCATTCTCCATATCGGTAATGGAAGGCACTTTAATATTCGCATTGTAATTAGACTCGTCAACCACGTATTCCTTGAACGTGAACACCTGGATAATCCGGTCCACACCTGGTATGGATGACAAGGCTTTCGCTACAGGAGGACTGACATTGATCGCAACAAGGAACATGAACGCAGCCGCACTGGAAACGGCTAACCATCTGTACTTTGAGCCGCGGCCCCTCCTTCCCTCCTTAGAGAATTTATGAATCGATTGGTTTACAATGCTATCCAATTCATCAGGAATGGGTATTTCTTGATATTCTTTTCGCAGTTGTTCCATATTATTGTTCATCTTACTAGATCTCCTTTGGTTGTTTCATCATTCATTTTGATTCGCAATAGCTGATGCGCCTGATACAGCCTTGTTTTAATCGTATTCACATTCTCATCCAGTACAGCAGCAACTTCTTCGATCTTCATGTCTTCAAAATATCTCAGTATAATGACGCTCTTGTATTTATCCGGCAAGGATTCGAGCGTTCGCTTCAAATCAATGTCCGTATACGTATCTTCTGCCCCGAGGCTGTAGGTTTCGATCATTTCATGATCCATCGCCTGAACCTTTTTGTTTCTGCGGAGAAAATCTAGGGCGGTATTCACCACAATCCGGTAAAACCAGCTTTTGACCGCATCTGGGTTCTTCAAAAGTTCGAGATGCGTCATCGCTTTGTATATGGAGTCTTGTACAATATCCAGGGCATCATCCTTATTTTTGACATAGCTATAAGCAAGTCGGTATACGTTCTCTTTATGCTCGGTAATACAGTGTGTAAGAATTTTTTCAGTTTTCCTATTAAACATGGTCGATTATTCCTTTTCTATATAAATCTTTTGTCGTAACAAGAAGTAAGACGTATACGGGTTCCCAAAAAGTTTTCGCATCCAAAAATTTTTTACTTCTGCAAACCGTTCAACGCTCTCACAAGCAGGTCAGCATAAACCTCGGCGCCTCTACGCTTTAAATACACCCCGTCCTTTTAAAAATAATCTTCCCTTCTTTCACTTGCCGAATACCAGTCTACTACCGATGACCGAATTCATTTGAAACTTTTGTAATGTTCTCATTGACGGTATCCTGCCATTTCCAGCATGAAATACTTCAAGTCCTCTTCAGCGGTTAGGCCTTCTCCGCTAAAGCACGAGTAGAAGCCGGTAAACTGAAATTCTCACCCACCATGAAATTACGAAAAAAGTCGTTCGCAGCGAAACGACTTTTTTCTTTTATAGGTCAACTAAGTACTTTCTTTCTCTATTTCCCACTTTTCCTCAACATGTGTATGTTAGAATATAGTAACTTCCTTAGTCTATCTCTTGTTGAATATAGTTATTTAAGATGGAGGTCAATATTTAAATGACAAACACCCATAGAATTAATAGGCCGCGCGGAAAAATACTTGCAGCTGTATTAACTGCCATTTTCATTTCACTTGCAATGGGGATATATCACTATGTCCCTATAGATGAAAGAATAGAGAATACTTACTATTATTCATTCGGGTATACATTTGCAGTTGGATTATTGATTAACCTCGCTATTTTACTTTTCTTAATTACGCCTCTTTCAATATTGGTGGATGGATTACTTTTATACAGAAAAAAAGATAATACCTATATGAGATTGCTCGTTGCTATTGCAGCATATGTTCTATTAGGCTTCACAGGTGGGATCATCTACTCGATATTTACACTTAACTTCAATACTTTTTCCGCTCAGACGATCCACATTGTGGTATGTTCTCTTGTCTTTTTAACCTTCCAGTTGGTATTAAATCGGAGTTTTCTTCACTTATCTTCACACCGATAAATAGATCGAGTGCCGTCACATCCGTTTTTTTATAAACTCTTCAACCTGCATACTATACGGTCTAGTAAAATCGTCACTCAACTCCAACCAACTTGTAACGAATATTGAACTTTCCATCTTTCACTCTCATCTGAACCTCACCCATCTGATCCGTCCGATAAATATCTGACCCGGTAGCCTCCAAACGTCCCATTACTCCCGGATTGGGATGTCCATATGTATTGTTAACACCGGCAGATATGACGGCGGTTTTGGCGTTCCAGTATTGGAGCCAGGCTTCGGTTGAAGACGTTTTACTCCCATGATGAGCGACCTTTAGAACGTCAATGGATACAGATGCCGCTGAAGCATCATCTGAATTAACCTGCAACGGGCGTGTAAGTCCCCTTTGTACAACTCCCTCTGTAACTCCAAGATTTGCACCTTTCTGTTCAAACTGGGCAGCCAACGAGCCATCCTGAATCATATAAAGCAGGTCCTGCTCGGCTGCTGCATCCATATCTCCAGTGAATAACATGGAAGCCCCGGCCATTTCCAGCAAAAAGACAACGGAATCATGATTTTGGTGTTCAGATACAGGCAAATTGCCTGATGCATTTACATCCATATGTGCCAGATCCGGAGCTAAAAAATGTAAACTTGTCTCTTTATCAGCCTTATAGGACATGCCCTGCCGAATGGCGTATAGAGGAATGTTCCGTTCCATGGCTGTGTCCAGTAACTTATCAAAGTTATCCTTACCGCTGGTCGTTCCATTAAACATGAAACGTTTAACCGGAATCTGTTCTAGCACTGCCTGTAGACCTCCGGCATGATCCTGGTCAGCATGTGTGACAATTACAGCATCCAGTTGATGGATGCCTCTTTTTTTCAATAAAGGAACAACAACCTTAGCACCTACCTCATACGGATCACGTCTTGTTTTCCATGATTGTTCGGTGTTCCCAAAGTTAACCGTTCCCCCGCCATCCACCAAAATGTGTTTGCCTTGCGGGGTTGTAATCAACGTGCTGTCCCCTTGTCCAATATCCAAAAACTGCACGATACCGGTTCCAGCAGGCTGTGGAGTTTGATATGCCCACCATAATCCAGCAATAAAGCTGAGCGCGAGCAACCCGCACAACCATTGCTGAACTTTACTCATTCGTTCATGTGCATAATATCCTGCACCTCGTGCGGTAAATGCACTTGTATATTCCGGCCAGGCAATACTGGCTCCTAATGCCGTTAATGATGTTTCTTTTCCACTTACACGATTCTTACCTTGATCCTGTGCCACGGTAGACATCGAAGAGCGAATGCCCACATTCCCCATGGAAACAAGAGGTTGTTGCCTCACAAGAGGTGCCGTATCCTCCTCAATAAACGCTGTTTCTCGCTGCTCACCGTTACCACGATGCATCAGGTAGAGTAAGGCATACAACACGGTATAATATGCAGCAATCCACAACAGGGAAGGTGTTGCCCAGATCAATACAAAACCTGGCAGGCTGTTCATCCACTCCACGCTTACAAACGTCAGTTGATTCAGTTGAATCGCAACCCACGCGAGAGGTTTTGCCAAGGGAACCCATATAAATGATAACAGCATGGCGACCGTCCCCAGAGGTAATACAATGGCGCTAATCAAAGAAACAAGCAGAAAGTTGGCCACAAATGAAAGTAATGAGAACTGATTAAAATAGAGAATGGTTACTGGGAACGAAATCAGCTGAGCGGTCACCGTAACCGATGCTGTTGCGGCAAGAGATTTCGGCCAGCTGCTGAACAGTCGGTTAATCATTGGCATGTAGATCATCAAACCTGCGGTCACAAGAAAGGATAACTGGAAGCTCACGCTTAGCAAAAAGTACGGGTCCCACCACATCATCAGCAACGCTGCTGCACTGATCATCTGCAGGCCGTCTCTCGCGAGGCCGCGACGTGCCATATACAAACCAATCATGGACATAATCCCTGCTCGAATAACTGAAGGTGAACCACCAGATAACAGTACATAAGCTGGCACCAGGATCAGAACAATCGTGAGTGCCGTCTCTCTGGTAAGCCTTAACCAGGATAAAATAAGGAGAAGAGAAGCGACATATACAGCGACATGAGTTCCGGATATTGCCAGAATATGCGTTAGACCCAGTTGTGAAAACTGACCATAGGTGCCAGGATTGATATCAGTAGCCATCCCGATAATTAAACCCTTCATATATCCTGCATGAGGCTCAGGAAATAATCCCTCGACCGCCGAGCCCAACTTATGCCTTGTCCAATCCGTCCACCGTAATACGTTAAATTGTCCAAGCCCCTCAGGAGGCGTAGCTGTGACCGAACTGGCTCCCTTCACTTTGAACAACCAGTGGATGTGCAGGGTTCGCAAATAACTGCGATAATCGAACCCACCAAAGTTCCTGGCTTCTCCAGGATGGGCAAAAGAACCATTAAGTGTAATTGCATCGCCCCTCTTCCACCCCGCTGCTACCTGTTGTTCTTCTTCCTCTAACAGTCTGACTTGTACCATCAATTGTTCATCTATTTTAAACGCAGATGATGATGCAAGATCTGTATCTGCTGACGAATCCGATATTGGCAATATTGAAGACATCTGTATCTTAAAGTCAGCCCGATCTCCATCAATGCGTACATCTGACACAAGCTCACCCTGAATTTTGGCTGCCATAACGTCCATCTCATCAGCAGCAACATGTATGGTCTCCGGCAGACTGCTATGATTGCGTGCGTCATTCCACTCCCAATGTGCAGCACCTCCAATAAAGGCAGCAAGTAAAAATAAAACAGACCATCCACGTACATCCACGAAACGCAGCAAAAGTGGTAGACACGCCAACGCTCCAATCATCCCCCAGATTAACGTCCAGCCTGTTAACGCACATGCTATCCCGCTCCCGCACATCCAGCAAATCGTAAAACTTAGTAACGGTCTGCCTTTCATTCGTACCCCTCCTTCATGTCACCCGTTGAACGCAGAAAAACCCCCGGAAAGCCAATTCAGGCTTGCCGGAGGTTCTCCCTCTCGTATTCGACCATATTCACATTAATTGCTCACAGTCATCATCGTTTCCCGCGGGGGCTGGTAATTCTCCAGCCTGCGGAACGTTATGCCCTTCTGTTGCATCATATCCGTAACCTTGCCGGTATCTTTAGGATAAGAACGATGAAAGACGATTTCTGTAATCCCGCTATTCGCCAGCATATTAGCACATGTCCAGCAAGGTTCGTCGGTCACATAGACAGATGAGCCTTCGCGGTCAATTCGATCTGTGAATAAAAGTAAGTTTTGCTCCGCATGAATTGTGCGAATGCATCGTTGCTTTTTCACCATTTCTTCTTGCCCATCGGTTACGACCAACTCATACTCTTCCGATATCATGCAACCTGCTTCAGAACAATCCGGGACGCCGGTGGGTGCACCATTATAGGCTGTTCCCAGCAGTTTCTTCCCTTGAACAAGAACGGCACCCACATGACGACGCGAACAGCGGGAACGGGTAGAAACCATATACGCGATGTCCATAAAATACGTATCCCAGTCCTTGCGTACCTCTACTGTACTCATGCTGCTTTCCTCCCGCTCAACACATTTTTTTATCTTAATCTTACTGGATCTGCACATACGGTGCCATCTTCTCCAGCATCTTCATGCCGATTCCTTTGACCTTTGTCAGATCACTGACTTTCGCAAAAGGACCATGTGTATTACGATAGTCCACAATAGCCTGAGCTTTCTTCTCTCCGATTCCGGGAAGCTCCGTAAGCTTGGAGACAGGTGCAGTATTCACATCAATCTTACCATTGTCGCTAGCTTCCTCACGAACTACAGGTGGATTACTGTTCGAGCCCGTCTCGGAGGTAACCGAAGGATTCGAATTCGTACTTTGCGTAACTGGTTCAATCGAATTTGAGGTGTCCGGTGGATTATCATTCGTCTGACTTGTAGTTTGAACAACTGAATCACCTTCAACCCCAACGCTCGCAAGCTCTTTAGACTCTCCTGCCTTTGCCTCATTCCCAGTCTGCACCCCACTTGCATCCGTTCCCGAAGATGCTCCCGTGTTGCCCTGAACCGAAGTAGCCGACTGTACAGCAGGGAGTTCCTGCTCTATCGTCGGCTTCTCGGTGCCGAGCCGCAAGGGTTCCCAGCCACTAGGTGGTTGTTCACTTTTGCCCGACCATAATATAAGTATACTTCCAACCACCGCAGCAGCAATGGTCATCCCTTTGTTCCATCTCATTCTTCCACACCTCTCCCTGAATTCAAAATCATTCATTTCGAACACGGGCGGTGCTTCCGAACCGTTGAACTTTCCAGATGAAACAAGTTGTTCATTTTTCATGTCATGTGAAACAGGTCCTCACGCATAGAATAGAGGGAATGAACTGCGCCAGTACCGTAAAGCATGAAAGGAGGCCTGAAACAATGAAGGTTGGATTTATCGGAACCGGCAGCATGGGCAGCCTGCTGATCTATGCCCTGATCCAATCGGGTGCACTTGAGCCCCGGCAGATCGCCGCCAGCAATCGAACCCCGTCCAAAGTACGACAGTTATCCCTCCGTTACCCCGGTCTGCATGAATCCCAGAGCAATCGGGAAACGGTGATCCGAAGTAATATTATCTTCCTGTGCGTGAAGCCGCTTGAATTTAAACATGTCATTGACGACATCCTGCCTGTCGTGAATCCCAATCATATAATTGTCTCGATCACCAGTCCCGTGCAGCTGCGCCATCTGGAATCTTCACTTCCTTGCAAAGTCTCCAAGGTAATCCCCAGCGTCACACACCAGGTTGGCAGCGGCGCGTCCCTGTGCATACACGGCGAACGAATGACCAGTGAAGACCGCGCTGTCTTAGAAAGTCTGCTTAGTCATATAGGCAGGCCGTACCAAGTGGATGAAGCCTGTACACGAATCACATCCGACTTCTCCAGCTGCGGACCTGCATTCATATCGTTCTTTTTGGAACAGTGGATCGAAAGTGCAGTGAAGCTGACAGGCATCAAAAGGGCAGATGCCTGTGCTCTGGCTGGCGAAATGCTCCTGGGAACAGGCAAGCTGCTCACCGAGGGAGGATTCACACCTCAAGAGCTTCAAGCTCGTGTCGCTGTACCTGGCGGTATTACCGCTCAGGCACTTGCACTGCTGAAGGTTAGTCTCGACGGTGTTTTCGACAGCCTAATCCACACGACACATGACAAATATGATGAAGATTTGGTAAAGCTGGATGAACTATTCCGAGCCGGTGAGATTAACCGGCAACAATATTAACGAGTTTGCCTGGAACGGCAATGACCTTGCGAATGGTCTTGCCTTCCAGCGCCTGCTTAACAGGTGCCAGCTCCATCGTAAAGTCCTGCATACCCTGTGCATCCAGATCCTTCGCGATTGTAGCACGAGTTACAATTTTACCATTTACCTGAACAACGATTTCTACTTCCGCATCCACTGTCATGGACTCATCATATTCAGGCCAAGCCACGTAAGAGATCCCACCTTCGTGACCCAAACGGCTCCACAGTTCCTCTGCCATATGCGGTGCCAGTGGTGACAACAGCTGCACAAATTTCTCCATCGCTTCACGAGGCAGTGTGTCCGCTTTGTATGCATCGTTGATGAAAATCATCAGCTGGCTGATGGATGTGTTGAAGCGCAGATGTTCCAGATCTTCCGTAACTTTTTTGATCGTTTTGTGAGCAGTCCGTTTGAACTCATCCGTTCCACCGTCCACCGTAATCTTGTCATTGATGGCTCCTGTGTCTTCGTTAATGAAGAGACGCCATACACGTGACAGGAAGCGGTGCATGCCTTCAACCCCGTTTGCATTCCACGGTTTTGTCGCTTCCAATGGTCCCATGAACATCTCGTACAGACGCAATGTATCTGCACCGAATTCATTGACGATTTCATCCGGGTTAATAACATTACCACGGGATTTACTCATTTTCTCATTATTGGTACCCAGGATCATACCTTGGTTCACCAGTTTGTGGAAAGGCTCTTTAGTCTCCACAACACCCAGATCATACAGCACTTTGTGCCAGAAACGAGCGTACAGCAAGTGAAGTACGGCGTGCTCTGCTCCGCCAATGTACAGATCAACTGGCAGCCACTGCTGCTGTTTCTCCTTGGAGATCAGTTCCTTGTCATTGTGCGGATCGATAAAGCGCAGGTAATACCAGCAGCTACCCGCCCATTGTGGCATGGTGTTGGTCTCACGACGTGCCTTCATTCCCGTTTCCGGATCTACCGTATTCACCCACTCCGTAACATTCGCCAGTGGTGATTCTCCAGTACCCGAAGGTTTGATCTGGTCGATATCAGGCAGCAGCAGTGGAAGTTGATCCTCAGGTACTGTCTTCATCGTTCCGTCTTCCAGATGCAGAATCGGGATTGGCTCACCCCAGTAGCGCTGACGGCTGAACAGCCAATCACGCAGACGGTAGGTTACTTTCCCTTGTCCTTTGCCGTTCTCTTCCAGCCAAGCAATCATCTTGGCAACCGCTTCTTCATTGTTCAGTCCGTTCAGGAAATCGGAATTCACATGCGCGCCATCACCGGAATATGCCTCTTGTGTAACGTCTCCACCTTGAATAACCTCAATGATATCCAGACCAAACTGCTTCGCAAATTCCCAGTCACGTGCATCATGACCCGGAACAGCCATAACCGCACCCGTACCGTAACCTGCAAGAACGTAATCAGCAATCCAGATCGGCAGTTTTGCACCATTAACGGGATTGATTGCATAAGCCCCAGTGAATACACCTGTTTTGTCTTTGGCCAAATCTGTACGTTCCAGATCACTCTTACGAGAAGCCTGCTCCTGATAAGCCTGAATCGCTTCACGTTGGTCATCGGTTGTAATTGCTTCTACCAATTCATGTTCCGGAGCAAGTACTGCAAAGCTCGCACCGAACAATGTGTCCGCACGGGTAGTGAAAACCTTAATAACTTCCTCGCGACCCTCAATGGCAAATACCACTTCTGCACCTGTTGATTTACCGATCCAGTTACGTTGCATATCCTTGATGCTTTCAGACCAATCCAGCTCTTCCAGGTCTTCCAACAGACGCTCTGCATACTCGGTAATTCTCAGGACCCACTGACGCATCGGTTTACGTACTACCGGATGTCCACCACGTTCACTCTTGCCATCAATAACCTCTTCATTAGCCAGTACCGTTCCAAGCGCTTCGCACCAGTTAACTGCGACTTCATCCACATAAGCGAGGCCCTTATTGTACAACTGGATAAAGATCCATTGTGTCCATTTATAATACTCAGGGTCCGTTGTGCTGATCTCACGATCCCAGTCATAGGAGAAACCAAGCGATTTGATCTGGCGACGGAAATTGTCAATATTACGGAATGTAATATCTCGTGGATGTTCACCTGTATCCAGTGCATGCTGCTCAGCAGGCAGACCGAAAGCATCCCAACCCATTGGGTGCAATACATTGTAACCGCGCATACGTTTGTAACGGGAAACGATATCTGTTGCCGTATATCCTTCCGGGTGGCCTACATGCAGACCCGAACCGGATGGATAAGGGAACATATCCAAAGCATAAAATTTCGGTTTAGCAGGGTCCTCACCCGTTTTAAACGTTTTATTTGCATCCCAGTATTGCTGCCAACTTTTTTCCATGACTTGTGGCTGATAGCCGTGTTTCGACTGGTTATTCTCACTCATCTATTGTTCCTCCTTCAGGTTATTCGCTTTAGCTTTAATTGCAACAAAAAAACCTCAGCATCCCGTAGCGTTTGCAGCGCTAGGGACGAGAGGTTGAATTCCCGTGGTACCACCCTAGTTAGCGGACGAACGTGCTTCGTCATCCACTCCCTTTGGACCTGTAACGGCGGTTAACCGATGCGGATTTCCATTCCTGACCCCTAGCTTTATCCAAGCAGGTTAAACAGAATGTTGTAATCACCGCATTTCTCCAAGGCGAGTTCGCAAATCACTGTCAACCGGCTTGCACCAACCGCCGGCTCTCTGTTATGTACAGGAATTACTACTGATCCTTATCATCGAAATATGTATACAATATCGGGACCATTATATAAAAAAGCAAGCCCAAAGTCAATATTACACGTTATAATCGCCATCTTGAAGTCTACGGTTCGTACTGTTCATAACGCTGGTTGCTGTTCAGGATAACCGAAAACGCTCAATGCCTTCCTCCAGATTATGAATGGTCCAATTCACATGTTCCTGATTATCATATTGACGATAAGCGCACTCAATGCGCAGCACCAGATCAAAGTACAAGTCATAGAGACTTCTTCTTTTCAGCTCACTTTCAGTCGTAATCGCATGCCCATACCCTTTCACAAAACCGGGCGTATAGTTAAAATGACTGAAATAATGCTCCATCAGAGGATCTGCCCACAGTGAACGTTCAAAATCAATAATCGCTGTGATACGACCTTTGTCTACTAACACATTGCCATCCCACAGATCCCAACTGACAAGAACAGGTTCTTTGACATCGTTAAGCGCATCCGACTTATCT
This sequence comes from Paenibacillus sp. ClWae2A, assembly GCF_032452295.1. Classification (NCBI taxonomy): domain Bacteria; kingdom Bacillati; phylum Bacillota; class Bacilli; order Caryophanales; family Paenibacillaceae; genus Paenibacillus; species Paenibacillus sp. ClWae2A. The sequence continues at coordinate 540,627 of NZ_JAULSQ010000003.1, forward strand.
TCAATCAAGCGTCTCAATTCAGTATAGTCGATCGAAAATGTAATTCCGGCTTCTTCCCCATCGGTAAGAATGTCATCCATCAGATTCATAAATGCTTCTTTCCATGTGGAATATCGCTGTTTTTGCTCCGAGAAATATCCAAACTTCTCACCCTTGATTTCATTAATTCGACGATTATAACGCCCCAGTTGTTGTTCAACGGCTTCCTGCTCTTCCGTAGAATATTGATCCTTGACCTGATTATAGGGTGTTCCAGACATGTACTCCATGATAAAATAACGCGCTGAAGCCATAGTTAACGAATCATCATAAGCCAACACTTGGGGCACGGGAACATCCTGTAGCTCCTTGATGAGGCGTAGCGCCTCAACCTCGGCAATCATGAGATCCTGCTCACAACGCATCAGATTTGTCGAAGCCGACGGTGCAATTTTCAGTACCACTCGCTGTTCGTTACTCAGTGTGATGAGATATGCATGATTGGCCCAGCCATCCACCATTTCCTTGTAGTCCTCTATACTTGCAGAGAAATGCTGCTCTATTATGGCATTCAGTTGTTCTGACGTAAGTCTTGTTTTATATGTACTTTCCACCTCTACACCTCACCTCGACTATTGATCCCATTAGAAAACGCTTTCTATCCGACTATTATCGCCTCCTTTGCTTTAACTGGCAATACTTTTTGTCACGCTCGTAAGTCTTTCCTAGCAGTTCTTTGCCGGATTACAGAAACTTTTTATTCATTCTCCATGGAAAATCAAACAAAAAAACTGCCCTTATACAAACATAAGGACAGTTCTCATTATTCGCTCTTACTTCACAGCCACGTAGAACAAGCGCTGTGCGCTGTCTCCGGCCTCTTTCCATTCAAAATCCGCATATACCTTCACGTCTCTAAAGCCTGCCTTGGATAACTCCAGCTTCATCCAGTCCGGGTTATATGCACGCTGGACATGAACTTCTTCAAACCGTTGGTACATATCCTTGTTACCATCATCCACACGCGAAAAAATACTGAGATGATGTTCGATCTCACAGCGATCCTGGTCCAGATCACAAGTCCAAATATACGACACGGAGCGCTCATCCAGTACAAAAGGCTGCTCCTCATCATAACGAATAAGCGTATTGGGATGATGCACATCAAACAAAAACGTTCCATCAGGCTTCAGCATCTCGTATGTCCGTTGAAATGTTCGAACAACATCTTCTTGTTCAAGCAGATAATTGACGCAATCACAGAAAGATATCACCGAATCCACAGGCTCCGGAACTCGCCATTCCCGCATATCCTGCTGCACCCAACGTACACTGCCTTCCCGATACAAGCGATGACCCTGAGGCGTAGCCTCCATCTTGCTACGTGCAACCGACAGCATATCTGCTGAAAGATCAATGCCTGTAACTTCGAAACCGGAGTTCACGAGCGGGATCGTAATGGAGCCCGTTCCACAGCCAAGTTCAGCGACACTTTTGGGCATTCCATGCTTTTCCCATGCTGTTCTTGCAAACCTTATCCAGTCCGGATAAGGCATATCTTCCATTAATTCATCATACACATAGGCAAATTTCCGGTAAGACATGTCAGGCACCGCACTTTCAATTTCATTTTCCAATCCTGCTAACAAAAGAAAAGACAGGGGCATCCGGTGTTTACCCAGCCTATCCCTGCCTTCTCCGAGTTCCATATTACAACTATTTAATCAAAAGAATTACTTGTTTTCACTTTGATCCGCAGGAGCAGATTCGGACAGATACGTCCAGCTTTCCTTTTGGACCACCAGTCCGTCCTTCATCAATTTGCCCAAGGCACGCTTGAACGCAGACTTACTGATGCCAAAGCGCTGCTTGATGATATCCGGCGGAGTTGCATCCGAGTAAGGCATGCCGCCCATAGGACGCTCTTTCATAAAGGCGAGCAGCTTGTCTGCATCTTCGTTACGTCCAACTTGTTTGAGTTGAGTCATGGCCAGATTCACACGTCCGTCTTCACGTACCAGTGTCACCCGACATTTCACTTTCTCACCAAGGCGCAGCATATGACTACGTTCAGATGAATGAATCATACCAATCGCGCCAAAGCCCAGTACACCGCCCTCTACAAGTACAAAAGTACCCATCTGCAGAGGCTTGTATACCGTCGCTTCAACCCACTCGTTTAACCATGAAGTTGGAGCATGGAAAGACAATGGTGAAAGCTCACGTTCCCCGGCCAATTTGGCACGCAGACGTCCCTGCTTGTCATGTTCCATGATTACAAAAACTTCATCCCCCACTTGAGGACGCAGTTCTTCCAGTTCAGGCAGTTCACGAATAGGAAGCAGCAATTGCCGTCCAAGTCCCATTTCCAGGAAACAGCCCAGTCGTGGGTGAACATCAGCCACAACCAGTCGTGCCATTTCGCCAAGCATGAGATAAGGCTTTTTCATCGTTACGGCCAGACGATCTTCGGTATCAAAGAATACAAATACCTCAAGCGTCTCACCAATTTTAATATCCCGCGTTAACTCGGTGTAGTGAAGCAGTACATCTTCCGATCCTGTCGTCAAAAAGAAGCCAAACGGAGACACTTCACGTGAAACCGGCAAAGAGACGACTGTTCCAGCAATCAAACTCATACAGTTTCCACCACTTTGGCATCAGACCATAGTCGTTCAATGTTGTAGTATTCACGCTCGTCACGGTGGAAGATATGAACAACAACATCGCCCATGTCCATCAATACCCAACGTGCGGAATCCATACCTTCGATACCTTTGATCGTCGCTCCGGCTGCATGAGCCTGTTTGCGAATTTCAGTGGCAATGGCTTGTACCTGTGTATCGGAATTCCCGTGACAAATAACAAAATAATCGGCCACCAGGGAAACATTAATCAGATCCAATGCTACAATATTGGATGCCTTTTTGTCGTCAGCGGCAGCAACCGCCATATTCATAAGTTCTTTCGATGATACTGTCATGAACCAACCTCCATAATCTATAATTGTGCAATCAAGTCATTGCGCGACAGCATGGTCAAAGGATAAATGACACGTCGCTGCGAGATCAGCAAGCTGATCGTCGAATCGAATCCGGCAATTAAACCTTCCTCCAGACTACGTTCAGCCTGTTCGCGAATATGATCCACTCCCGGGAAATCTCGTCCCGGCTCAATGTAATCGGCAAGACATACCACTTTGTCCAGCAAGCTCATGCCTACCCGACCCGAGGTATGCCACCGGATGGCATTAATAACTTCGGAATCTTCCACACCGTAATCACGCTTGGCTACAAAAGCACCGACTTCGGAATGCCAGAGTTGCTTGTCATGCTGCAGAAGTTCCTGGTTTAATCCGTTATCACGGATGACCGCTTCCATCTCGGCTACGGGCCAGTACTTCGCCACATCATGCAATATCGCTGCCAGATCTGCTTTCACAGGATCAGCCCCGTATTTTTCAGCCAACATCACTGCCGATTCCATTACACCCAGTGTATGCTTCCAGCGTTTTTCCGGCATTTGTCCGGATACGGCTTGAATCAGTTCATCACGGCTTAGTGCCATATAAACCGCTCCTTACAATGTATTGGTGCACCTCATCAGGAATCATGAAGCGTACCGAATGTCCTTTGGCCAGACGTCTGCGTACGGCTGTCGATGAAATATCGACCAAGGGCATCTCGGCCAGCAAGACCCGATCCTGTAACTCGTCTGGTAAATCATCCAGATGTAACTGGAAGCCCGGCCGACCAACTCCGATAAAGGTTAAGCGTTCGGCAAGTTCTTCAATCTGCTCCCATTTGGGAAGATAGTTCACCATATCCGCCCCGATAATGAAATAGAATTCATGTTCAGGATGGCGACGCCACAGTTCCTTCATCGTATCGATGGTATAAGACACTCCGCCCAATTCCATCTCGATACCCAACACCTCATATTGCTGCACACCCTTCACAGCTGCTTCCGTCATATCGAGACGTTGCTGTCCCGAAGCTCCGGCTCCGCGTTTGTGAGGTGGAACATGGGAAGGCATGAACCAGATCTCATCCAGTGCATGTGAGTCCCTTGCCGCTTCAGCTGCCAGGAGGTGTCCCATGTGGATCGGATCAAACGTACCACCCATGATGCCGATCTTCACCCGCGTCACGCTCCCTTATCTAGGTAGTTCGATTTGTTTGTTATCGCGCGATTCTTTGTACAGGATGATTGTGTTACCGATGACTTGTACAAGCTCACTTCCCGTTTCACGGGCAACTTCTTCTGCCATCTCTTTTCTGTCCTCGTCATTGTTGTTCAATACTTGCACTTTCATCAACTCGCGCTTCTCAATCGCATCTTCGATGTGATGGAACAGGTGCTCGTTGGTTCCACCTTTACCAATCTGAAATACAGGGGTCAGGTGATGTGCCTGTGACCGCAAAAAGCGCTTTTGTTTACCGTTTAACATGGATACTCCATACTCCTTATGTTGAGCAGGCCCTGATCTACAGCGCAAAAACTGTCCGGACCTGACCATTCAATTATTATTTTTCAATGGTGAAAATGATCACTGAGTACACACGGTGACTCCGATTGCAGTACCATCTTCCGATCGCTGTTATCCCCAGATTTTTCTGATCCCTTTTCACAAAGGGAAAATCCGGTGATAGCTTATGCTTCCGAAGCAGCTTTCTTGCAGAAAGCTTTTAAGCGACCACTTCGTTTCTTCAGATTGGTTCTGTACTCGTCGTCTGCCTGTACTCTTAATATCATTTTCACACTTCAAAACTGTTCAGTACTGCTCGTCTCATCGTCTCCACAGGAGCCGGAATGCCGAGCCAATGCTCAAAGGCCACTGCGCCCTGGTATACAAACATCCCCAGACCACCGTGCACCGTGCATCCTCGCATCCGTGACTCCCGAAGCAGACGGGTCTCCAACGGATTGTAGATCAGATCACTCACCGCTGCTCCTTCACGGATCAGTGCAGGATCAACCGGTACGTCATCAACATGTGGGTGCATTCCGGCAGCCGTTGTGTTAATCACGATATCAGCCGTAGCCAGTACCGTTGCAGCGTCTTCCATGCCACTGCCCGAGATTTCTCCCAAGCCATGGCCTCGTAAATCCGAAGCAAGTGCAATAGCTCTGTCCGCTGTACGGTTCAGAATGTGGATCTGTTCAGGCTTCTCCAGTGCAAGTGCGTATATGACGCCTCTCGCTGCTCCACCTGCTCCCAGTACAGCAATACGTTTGCCTGCAATCTCAGGCACTGCCTCTTCCTTCAGGGATCGGACATAGCCAATACCATCTGTATTGTACCCTGTCAGTGTTCCACCTTCATTAACGATGGTATTCACCGCACCAATCAGGCGAGCACTTTCATCGATCACATCCAGATACTGCATCACCTGCTCTTTGTGCGGGATGGTAACATTGACACCACGATAGCCAAGTGCCACAATTCCCCGAACTGCCGCTTCCAGTTGATCCGGATGAACATGCAGTGGCATATACATTCCATTCACTTCTTCAGCCTGCAGAGCCGCATTGTGCATTGCCGGAGACTTGGAGTGAGCAATCGGATCACCCATAACACCAAGCAACACGGGAAGTGAAGAGTTGAAATTGTTCTGCTCAGACATAGGTCCGCCTCCGATCCATCTGATGTACAGCTTCTGAGATTACTAGATCAAGGATGGGCGGATCTGTACACGAATGCCTTTTGGAGCATGAACAGCAACAAGCGCTCCAATATCGCCATTAACCTTAATCCAGCCCAGACCCGAGATGAATACATCCGATTGACTGCCGCGTTTGATGCGGAATTCATGTCTGGTCCATTCAGCCATCTCTGCTGCATCCTCACGGGTTGGCGGAGACAACAATTCTCCCAGGTGGTCGCGGTACAGATCATCTGCACGCTCCAGCTTCGTCCGGTGAATATCAAGCGCAGTGCTAATAAAACAAGTGAACGACTGGCGATCACCTTCCACAAAGTCAAATCGAGCCATGCCGCCGAAGAACAGCGTCTGACCGGAATTCAGCTGATACACAGCCGGTTTAAGCGGTTTTTCCGGCATGATGGCAGCGAGATCCTTACGTGAAACAATCTCGCTGAAACGCCATGGATACACGATTCCAGGCGTATCAATAATATATTTTCCATCATCCAACGGAATGTTCACCATATCCAACGTTGTTCCCGGATAGCGGGATGTGGTCAGTTCCTGCTCCAGATCGCTGTAATCACGGATCAGACGGTTAATCAGTGTGGATTTACCCACATTGGTACCACCAACCACGTACACGTCACGATCTTCGCGATACGTTCCTACAAGCTCAAGCAGTCGGTCGAAGCCCTGATTTTGCTTTGCACTGCACAAGACTACATCCACGGTACGCAAACCCTGTTCTTTGGCTTGCTTCTGTACCCAGTTGCGAACCTTGTTCCAGTTGGTAACTTTCGGAAGCAAGTCCGTTTTGTTTACAGCAAGCAATACCGGATTGTTGCCTACAAAACGTTGCAGACCGGAGATAATACTGCCATCAAAGTCAAACAAATCAACGATATGGATGACAAGTGCATCCTTATCCCCGATTTTGCTAAGCAGCGCCAGGAATTCGTCCTGATCCACCGTAACGGATGATGACTCATTGTAGTTTTTGATGCGGAAACAGCGCTGGCATATAACCGGTTCACGATCCAATGCCTTCTCGGGGATAAACCCTGGTAATTCCGAATTTTCTGTTTGCAGATGCACGCCGCATCCGCTGCACCTTACGGCAAGATTGCCGTTATGCGGTTCTGTCATTTCTTCTTTTCCTCCTCAAGCCATAAGCCTTTCCTGCGTAAACTCGTTAGAGCAATCCGTTCCACGCGTCGATTGAAGCGGGTCATAAATCCTTCGTCCCCAATGGAGATTGGCAGTACCAGAACGGTATATAACCCCATTCGGTTCCCTCCATAAACGTCCGTAAGCATCTGATCGCCTACTACAATCGTGTTTTCAGGAGATAACTCCATCATTTTCATTGCTCTACGAAACGGTACATTCGATGGTTTGCGTGCACTATGCACAAACTGGATATCCAGCGGGGTCGCAAACAGGGATACACGATTCAAATTGTTATTGGACACAATCATCAGCTTGAAACCTGCCTCTTTCACACGTGCAAACCATTCAATCAGTTCGGGCGTAGCGTCAGGGGCTTTGGCTCCAACGAGTGTGTTATCCAGATCAGTTATAATTCCACGGTAGCCTTGAGCGTACAGCTCTTCCAGATTAATGTCAAAAACCGTGTCTACACGCAGCTTGGGCATTAACATTTTAAACAAAGAAGTCACCTCAGTTTCATACGACACACTATATCACAAATCCGTCTTTCCTGAAAATGCATACAGCGCCTGATGGCATAGGAAAAAAGGAAAACGGGACGGGCAACAACTATGCCCGTTCCGCTTTCAGTTCCTTCCGCAGCTTCAAGGCAGTCTGATAGACGGCCTTCCAGTCGTCGGCTTTTACGGACGCCGGACTGTAACGAGTCTGTTCAAACTTCGTGAGAAGCTCATACAATGTTGCTTCTGCAGCAGGTTTTGCCTGGCTCCAGCGGGCTACCGATTCACGAAGTGTCTCGTCTCCGCTCCGGGTCAACCCTTTGCGTTTCACATACTGAATCCAACGCTCTGTCTCTGCCACTACCTTCTGTTCAGGGGTGAGCGGTCCACCTGTCCGTAAACGAAGCAGGAAGAATCGCATGGAGAAACGATTACGCCAAAACATATAGGCTACCCACAATACTATAATGGCTCCTGCAGCCCAGATAACAAAAGTCGGGATGGCAGACGATGTCTGCTCAGGTGCAGGGGTCTGCTCTTCCTCTTGTACCGGCTCCTCTTCTGGCTCTTCTTCTGGCTCATCTACAGGCTGTACATCAGGCTGTTCCGTTAGCAGCGGCATATCAAAGCCCGGCGTTGCTTCAACAGGAATCCATCCATACTCACCAAAGTAAACCTCTGCCCAGGAGTGTGCATCTGCATTGGTAACGGTGTAGGTCGTCTCAATCTCCGCGCCAGGTTGACGTGGAGCCTGCATGTCCGAATTCAGGGACAGTTGTCCAGGCGCATAACCTTTAACCCACCTTGCAGGAATGCCCTCCGAGCGCGCCATCATCACCAGCGCAGTCGAGAAGTAATCACAGTAGCCTTCCATAATATCGAACAGGAAACCTTCCACAAAGTCGCCGCTTACTTTTCGAGATAAATCCGGATTGTTCGTGTATTCAAAGTTAGTTTGTAAATAGTTTTGCAGTAATGCCACTTTTTCATACGGAGTATTCGCAGATGCCGTTATCTCGGCTGCCAGATTCGACACCCGGTCAGGGAAACGGGATGGTAACTGCAAGTACATATCATCTGCCGGATTACTGTTATACAGATCTTCAAATGACTTTGTACGAAGCTCATCTTCCACAATCACAGGGGCTTCCGATACGATAGTATATGTCTTGGGATACTGTGGTTGCTGACGGTCTGTCACCACATGCAGTTCAGCCTGTTCGGCATTCCACAGCATCCGTTCCGTTCTGTCCTCACCGTTAATCGAACTGACTTCCGAGATCGAATAAGCACCAAAGAGAATCGGATAGACATTGTCATTCAGCATCGTGACGTTCTGAATCACTTGTTTGGTATTCACATTTCCGGATTCAACGTTCTCCAGAGGCTGTCCGGCTTGAACATTCTCTGTCGCACCTCGTCCACGGTCATCCCAGCCTGTGCCTGTATATTCTGCACGTGTCTCACCGCGCCAGTAACTACGCTCATTGGTGGTGACAGACATGACAGGGGTATAGTCGAAGTTGAATCCTCCACCAAGCTGATTGTCTTCCCTGCTGTATCCCGATTCGGTAGCTGCCGGAATATCAAGGTTTCCATTACCAGCCTGACTTGTGGAAGTTCCGGTGTAGTTACGCCACGCTGTATACGGGTCCGTCAAGGTGGGTGGAATCTCCGGCATATTAACGCTGGCTACAATGATCAAAGAAAAGATAATGGCAATATTGGCCAGGACTTTATAAGGATAACGGATGATTCGTTTCCAACCTTGTGGATACTGTAGCTGATAGTTACGGAAATGCTGGCATACGAGCCATCCCATCCCCGCAAACATCACCCAGGCAATTTCAATCCAGAGTGGAATCTGGGTGAAAGAATCGAGAATCCCCATCGAAATGATGTTAACTCCCAGAAAAACAAGAATGCGACGTGTTGTGGTCACGAGTCGAAGCGCAGCTTCAAGCATCACCCATGCACACAGGGAGAACCAGATGTACGGCGTCATGTGTAATATGAATTGCTCCGCTCGGTCTGTTAAAGAGCCATAAGGGATGTACACCGTATAATCGATCAGCGTTTTATGCAAAATGTAACCAACAACGACCGCCTTGATCATCGCGCGATATATCATTTTGAAGGGCAGAATGACCTCCAGCACACTGACCGCAGCAAGTGTCCATAACACCAGAGAAGTGGTCTCCGTGTACCACGATTCCTGCGTAAATGAAATCCACTGCATTCCAATGAGGAAAATCCAGAGCAATGACGCTGCATGATACCAGGATCGTTTGCCTGCAACACTTTCATTTCCTTTTGAACTCATACAGAACCTCCCCCCATCACCGTTGGAAGCTCCTGCAAGTGAGAAACCGTGAATGACCTCGTGCCTCTTCCACGCAACATGGCATTCCACTCGGCACTCCGGCGAGATTCACTGGTATCGATCAGAATATGACATGGAGTCATGCCCCGCGTATCGGCCCAGCGCAACAGTTCCATTATTTTTTCATCCTTCTGGGGAGAAATCACGACAAAGTAAGCTCCCTGAGGCAGTTGACGTGCGATTCTTTCCACGCCGGGCAACAGATGGGTATCCTGACCGTTATATTGAATATCCACCAGATGATGCATCATCTTCTGTCGTTCCATGAGACTTTCACTGGGGGCCATGAAGGATGTCTGGTCTGACAATGTCAACAACCCCATCCCCATTCGTTCCCTAACGCCATACTCCAGCAGAGAGGCAGCCGTGGACACGGCAATTTCGAATGCATCCCCATGTTCATAACTTGATGCAAGTGCATCCAGAACCAGAATGGTTTTGGGCACAGACTCATGTTCAAACTCCTTGGACTTCCAGTTCCCTGTCTTTGCCGTTGCATTCCAGTGAATGCGGGAAAGTCGATCTCCGTATACGTAGTCACGCACACCATTGATCTGAGTAGTCTCTCTCCGTGAACGGGTTAGCGCCGTCTGAGGACCGGATAACCGTGATTTGCGGTCGTAGAGCTGCCAATATGGTATAAATACCGTTCTTGGCAGTACGCGAAACTCACCTTTGGCCTTAAACTTTCCTCGATGTTCAATCAGTCCAAATATGTCCTCGCTGGCACATTCCGTTTCTGAAAAAACATATTTCCCCCGCTCCAGTGGAGGTGTCTGGAATGATAACTCGCCATTACCTCGCATATTGGGGATCAAACTTTCCTTAAACGACCACGATTCTCCATTATGCCGATGCAGCATTTCACGTACAACCACATAGGGAAGCGGGAGAAATCCCGGAATCGTCAGACTCAGCTGTACTTGAACCTGGTCACCCGCATGCAGCAATTCTTCGTGGTCTGGACCAGAAAATAACTTACGCACTCCTTGAGCACGTCTTACTCCGCTAAATCCAGCAATGGCAAGATACACACAGAGCAGGGTCACCATCGACAGCAGCATAAGGGATGTCTTCCCGCCCTGAAACAAAACATAAGCCAGACAGCACATCCACACCATTGCGATGCTCCATACGCGTGGGTGGCGCAGCCCTCTATTGACTGTTCTCAAAAGCGGCTTCATGAACTATTGCCCCATGGAGACGGGCACGCGTACTTGCTGGAGTACGGCATTCAAAACAGCCTCGGAACTCATACTGTCCAGTCTCGATTCGGGACGAAGCACAATACGATGAGAGATCACATAAGGGGCCATCGTTTTCACATCATCCGGAAGCACATAATCACGTTCCTGCAAGAAAGCAAAGGCTTTTACGGCCATCATGAACGATATAGCTGCCCGTGGGCTGGCACCCAGCAATACAGATGGGTGGGAGCGGGTTTGACGAACAACATCCAGCAAATAGTCCATAACCGGATCACCGATAAAGACCTCTTTAATCTCCTGTTGGATTGCCGAGATCTGGTCCATATGAGTCACGGATTCAAGACGATCTACAGGCTGACCGAGCTGATGCTGTTTCAATAGGATTTTCTCAATTTCCTTATCGGGATAACCGAGACTTATTTTCAACATAAACCGGTCGAGTTGTGCTTCCGGCAATGTGTACGTACCTTCAAAATCAATCGGATTCTGAGTTGCACAGAGCATGAATGGATGTGGCAGATCATACGTATCGCCATCAACGGTTACACTGCGCTCCTCCATCACTTCGAGCAGAGCCGATTGAGTTTTCGTTGTGGCCCGGTTAATCTCATCAGCTAGCAAAATGTTAGTCATGACAGGACCTGGCCGGAAATAAAAACGCTCATCCTTCGGATGGAACACAGATACGCCCGTAATATCACTAGGTAAAATATCAGGATTACATTGAATGCGTCGGTACTCACCGCGCATGGATTTCGACAGCGCCTTGATTAACTGCGTTTTACCAGTTCCCGGTACGTCTTCAATCAGAACGTGCCCACCTGCAAGCAAAGCTGTAAGTAAAAGTTGAATTTCAAAGGATTTCCCCATAATGCAGGATTCCAGATTCGAACGAACTGCGGATATGATTTGGATCGACTCTTTGCGCACAGGCATGTGGTCTAACCTCCTAAAAAAGCATACAGATTTCCTTTTATTGTACATGATCCACGGGCGTGAGTACACTCGAAGGAACTCACAATTTGTTTCCAGCCCGTCAGATTCACCGCAGTTCTCGCATGAATACGACAAAAAAGGCCCAGATAAAAGTTATCCGGAGCCTCTGCTGAATCCACTATGTTCAATGGCTCTGCCATATCATGTTATCCTTTTGGCCGTACCACCAGTGCCGCAAGAAAAGAAAAGATGATCGCTGACGATATTCCCGCCGCAGTAAGATCAAAGATCCCGGTAATCACTCCAATCCATCCCTCTTTCTCAAGTTCAGTCAATGCCCCATGTACCAAAGAGTTACCGAAACTTGTGATGGGCACAGAAGCACCTGCACCTGCAAACTTGACCAACGGATCATAGAGACCGAGTGCATCAGCAACCGCCCCTGCCACAACTAGTGTACTCATGGTATGTGCCGGTGTCAGTTTGACACCATCCATTAGAAGCTGTCCTACAACACAGATCAAACCGCCAACGATAAATGCCCACAGGAACTGCATTCCATTTATCCCTCCTTTTCTATAGCTACTGCATGTGCAATACAGGGAATACTTTCACCCTGTTGGTACGAGAGCGGAGACAAAAGCGCCCCAGTAGCAACAACCAGCACCCGTTTGAGATCACCCTTCTGCATCCGATTCAAAATGTGACCGTAGGTTACCGTGGCAGAACACCCGCAGCCACTGCCCCCGGCAACAACATATGGCTGTTTCTCCCGATCATAGATCATCAGACCGCAATCATTGAATACCGTCTGTTCCATGGGAATGCCTTCTTTTTGCAGAAGTTCTTTTGTAATAGGCAGACCGACGGAAGCCAGATCCCCAGTCACAATGAGATCATAATAGCCGGGTTCCAATCCCGTATCCCTGAAATGAGAGATTATAGTGTCGGCTGCTGCTGGTGCCATGGCTGAACCCATATTAAAGGGATCTTTGATGCCCAAGTCCATAATGCGTCCAATGGTGGCTTTGGTAACAACGGGACCATCACCAGTACGGGAGACCACACCACACCCTGCTCCTGTGACGGTATATTGCGCATAAGGCGGCTTTTGGGAGCCATACTCCGTCGGATAACGAAATTGTTTTTCCACCGTACAGTTGTGGCTCACCGTTCCTGCAAGGACATAATCTCCAGCTCCGGAGTCAACAATCATGGACGCTAACGCTAACGTTTCCATGGAAGTAGAGCAGGCTCCAAAGACACCCAAGTAAGGCACACCCAGTTTTCGCGCTGAAAAGGAACTGCTGATAATCTGATTCATCAGATCTCCACCAACAAAAAAGTGAAGTTCTTCCTTGGTGATATTTGCATTAACCAAAGCCAGTTGGGAGGCCTGTTCGAGCAGTTTGCGTTCTCCCTTTTCCCACGTTTTCTCGCCGATCTCGAGGCTGTCATAGACATAATCGAAATCAGATGACAGTGGACCCTCGCCTTCTTCTGGTCCTACAACTGTAGCTTTACCGATAATTCGCGGACGATTTTCAAACTGCCACGTTTGACGACCCAATCGCTTCATAGGTGTCCACCTCCAAATCCCAAAAAGGCGTAAACGATCCCTACGATAAATGCGGCTACGACACCAAACACGATAACGGAACCAGCAAGTTTAAACATGTTGGCCCCTACACCGAGCACCAGTCCTTCAGCACGATGTTCCAGTGCAGCAGAACACATGGAATTGGCAAATCCGGTAACCGGCACAGCCGTTCCTGCTCCTGCCCATTGAGCCATTTTATCGTAAACGCCGAGACAAGTTAGAATAACCGATATAAGAATCATGACCGCCACCGTAGGACTGGAAGCTTCCTTCGATGTCATGTCGAAACCGGCCATAAAAGCCTCTTGAATGACCTGTCCAATCAAACAGACGGTACCCCCAACCAGAAATGCCTTGAGGCAATTCTTCAGGATTGGACGAGGCGGCTCATGTTTTTTTGCAACTTTTTTGTACTCCTTTTCATCCATGGACAGGGACGATGATTTTTTTTCGCTTCCGGATGCAGATTGAGCTGGCAAGATACAAGACCTCCTCTATGTGAAAATGGTTCAAAGCTACGGCTGAATGCCAATGTGTGTAATCCTATATTCATTGTTTGTTAATAATCGGAAGGTTATGTATCCGGCGACAGACAGCATATGTTTCCAACAAGATCATGTTGTGGAAGCAGGATACGAATACGCCGGATCTGATGACTTTTAGCTACGTTCTATAAATAAAGAAGAACAATCACGAGCAAGATAAAAAGAACAATAAACAGTACTTTTTCCGTGCCCTCTTCTGGAGGCTTCATTGGATATTTAGCTCCTTCCTGTAAACAGACCAACGAATATTGAATATAAAGAACTTCACAAAATGATGACATCTCCTCTATATATTCATATTCATTGAAGTGGCATCAGGACTGCGACTACAGCGGATAGAATCATGAAACTTGGACACGGCAAACGCCCAAAATATGCCTTAAATACGTGACATAAACATGGACAATCACTTGCGCAAGGTTCATACTGTAATGTGACCAGTGGTTAAATAACAAGTCCTCAGCATATTAAAATGCGTGTTCAAAAAGTCTTGTTTTCAGTACCGAGAAGTTTGAATGAAAATAAAAATGGACTTTTTGAACTACATCTTAAAGGACAACAGGCGGGTAGCCGTTCTACTGTGACCTGAAATACATACCAACAGAGGAGTTGTTGACACATGAATGAAAAAACGATGGATATGTTTCGTACGTTGACGGAATTTCCTTCCGCATCCGGTTTTGAACGTGAGCTTCGCGGCTGGATGAAAGATAAGCTTTCCGCTTATACTGACGAGTTCGTCCAGGATCGCCTGGGGAGTCTATTTGGTGTATTACGGGGGGAGGAATCCGGTCCTAAAGTTATGGTAGCCGGACACTTTGACGAAGTTGGTTTCATGACTACAGGCATTACCGAAACAGGTATGATCAAGTTCCGTCCACTGGGTGGATGGTGGAGTCAGGCTGTACTGTCACAACGACTGGAAATCATCACACCAGATCGCCGGATTATCGGAGTTGTAGGTTCTACACCTACTCACTTGCTGGACGAGTCCCAGCGTAACAAACCTGTTGATCTGAATTCCATGTATCTCGATATTGGAGCAGACAACCGTGCGGAAGCAGAATCCTGGGGCATTCATCCAGGGATGCAGATCGTGCCAATCTGTGAATTCACACCTATGGCGAACCCGAAAAAAATCATGGCCAAAGCGTGGGATAATCGTTACGGCGTAGGACTTGCACTTGAACTGGTTGAAGCACTGCACAAGGAAAAACTGCCTAACACGCTATATGCTGGCGCAACGGTTCAGGAAGAACTGGGGCTTCGCGGTGCACGTACGGCTGCCAATCTGATTCAGCCTGATATCTTCTTCGCACTTGACTGTAGCGCGGCGAATGATATGACAGGTGACAAACAGTCATTTGGACATATCGGAGAAGGCGCATTGCTTCGTATCTTTGACCCAGGCATGTTCACCCATCGCGGAATGGTGGAATATGTTCAAGACACGGCTTCATCCAATCAGATCAAAATGCAGTATTTCATCTCGCCAGGCGGTACCGATGCAGGTCAAGTTCACCTGAGTGGAATTGGTGTACCATCAACAGTGATTGGTATCTGCGCACGTTATATCCACACCTCTTCTTCCATCATTCATACGGATGACTACGATGCGGCCAAAGAACTGATCGTGAAACTGGTCAAAGGTCTGGATCGGACAACGATGAATACCATTATTAATAACGCGTAGTTCGGTTAAACGGAAAGTCCATAAATATGATGTACCTGAAAGAGATGTCCCGTCAGATCGGGATGTCTCTTTTTTTGTAATCAACTAGATTAATAGGTCGAACATTATGGAGAATGCACACATAAGATATACGATAATGGAAGATCAAGAACCAAACACCAACCAGTGGGGGACCTGTTATGGCAGTGGGAAGGAACGGAAAATCAAATAAAGGTTCTAACAAAAAACCAAACGCTGCTAACACCCTCCTTAATGGAAGCCTCAAAGGGAAAAATCTCGAACTGATTGTAGCGGCGCTATTGGTGAGCGGAAAGTTAAGAGTGGATGCCGTCACGTTGTTTCGTGAGGCTACATTGGTTGTAGAATTGGTTGGTCAATATAAAACACTTCAAAAGGTCACACCCTCGAATTCAGATAAACTGGTACAATTCCTGGATGAAACTGGCGGCGATATGACGCTTAATGATGTTATACAGGCATTTCAACAGAGGATCAATTCTTAATGGCCAAGAAATGAGGTGCATGTCATGTCCGAGTTTGACGGAATCGGATTTGCCGAGCTGTTAATTGTGCTTATTCTTATTGTTTTATTTGCATTTGGATCTTCTGATCTTGACGGTTTATCAAGCACGCCAACAACGAGTTGACCCCCATAATCCTCTCATGGCTTACAGGTAAAAGAACAAAAAAGAAATACCAGTCCTTAGACAGGACTGGTATTTGGTCATTACAGAAATAATGGCGAGAACGCAAACCACGCCAAAATGAGTGTGAGCACAATGCAGACATTCTCCACAACGGCTCCATGCTTCGTTCCTGTGCTCATCAGATTGGCTCGTATACGGAACTTAAATGGTGGTAACGGACGAATGCCCCGATTGGTTAATGAATCGGCCAACAGGTGCATAACATACGCCGTACCTCCCGCTACCCAGATTTCCGGTCCCTGTTGCTGGGTCGTGCTGTAGAGTAAACCAGCCCATACCGCAGTTCCATATAAGGTATGCGTCAATCCCCTATGAGTTAGCGTGGTACACAGCATAAGCAGGCTGCCTGCAATCAGATTCCACGGGGCAAATGCGTGACCGTAGAACACCAGACCGAGTCCAATGGCAAACATCAGCACTTTGCGAAGCGAACGCGAAGGCAGGAATGACACAAGCGCAATGAGGATCGCAAGCAACAGGTTCCATGGTTTGGCATGAACATAGAAGTACACAAAGACAGCTGTGGGCAACAGAATCGTCTGTAACAACCTGATCAGACTGTTAGGCAAGGCTCTGGATACCAGCAGCGAATTCGGCTCATCAATGTCAGGCAATAACGAACCAATCAGAGCAACCGTAACTGCCGGCGCAGTCACCGGCATACCGGCCAACTGCAGAACAGAAAGCGACACGCCTGTCCCGATAATAAGGTGGGATCTTCCCATCATGATGCAAAAACGTCCTTTCGAAGAAATCGGGAACAATACGGCCCAGTACCGATTTTACAACGAAAACAAAATAAGAACAATAGTTCGCATTTCTTATTTTAGTGAAGATCAATTTATCAACAACACGATGCGGGAATCGCTATCCTTTCATACAACATGGCTTCACACGCCATCGCTGTATCTTTCAGACAGCACAACGGCAGATTCCAGACTGGTCATTTGTAGTGCAGCAGTACGTGCCTCAGCAAAAGCCTCTCTCGCCAAATCTGACAAAACCTGTCCCGGAGGCATCTCCAGAAAAAGTCTTCCTCCCAGTTCATAAATTAGCGTGGACACCTCATCCCAACGAACGGGATGTGCAATGTTGGTTGCAAGATCCTGTCCAATGTCATTGGCCGTCCGCAGTACACGTCCTCTGACGTTGCCCGCGTAAGGAATAAGAGGTTCATTCATTTGGATATGACCGATGGCTTCCGTTAACTTCAAGGAAACGGGGTCCAGCAGCTTGCAGTGGGATGGCACGTTCATATTCAGCCGTATGGCTTTACGGGCTCCATTTTTAAGGCATACAGCGAGAACGGTGTCGATCGCCTCCAGTTTGCCTGCGATCGAAATCTGGGTAGGTGCATTCAGATTCGAGATGTACACCGGATTCTCTTCAGTATGAATCTGATTCACCACAACCTCTACCTCACGCCGAAGAAGTCCGGTCACAACGCCCATGCCATAACCTTCGGGGTAAGCTGTCATCATGCCTTCACCTCGTAACCGGACCAACGGCAACGTGTCCTTGAGCGTTATTGCGCCCGATATAACCGCTGCCGCAAAAGCCCCAGCAGAATGACCCGCAACATAGGCCGGCTTCACGCCTTCCTCCTGAAGGGCACGAGCCACAGCAACGCCGCTGATGCATAATGCCAGTTGCACGTGGTCGGTTGTTTCCAGTGATGCCTGTGTATCTAGTTCCAGCACGTCCATGTTCAGAATCTCACTGGCCTCATGCAGTGTCGCCTGAATTGCCGGATGAGAGGGTAATTCATGGAGCATGCCTGGACGCTGAGTTCCCTGACCAGGGAATAAGAAGACTACGCTCATCCATTTCTCCTCCCTTATTTCGAAATCTCCCAAGGATCATTCGCAAGTATAGGACCTGAGCAGGTTTTTAACATCACCTGCGAGCCCCCTCTGGCCCACTCCGCCAGCGAAAACGATCCTGCCGCAGTTTCTGCCTGTATATCCAGCCGAACTCCGCTCCATTTACCGGAGATGCTCAAATGTGTAGTTAGCTTTTCCAGCAGTTCTGTTGCCTGCTCAGGTGAAAGTGGTTGGGGTAAACGAAGAATCAGATCCAGATCGCTTTCCGGACGCGTGACCTCTTGCCCTGTAGCCAGCTCAAATCCAACACTGCCTCCCGGACCCCAGATCCGTTCCGTCCTGCTCCAAAGTTCAGCAACCTGCTGCAACATAACGATCGCAGGAATATTCCAACGTTCTTCCGGGAGTTTATACCATGCTTGATCTGCCACCAACTGCTCTGGGCTCACCCTGGCAATTACATCGTCCGCGGAGACGGAGGCGGCCCAGCGTAAATGCCGCTCTGGCCCCCGGACGCCAACTGGAATGTTCCCCGTCGTTTGCTCTGTCCTGCGAACAACAACCCAAGGGTTCTTGCTCACAATGATGGTGACCCACTCTGGAACCGGCTGTTCTCCCCTCAGCACAGCATTCCCGTGAATCTTTAACAGGTCATGCACTTGAAAAGGTCTGGCTATTGGTTCCACTGCTCCTTCAGCAGCTTGCGCACATGAACGGAAGCTGCACGACCAGACTGAGCCGCCTCGGAGGTCAGACGGGAACGGAGGTCCACCGGGGACTGTCGTATCTCCTGAATGGTATCCGTAAGAATATGCTGAACCTTCTCCACATCAGACGGATCGGGTGAGGATGCATTAATCCCATCAACCAGTTGGTGGAGGGCACCCAATTTGGCAAAAGACTGCACATCATATGCGGCCCCTGGCACTTTGGTCGCTGCTTCATTAAGCTCATCAATACTGCGACGAGTGATGCGCGCGGCCGATTGTTTGGACATGACCTGAACCGTAACTTCTGGGTCATTAAAGGCGATAAGACGATTGGACTGCATTCCGTGTGCCAGGAAAGCACCGGAGATTGCGTTGCCCACAATCAGGGCAATCACCGGATGACCTGCTAATCGAGCCGATGCATAAGCATCCGCTGCTGCTGCGCAAGCCAGGTGTATGCCTAGCAGTTCCTCACGATAACCATAGGCCTGACTTGGTACATCAACGATCGCTACAATTGTACGGCGCTGACCATCTTGATCTGCTTCCATGGCTTCTCGCACGTAAGCTGCAATACTCCAGCCCTCATCCAGCCCCACTTCGCCGTTGCGGGCACGAACAAATCTGGCATTGGGATCAGGAACAACCGATATAAATCTGACGTTTTCCTCACCAATCCGTCCATCTGCGCACAGCACAGAAGGAGCTTCTCCCTGTCTGATGTCTCCATGATCCGCCAGCAGGTGGAACCACTTTTCTCCCCGTGTACCTGATGCATTGGAACTGGAGGCCCATCCTTGACGAAGCTGCTCCAGCTTCTCTGCGCCCGTCTCGTCCTTGCGATTCTTCCACATCTCGCGCACATCTTCCGGCTTGAGATCCTCTGCGCTGCCAATCTCGGCAAGCAGATGCTGATAGAGCTTCACTTGTGCGCTCCGGTTTATTTTTTTGACACCTTGCTCAAATGAATCCCGAATAGCTTGTTTAATCTGGCCGATATCATCTTCAACCAACTGATCTGCAAATCCGGCTTCTACACGCTGTTTGCCACCCACCATAGACCAGATCTTTTGTTTGTCACCCGAATCGAGTTCGGCGATGCCTGCCTCTTGTTCAATAACCTCTGACCCGTTCAGCTGCATGCGGCCCTGACGTGTCATAATCAGATGACTGGACAAACCTGCTGCACAGATCGACATCCCGCCGTAACAGCCAATCATCCCCGAGATCACACTGACAACAGGTGTATGCGGACGCAAAGCAACAATCGCTGCCCCAATCTCGGCAATAGCCAGCAGACCATAATTCCCCTCTTGCAGACGTACCCCGCCGGTTTCAAGCAATAACACTGGACGTGTCGGCACACCCTGTTCATGATCCTGCAACGCCAGCTCCAGAGCCCCGGCAATTTTGGCACCACATACCTCGCCGATACCGCCCCCCTGGAATGCACCCTCAAGCGCAATAACAACAGCAGGTTGTCCATCAATGGTTCCCCGGGCGGTGACCACACCGTCATCACTTTGCGGGACGATGCCCTGAAGCGGAAGATGGGGGGATTCCACACGCTGAAATGGATCAATCAATTCGCGGAATGTGCCCTCATCCAATACCGACTTGGCACGATCACGCGCACGCAGCTCAATGAAACTCTCTTTTACCGCCATCCATTCTGCCTTATTGTTCATGGGTCAGCACCTCCATCGCTTGGGCCAAACGCAGATTCACAACACCTGGTGTTGCGCCGAAATCATTGATTTGGATCGATAGTGCCACGTCGTGCTTTTGAAAAAAACGGTCCAATCCTGCCCGCCAAATATCGCCAAATCCTTTGGCCGTTGTTCGGATCTCGACATGTGCCTGCCCGTCCGCAGACGGTTCCATCAACAACTCCAGATCTCCTGAACCAGCCACCCCGACATGGGCTTTACCTTCCAGCTTACGTGATGTTTTATATTTAAAAGTCATGGTTTCCATGGTGTCCTGCACCTCCAAATTGTTTCTGTTACAACTGATGCGTTGCATGTGGCCATGCACCTAGCTCGGTTGACGCACTCTGATGTATGCGGTCGAGAAACAAGACCGCAGCCAGCAAGTCCGCGCTTCCGCCAGGTGAAGCGCCAATCCCGACAAGGCGGCTGCCCAGTTGCTCCAGGGCAGCCATGCCTTCGGCGGTGCCGCTGCCTCCCAGCGACAGCACGGTGGCGGCACCGCTTCTTGCGGCGGCGAGGGCTTCGTGCCCGCCGCGGTGCAGCAGGCAAGTATCTTCGAGACTTGCCATGATGGACAGGAGCGCATCCAGACGCGCCTGCGTCTCTGTGCGCCCTGCACTCCGGGCTGCATATAGCGCTGGCAGCCCGATGTCCACGACGTGCGGGAAGCCTGCTTCGGCTTCTTCCCGCGCGCCGCGTGCGCCGTAGCGGCGCTGCACACGCTGCCCGTTCGACGACCGCTGCTGCGGAGCATGCCGGTCGGGCAGCCGGGCAAGCGCCCCGGCGACGGCTGCAATCTCAGCCGTGCTGGAGCCGGGCCCGCTCACCGCGGCAGCGCCGGTGAGCAACCCGAGTGCCCACACAGCTCCGCGATGTGTGTTGGTTCCGCCTGTGGCTGCGAGCATACTGGCTTCGCCGTCACGCCCAATCGCAGCCAGGCGTTCACGCAGCGATTGATCCGCAGCCTGTGCCCATCCTGCCTCACCCATCGCTGTAAAAGCAGGCCGCAGCGCCCGTGCCGAGCGGCGCATCAGCTCCACGTTCAGATCTGTATGTGCGCCATTGTCACGCAGATCAACAAGACCCGGCTTTGGCGTCAACTCCGCCTCATCAATCAACGCCTGCACGGCCAGTTCACCGAGCAGCACGCCGCATCTCTGTGCTGCCAAACTGGCCAAAGCCAGCTTCATCGGCTTTAATTCCTGCCACATAGGGACAGGTGTATTCCTCTTAGGGCTTACCAACTGCGGAACTTGGATGGTGGATTGTACAGTCCACCGGACCATTCCACCAGCTCCTCGACACTTTTGGCTGCCAGAAGCGACCGCTTGGCATCCGTGCGGCGAATGTCCAGCTGTTCCGGGAACGCAATCAGTCCGTCACTGATCAGACGTTCATTCAAGCTTGCATCATGAGCCTGTCCGAGCGGAGTAACACCGGCAACCGCAGCGAGCGCGAGTTTGCGTTCTTCGATGTTCTGTGCTTTGTACAGATAGGCAATCCCCTCTTCCGTCACCACATGTGTCACATCATCACCATAGATCATGACAGGAGCAACGGGCAGATGAGCTTCCTGACCGACATGAATGGCATCCAGAGAATCTACAAAGGTTGGCCGCTCTCCGTTCTGGAATGTTTCCACCATCTGTACGACCAATTTTTTACCCCGAACCAGCGGCCCATCTCCATTCATCATGTTCAGCCAGGCTTCGGTATCATGTCTGCGTCCATGTGGGTCATGTCCCATATTGGGCGCGCCGCCGAATCCGCTAAGACGACCAGAGGTCACCGTTGATGAGTTGCCCTCGGGATCGATTTGCAATGTTGAACCAATAAACATATCTACCGCATACTGACCTGCCACTTGGCAGAGTGCACGGTTAGAACGCATAGAGCCATCAGGTCCTGTGAAAAATACGTCCGGACGAGCAGCTGTATACTTCTCCATCCCTACCTCGCCGCCAAAAGAATGGACACTTTCAATCCAGCCACTCTCAATAGCCGGAATTAATGTGGGATGGGGATTCAGCGCCCAGTGTTTGCATATCTTGCCGCGCAGTCCAAGTGACTCCCCGTAAGTCGGAAGCAATAATTCAATGGCCGCCGTATTAAACCCAATGCCGTGATTCAGCGATTGAACGTTATGTTTGGCGTATATACCTTTGATCGCCATCATGCCCATGAGAATATGAGTCTCTTTGATCTGGCGCGGGTCCCGTGTAAACAGAGCTTCCAACTGGTAAGGCCGATCCGATTCAACAACCAGATCTACCCATGCGCCGGGAATATCTATCCGTGGAACCTCATCCACCAGTTCATTCACTTGTACAATGACGATTCCGTTACGGAAGGCTGCTGCTTCGATAATGGTTGGTGTTTCCTCCGTATTGGCTCCGGTGTACAGGTTCCCCTGACGGTCTGCTTTATCCGCCGCCACGAGCACAACATTTGGAATCAAATCAATGAACAGTCGGCCATATAACTCCAGATAGGTGTGAATCGAGCCAATCTCGATACTGTTATCCTCAATCATCTGCGACATGCGGAGACTTTGTGAACCCGAATAGGAAAAATCAAGCTTGGAAGCGATCTTCTTTTCAAAGATGTCCAGATGATCCGGACGTGAAATACTCGACATAATCATGTGTAACTGATTGACCTTCTCCGGATCGACCTGAACCAGTGCAGCGGACAAAAAACTGGCCTGTTTCTGATTATTTCCTTCCAGTACAACACGATCACCCGGTCGGATGAGCAACTCAAGTGCATTTACAATTTGCTCTGTCGGCAGTACCTTTCCCTTGAGTAAAGACTCTACCTTCTGCATTCTGCTATGTTTCTCATCTCTTCTGGTCGTCCAGCTTGATGGGCCCAAGGGCTGTTGCTGCTGTTTGGTCGTACTCATCTCTGACCAGCCTCCCTTAACTATGATTTAATGTTCATCTGCCATTTGGTTTCATTATCATGTTCTGTCATTCAGTCTGAAATTCGTTCATTCACATGCGTTACAGGTTTTATTTTACTCCTCACATTAATAATGTATAATATATAATTATACATATATACATAACCAAATGGATATGGATGGTGATTGTCATGGATTTACTGCAACTTCGTTATTTCTGCAAAATCGCAAGGCTGGAGCACATCACACGAGCGGCAGAAGAACTGCATGTCTCTCAGCCCGCCTTGAGCAAAACGTTGAAACTGCTTGAACAGGAATTGGGAAGCGAATTATTTGATCGAACAGGAAAGTTCATCCGGCTGAACAACTATGGTCGTGTATTTCTGAAATATGCCGAGCAATCTCTTGAAGCACTCGAAAATGGAAAACGTGAACTTGCGGATATGTCATCGGGTCAGGCAGGCGATATCCGTCTTGCATTTCCCGTAGGCTCGCACGTGGTTCCCGACCTGCTATCCCGATTCAGACAACAATACCCGGATATCACATTTACGTTAATCCAGCATTTTGGTCCTTCTGATCCTCCGAGGTTTGATCTCTGTATCTCTTCACTGCCCTTGCAGATTCCCCGAGTGGAGAGCTTGCCTCTTCTGACAGAGGAACTGTTCCTGGCTGTGCCCGCTGACCACAAGCTGGCCGGGAAAACATCCATCCGACTGGAAGATGCAGCCGAGGAACACTTTGTCACGCTACGTGCAGGGAACGACCTTCGTGAACGAACCGACAGCCTGTGCCGGATTGCCGGGTTCAATCCGAAACGTATTTTCGAAAGTGATGATCCGGCAACCGTACGTGGACTCATTCGGGCCGGACTTGGTATTGCACTTGTTCCCGCCGTGTCCTGGGACGGTTCTGTGGGTGAACATGTACGATTGATTCGGATTGAACAACCTGTATGCGAGCGAACGATTGGAATTTCCTGGTTGGAAGATCATTACCTGTCCAAAGCTTGTCTGATTTTTCGCGAGTTTACGGTCGCCTATTTCCGTGAGTTGGCGCTGGCTGATGCCCCTGGTGATTCCTCGCTCTGAGAAGTCGCATCACTGCCTTGCACAATTTCTCAATGTAATACACCATCGTGAATGCAAGAATCGCAGTACAGATCAGCAAAAAAACGATACTGATGCCCAGCGGCATCTCTTTCACATAACTGCCCATCATCCAGACCGTCAGATTCAGTGCAAAATAACTGGCGAGATATGCCCGAAACGCATATTTGGCAATCCAGCGAAAAGCAAGCAGGAATCGGACATTCATACGAATCAGCCCCGTTGCACCAGCGTACAGGAGCAAGATGAGCGCCATGTTAAACAGCGCCATCGACGGTTTCAGATACGAAGACTTCAACAAATTCATATCCTCAAAACCATAAGCAAACAGTTCCCGGTTCACCCAAATAAACAACAGCACACCGATGGGCAGTAGCGCCCACTTCATTTTGTCCAACCAGACAAGGCAAGCTTCCTTATATATGGATGTACCCATTCCCAGCAATGCAAATAGACCATACATGGCAAAGATTCGATCTGTGTAGACCAGATCGGGATGCAAGAGATCTAGCAGAACATATCGGTCATAGAGCAAAATCAAAATGGCATACACGATGATGGATACCACCCATGCCACAGCTGCTTTTTTTCGATTCCGAATCATGAGCAGAGCCAGTGCAGTCACCAGCGGAATGAGCAAATGATATTGGAACATCATGACCGTATACCACAAATGCGGGGCTGCCGTTCCCAGTAGAAAGGCTTGTACAACATCGCCCGCCTGCTTATATCCGCCTGCATTCACCGTTAATATATATACGGTAGTCCAGAAGAGGTAAGGCCCGATGATCTCTTTGGCTTTATGCCATACATAGTGTCCATACTTTACGTCTCGCAGCTGTGCCACATCATACAAAATGGCAAAAATAAAGGCAGGTGCCGAGAACTTCGCCAGATTGTACAACATGCCAATCTCTATTCTGTGAGATACATCGGGAAACTGCTTTAAGAGAACCGACAGGATCAGCTGCATCATCACAGCAGTTACTGCAACCGCTTTAATAATCTCCGGCTGGGTTGCAGCCGGTGAGGTATCGTCCATTCTTTTTACCCCCATAGGTGATCTCCTTTCAGCCATGTCAACACAATGAGAAATCACGTCCCCATCTTCACTTCTGAAACTTCATTAAGCCCTAGTAGTGTGTTTCGTGTTAGCAAAAAAAATACCAAATTTTGAAAAGGTCATATCGACGCGTCGTTATGCCTCGTAGTATATGCCTTGGTTACTCAGCCTGTATAATATCCATTTGGATATGTATATATGTCGCTCTGGAAATATATATAAAAATCTGTGACCGGGATCACACCAAAGAAAATATGACTGAACTATCTTTATTAGTGAATTAAATCACATAAACTGTCGTCAACTACTTGTATAATTTCAAATATAAACCACTAAAATTTGGGGTAATGTACAGCGTCTATTCAAGGAGGCATACACACATGAACGGAAAAAAAGAGAACCTCGTTATCATAGGTAACGGAATGGCAGGAATCAGTACCGTTGAACAAATTTTGAAATTAACATCGCGATTTGATATTACTGTTTTTGGCACAGAGCCCTATCCTAACTACAACCGCATTATGTTGTCTTACGTACTGGAAGGAAGCAAAACGCTGGACGATATCGTCCTGAACGACCTACACTGGTATGAGGACTACGGCATTACGCTGCACACAGGCACAACGGTTACACGAATCGATGCCGAGACGCACGAAGTTGTGACTGAAGATGGAACTCGCGTTCCTTATGACAAAATTATCATTGCAACAGGCTCCAACTCCTTCATTCTCCCCGTTCCGGGACATGACAAAAAGGGTGTTGTCGGTTTCCGTGATATCGCCGATTGTAATATCATGCTGGAAGCTGCTAAGCAGTATAAAAGAGCGGCCGTTATCGGAGGCGGATTGCTTGGTCTTGAAGCTGCCAAAGGTTTGGTACAACTTGGCATGGAAGTTACCGTAGTGCATCTGATGGAAGATCTGATGGAGCGTCAGCTTGATCCTCAAGCTTCAGCCATGTTGAAGGCGGAACTTGAACGTCAGGGTATCCGGTTCAAGATGGGTGCGCAGACTTCCGAACTGCTGGGCGGCGAACGCGTTGAAGGGATACGTTTTGCAGATGATACGGTTCTGAATGTTGATTTTGTGGTCATGGCTGCAGGCATTAAACCCAATACGGCTGTAGCCCGCGAAAGCGGTATGGAAGTGAACCGGGGTATTGTCGTGAATGACTATATGCAGACTTCACTTGAGAATGTGTATTCGGTCGGGGAATGTACAGAGCACCGCGGGGTATGTTACGGCCTCGTTGCCCCATTGTTCGAGCAAGGCATGATTCTCGCGAAACATATCTGCGGAGTTGAGACCGCTCCATATGAAGGTTCTGTAGTATCCACGAAATTGAAAATTTCGGGTGTAGACGTCTTTTCAACCGGTGAATTCATTGACAGTCCTGAGCACACCGTAATTTCGCACAAAGACGACTGGAAACGGACTTACAAAAAAATTCTGCTCCGCGATAATAAAATAGTTGGTGCCGTTCTCTTCGGTGACATTACAGATTCTGCCGAATTGCAGAAACTGATCAAACAACAGGCCGAAATGACCGATGAACTGTATGGTTCACTCATGGGTACAGGCTGCGGCGGTCATAAGAAAACCACCTCTGTAGAAACGATGGCTGAAGACGAGATTGTCTGTGGCTGTAACGGTGTAACCAAAGGAACGATTGTTGATGTCATTACGAATCAAGGACTAACCAGCGTAGATGAGATCAAAGCCTGTACAGGTGCAACCCGCTCTTGCGGTGGATGTAAACCGGTTGTGGAACAGATCCTGCAATATGTGCTGGGAGATGGCTTCAGCAGTGGAACCAAACAGGGAATATGCGGATGTACTTCCATGGGACGGGATGAGATTGTAGCCGAGATTCGTGCAAAGGGATTACAAACAACCAAAGAGGTCATGAATGTACTGGGTTGGAGTCAACCTGAAGGTTGTTCCAAATGTCGTCCGGCGATCAACTATTACCTTGGCATGATTGCACCGGATACGCACGAAGATGAGAAAGAATCCCGTTTTGTTAACGAACGTATGAACGCGAATATTCAAAAGGATGGAACGTATACGGTTGTACCTCGGATGTACGGCGGGGTGACTACACCAGCGGACCTCAAACGCATCGCTGACGTATCAGTTAAATATGATGTGAAAGCAGTCAAAGTTACCGGTGGTCAGCGTCTCGACTTGATTGGTGTCAAAAAAGAAGATCTGACTAAAGTCTGGGCTGAACTGGATATGCCTTCAGGGTATGCATACGCCAAATCGCTGCGTACGGTCAAAACATGTGTCGGCTCCCAATTCTGCCGATTCGGTACACAGGATTCCATGGCCATGGGTGCTCGCATTGAACGTAAATTCGAACGTCTAGATCTGCCAGCCAAGTTTAAATATGCCGTCAACGGTTGTCCACGGAACTGTGCAGAGGCATGTACCAAAGATATCGGTATCGTTGGTAACGACGGAGGCTGGGAAATCTTCATCGGTGGTAACGGCGGTATTAAAGCAAGACTGGCTGATTCCTTATGCAAAGTGAAAACAGATGAAGAGTTGATTGAACTGTGCGGAGCCATCATGCAATATTACCGCGAGACAGGTAACTATCTGGAACGGACTTCCGAGTGGGTGGAACGCATGGGTCTGGCGCATATTCGTTCGGTTGTTGTGGATAACCTGGAGGAACGCAAAGCGTTGATGCAGCGGATTGAATTTGCACTTGAGCATGTGGAAGAACCTTGGCAAAAAGCGATTCGCAATGAGGAAGGCCAAAGCAAAATGTTCCATGGAATCGAAGTATCGGCTCGTCCATAAGCAAGCTTGCAGGATTAATACTGGAGAATGTTAAATAGATAAGGAGTGGTTTAAGATGACGACAAAACAATCAGGCATCTACTTCCCCGCCGGAGTAGTTGAAGAATTCCTGCCACGAATCGGAAGAGTAGTTGAGATTCGGGACCTTCAGCTTGCTGTCTTTCGTGCATCGGATGGTACCATCTTCGCTGCGGATAATCACAACCCCCACCCCAAGGGTGGGCCGCTGGCAGAAGGCATCGTGTCCGGGCATTATCTGTACGATCCGCTGTATGATTGGAAAATTGACTTGACTACTGGTGTTGTGCAAGCACCCGACAATGGGCAAGTGCAAATGTATCCGGTGAAGGTAGAGAACGGCCAAGTCTGGATTGAAATATAGCTCCATCGAAACGTTCAAAGATTGATGCAAAATAATGGGGGAAACCGTGATGTATACACCAAGTGTTGAGGGAATTATTGAAGCTGCGGTTAAAAAAAGGGATCAGATGAACTCAAACCTTTCACGCTACATGGTTGCCGCCTTAATGGCGGGTGCCTATGTAGGGCTTGGCATCGTACTGATCTTCAGCATTGGTGCCCCGCTCCTTGCGGCACAGTCACCACTGCAAACCATGTTAATGGGCATGTCCTTCGGACTCGCCCTCACGTTGGTCATCTTTGCCGGATCGGAACTATTTACAGGCAACAACATGTTTTTCACCATGAGCACGCTCGCAGGCCGGACCACAGTTAAAGATACACTGAAAAACTGGGGGCTCGTCTTCCTCGGCAACCTGCTAGGTGCGATCCTACTCAGCCTGCTTATTGTAGGCAGCGGCCTGTTCAAAACGGCTGCGCCTGAACATCTTTTATTCGTTGCTTCTGCCAAAAAGATGGCTGCTCCCGTATCGGAATTGTTCTTCCGCGGCATTCTCTGTAACTGGCTCGTCTGTCTGGCAATCTGGATGGCAGCACGCACGAAAGAGGATATCGCCAAAATTGCTCTCATCTGGTGGTGTCTGTACGCCTTTATTGCAAGTGGGTATGAGCACAGTGTTGCCAATATGACTTTGCTGTCCTTGTCCTGGCTGTTGCCAAACCACCCGGATACCATTACTCTGGCAGGCTGGTTTCATAACATGATCCCGGTGACGCTTGGTAATATCATCGGCGGTGCACTTTTTGTCGGTATGGCGTACTGGTATACTTCGCCGGTACGAAAAAAAGCAAAATAGTTGACCAACTGCACTTATCTACGTTAGGTAGCCATAACATTTGCACAGATGAAGCCACGATGAATGACGAACTCACGTTCAGTCATACATGGTGGCTTTTTATTGTTTGTCAATTAGCTGCGAACTGCTGCGTACTTTCTCCTATTCCTCTCTATGATCCGCTCGTCTTTCTATAGAGAATTAAGACTTCATTTTACCTTTGTCGCTATCCGCGTTAATCCACAGTTGACATAACTGGCGTATAGTCGATAGATACTCACACTTATATTCAACCAGCAAAGGATGATCGCTTATATGGGAATCCATACGTACTTCAGGTCACTGAATGATCTTGAACGTATTATTCGTACACCTGGCAAATTCAAATTCGAGGAACACAGCGTCTCCGCTCATTCCTGGAAAGTGGTACAGTACGCCAAAACACTCGCAGATATTGAGGAACAGCATGGGGTCACCATTGATTGGAAGAAGTTATATGAAATTACGAGCAGTCATGATTATGGCGAAATCTTCATCGGTGATATCAAAACACCAGTTAAACATTATTCACTGGAGCTGCGTTCGATGCTGCAAAAGGTGGAAGAAGGCATGGTTGAACATTTTATTAATGAAAATATTCCTGAAGAGTTCCAGCCTATTTTCCGCAGACAGTTGCGTGAGGGCAAAGACCAATCGGTTGAAGGACTGATTCTCGAAGTCGCAGACAAGATGGATCAAGTATATGAAGCCTTTGCTGAGCTCCAACGTGGCAATACGGAGAAAGAATTTATCGTTATGTACCGTTATGCCTTGGTCAAAATCAAAAATATCGACCTCCACTGTGTACAGTATTTCCTGGAACAGATTCTCCCCGACATGATCGAAGAAGGTATCCGCTCCCCGTTTGATATTCGCAAAATAACCGAAGAAGCATTGGCCCAGTAATCAGCTCAAGTCAACATGGTTCTCATCATCCATGGACAGGGCTTTTTTTCGTTCTAGCAATTGCAGTCGATACTCGCTAGGGTACATTCCGGTTTTGTTTTTGAAGATCCGGCTGAAATAGTGGGAATCACTATACCCTACCGCTCCACCAATGGTCTTGATATCCATATTCTCGTGTGTGACGAGCATACGCTTCGCTTCATTAATCCGCAGACCTGTCATATACTTCAGCGGAGTCTCGCCCGTTACTTTCTTAAAACACTTTCCCAGATAGTCCACACTAAAATGCATCTGTCCCGCCATGTCCTGGAGTGTAATCTCATGCATGTAATTCTGCTTCAAATACAACTTAAGGGCCTCTGCGATATCCTCCGGCTTCACCTGCTCATCCAGCACGGCACTGACATGGGCAAGTGAATCCACAGCGCTCCCAAGCTTCAATTCCATCGCATCCAGCAGTGTACGAAGCTGTTCTTCCGATAATGGTTTGAGCAGATAATCCTCCACCTTGTAACTGATTGCCTGTCGTGCATATTCAAATTCATGATAACCACTCAGAATGACAATCTTTACATGCGGATAGGCAAAATACAGATGTTTGGCGAGTTCCAATCCATTCATCACCGGCATCTGAATATCAGTTACAACCAGATCAGGTACGGAATGTTCAATGAGCTGTAATGCTTCCTGACCGTTCCGCGCTTCACCAATCACCTCGAACCGGGTGTCCAACTCTCTGAATTTGCGCGAGACATTCCGGCGAATCAGGGCTTCATCTTCCACAATAATCGTTCTGTATTTGATTGTCATGGTTCAGTCATGCTCCTTTCGAATGGAACCACCTATGGTAATCTGGACACCGCCGGAAGGCTTGTTCGTAATCTGCATGTGGGCTGCCGTGCCATACCATAATTTCAATCGGACCCATATATTCTTGAGTCCCATGCCATTAATTTCGAGGTCAGGCATACGCTCCCACTCCTGCGACTGTTCGATGTAATGCATGATCTTGGCAAGTGCCTCGGGTTCCATGCCAGGACCGTTGTCTTCCACGTGGATCATCCAAGTCTCCTGTACCGCATCCATCTCTCCAATAATGTTCAGTCTCCATGGAGGGGTATCACCCAGTCCATATTTCATGGCATTTTCGAGTAGTGGTTGTACCATCAGCATAGGAACCTGGATATACTTCATCTCTTCCGGAATATGAAACTCGTAGTGTAGATCATCCTCGAATCTAATCTTCATACACTCCAGATATCGCTCACAATAATCCAATTCTTGGGACAGTGGAACCCCATTCTTTCCCGGAGTAGAAATATAACGCAGCATAGACGCAATATTGGCGCAGAACGCGACAATCTGCTCATTCATGCCTTCTTCCGCCATGATGCTAATATTTGTGATGTTGTTATAGAGAAAATGCGGGTTCATCTGGGATTGCAGCGCCAGTAATCTCGCTTCTGTCTCCTGAGATTTCATCGCCAGCCTGTCCTGAAACGATTGCACAAGCTGTTGATTCAGCTGGATAAACGTATCATTTAGCTCATCCATCTCCCGAATAGAACCGGGATGCTCCAGCTTGAACAAATGTGCCGAATCTTGACCTGATACCAGATCGTTTTCACCCGTTTTCTGAATAATGCGCTGCAAACGATGTAGCGGCAAAGTAACCCGTTTGGAGATCAGATACGAGAGAATCAGGATCAGCATGAGGGTAGCTAATGTGGCGCCGACAAACATCACCGCCATCCGGTTGAGACTCGCGAAAAGGGACTGCTTGGACTGCATGACAACAACGGTCCATCCCGTCTCCTGTGATGTCATGTACGTCATCATTTGTTTGGACTGACTCAAAGGATCAGTGATCTCCTGCATCGTATCAGGCGGAAATGAAAGATTTTGAATCAAGTCCACATCATCGAAATGGCCTGCTTGAGAAGCATCGGCATCCGAAGAAAGTGGGTACAACCGTGTATTTTGTTCATCCACTACATAGATCCGAAGATCGTTGTTATTCGCCTGCAATTCATTCAGATGCTGGAACAGGGTTCCGGCATCCTGCAAAATCTCAACGACGCCCTGGCTGACATAATTGCCATCTTTGTATACACGGGTAAGCGAAATGTAAGGTTGATCTGATTTACCCTCTCCTGTTGGCATAGGCAAAGCTCCCCCCTCTAACAATTGGATCACTCGCCATCCACTCCGCTCCCAGGTTTCCTTGTACCACGGTCGCTGAGTCAGGTCCACCGACAGTTGACCGTTGAATGCACCCGCTCCCAGCATCTTGCCATTCACATCATAGATATTGGCCTGCTTGGCTGTATTGGAGCTGCTGATGATCGCGAGAATGACATCAATCAGTGTGGTTGTATCCTTATACAATGCCGGATCACTCGTCATTGTCTGCTCGCTATCCTCCGCTGGTGCCAAGTAGTGGCTGAAGTGTTCTTTGACCAGATTGGAATACACAATATTCATGGAAAAGTTGTTCATTTTCACCACTTCCTGATCCAGATTACTGACGATTGATACCCCCAGCTGTCTCTGCTGTTCTTCACTTCGATGACGAATGTCACTTGCGAGAAAAACATACAGAAGCCCCGCCACAATCAGCGAAAAGATAATAAATACCGCAGAGTAATAGGCAAAGAGACTTTGCTGAAGCGTTCCAAATCGATATCGCAATCCCCACACACCTCGTCCTATGATGATATCTGTGTCACACCATTCGAAAATGTCCACCCAACAGAACGCTTTTGTCTATTGAGCACAACCGCTGTTCACAGTAAAGTTATCCACATAAGAATACGCTTACATCAAGCGTTTCGGCAAGTGACAATTTTCTTTATATTCCGGGAGGTTCAATGATGAGAAAACGATTTCTATTTTCGCTTGCAAGTGTGCTCCTGCTCTCCACTCTGCTGCTTGCCGGGTGCAACTCAGGTAAAAGTACGGAAGGTTCGGGTAAAGTGACACTCACGTTTGGAACAAGCCAATCCGGTATTCCGCGCACAGGCATCATGCAGACGATGGCCAAGGAATATGAGCAGGAGACCGGTGTCAAAATTGACTTTCAGGTCGTACCTGACGCACAGTGGCGTGACCTGATCAAGGTGAAACTGGCCTCTGGCGAAGCACCTGACATTTTCAATGTCGATGTGGACCCACTGAGCATGCCGGCTAACGTAAGACCGGAGGAAAATGCGATTGACCTGACCAATGAGGAATTCACAGGTCGGATGTCTGAAGAGATTTTGCCAACCGTCAGTCACAATGACAAGGTGTACGGGGTTTCTTTTGCGCCAACGAAAATCTGGTATGTGTACTATAACAAACGTATCTTCCAAGAGCTCGGCATAGAGCCTCCTACATCCTATGCCGAATTCAAGGCAATCAGCCAGAAAATTAAGGATAAAGACATTATTCCGTTCTATCAAGCACCTGCCAGCGGGTGGTATCAGGTTCTGCCTTTGTTCGAAACGGGACCTAACTATGAGCAAACAACAGCAGGAACCTACGAGAAATTAAACAACAATGAGATGAAAGTCGCAGATATGACGCAACTCAAGACAGTCATTGAACAGTTGAAAGAATTTGCGGATCTCGGTTATTTCGGCAAAGACTTCTTGTCCAATACGGTAGAAGCGGGAATTGAGGCGTTTGGTCAGGAGAAAGCAGCGATGTTGCTGCGGGTTCCAGGGACGGAAAAGGAAGTCTCCGAAGCGTATCCGGCAATGAAAGACAATATGGGGTTCTTCGTCATGCCGTGGGGAGATAATCAGACGATTGGTGTGAATCCTGGCGGTTCAGCTGCGATGTTTGGTAACAAAAACAGTAAACATCCCGAAGAAGTGCTGAAATTCTTCCGTTGGATTACCGAGCATGATCATCTGCAACGTGTGTTCGATGAAGGTGAAGGCAACCTGACGATCTGCTGGCCGGAAATCGAACCAAAGCTGACACAGGACTATATTGATTATGAGAAAAATCATGAAAAAGGTACGGTCATGCAGGCCGCTGTGAAATATATTGATCCACAATGGATGGATATTGGCAAGGACTTGTCAGGCATGTTCGCCGGCGCAATGACACCGGATCAGATTCTGCAAAACATTGATAAGCGCCGTGCTGAACAAGCCAAAGTGCTGAAAGATGAGAAGTGGCAGTAACAGCGCATATTTCAGATAAATATAAATGCTGAACAACGTTACATGCAGCGGGCGTTTGCCCGCTCATGTATTTGGGCAGGAAGGAAAGGTGTTACCGGTTATGAATGCAAACAAAATCTATCCCTGGTATTTTTCATCTGGAGCGATTGTATTATATCTGCTGTTCATCGTTGCTCCCGCCCTGCTGGGCATCTATTATTCCTTCACCGACTGGAACAGTTATAGTTCGGAGAAAAACTTTATCGGTCTGGAGCATTTCCGTACCATATTGGCGGGTGATCCCACCTATCTTCTTTTTATCAAAAACACAGTCCTGTTCACCCTCGTTACGTCCATCGCCAAGACCGTTCTCGGCTTGTTCCTGGCTCTACTCCTGGTTAGCGGTGTAAAGGCCGCCAATCTGCACCGGATGATCATTTTCTCCCCGCAGGTGTTGTCATTCCTGATTGTTGGACTTGTGTTCAAAAGTCTGCTTGATCCCAACAACGGGTTCGTTAACGTAACCCTACGTTCCATGGGACTGGACGTTCTCGCACAGAACTGGCTGGGCTCCCTGACCTGGGCCATGCCATCCATCATGGCAGTGGACACGTGGAAAGGTATGGGGTACATCATGGTGCTGTTCATCGCCGGACTGCTCGCCATCCCCCGCGATTATTACGAGGCAGCGTCCATTGACGGCGCCGGGTTCGGGCAGAAGCTGTTCCGAATCACGATTCCGATGCTGATGCCTACCATTACCATCGCGACGGTGCTTAATATTACGTATGGGCTGAGAGTATTCGATGCCGTATACGTGCTAACCAACGGTGGCCCTGGCAACGCGACGGATGTGATTAACACGGCTGTCTATTCCTCTTTTGCCAAAGGGTATTGGGGACTGGGGAGTGCGCTATCTACCATTCTGTTTGTCATCATGGCGATCATCTCCTTTTTCATCATTCGTTTGATGAACCGAAAGGTGGAATACTGACATGCGATTGAGAAAAAGATTGGCTTCGATCGGGTTAAATGCACTCGCCTGGCTACTCAGCCTGGTGGTCCTGATTCCTTTTGTTGTCATTGTACTGAATTCATTCAAGTCCGACGCTGAGGCCAAAGTGCTGAAACTAACGCTGCCCGAGAAGTTTATCTTTGAAAATTACAAAATCGTCTATGAACAGGGACATTTGGGCGGTTCTTTTTTCAACAGTCTGCTGCATTCCGGGGCCTCCTCCCTGTTATTGGTGTTTGTTGTGGCCTTTTCGGCCTTCACGTTATCCCGCAACCATTCGAAGCTCAGCAAGTTTCTATACTTCTTCCTGATTCTCGGTATCACACTGCCGCTTAACTACATTCCGCTGATGGAAGTCATGAAGTCCATGGGTATGATCAATTCACATGTCGGCATGATTCTGCTCTACACGGCCATGGGGATTCCGATCTCGCTATTCATTACGTATGCATTCGTGTCTAACATCCCGAAGGAGCTGGATGAAGCCGCGATCATGGACGGATGTAATGGGATCAAACTGTTCTTTCGAATCATTGTGCCTTTGTTAACCTCGGTGCTGGTAACGGTATTTGTCCTGAACTTCCTGAGTGTCTGGAATGAGTTTACTGCCCCACTTTATATGCTGAATACAGTGGAGATGTGGCCAATGACGCTGGCTGTATATAACTTCTTCGGACAATTCAGTGCCCAGTGGAATCTGGTCAGTGCCGATATCGTGCTCACGTCATTGCCTGTGTTAATTGTGTTCCTCATTGGGCAAAAGTATATTGTAGGAGGACTAACTTCAGGGGCGGTTAAAGGGTAAGCTCCACCGACAATCCAAATACACAAACGCATCTTAATTGCTGACTCCTCAGCACAAAAAGCCCTTGTCTGCTCATCGTGTGAATAACTTCTTCGTACAGAAGAAGTATCGCACGCTGCTGCGGACAAGGGCTTACCCTGTTGGATTCGAATTAATCGTGCGCCAACCCGCCAACATCGGATGGAGCCGTTATATCTGGGCTCTGCTCCAGAGATTTGATCATTTTCAAACGGGATGTGATTATTGCGATCAGAATAACAAACAGACCCGCGATGATAAACAGAAAGGCAATACCTCTACCTGGCCCAGTTCCAATAATTTGACCAACCGACGAAGCCAGTGCTCCCCCCTCCATCAGCAACGGATTAAACACATGGTCGGCCAGAAATCCAGCCAAACTGTACGCGATAATAAACCCGAGTTGTGACAGAATACCAATGATTCCCCATACCCTGCCCTGCTTATCGTTGGCGATATTGTTTCGCACCAGCACATCTGCGCTCATATTGACAAACGGCAGCGATGACAGGAACAGAAAACCTGCGAAGATAATAAAATAAATGTTGGTGGATATCCCCAGAAGCGAGAAAGACAAGCCGCACAAAATTAGACCCATCACAAGCACACTTGCATATCTCTTTGTTATTGTAAATATGCCGATGCACAAGCTGCTAATCAGCATGCCGATGGCGCTAACAGACTGAAATGTTCCAAGTGTCTTTGCATCCGTGAATGACAGAAGCATCGGACCAATGAGGGTCTCCAGGAATCCCAGATAAAAGGTGACAAGTGAAATAATCACCACCAGCAACAGTACTCCCTTGTTGGTTACAACTTCTCTCCAGCCCTCTTGAATATCGGTGATCCAGTTTTTGCCTTCTCGATCCTCTCGCTCCACCTTCATGCTCTTCCGAATAACCAGCACAGCCAGAATGGCAACCAGGAATGTCAGAATATTAATGACCAGAATGACTTCAATGGTTGTTATACTAAGCAGAATGCCCGCAATGATGGGTGAAAACAGAAACTTCGAGGATTCAGCCAGTTGTACAAGACCGCTTCCTTTTGAGAATTGATCCTTATCCAGTAGGTCCGTAGCAGAGGCCTTATATGCCGGGCTCTGCAACGCAGAAAACACGGAACTAAAGGCCACTCCTACATAGATATGCCATAACTGGATATCACCTGTGAGCATAATAGACAGAATGAAAATCAAACCGGCTGCCGACCCCAGGTCGCCGATAATCATCATCGTCCGACGGTCGAATCGGTCTGCCAGTACACCTCCAATAGGTCGAAGCAGGATATTCGGCAGAAACGTGAATAAGGTAATCAAAGCAACACTAGTTGCCGTATTCGTTTTTTCGAAGGCATACACCCCCAGGGAGAAGGCTGTAAGTCCAATCCCAATCATGGAGATGAGCTGACCAAACCATACTACCAGAAACTTTTTAAATGATTTGTGAACGGTATGTTCCATGGATGATAATCCTTTCTCAGCTAACCTTGATTCGGAAAATAAAGACGAGTAACGTAGGCGAAGCTTCCTTTTTCTGCTCCCAGCACACGTTCCAAAATATGTGTGAATGCTTCAACTTTTTTTTGGAGTTCTTCCTCCTCCCATTGAAAGATGCCTCGATCGAGCAAAAATTGTGACGATACAAGCAGGAATTCGATGGATTCCTTTGGGTTAGGCGTATGAAATACCCCCTCCTGAATGCCCTGCTCTACCACCTCGGCCAAGATGGGACTTAATCGAATTACCGTCTCTACAAGACTCTTTTGGTGCATCTCCACATTATGAACACTGTGCAATTGCTCGATGAGATCATGCTTTCTGCCGTCAGGCTGATTCTGCGCCATCATGATGCGGAAAATTTTGTCATGGGCATTCAGTTTTGGGTCGGACACCACGTGCCTGGCTGACGCCTCCCCACTCAGAATAAAACGCATAACGATGGCGTTCATAACCTCTTCCTTGGACTGAAAATAATAATAAAATGTACCCTTGGCAATGTTGCACGCCTGAAGGATATCCATGACTGTAGCTTTGGTGTACCCCTTTGTTATGAACAGAATCTCGGCGGCATCCAAAATCTCGTTCCTGCGTTCTTCCGGTTTTTTTATCAGTCTCATATCCTGGCCTCCGATATGTTCGACCGACTGTCGGTCTATTGTAGTCATGGAGTTCTTTTTTTAGAACCCCATTTCAGTCAACCATTGCGCCAAATGGCTTTCCCTTGTTTTTAAATCCTGACGCTCTCTTGCATATTTTCCAATATTTCTGTCTGCAACCAGCTTACCGTCCATCATAAACAGCACACGTTCCGATCTGGCAGCGACTTTCACATCATGGGTCACCAGCAGAATGGTTGTACCCGTTGCATTAATATCGCCCAGAATATCCATGATCTCATACGTTGATTTGGAATTCAGCGCCCCCGTTGGTTCATCGCCGAATAAAATATCTGGATTATTGATCAGCGCACGGCAGATAGCAATCCGTTGAAGCTGTCCGCCTGAGGCTTGGGTGATGTTATGCCCAGCAAGCTCATCAATCCCCATTTTTTTCATTAATGACATTGCCCGTGTATTAATCGTTTCTCTGCTGCTATTCTTGGCCAGATACGCGGAAAGTACGATATTGTCTAACAGATTCAGATTCTTGAGCAGATGAATATTTTGAAAGATGAATCCCATCTTGGTCAAACGTAGACTTGCCAGATCCCTCTCCTCAAATGCCGATATTTTTTTGCCATTAAAATAGACACTTCCAGCACTAATCTGATCCATACCACTTATGTTGTACAGTAAGGTAGACTTGCCTGAGCCAGATGGCCCCATGATGGAAACAAATTCTCCCTTTTTTAATTGAAGGTTGATATCTTTCAGGATGTTATGTTCTTCATTCTCGCCGATCGCTACGGATTTATTCACGTCTTTAGCCTCAAGTATAGTTGTCATCGTTGATCCTCCCTATTCGACAATCATTTTGGATATGCTCGTTTCCTTGATCGATTGGATGCTAATCCATGCTGTCAGTACAATCGTGCCTGCAAGTAACAATGGACACAAAATATATGCCTGTAACGGGTTAACAACAAAAACAATATTGGAAGCACCGAACGTCGACATAATGGCACTAACCAGCAACGGACCCAACGTATTGGACAATATCGTTCCAGTAACAACCCCTAAGATTAATATGACAAGTGACATCACGATATACTTGAACTTGATTTTAGACAAGGCAAACCCAAGACTTCTTAGTACAGCAATGTCGTTGTTGTCCTTGGCTACTAACATCTGAAGGAACAGTGCTGTAATTAAAATAGATATGAAGACACCGATGACCAAGGCCAGCATCGTCACCAATTTCAATTGTTGGATGGTTCCGCCTAACGTCTGATCCAGATAACCTTGAAGATCGGTTACTTTGGCTGGCGAGAAAGCCGCCTCATATTCAGCAATTTTGGTAGCCATGTCCCCGCGATTATTCAGATCCAAACTGACCACGTACCACAACACACTATCCTTGTTGTAGGGCAATAAGGCCTTCGCCGTTTTCCCACCATTCGTAACGTCCTGGTATATTCCGCTGACCGTCATCATCTGGTCCTTGCCATTAACCAGCAAGGTAAGTTGCTCACCAGTCTTCAGGTGCAGCTCGCTACTGTTGGCATCAGATAACGCAATTTCATTCTCGGTTGTTGGCGCATTACCGCTAACATAAGACAATGGGAAAATACTGAAATCCCCAGTTTCTACACTCAGATTATCGTAACTTCCTTCCGCATTTTTAATCTTGAACTGGCTTGTCACCAATGGGGAATACGTTTTGATGTCTTTATCATTTTGGATCTGGGCAACAAGATTGTCATAACGCTGTTCCACATCGTCTGTGTGCCTCAAGTCAATGCGAATATCACTTTGTCCAACACCCATATAAGAAATAAAACTTGGCGCCTGCAAAGTGTTCAGGAAATTAACCGGCACAATCATGATAAATGAACTGACGACAAAGACGAACAACAATAATCGGAACATCTTGATTCGCTGTATCACTTCCTTCAGACCAAGAAAGACAGGTACGGACGACCAGCGATTGCGGGACAAACTGAGCCGGTTTCGAATGATCTGTGTATCTCCAAGGCTCCCGGTACGGAGAGCATCCACCGCGGAGATGGAACGAAAACGCCGCAGTACCGTTTGGCAGAACAGAACAACCATGGCAAATAT
Source organism: Paenibacillus sp. ClWae2A (assembly GCF_032452295.1). Lineage (NCBI taxonomy): Bacteria > Bacillati > Bacillota > Bacilli > Caryophanales > Paenibacillaceae > Paenibacillus > Paenibacillus sp. ClWae2A. Next base: position 581,485 of record NZ_JAULSQ010000003.1, read on the forward strand.
TATTCCAGCGGCTAATAACGGAATCGCGAAATGCAACAGGGTTGCAGGTGCTTTTCCCATATACAACATGATGTTGGAAACAAATAGTCTGTTAACGCCAAGTGATGCAATGTAACCAAGCACGGATGCGAATCCCGCCATAAATACATACTTCATCAGATACAGTCTCTTAATATCCTTCTCTGCGATCCCAATCGCTTTCATGACACTTATCTCACGATAATCCTCTTCGATGGTCGCAAGCATCGTGAATCGGATGCAGAGCATGGCAATCAGAATCAGCACAAGACTGACCAAAATAATAACGGCTGCAATAACTCCGTCGGTCATCGCATTCAATACCTGGAACAGCCCATAGGTTACGACTGGACCCGCGTTAGGAAGTCCGGCATTTTGGTAAGCCTGGGTAAATTCACTCGTCAGTCCGGGATCCGTCAACCGGAATTCGATGAGATACTCCATCTCTCCGATGCTCTGCTTCAGTTCCTGCAAATTCCCTGCACTCACGATAAAACGTTTGGAGTGCACAACCGATGGATTCATCTGAGCATCACGGACAAAATCAACGATGGTATAAGAACGCTCAAATTGACCATTATCGATCCGAACCTGGTCGCCCACGCTCAATTTTTTTTGCTGCATGTAATATACCGGAACCGCGATCTCGCCATCGTTCACCTGAATAATCTCACTGTCCAGATTCAACAAATAGTCGAAACCCTGATTCTGTGTAACAAAGTCAATGTCCATAACGCTGTTCTTTTCGGACTCTTCTCCGAGGAACAGATTAGAGCCGTCAATGTTGACCATTTCCACAATCTGATGCTGCTGGACCATGGCATTTTCTTCAGCCCATGTGTTCACTTTGACCTGATCTAGTTCTCCGGCATGCATTTGCACAAAATGTGGTGTTTTGGATTCAGAGAATAGATATTGGATGGAACTCGTCAGTTCCATAATCATTCGTGACCCCGAAGATACCAGCAAGGCGGCCAGCAGTACAAAAATAAATAATGCAGCCGTAATCCCTTTTTTCCTCGTTATATCGTTTCTCAGCATTCGTAGCAGCATAAACGAACATAGCTCCTCTCATCTACAAGTTGTACCTATTTATCTGGCAAAAAATCATGCTCAACTCCCTTCAAAGAAGATTATTCCTAACCAATGCAATTCATTTAACTACAAGACATCTAGCCAGATTATATAATCCTATTTTTATTTGTCAATTAAAACATAATTTTCTATTTCCGTTGTTGTACTCTTATAGAAAAGCCCACCAATAAACTATTCAAGATTTCACTTTAAAAGAAATATAAAAGAATTTGACATCCGATCATTTTGTAACTATTATAGTTACAACGGTGGTGATCATCCCATGAGACAAATCAGCAGTCGCTTTTCCATTGCGGTTCACACCCTGTCCCTGATCGCTGTTATGCCCAATGAATGCACCGGAGATGTGATCGCGCAGAGTGTGAATACAAATCCCGTGATAATTCGGCGGATCATGTCCAAGCTGAAACAGGCTGGTCTGATCGACGTCAGACCCGGTGTGGGCGGTGCCTCCTTGTTGAAAGATCCGGCAGATATCACCCTTCTTGATGTATATCGAGCGCTTGAGGTCGTGGAGGATGGGGAATTGTTTAACTTTCACAAACATCCGAATCCAAAATGTCCGGTCGGCAATATGATTGAACACACCTTGCGTGCCGAACTCATTGGGGCTCAGACAGCCATGGAACAGCGCTTGAATCGTGTAACCATACAGCAGATGATGGATCAGATTCATGTCTCTGAATAAAAAAAAGCTCATTGCGAGCTTTTTTTAACCCTTTCGTTGTAATCACACCTGTTATAACATTTTTGATTACATCCATATGCAAGCAATAATCGTATACGACTTATCTGGCTTGAGTTAAACAAGTTGTATCAACCACAATACCTATCCTAGGAGGAAAAAAAGATGAAAATTTTGGTTACTGGCGCAACAGGTCAATTAGGTTCACTGGTTGTAGAGGCATTGTTAAAAAACGATTCTGCCAAAGATTTGGCAGTAAGTGTACGTAATCCGGGGAAAGCGGAAGCACTCCGCGCTCAAGTCGTTGACGTGCGTCAAGGTGATTTCGATCAACCGGAGACGTTGGAGAAAGCTTTTGCCGGTGTAGACCGCCTGTTGCTCATCTCGACTGATGGTGACAATGAAACACGTATTCGCCAACATCAGGCTGCCATTAACGCTGCCAAGAGCGCAGGTGTCGGTTTCATCGCTTATACAAGCGTTGTGAATGCAGAGAAAAATACCCTTTCCCTGGCGGAAGTTCACCGCGCTACAGAAAAAGCTATTCGTGAATCCGGCATTCCGTATTCCTTCCTGCGCAACAACTGGTACCTGGAAAATGAAGCAGGCAGTATGCAAGCCGCTACCCAAGGTGCACCTTGGGTTCATGCCACCAATGACAGCCAAGTAGGCTGGGCTACCCGCAGTGACTATGCTCATGCTGCAGCAGCTGTACTCGCAGGTGAAGGACATGAGAATACCGTGTATGAATTGTCTGGCAAACTGCGCACTCAAGCTGAACTGGCTGCCATCGTTGGTGAAGTGCTTGGACAGGAAATCAACGTGCAGAACGTGGACGATGTCGCTTACGCTGACATCATGAAAGGTGCAGGTCTCCCGGACTTTGTCGTATCGATGCTTGTTGATATGCAAAGTGCCATCCGTGAAGGCGCATTGGCTGTAGAGAGTGATACTTTAGAGAAATTGCTTGGCCGTTCGGCTCAGCCACTTAGCGAAGGTATTAAAGCAATTGTAGGCAAGTAAGTTTTGGATATAAGAAAGGGACACACCAACAAGTGTTGGATGCGTCCCTTTTTTTGTGTAGCTAACGATCAATACAACGGTATACCAGTTGCAATCAACGGATAACTGTACGCTCACCCCGTTGATTGCAACTGCAATCCGAGGTAGGTATTTGTGCTTTCCACAACAGTTCATCACTCACTGCTCACTGCTCAAGAATATAACGTGCGGGAATGTGATCGGCCAGCCAGATATTTTCGTTTCCATGATAAAAGAGGATTCCATCTGTGGCCGCTTGAGCAGCATTGATTTTCAAAATGACAGGCTGATCATCTCGTCTTCGGCCCACCTGATTGGCCGTATCGATATCTGCGGACAGATGTACATATTGCCTTTGCCGCGGCTGTAAGCCATGTTCCATAATAGAATGCACTGCGCGTGCCGGGGTCCCATGGTACAGGGTTTCCGGTGGCTCAGCAGATATCTTCGATATCTTATGGGGTGTCGAATGTCCATACAATGCCCGGATGCGGCCTGAACGGATTTCATGTCTCTTTTTCTCCGAGGTTTGAATCATCTGCTCCAGATCAGCTTGCGTGACTTCCTTCCACTGCGGACTTTCATGTAAAGCCACCAGCAATTGCGAGATTTCCACCCAACCCTCTTCGTCCAGTTCCAGTTCATACTCCCATGGTGCATGTCGCAGAGCGTATGAGAGTTCCTTGCTTAATTTCATCAGATCCAATGCAATCATCCCCCACATCTAATAAAACCGTCTATTTTTGCGATTGAACCGCTGTTAAAATCTCCTGAATGTTACGTTCCAATCCTTCATCGTCTTCCTGATTGAATTGGCGGTGTCCATCAATCCCACGTTGGATAATCGTATTCATCACCGGATGAACCTCACGATCGGAAGCCACTCGAATCAGATCATCGGCAAAATCAACCGCCTGCTGTTCACTATAATTAAATGGTTTAATCAACATCCGAATGCTCAAGGCATGGGCCTGCGGCTCCGCTACCTGATCCCGATGAGTGATGCCATACACCGCGCCAAAACCAAAAGCAGCCATGACCTGACGCTCCAGTTCTGTCGTCTGCTCCAATGGCGTGCCAATCAGCTCACACATTTTGTCCACCATCTGCTCCAGCTCGTTTGCTGCCGCAGCCAGAATTACGTCATTAATATCGTCAGCGTTGATAAATTCAGTCATATTGGTTTTCTCCATTTCTGCACCGTATTTGATTCATTCTCTCAGACTCTATGAGAACATTGTATCGGAGTTGGGGTGTTCGTTTCAAACTCATCTACGAATAAAGGCGAAGTGAATGCTCCCGAAGCAGTTTTCTTACAGAAAGCTTTTAGGTCTGCTTCTTCAGTGCATGAAGATCTTTATGTATGCGTGGGGCAACTTGGTAAATGTTCATATGCGTCACTGTTAATACCAACGTGATTCATCGTTTGGCGCAGCTCCGATACAAATTCCATAAAATACACTTCAGGACTACGGCTTCCGGCATAATACTGCAAGTCATAATCGTAATTCAACCTCGAAAATACATCATGCAGATCGTCAACCAGTATCTTTTTCATATCCTCTCTCGTAATAGCTGGGTCCATGCTGCACTCGTTGGCCAGGGTCTGCATTGTCTCCTTGAGCGCCTGCTGATCGTATAACGGGTTAGACAACAGATGCTGCAAATCATACAAGTCTTTAAACCTGGGCCTCACTATCGTTTGATGCAGCTTCCATGCAATTTGGATGGAGAGTGGTACAGTGTAAGGAACGACAAAAGCTTCACCAACCATGGGTTGGTAGGATAGAGTAACAGGCTTCTCATCCAAGTCGAGGTTAAAAGATATATCAAGATGCAGTTCATCCTCATACTCATTTTCATTCCTTGGTTCACTATCAATATAAAAGGCAAGCTCCGTGTTCACCGTAGGAAAATCATCCGCCATCGCGTAGTCTATTCTTCTCCAGAAGGCATTCTCCCGAAAGCTTCGGAATATGATACCGTCATTCAGGTCCATCTCCGTTACCCGGATCATCCAGTCTGTAAATACTTCATTGGCCTGATCCTCAGTCTCAATTCGACCTGTATACAGAAAGTCGATGTCATCCACATAACGAATATTGGGATTCTCCAAATACTGTCTTGTTAATAAGCTTCCTTTTAATACAAATGGACTATTTACTAGAGATGCGCGTTTTAATAGAGCTTCTAACACAACAATGAATCTCTCATCCTCATTTAGGAGGTGCATTTTTATGTTTTTTTCTGACACTCGTTCTCCTCCTCCATTCATCGTACTCAACATCCAATTAGATCCATCCACGATCCAGTTCTTCCCGGCTGTCATAGATGCACAGTTCATATTGCTGTTTTAACAGTTCGATCTTGTTCGTATACAAAATGATATGGATCTCTCCCACTCTACGATAAAAATGTTCTGCACTCTCATATTCACGAACCGTTACGAATCTGACTTTTCCATCCACATTCAGCGAGTTCCGTGAAATATGTCCGCCCGAATCCGCGCACAGTTGCTTCAATACGGCCACATCATCCACATATACCTTTCCGTGCCATTCGAAATAAGGCTTGGACTGTGCCAGCATCGGCTGATCAAAATACGTTTCTTCCTTAGCCGGAATTTCCACCTTCGTCCGAACAACTGTGAATCCGTTATCCCGAAACTTCGCCCCAACTTCTTCAATAACATTCTTCACTTCTTCGTAATTCGTGCTATGTACAATGCCTGTAATCATTGGCTGATTAATATATTCACCTTTGTCCAAGACGATCAACACGGGCTTCACGTTCTCTTGATTACAGATGTTGATAAAGGTCTCTTTCTCGTTCTGCTTCAGATCACGCATGGTTACATGATATTCAAATTCCATCAGGTCACTTCCTTACTGGTTTTTGTCATCTCTCATTAGACAGATCTCTCTTCTATCTTCTGTTAATTCTCCACTCACATCGCTTAACTCGAATATTTCCACAGATCTTCTTTAAGTTTTACAATTCACGTTCAAAACGCATCCCTAATTTCTCTACAAGATACTGACAACTGGGGCATTCGTTAACATGAACTAGGACAACTTTATTTACTCAGCAATTCAAAAAATTCTAATATATTGGTCGCGACTTTTTGTGTCACAGGAGAAAACTCCTCTGACTCTTCATGAAACCAAATAACTACAGTAGGCTCTTCTGTTTCTCTAAAATCCAAACAAATAAAATCTCCTGAAAAAAGCGCTGCAATAGGAACTACATTCTGAAGAACCCTTTTTCGTGCTTACTCTACCCGTAAATCCATTGAACTCCCCGTCCAATCCTTTCATAGTCATCTCATGTTGCTCGAATTCACCCATCAAGGTAGATAATTCTTCTTTACTCATGGGAGCCATAATTCACCGGGCAAGATACTTCTTCTGTTCGACCGTCAGATTCTGTTTCTGCCAGTAATTATAGTCACCCATTTCCTCGGCGGTGATGACTATTCTTCCGATATCTCGAGCAATGCCGTTATGATAAGGGCCAAAAAACATTTCATATTTAATGTCATTCTGCTTCACATTCCCATAATACACGAGTGCTTCCTTCAACTCTTGGTCAACCTGTAGAAGCTAATTCATCAAAAAATATAAAAGGAGATAACCAATTTAAACTCCAGATTTTAAAAAAGTTAATTACAAAGAAACTACTTCTCCTCAATCCTGATTTTCTATTATCATTTATTCAAAAAAAGGACTCATTCCACCTAAAAAAATTGGAATGAATCCTTTAATCAATCATTAGTCTCTTTTTAGCAGCAATCAGTTACATCACAGAATTTCTTCTTGTTGGACTATAATTAACATATCCTTTTTCAAACATTTTATCAGCTACAATATATATATCATCTTCTTTTTTTGCTATCTCCAGTTCCTCAGCCGTTACACCTAGTAATAAATTTATTCTACCGTACCCAGAAGAAACAGGTATAATTTCAGGTAAATCTATGGGTGGAGTAATTATGAAGCCACTTAAGTCTGTATTTGGAAGCCTACCTTCGCGATATTCTATAAATTGGCCAGGATAAATATGATTTTTTGTTTCTTCAATATATTTAGTCCAACTAACCAATTCATCTCTAAAAACACTTTCGTTAGGCTTTGCTGTTATCATCAATTCATACCCAAATCCAGAAGTTTTTCCATTTTCAAACTCAATAAGGGATGGGGTATTATTCTCAGGATTAGTTAACCCCGATGTGATGTATACATCCAGTCCATCAAAAGCATTTTCATATTTAAGGATTAACAAATCACTCTGCTCACTTCTCCACACGATCCTAGGTTCTATACAATCAAACATCGACCAATATATTATTTCAATTCGATCTGACAATGGGAATTCTAAAGGTGGAATGAAAATTCTTTTTAGAATGTTTTCAACTTGAGGATAAATAAAATGTCCCTTATTTATTGTGATTTTCATTTTCGATAAGGGAATTTCAGATGAAGCAAGATTTAATAACTCCTCTTCATCTAATTCTATCCACACATCCGGATTTGCTTCATCACGGGAATATAAAGTATTAATATCCACAATACCTATACTAGATAATCCTAGCAAATCTACTAATGGAGATTTTTGTTTTCCAGCAAATAATACAAGTTCACATCCACTCGGAAAGCAGAAACCTATTGATTCAACACATTTACACAAATATTCAAAATATGGGGATCGTTCTAACACCAATTCTAGTACTTGTTTTCTATTTTCCACTTTGAACAAAACCTCCGTTTACCAAAGATCAAAATTGCTGGGTTTGAATACCCATTTCCCTTCTTCATCCACATAGCCCCATTCTCCATTAAATGTAACACAACCAAGGTTATTGTAAAAAGAATCAGCTGTTGTAAATACATTTTTAATAATATACTTTCCACTTTTGTTAATGTATCCATACATATCCTTACTTTCAACTGGTGCTACATTATTTTGAAATTCACCTACACTTTGAAATTTATCTTTGATAACCCTACTCCCCGAGTGATCTATAAATCCCCATTTTCCATTTGCTTTTAATTTGAATCCTCCTAGTCCTTCGGAAAAACTTGAAACTTGATAATACTCAGGTTGTATAAGAAACTCCCCTTGTTGATTAATAAAGCCATAGAATTCACCGTCCATCGAGGCTTCAGCTAATCCCTCTGAAAAATTGGATACTGAATTAAATTGATAATCAATTTTTAGCTCACCTCTATCATCTATAAAACCAAATTTTGTCCCTTGCTTTACTAATGCCAATCCATTTGAAAATGTACCCATAACATCAAAAATCGGATCTATAATAATTTCACCAGATACCCCAAAAATACCCACTTTCTTGTTTTTCTCCGCTATAACTGAAAACCCCGGATTTATTCCATGTATTCTATCAAAGATTGGTTCTATTACAAGCTCTCCTTGCTTATTAATACATCCATACTTTCCTTTATAATAAACCAATGCTAAACCATGTTCGAAGTCCCCTAGAAAGTCGGCACTCAATTCAATTACCCATTCGTTTTCAGTATTTATATATCCTTCCTTATCATCGAACGTCCAAACATATGCTAAACCTTCACAAAAATTGTTTACAGCCTTATAAGAAGGCTCAATTATAATGTCACCTTGTTTATTAATAAAACCATACTTCTCATTTATTTTAATTTTATAAAGATTATTATCCTTCATTTTTATTCTGTCCTCCTAATGGAACGGCCCTGGCTGCTTATACCAATCTTTGGGCCAAGTTTTTGCATTTGTTGAAAATGGATTATATACAACATCTATTTTTTTATCAGGCATTCTCACTCTTACGTAACCTATCGGATTATCAAGGATATCTGTTATCACTAACTTTCCCTGACCTTCTTTTACTCTATATGTTTCGAATGCTTTAATTTTGGGATCGTTTACTTGACGCGTCTGAGGTATAATATTTAGAGGACTATCTTCAACTGCATTATCAAGTGCCCCTTCATTTATGGATTTAATATGTCCTCTTTCAGTTCCTGGACTAACTTTCGTCCGACTATACCCAGAACCACGTTTCCCTTTAGTACCAACTGTCCAAATCATCTTAACTGTATTTCCGAATTTATCCAAAAAAACTGTTGTTGTTTCTTTACCATTCAAATCTAATACACTAATCTTATAAACAGCTCTTCCATCTGTAATCTTTTCGACTGAAAATTTGTTATTTGCTATACCTTCTCTTAATTCTTTTATCATAACACGCGATAAATTTTGGGATTTCAATGCAACAACCAGATCTTCAAATTCTGCATCTGTTAACTTGTTTTTTATAGTATCATTTGATCTATTTCTCTCGTCAGACTCATTCGGTTTCTGGCTAGCTTCCTTCTTAGATTCGTTCGTATCCTTATCTTTTTGTGATTCTTGTGGCTTTAATAGATCCTTAGACTTATTTGCAGCCTCTTCACCCTTTTTACCTTTTCCTTTTTTCTTCGATGAATCTTGTTTCCACTGATTATGACTGTTGGGAATCTGATTATCTTTCTTGTTAGCGCTAGATGAGCTTGTTCCTTCACCTTCGCTCGACTTCTTCCCTGTACCTGAACTCGAATTCGTACTATCAGTCTCACCTGACGATTGGGACTTCTTACTAGTGCTTGGGGTCTGATCCGGTTGTTTCTTGCCACTGCCTGATGAGCCTGTCCCTTCACCATCACTCGACTTCTTCCCTGTACCTGAACTCGAATTCGTACTATCAGTTTCACCTGACGATTGAGACTTCTTACTGCTGCTCGGGGTCTGATTCGGTTTCTTGCCATTGCTGGAGGAACTTGTTCCTGCCCCGTCGCTTGACTTATTCCCAGCGTTCGAGCTTGTTTTCCCTCCGGAACTAGCTTCCCCGCTACTACTCGACTCTTTGGGCTTGTTATTTCCCAAGTTGCCCCAAGGCTGAAAACCGATTTTCTGTTTATCTTTATAATAATCGCTGACAGCTTTAGTAATCACTTCTTTTGACTTTTTCACAAATGTCTTAGTTTTACTCTTAGCTGCATTGCCTGTAGTTGTTGTACCTTTAGAGGGAACACCAGGAGAAACTGTGTTTCCGGGATAACTGGAAACATCTTGAACACCATAGCTACTTTTCATTTTCGTACTGGATCTAGCCCCAGGGCCATGGAACTGTGTATCGAACCCTTTTAGCCCGGCTTCGTATTGATCATAGTCACCGATTAGACCAAGCAAGGTTTCTTCATCCATTGGTGCCGTAATTCGCAAGGCAAGATATTTCTTTTGTTCCAATGTCAGGTCCTGTTTCATCCAGTAGTCATAATCACGTAGCTCCTCTATTTTGATATATGCGTTTCCGATATCAAAGGTTAGCTGGGCAAAATAGGGCCCAAATAGGATCTGATACTCATCAGGGTTCTGTTCCACTCGTTTAAAATGCTCTAACGCTTCCTTCAACTGCTGGTTCGCTTGTTGATGAGCCCATTTATCCCGAACATTTTCTGGAACCTCATAGTATGACGCACTAACTTCCTGATGCTGCTGGTGAAGCTTTTTCATAAAATCCAGAAAGGAAGTAGCCGTGGTTAACTCTCGTGCAGCTGAGACAACTTTGCCGAATAACTGGCGCTTATATGCTTCCTCTTCCTCCAGCATACCTACAAAACCATCTTTTAAACGATTCAGAAGTTGTAGGGCCGAAGGCTTAAAGGATCCTGCACTTGGGATGTTCCCGATTGCTGCAGCGCCAACGACAACGGCCTGTGCCGCAATGGCTGGTGCACCTCCAAGCATACCCAAGACGGGGATCATGCCCGCCATGGCGAACGCTGCACCAAACAGGGAGACCTCCTTCATGTTAACCACGGAAGGCTGCATAGCAGCTGCTTCGGCTGCAGCTGCTGCTTGAGCTGCCTCATATTGTTCAAGCGGAATAAGGGGCGGCTCCGGCTCCGGCGGCAAATCAGCTACCACGACCGGTGCCTTATGGCTGCCTTCCTGTTGAAGTAGTCCAGCACGAACATCAGCTTGTCCATCCAATATAAAGCTGCTTCCTCCGCCAAGAAGCCAAATTGCTTCAGGAGCGGTAGCTTTAATCTGACCTGCTTTAAGCGATAGACTGCCACCCTGAATCGAGATATTACCTGCACTCTGCATCGTTACACCCTGGTCATTCAGTGTGATGACCAATCCAGCTCCAGCCTCTACGGTCACCTCATCCGATGACATACCAATAGATGGTCCGTCAGGGTGGCCCCACATTTTGTGTTGCGTTCCACCGGAAACTGAACGCTTGCTTTCGGGTACTGCATGACGAATATAAGCCTTGGACTCGCGACTTCCAGGAATGTACAGTTCCACCGTGTCACCAATCTCTGGCATTAGGTAGAGTCCGCTGTGACCTTCGGCGACGTAAGATGTCGATAAAGGATATGGACAGGAAGATTCTGCTTTAATCGGACCATCTTCGATATACAGTTCCATCTGTACACGATCACCAATAATGCGGATTACTTCACCGTATAAGGAGAGGCCAATGAGATCCAGAAGATCGGATCGTGGAACCCGAATATGTTCTTCCAACATCATACGATATGTAGTCATGAGCAACCCGGATTCCAATCGGGATTCCGCTTGAGTTACCGTTAATTCTTTCCCGTCAGGCAGTTCGACTTTATCACCCAAAGCATAGGTTTCATAACACTCCATCGTATAGATGAGCGCCCCCTGTGTACCTTTGAGATCCTGCATCATATACCGATGCTGTTCATCCCCATGCCAATTCAAATGGCCCATTTCTTTCTTGACATGATATGGACGATCCAGAGGCCATTTCCACAACTTGCCCATGGGCAACCCGAAGAACAATTTCGGTGAAGCTGCGGTCACTTCAGGCACCAGTACGGTACCAAACCGGGAAGCCAAACGTCTCAGAAACATCCAGTCGGTTTCTCTATATTGTAAAACAAGTTCTCCCAATTGGGTATTCTCTGTGACATTATCAATTACATCCGAGTAGGTATACGCCTTCATCACGTATTTAACTAATTCGCCATAGGACATCGCCCTGTTCTGGAATGCTCGCTCGGATATTTCAATGTCCATCTGATATGTATTCGATATGGCCTCTAGCTCGAACCTGTATATGCCACCAACCAAATGTACAGTTAATGAAGTCATCACGCCATGAAACAAACGCCTTACAGATTTCCCCATTTCATCTAGCTGTCTTAGTACAATCGGTTCTCCTTCAGCCTGGACATGAAGGATGCCTGGTCCATCCTCCTCCGGTATAACGCCGCTAATATATAAGTTCGCATGCTCATTAATCTGTCGGGTAATTCGGATTTCTTCCAGCCATTGCACTTTATACGGCCAATATAAGCGTAGTTGTTCGTACCCGATGCGTTCCTGTACCTTTTTCATGGATTCGTTCATCTCAAAAATCCAGCTGCTGTCCGTCATCCTCGATGACGATATCTCCACCATACAGACACTTATGCGTACAGTGACCAAGTAGAGCAGCTTTCCCTTCCACCTTGGCATCTCCTTTGCCATGTAGCCAAGGCATAGTCAATACGGGTACACACGGTGCTTTCTTCACCCCATAGATATCCACCATCATACTGTTGGATACAGCCGGATTCTCCATATTGGAGCAATTTCCAAATGATCCAATATGGACTCCAGGTACATAATCTTCAATCGTCAACTGAGCCTTGCCTTTGATGTAAACGCCATGACTAAATGGGATCTTCAATCGGGTACGCTGTGTACCACAACTGCAATGCAGAATCGCTCCGGCAACCACATAACTCTTGGAATCTCCTGTAGCAGGTTGAAGACTGATCTCACTCTCTTGATTACCTTGTGCCATTTCGCCTCTCTCCTCTCTATATTGTCTGTTCCTGCTCCAGACGGACCAGCTGAATCCCGGAAAAATCCCGACGCAGCAGACTCTCTGCCAAAGCTAGATTAACGATGATGACAGATTCACGAGGTTCCTTTAATTGAAACAAAGGAAGTTCAGCCTTACCTCGATCCAGAACAATCTGTTTCAGACTTCCATCCAGATGACGTTCCGTTTGGGGAGAGAGCACATCCATTATCGTTGGATAAATAGCCCAATAGGTCTCCTGGGACATACGTGCTTTGTCCGTCAACACTGCTGCCCTGCGAATTAAGCCGGGATGGTACAACGTAAATACTTCCAGCATTCGATCCGATACCAGAGGTACAGGGCGCTCCAAATAATCGGTGTAATCTACATTAGGTCTGCTTTTGATTGAAAGGTTAATTGCGGTGTGATTACTACTCCCCTCCTGAAAAGAAGCATTCCACTCTCGACGCTGTACCTCACCAACCGCTTCTGTCTCTACACGATTTATCCATCTGGTATCCTGCATCAGCCTAAAGTATCGCATGGCGATTCCTCCTTCACCGACTCCTCAAATATCGCATCTTCCAGATCTGCCCCATCCCATAACACGTTGGTTAGGTTTGCTCTACGAAATATAGCTCCACGGAGTCGCGCTCCCCTGAAATCTGCTCCGGTTAAGTTGGCATTCTCGAAGTTGATACCTGAGTACCCAGGACCCTGTATTCGACCATCAGGATGCCCTTCTTCCCCAGAAATACCCCTGAAGATAGCCCTCTCCAGTGAACATCCATTGAAGTCAGCACCGTATAGTAGACTGTCAGCAAAATTGGTATCTCTCATATCACAGTTATGCCAACGTGTGCCTACCAAGACACAACGTTCAAAATCTGTTGATTTTAATCTGATGTCATTAAACCTGCTATACCGGAAGTCTAGATCACTGCATATCATCTCTTCCATGTCCAGATCGTGATAGTCCGCATACATCCCACCCAAACCATCACCCTCTTCAAGCTCCCTGCCGATGTCTTCCAGGTTCCGTTCTCGTTGGTCAAGGCGATACACACATTCACTGGTATCCAAATACTCCCCTACACGAACCTCAAATTCGGGCTCCACCTGCATATCCGATATCAGTTGGGAATCAAGGAGCTGATGGAAACATTGACGAATAAAATAAATAACATAGCGGTGAACCAAAGTTACCTCTTGAAGTCGTATTCGATCCAGTTCAACCATTGAGATCATCCCCTGATAATCAAGAAGTGTCTTCTTCAAACGATCAAGCATCCGTTCCAAACAATCAAAGGCCCACTTGGCATCATATAATGCCTGTATAGAATCTCTGTCGAGAAGCCATGACATATCACTGGCTTCGGCAAGATAATGCATCGCTCCCGTATCGACTTCTGTCCTCAACAAAGAATATTGGATGTAAGCAACTTTCCCTTTGGCACCAATCCGTTGACTGTGCCTTACTTTACTAGTTAATTCCTCGAAATATCTTAGGAACTCCGCAGTCAACATTGGGAATTGGCTGTTTAATGTATGTTGAAGGTCAGCCATCAGCCTGATTCGTTCAGGCTCCACTTGATTCGTATAAAAGTGCAGTAGTGATTCCTTCCGGCTCACTGACTTTCCTCCTTCCAACGTTAATTAGATTTCACTTCTGTCCCGCTCATTTGAGCCTGACCATCAAGCCTTATTTTCCCTCCTCCTCCTTCAAGAAGAAGTTCTGATCCTGCAGATAATGTAATTTTCTTTCCTGCTTTTAACGAAATGCTCCCTCCTGCTGACATACTTACCTGCTGACTACCTGCAATATGAATACCTTCATTTCCACTAAGTCGAATATAGACCTCTCCTTCTTTGCCGCTAATGATTACAGCGTCTGGAGTAAGACGTATCTCTCTCCCATGAGGAGTGCGAAAAATTTTATGATCGGGATTGTTCAGCTTGTTGGTGGATGTCGACTTGTTATCCAGTCGTGGAGCACCTGTGGCGTAAGCGTCTTCCTCATACATCGTTGGAAAATATACAGCTATCGGGTCACCAATTTCGGGCATGACATACCAGCCGGTCTCTCCCTCTGCAATATACGGAGATTGATACAACAGCCACAGTGCATCTTCCGTCCCTTGTTTATCATCACAATCAAGATGCACCTGAACCTGCCCACCATGTACACCGATAACACGTCCCATTAATGAGCTTCCAGCAATCAGCGGATTGTAGTACGTCTTCTGTCGCAATCCTTTGTGAAGACTTAGCACATATTTATGCTTTAAAATACCTCCGGCGAGTTCCGTATAGGCTTCCGTAAGATACAGACTTCTGCCTCGGAATGAGATATGGTGTCCCAGTTCCATAACTTGATCTGTCTCCACTTCGTATACAATGAAGTCACTTTCATTCACATTTACAGTCTCGTTCTCTGTGAAGTACATGAAAGGAGTCATGTTTTTGTGGACGGTATAACGTGTATTATCCAGTTCGATCGAGTTACCATGCTCATATACGCCGAAATAAAATTTGGGGCTGTCGAATTGAGCCGCAGGCATCAGACTCGTATGAAATCGGGAAGCCAGTCTTCTGAGAAATGCCCAGTCTGTTTCCTGGTATTGCACGGCAACCTTGCCAATCTTGGCTCCCCCGGTCCCCTCATCGATCACGTCCAGTCCCGGATAATCCTGATCCAGCTCCTTTAACAATTCAGGGAGCGTCATCTGGATGTTTTGAAACGTACGGGTTCGCTTCTTGACATCCATCAGGTATGTATGTGAGATTGCTTCAACCTGGAGCGTATATACGCCCCTCACAACCTGTACTTCTACAGATAAAGGAATGCCTTTGAATAGCGGACTTTTGTTCCCTTCCTCGTCCTTTTGCCACACTTCAATCGGGGTATTCTTATCCGTAACATCCACATAACGATCTTTCCATTCCTCGGATACCATGCCTTTGAAAACAAGACGGGTGTGCTCATTCATCTTTTTGCGGATTGTCAATTCTTGCAGATGTACTAGCTCATAAGGTTCAATAATCAGATTTTCATACGTCAGGCTCATGGACTCAGCTCCTCTCTAATTCATTTCGACAATGAGTGTATCCAGAAGTGTACCACCGGGTTCCATCCAATTTCTCTTCTCATCGTCCGTACAGTTAAAACCATAAACAAGGACTTTCTGATCTAAAATGGCGAACACCATATGGTTATAAATTTGATCATTCAATCCCTGAACAACGAACTGGCAGTAACCCGTGGAAAGACCGGCACCCGTCACTCGAACGCCGTGTTTTTTCCATTCTCGTACAGGTTGAGTTGCACGAATCACATCAGCCATCGATTCCGTAAAGGAATTCAGCTCTTCCGGAGCAAGACGATGATCCAATGTCTTGAACGTAAAGTTGATCGTTCCCGAATCATTGGTATAGATCCATTCAGGACGATGGGACGACGGATATTTTAACTGAGCTTCTCTTTCTGTCACCAAACGAAATGTGCGGGGAAGAGACACCGTAACCTTGCCCTCGTATAGCTCCGTTCTTCTCAGATGTATCGTTTCCTGTTCAAGGTGTATCATGGTTATTGGCTCGAATGGTTTAACTTCTCTTGATTCAGGAGAGGCTTCAACATCTCTAGTCTCTGTTCCCTGATGAGGTTCACCGTTCAATGTTTTGCCATATAACATCGGGATGATTTTGCGATCCATATGTTCCATAAACGAATTCCATCCTCCCATTCACTTGAAAATTTTCAATCCACAATCATACGATGTGGTCCACCCACCGGCATACCCGAACGTCCCGTTCCCCGACCTGCATTCGCGAGTATGCGATCCAGATATCGATGAATCTGCGCATTATCATATTCTCTGTACTCCATCCCTAATCGACTAGTAATGTGATGCAAAATGACGCTACGCGCAACCGTTCCTTCATTGAGACACATCATGGCGAAGACCAGGTCCTGGGGATCAGAGGTCCCCGTTCGAAGCAACCTCTCGGCATAATCCTTCATGACAACCGGAGATAAGGTGCTTGCCCCCTCGGCTGCATAAGGGACATGAATGACATGCAGGGTGTTGAACTCCGTTGCCAAGTCGGCAAAGGTCTGGTAGTCACGCCGCAGCCGGGCCCCTTCCTTCAGCTTGAATCGAGCCAGCTCCAACTCTCTCGATGTGCACGTTGTCTCTTCATCCAAGAGCAGTTCGGAATGGCTTATCGTCATGTCACTCACGGTCTCCTCCGCGGTAAACCGAAGCTTCAGCACATTGACCCGTCCCGTAGCTTGGTATGCCAGTTCCATAGGCTCTGTCAGCATATAAATCCTTCCTTTATGCAGCACCATCCCAGGGGCGACGACCAATTTGTCCGGGAACACTTCTACCTCTGCACCTGCAAGAATGCCATCTGCATAACCGCGATAGTACAGTTCGATGAAGTCTCTGGGGAAATCACGTAGCCCCTCCAACATGGATGTTTTCAGAATTCTTCCCTTGTTAAAATGCGGATACGAATATGTGAACATGAGCGTTGTTCCCCCTTTCTGCTCGTGGTCCTCACTTCATTCCGTCAAAGAAGTCCAGTTCCGACAAGTCTGTTTCAAACGGAAGCAGCTTCTGCGATCCCAGATACAGCCGTTCATTTCTGCGAGCTACAGGTAATACATGGAAGCCCCAATGACGATCATCCGGAAAGACAAAAAACTTCGTCTCTCCATTCACGATGGAATCCGTATCATCCTGCGGAATTTTATCTCCATATCGTTCTCGAATGTCTTCGTAGAGTACCTCTTTATAGAAATCCGGACGGTTGGCATATACGAACTTCTGTCTCAGCTGACCATCACTTCCGCTAAGGTACAACTCCACTTCTGCCGTCTCGAATGGACGGGAAATGCTACCCGGAATGCCATCACTACGATCCAGACTGCTGATCAGCATTTTTTCACGTCCATTATGCGTGTAGGCACTTACGGTATACGGAATTACAGCGGCATCATGCGTGATGTCAGCTTGAACGCTTCCTGTTTTGCGGGCACTCAGATAACGAATTGCCCCTCGAAGGCAGGCAAGTTTAAGATCAGGCACACGCCCTTCCGCAGGTTTTTGCCGAAACTCAATGCTTCTGCCTGGAACGAACTCTTTCAGTGCTTCCCGAAATACATCAATGCGGCAGGACTGACCTGTCAACTTGATAATAGAGTACTGGTTCATCCGTCCTTGACGATAGAAATCATCCAAAAACTTGCGGACCACTTCATAGATATCGGCCTTAATCAGCTGGGTAATTTCCTTGATATTGAACACCACATCGGGGAACTCATATTCATCCTTCAACTCCCCATTCCGCTCTACCGAGAGGAACCAACGCTCCATGGTGGTGATCTGCAGATCACTGTCCCCGTCGCCATCCATCTCCGAGTGGAATCGGTTACGCAAGATGCCGGTTTTGCGGAAAAATTGCTGCTTCATCTCTTCTGCGATTTCCCACAGAAAGTAGAAGTTGCCTCTTACCCGCAAATACTCGTCCCGTGAACGATTCTCTCGGCGCGCAAACGCGGTAGGGATGATGTGTTCTGCCTCCTCATATCGCTGCTCCAGCTTCTGATAAACGGACTTCACACCCTCTTCGTCCACCTGACGGAACACATCCGCACCAGGTGCCTCAATCAGGCTATCAATATCCGTCACCTGACGGCGTCCGCTATAGTAGTCGGCGAATACAATTTTCATGAATTGCATAATACGATAGGTAATGTTGTGACCTCCGAAGTTCGTGTCCCCATTTTCGTAGGTGGTATGGATATCGAGCTTGTACGCCATATGTCCATCCTCGATCGTAAAGGCACAGGAAGACAAATCCGTCGTTCCACCGCCACAATCAATCACGAGCGCATGGTACGTTTGCCCTTCCATGAAAGCACCACGTTCCATCCCGTCAGCAAGGGTGTTATAGAGCACAGCCATCCCCTCATCCAGCGCATACGTCTGCTCAATCCGATAATCTGGAAGCATCTCGCCGAACATCTGCAAAAACTGTGTTTTCATCTTCACGGGACTGGTAAAATGCACATGGCGAAACTTGCACTTGAACTGAAGCTCTGCCGTTCGGATGATGTAATTCATGTACGCACGCAGCAGATCCATACGAGAAACGATGGCCGCATTGCCATGAACATCGACGATTTCTTCCATTTTGTTGTAATTGTTCACCCAGCGCTTCATGCTGCGGAAGACACTCGCCCGGCTGCTGTACCCTCCCCGACGCATACTTCGCAGCGCTTCATAGCCGAACTCGTAACGAATGTTCGCTGGATCCGAACACTCCGCCACCCCAATAGCCGTAGGCAAGACCTCGATCCAATCCGTATCTTTGTATGTAGGATCGGGAAAGGAAACGTAGTTGATGGCATCCATACGGACTCGTCCATTCAGCAAATCCTGGCTGCTCGGCGCCTGAATATAACCGTTATGCAAATAGGCGCCTGCCGTCGTATTGGAGGTGCCAAAATCAATTGCAAGCACTGCTTCTGTAGGTTCAAGCTCCCGGATGTCCAGATCTGCCAGTGGGATTTGGGTATATTGAATATGAACGGGTGGAAGCGGTCTGCTGGAATAATAGGTCTGATATAGGTACTCCGAGTCGCGTTTACGGAAAAAGAGGAGACTGTACTGTCTGTTGCCCGATCTCTTCCAGGTCGACCCACTTCCTGCCGTCAAATAAAAGGTTCCCGATACAGAGTCGTCCTTAACCAGGTTGAAGATGCCACACAGCTCCATGCTCTCATTGACTAAAAGTACGTTGGATTCGGTTAAACCACCCGGTGCTGTGACCACATATCGATCCAGCTTGTCCACGTTCAATCCTTCGTACAGAATCAGTCGCGCAGGCACACTAATGCCTCCATCACTGCTCATGGGAACCGTCATATGACGAGAAATAGCCTTTTGTATCCGCTCGAATCCGCCTTCAACAGACTGATTTATCCACAATACATCGTCCGCTCCCAGAAATTTCAAAATAATCCGAATCAGTTCTTCCCGCTCCGTCCGAGGCCCCAAACCCTCGATTAACCGTTCCTTGTAACAAATGTTCCGTAATTGAAATGTGGTCATGTCCATCAATTCTTCACGCGTATAACGTATGGTTCCTCTGGAACGTTCCCGGCTCGTGGCATCAGGATACAATCGGTATGAATAGCCGTTCATCTATACTTCCTCCTTACAACTGCTGGTGCTGCTTAATATAGGGCAATCCCGTCCTGTATCATCGTATAGTCCACATCCAGAATGCCAAAATGATGCCCCCAGTATATTTCCGTGTCGAAACGAACCGGCAGAAAGAGTTCAAGAATCAGTTCCAGCTTCTCCTTCGCTTCCGTACGTTCTACCTGACCAATATACAAAAGCAATTCATCCTTTTCCTCACAATTGGCATAAAGGGTTGAACGCGGGAACATTCGAACAAGGGTATCCCTCAGCAGATGAACCGCCTCTCCCGTATCATACAAACGGAGCATATTGCAGGCGATCACTTCCTGCTCCTCCTGTCCGAACAGCTCCAGTCGCCGCCGAACCCGATCCCCGTAAACACCCGAATGCATATCCTTCAGAATGAAGCGAATATAATACTCTCTCTTGTTCATACCCTGCATCAAATCCATATCCGCCAGAAAATGAATAACCAGATCAAAGAGCGCCTCCCGCAACTCCACCTGCTCTTCATTATTAATATCGAACAGATCCCTGAAAATATCAAAAAAGCGATAATACGGATTGACTTCAACCGTGCCTTCCACGCCTGAAGCATTCAGGTTTGTCTGGCTAAGTTCCATGTAAGGCGAATATACACGTGCTGGCACAAAGGTTACGTCGCGCAGATCGGTTCCATTACGCTTGGCTCGAATAATCAGATCCCAGATGTAATTCATGTTGTACTCACACCCATTCCCCTTCGCAGCAGTATTCCGGGAAAGCCAGCTGGATTTCGGATACCAGAAAGCTCAGCAGATCATCCAGAAAAATGGCCTGTCCCGGCTGCTTCCCGTGTCTGCTGAACCTTAAAATCATTCGATGTTTATCTGTCTCAACACGGACATGGTCGCTAACAAATGCATTAAGTGGGTACGTGACTCCCAAAGCGGGTCCTGGCGCCACCACTTGCACATCTTCCAGTTCCAATCCCTCTGCTGCCTGAAAAGCGTGAACCATGCGGGCAATCTCCCCTTTGGACCGCACAGAACGTCCTTCCTGACGCGCATATTTACCGGCAAACCCTTCCCGTTTGTTATTGGAAAACAGTGGATAGTCCATTCTGCCAATTCGAGTTGCGACAGGACCGGCTATTTTCAGCACCGTCCATGAATCGGATTTTTCCAGTGGTGATACGATGGTGATATCTTCTTCCGATCTTTTGATATACCGAATATGCGATTCGTCTCCATCCACCAGATATCCGTGTTCCGTTCCGGTTTTGCGGAGTGGCAACACATGTTCATAATTGATTCGGTCCGAAGCCGGAACAGGGAATCCACCCGTTTTCATATCCAACTTCTGGATGTTCCACAGCGGAATCATATTGGTTCTTTTATAAGACTCGAACTCCTCCAGATGGATGGAAAGTTCCTTGACAGTATGTTGTTTGTCCCATGCCTCTCCGTCATCCGAACCCACTAGAACACAATCAACGAATTTGAAAATATAAGGTGCATTAATCGATTTCCATGGCAGGCTGTTTTTACGAAAGACCCGGTACAATTCATCAACTTTGGAGATATACGCTGTACTTGATTTCAACCGAACCGTTATAGCATGTCTGCCTTCATTGGTTACTATCTCCCCGCGAAATGTCCGATTACTGTTCAGAAGAGATTGGAGTTCCTGTTGCCCACATTCCATGTAGAACGTGAATAATTTCATCTCTTCCTTACGCGTCAGTGCCTCTGAAGCCTCACTTAAATATACGGTCTGTGGTTCAGCATCCTCAGGAATGATCGGGTACAGAAATTCATGAATGGGGTCCAGATCTTCCCGCGCGCATAATGTGACATATACATCATGACGTTCCTCCTGCGGCAATACCTCATCGAAAACTCGTTGCTCAATCTGTTTGTTCAGCGTCTCCTGATACTCCACAAGATTAAGAAAAACGCCTGTCATGAGATCTTTGAGCATGCGGCGTTGTTCCAGATCCTCCATCTTGTTAAGACGGTCACGAATCATGTCTTTCATCATGAATCTCCTCCTTCCGATGATTCCTGTTCGTTCACGTCAGCCTCCGTGGTATCGGTGCTTCCGTCAGCCTTGGAGGCAGAATTACTGCCAGCATTACTTGTCGTTTTTCCAGGAGAAGTACCTGAGCCGGAAGCATCCGCATTGCCATTTCCAGCCGAGGTGCCATTAGCAGTGGAAGAACCATTCCCCACTGTATTGCCTGTATTCACACTTCCTGTACTCCCGGTCATATCCGAGGTTATGCCCGATGTATTTGGTGAGTTTGATCCTGCCGTATCCTGCGTAAGATCAGCCGCCGGTACCGGTGGGTTTAATTTCTCATCCAGTTTGTTTATTTTCCGCTCCATGGCCAGCACACGTTCCAGCATATCGATCTCTTGATAAATTCCCTGTGCCGAAGCATAGGCATCCATGGCTCCGCTGTAGTCTCCGGCTTCATTGAAGCGGTCACCCTTCTGTTCCAGCGTATCTGCTTGAAACTGCCGGGATTGCCGTTTGATATCTGCGCGTTTGGTCTCGGCCGTCTCCAGTTGCGTAGCAATTTCCTTCAGCGCATCCTTGTAAGCTGTCTCCGTAGCGGCTGTTCTGGCCCTTTTATACAAAATGATCGCTCCACTGTAATCTCCGTTCTGGAGTTTCAGATCGCCCTCAGTGATCCAGTCTTGCACTTGCTGGAAAGTGGTCATCTGCTCCAGTCGCTCCTGAATAACTTCCCGGTTGAACATGCTATAGGATTCAGACAATTCCAATGCTTTGGTGTAACTCGCGGTTGCTTTGGTAATGTCGCCTTCTTTCAGGTGAGCTTCCCCATCAACCAGCGTCTGGGCAGCAGACATCTTCGCGGTCAATAGCTTTTTATGTATCGGGTCCTTGATTTTGATGGAATTATTGCGTGCAAGGCTGTAGTCCGAGACCGCCTTGGTATACTCTTGTTCCTTGACGTACTGGTCTGCGGTCTGTTCATATTGCAGCATATCTACGACCAATTCAGCTTTTTTGGCTGCACTTTTCACCGCGTAGAATATGCCGGCTCCACCAAAAATCAGGAGCATGACCAGCATGATGGCAATCCGCTTAATCCATTTCTTACGGTTCTTGGGCTCTTCATGAAAAATCTTGTTCACATATATGGCTGCCGCACTATAATTCTCGATACGGGTACGCTGCTTGCTAAGCATTACTTCTTCAAGCGTATCCGCCAGTGTCTGCGGGTCATTGGCACCTTCAACCGCATCGATCATCTCGGCATCCTGAACACCTTCCCATAATCCAGGGGTGCAGAGCACAAGCACATCGCCATCGGCCAGCTTAATCTTATCCGATACATACGGTCTGATCATGCCAGGTTTGCCCGCGTATTCGTTCAGATTGCCGCGTTCATCGTGCTGATCCACACGATCCTCTGCAATCTGTCCTTCGGCTGCCAACTGGGCAGCAACGCTATGATCTTTGCTTTTTAGTGCAAGCCGATTTCCACGAAAATGATACAACCGGCTATGTCCGGCAGATGCCCACACCATACGTGTATAATCTGTCACAACAATGACGAATCCCGCTTTGAGCCTGACTCGGCGGCTTTCATACTGCAACCATTCATGGGCAATCTTGATATACTCCGTTAGTCTGCGTTTGGACATGGTTGGCTTTTCCAAAAAGGATTCCAGAATGGTCTGCACTGTGATCTGTGCGCTATTCACTTCCGTATCTGTATCCAGGCCATCTGCAATGACATAACAGGCCCAATCTTCCAGCTCAACGCAGCCGTAGAAATCCCGATTTTTCAGGAAAGATCCCGCTTCCGAGACAAAAGCCGTCTTGAATTCACTGTTCTCCTTCCTCATCCGTCTCCCCATTTCCCTTCCCTGTGCGTTGCCTGATCCGTTACCATCCTTGCTCCAAAATGATAATCGTGGCATTATCCTGATGCACGAGCTGTTTTTCTTCAATCAAATCAATGATGGTCTGAGCTGCATCAAATGGGGACATGTCTTTCGCAAGTATAGTTTCCAGTTCCATCTCAGTAAGAGAGTTGTATACCCCGTCACTGCATAACACAATCTTGTCCGCCGGCTGCAGTGCAAACGGCTCGTCCGCGATTTCCATTTGTTTAAAATGGTCGTACCCCAAATAGTTGACCAGCCTTTTGCGCTGCGGATTATCCAATGCCTCCTGCTCCGATATTTCTCCAGACATATACTGTTCTTCGAGTTGAGTTTCCAGCGTATGTTTATGATTGATAGCAAGTAGCTCACCTTTGCGAAACACTGCCAAAATGCTGTCCCCTACTGCCCCCCAATACAGTTCCCTGCCCTTGATCATGGCAGATACCAACGTTGTTCCGCCCGGAACGCCAAGCAAGTTACGAAGAATCGCCTGATTTGCCGCATGGGCAGAAGCATCCCAAAACTCCTCTGGATCAGGAAACCGCTCCAACTCTTCAAACTCACGGATAAATGTTTCTACAGCAGTTGTACTAGCTACTTTCCCACCAGATAAGCCGCTAATTCCATCGGCAAGTACCGCAAGTACACCATAAGGCTCCACGGCACAGGCGAAATAATCATCCTGCTCACTGCGAGCACCAATGGTCTGTCCATTCCCGATCTGAACGCCAACCGGCCTATCGTCACGTTGCCTTACCGGAATCCGGCTTCGGACGAATAACAACAACCAGATCGACAAACAGCCTGCTGCCAGAACCCAATAAGGCGTTAGCTCCTTGTCGTTCCACAAGATCATGAAGGTATTCACTGTTGCTCCCATTCAAAATGCACACCACATAATGGGATGAAAATAAATTTACTGCGTCCCAATTGAATGACGTCGTAGGCAGCCAGTTCCACCGGAGAATAGACCGCTTCATTGTTGTGATAGGCAAGGCCGGAAGCATCGCCGGGCAGCAGATAGAAATTCCGTTTTTTGGGATCATATACAATCACCGCATGATTACGCCTTGAAATCGTGTTATCCCCTAGGATTCGAACATGCATCTCTTCCGAACGTCCAATAAAGTTCTTTTCAGCCATAATTCGATAATCCTGGCCCATCTGCGGACCTTCGATACACACCATCCATCCCGTTACCGGTTCAATTCCTGTTGTTTCCCCCAGGTATGGCATCGTTCTGTCATCCTCTGCTGTGCGAGGCGCGCGTGGGATTGCTCCCGCTGCTTCACTATTGCCGGAAGCCGGTGACTCGACGGCCAGATTGCAATATGGACACGTGTTACCGTGCCTTCTCGTGCTGAACATATGTCCGTTTCCACATCTTGTCAGACTCATTTCTTTTCATTCCCCCGTAAGCTTGTATAATGGTACGCCAACGTTATTTCACCAAAATTCGGGTATTGGCAATATAAATTAAGTCCCCTGCCTCAATCAGGCTGGGTTCTTCGATTTCCAATTTGGATGATCTGCTTTGATTTCCCTTACGTACACCTACGCCGCTAGCCGAGTCAATATCCTCGATAAACCATTGGCCCGAGGCTTTGTTCAGCACAGCATGTTGCGGACTGATGAGGGAAGCATATGGAGTATCGGACAGATCAATGTCCGCCTCACTGTTCTTCGAACTTTTTCCGATCAATACACTTGTCTCACCCTGAATGTACCATTCCTTCACACTTGTACCGTCGTCGTCCAACAGCACGAGTTTCACAACACGTGAAGACAGCTTCTTCTTTTCCCCCTTGGTGGCAGGTATGTATTTAAAAAATAGGTATGCTCCCCCGGAGAGAACTACAATAATTCCAGTTATCCACTGGGCACCCATGTCCCGGTTAATGATGAATATGTAATACAGCACGGCTAACGAAATCATGGCGACGCATGCGTCAAGCCCTATCGTCATTACCGACCTTCCTCGTCTCACTTCCATAACCTCCGCCTGAACCGGCACGATCCATTACAGGTCACCGGCTTACTTTTTTCGAACTCCGAAATATCGGTCAAACATGGCGGACATATCCATTCCTTTATTAGGATCGGCTTTGCCACTGTTTGAGCTTTCCTTGCCTTTGGGGCTATAGCCAAAAAATTGTTCAAACTGTTCCTGCATTCGTGATGGATCAGACCATACTCTCTCGGTATTCATAGGTCCATTTTTTGCATGTCCACTCTTTTCTCGTGCAGTACTGGATGTTGCTCCTTTTGCCCCTCCTGGATTCCCTGTAGATCGAGGTTGTTGATTGTATGCTGCCCTTAACTCGGGGTTTCCGAGTGTGCTGTAGGCCTCATGTACTTGCTTGAAACGCGCCTCTGCCTGCGGATCTCCCCCGTTAACATCCGGGTGAAATTTCTTCGCCAATTGACGATAAGCCTTCTTGATCTGCTCCGGAGAAGCTTCACGTTCTACACCAAGCACGGCATAATAATCTTTCATGGTATTCGTTCCTGCCTCCCTGCCGTATTCGGGCGTAAATAAAGATTAAGGGGCACAAGGGCCCCTTAACATGACAGAATTATTCTGGGCCAGCCATAACTGACCCGGAACATTAGTTGCCCCCTTTTATACCGGGAAGCCGCCTTCGATTTTAGTGAATTCAGTTTTGTCTTTTTTCTGTTTGATGAACAGGCTGAATTCACCCACGCCTTCGGTATCTCCGAAACGCTCTGTGTAATCCACAACGAACGCGTTAGGCATGTAAATTTTGCGTACCACTTGATCCGCTGCAACCACTTCCAGGGTTACTTTACGATAGCAATCTGCTTTTTCAGCTGGAACGAGGGACCACAGAGCAAGTTTCATCGTGTCATCTGCATTGTCACCGTCTGTTGCTGTAATAATTTTGCCACTGATGCGAAGTGTTGCACCTACATCTGTAGATCTAGCATTGGAATCATCTGGCGTATCCGTGTCATACACTACTGTGCGGATATTATCCATTCCCAATTCGATTGTTTCTGCGCCTTCTACTTTCAATACAAAACCCATTAATAAAAACCTCCTTAAGATTAGAAAACAATGTGCCCGGCATGCTCTCCATCTGGGGAGAGGTGCCAGAATATATGTATAAGGTCAGCCAGTAAAGGCTGCCTCTAACACCAAAATAAATGTCTACAATTCGTTGTTTGAAGAATTATATTCAAAATCCAAAACTTGTAACTACTCCAGCCTCTTACACTTTCATCGCGCTGGTGCCTTTGGTAATCATGACCTCCAGGTTCTTCACGTTGCCGTTGAATACCAGATCAATGTGGCACATATTGCTCTTCTCATCGATGATAAAGCTCATGTCGTCGCCTTCCTGAATGATCGAATTGATCGACCCTCGGGTTCCCAGCCACCGGCTCTTCTGACTGCTCGGATTGTTGCTGAAGAATTTGACGATATTTTCATGCTTGAAATCACCCGTCTGGAAACGGAGCAAGCGCTCAATGTAAGTACTTACGAGTGTTTTATACAAGGAATCAAAGCCATCTTCGGACATCGCCATGCTTCTCGCTTTGTATACCGTGATCCGCTTGATATCGCTATCCTGGATTTGGGCATTTTCCGATGAGAAAATAAATCCAAAGTTTTTCCGGTTAATCGAATCCTTGATAGTGTTCGTGAATCCGGAGATTTCTTTGGTCATCGTAGTCACTACACGCAGACTGTTATCGCCTGCTTCAATATCAAAACGCACACCTGGATAATCCCGGTTCACGGTTTTGAATGCGCCTCGTAGATACTCAGGGCACTGATATGCAGCCACAATTCCGGCAGATACATAAGACGCACCGACATACACACCTTCAATCCACAGCTTCAGAATGTCTTCTTTCTCCTTGGAAAGCTCCACACCATTCTCCGTCTGGAGCATACGACTGTCGATAACAACACCCGATTTCTCTTTCGGAATGATGGTGAAATTCGGAGCACTTGGAATGGCGAATTCGCTGTAGTCCTTGCGAGATAATACCGCGCATTTATCAATATATTTATCGATGCCTGCGGTAGCCATACTGCTGAATGTAGTCTCTTCTCCAGATTCAAAGCTGAAGAATACTTGTACTTTGTAGTCTTTAACGACTTGCAGAAGCATGGACAAGGATTCCATACTGTTTCCGTCTTGTTTAACCACTTTCTCGTTACCACGGAAACGGGCACGACTGACTTGAACTTGTCCCGTATTCTCCAGTTCAACGGAAGGAACAATACCGAACCAAATGGTGTCGGTAAAATCATTCTTCGCATTGACTGTGTTGAGATAGGTCTCCAGCCGCGGAATGTTACTGCTCTTAACAAGCATATCCAGCTTGGCATTGGCAATCAGCATGGAAGGCAGCATGCCTTTGTTTTTGGTCGCATATTGATCAAAGAACATTTTGACACCCAAAATTTTCTCTACCAGCGGTTTTACGGTTTTCACAAAGTCATCCTTGGCGTTCTTGTAAAATTCCAGGTATGTATTGTAATTCTGTACTTCAACTGCCGTATCGACATCCGTCTGAACCGCAGGTAGTGGGCAGAATGTACGAACGACCAGATCCTGTACATACGGTGAAGGTGCCTCGGAGAGTGAATCATAATCTTCGGCAAACACCTGAGTCAAATCTGTGCTTGTCGACTCATCCAGGAGCATCAACTCGTTGTTATCACTCTTTGGAGCTTCGATAATTTTCAATTCTCCGCTCTCACCAATCGTGAGTTGTCCTACCTGAATCGCTTCGGAAGAAGTTTCTTCTTGAGCACGGCCCAGCAACAAGCGGGTTTTGATATCTTCGATGGCCAGTGGCAGCATTGCCATAACATTGTTATAGTTCCGGCTGGCATCTTCAAACATGACATTAAGTTTATCCCCGATATCCAACTTCTTCGGGTCCCCGTCATCCAGCTTCTCATGCTGGCCATACATGTAATGAATTTCTTTCCGTACCTGCCGAATGTCATCCATAACCTTTTTCGGTGAAATCATATCCAGCAAATTTTCAAACTTGAAATCTACATTCGTAATCCCCTGACTACGTTTGGTATCGATCAGGGTAAAGAGCATTCTCAGGAAGTCATTGCTATGATCAATTTTGATCTCAGAGATTGCTTCATCCGGAATCCCTTCCGGTTTTTTAAGCGTATACATGACTTTCTGGTTTACCGCATTGAAAAAGGAATACACACTGGGAGAAAACTTGTCCAAAAACTCATCGAAGTTTCGTACAAGCAAGTGTTCGTTGATCTCCTTGATCTTGTCATCATTCAAACTGTCGATCCCTTTTACGTCACCGACAATCGTAATCAAATCCATTTTCTCAGGATTAATCTCTTCAAAAAGCATCGTTCGGTTCGTTTGATTAATAATATCCATTCAGGCAACATCCCCCTAATGATGGTTCATTTGGGCGAATGCTTCCCCCCCTCCATCAATTTTTGACACTCCGCACGCACTATCAGTCTTTGGTCATGATCTAAGAGAATCATCTTCTCAGGCCATCACAAGTCCAATAGAACGAGCTGTCAACATATGACTGGAACTTATGTACCAGATTATGCCGTTTGCTTTGGAGATTTATGGAATTCATCTTAATCATCAGTGATATGTTTTGTCAATATTCCCCTATATAGGTCTAAAAGCTCATTTATGTGACTTCGATATACCTATAGAACTATTTTCCGAATTTCGCTTCACTTCCCTTCTAATCATGCCGATGATAAAGAATATCCTATAATTTGGATGATGTTCAATGATTTAAGACTAGTGGAGTTTTCACCCTAATCAAGAGGGAATCACCTTAACGTATGCGGTGTTGCAATATTCTTCGCTTATCAAAACTACGCATAACGGGGTTTTATCGAGTAAAAACAAAAGTTTTTTAACAAAAACCAGTTTGACCTCTAAAAAAAATTGTAGTGCCCAAAACAGAAAGGAGATTCGAAGCATCGTATGATATTAATAAAATTCAAAAAAGCAATTTTCTCTCTCTTGTTCATCAGCTTTTTAATTCCAGCGTGGGACATGAGAAGCATATATGCTGAATCATCCGTCAAGACCCAGACGTATGAAGGACTCGATGCCATGTTTGTCCTGGATGTTAGCTACTCCATGAATGAGACCGACAAAGATCGCATTGCCGAAGAAGTTATACATATGTTTATGGATATGAGTAGTGGACCTAAGACCCGATTGGGGTTTGTAGCTTATAATGACAAGGTCACTTCATCCGTACCACTGATGGAGATTTCATCATCTGGAGCTCGCAATAACCTTCGTAGCCGTGTGGATGGCTTAAAACGTTCAGGATATACAGATCTCGGACTTGGCTTACGCCGAGGTGCTAGCCTGCTTGAACAATCACAGACGGACAAACGCAAACCATTTATGATTTTGCTCTCTGACGGAGAAACGGATTTACGAGGATCGACGAGCAGAACACCTGCCGACTCATCCAAGGATGTGGACAAGGTTATTGAGATGGCACAACAAGCTGGTTATCCCATCTATACTGTGGGACTAAACCGCGACGGTACGGTTAACCCGGCAGAATTGGAGCGCATCGCCAAAGAAACGGGTGGTTCTTCCTTTATTACCGGAAGTGCGGATGATCTGCCTGAAATCTTCAATCGTATTTTTGCAGATCAGATTCAATCTGTTCTTGTGTCTGTAGCGGCTGTGACTGCAACTGGAGCAATGCAGGAAGTAACCGTGGATATTCCTAACTCCAGCATGGCGGATGCCAACATTATCATGCTTTCTGATCATGCTGTCTCCGAAGCTCAGCTCTATTATCAATCGAGCAATGTCAGCTTCATTCGATCTGATAAATATGCTCTGATGAAGATCATTCGTCCGGTCAAAGGACAGTTTAAACTGAAATTCAAAGGCCGTAGCGGTGATCTGGTGAAGATTAACCTATTAGGGAACTACAACGTCTCTGCGGTCGCAAATATGGCAACGGAGCAGCCAGTCAAGGGGAAAAGCATCACATTTGAGGCATCACTCTACGATCAGGCTGTGGACCCTAAACCCATTAAGGACTTGGATGTGTACAAGGGACTGGAAGCGGAACTCATTGTAACTCCATCTGATGG
Organism: Paenibacillus sp. ClWae2A; assembly: GCF_032452295.1. Classification (NCBI taxonomy): domain Bacteria; kingdom Bacillati; phylum Bacillota; class Bacilli; order Caryophanales; family Paenibacillaceae; genus Paenibacillus; species Paenibacillus sp. ClWae2A. Next base: position 612,440 of record NZ_JAULSQ010000003.1, read on the forward strand.
AAAAACAGAACGTATCCCTTTGACCAATACAGGTAGCGGATTTACGGGAAAATACACTTTTCCCAAATCGGATTTGTACACATGGGGACTACGGATCGACGGCCCGGACTTTTATCGCGAAATTACTCCGGTTGAAGTAGACATTACGAATCAAGCACCCGTAGCCACCGGCGTATCCATGGTGTTATCCAAAGACGACAGCAATACAGATGTCGACCTGAACAACCACTTTAAGGATCCCAATAATGATCCATTAACGTATGTCCTTGCAGACGGTGGAAGTGAGCGCAAACTTGGAGATGCCGTCATTGAAGGCAACCTGTTGCGATGGTCTTCTCTACACACCGGAAGTTCAACGATCAGGGTGACAGCAACGGATTCTGAGGGAGCAAATATAACTACAGACATTTCGTTGCAAATTCATTCTTTACGTGAAAAGGTACTGCTATATACAGGATTGGGCCTGCTTCTTGCTGGTGGTATTTTCGCACTGTATTGGTTCGTAATGAAGCCAAAACCCGTATTCCGGGGAAGACTGGAAGGATACTTTCTAGCGACAGCGAACGGCGAGGATATACCGGTGACCAATTGGCCTCTCACTTCATTGGAACGCCGAAAAGTAAGTCTCAGTGAACTGTTTGATCGCATGGACATCGGGGTCAAAGTACTAGAAGCGGGACGAATCTGGCTGGAAGCGGGTAAAAAAGAAACGTTATTGGTACGGCACGATACGAATTGTACGGTTGTCCGAGGCCGAACGCCAGTGAAGCGCAGACACGCGGAAGCTATGGAGTACAACGAAAAGTTGTATATTACGTTTGAGGATGGTGTTACGGAGATCGAAATTCGTTACAAAGCCATCAAACCAAGTACCAATATCTATGTAGGACAAAAGAGAGATCCACAGTAAACTACGTGTTAACTAAGTGGAAATGAAGCACGCTGATGTATGTTCTCTCTGAAAATATAATAGAAACAAGCCAGTTCGCCCCATATGTACGGGTAAGAACTGGCTTGTTTCTATTTTACACCTATTTAACGGTTATGCTTTCATTTAAGCGTATCTACTTTAGTAACATAGATCATGACTGCTTAAGCCGTCTCATGTTGCTTTTTCGGCTCCACTTCATAGACCTGCGTATGTTGATTCTCGGCTAAAGACCATTCCACTGTACCTGGCTTGCGCACTTTCCATACCCAGGCTTGAATTCGCAGCGAGCTTCTGACCCAGGCCAGGGAAGCACAGCGTTTCTCGGAACGAACCATCAGCCCCCAATGAATAACACGAGCGAGCCAAGGATTCACATACTCATTATGTGAGCGAACAGATGGCAATTCATCCTGGAACAACCGCTGTTTCACGTCCATAGGAGGTTGTCCGCATGTCCAATAATGGAGCAGAGCTGCCAGGCTGTAAATGTCCGACATCGGTCCCTGACTGGATTTCTCCGAATAGAATTCCAGTGGAGAATAACCTGCCGATGTGAATATCACCTGTTTCTCTCCGGATTGCATCGGCCAACGGGTAGCTGAGCCGAAGTCCAGAAGCTTGGGTGTACCATCCTCCATAACCATAATGTTGGAAGGTTTCACATCCCGGTGAAGAATGCCTTGCTTATGTATGTAATCCAATGTATCCACCAGTGGAAGCAACGTCTCCGTTATGAAAGCAGCATCCAGCGCATGATTATGTTCATTCAAATACTCGGTCAATGTGATCCCCGTGCAATATTCCATAACCAGATATCCTGTATCATTTGCTTCAAAATGATCCAAATACGAAACAATATGAGGATGATCCAGTTTCGATAACAGTTCACCTTCGAGCAGAAATGCAGACAGTAACTCCTGATATTGCCCACCGTATCCTCGCGAAGAGCAGAACACCCTACGCTTGTCTGCCTGACGTTCAGCCAGTCTCTGTGGGAAAAATTCCTTAATGGCTACCTTGGCACCCGTGTTACGATCTCGCCCAGCATATACAATAGCCAACTCACTGCTGGCTAATACCTGTCTTACCTGATATGTATCATTTATAATCACATTGCGTTGCAATGCCATTTTGCAATTGTCTTTTCTCATAACCAGACCTCTTTTCAACCTTGTCGATCGGAAGACTTTCCGCGTAAATGCATCATTTGGTTCAACCAGTCAGCAATTCATCGCCAACCATCTATATAAACCAAATGATGTCATTTGAAACACCTCAACGCGAATTATTTAAATATTAATGATATCAAGCCTTCTACGATCCACTGCTAATCCCTATCCACACTATTCTATAGAAGAAAAGGACTCTCTTATATAGAGTATCGACAGATGGATGTAATTACTTTATTAAACTGGAGAAAAACATTTCTCATCCTTCAATTGCAACTTAATTTAATAATTCTTCTGTAAAAAACGTCCGATTTCCTCGTTCATCTGAACCAATACGTCCTGTGAAGGGAAATGTCCGGTATCATACTTGATGGCTTTTACATTCGTAATAATCTTTTGAGCTCGCTCAATACACTTATCCGCAGGGAAAAAGACATCCTTCTCCCCTACCAATAACAAGGTTGGTGACGTATAATTCACCAGTTCTTCTCGATCCGTGAGCTTGGGCAGATCCTGCTCTATGCTGACGTATTTAAAAAGTTTACCAATAATGTTTTTATCCATTTCTTTCATGCAGTTGCACGACATGTTGTCCGTAATTTTTTGCAAAGAAGATGGTGAAGACGTCATGCGGTACTTGACGAGCGGCAGCGTGATATCCTGAGCTGTTTTAATTTTGGAATTGACCGCAAGACCAGCAGGAGCAACCAATACAGCACACGAGATGCGTTCCGGAATATAGGTAGCCAGTCTGAGGATAATGCCTCCTCCAAACGATGGACCGATAAATGCACTCTTTTCAATATCATAGTGATCCAGCAGATCCGACACCCATAAAGCCAAGCTATCAAACCGTGTGGAGATACTCGCTTCCTCACTATAACCAGGATGACCAATCGTATCAGGAGCAATAATCCGGTATTCCTTAAATAAGGAAGAGAACCATGACAACGTCATCGGATTCACACAATTACCGCCCTGGAGAATAAATAACGGCTTGCCATCTAGAGGACCCGTCAGTAAAACATGCGTCTTGCCAAAACGCGTCTCTACATACTCACGCGTAAAATCCTCACCCAACTCGTTCAAATAAATCTCATACTCTTCAAGTATGCTGCTCTTGCCTTCTTCACTTCTATAAATGGAACTCATGTCTGCCTCCTGCAATATATACTCAAATAACCCATTCTAGTGAATGGACTTGCTAATCGATGGACCAAAAAGATAAAGAGGGCCTGCAGATGACAGGCTCCTCCATATGTTTAACTAATCATATTCAGATGATTATAGAGCGGAAACTGGAAATTGTAAATAACGATTCTAATAGACCAGAAATAAAGGAGGCATCCTTTGGATAAATCAATTTTATAACTCACTAAAAATGGATTTTTGTAACTAGATGTAGACAAATCAAACCGCTTTGATCTATATCTAGCCTTGAGTGAAGCAGCTACAGGTATTATGAAATTGATACGGATAAATACTTACTTTCGGCCGTAATCTGCCTTGATTTCGCCCCACTGCTTGGTCTGCCATTTTAGCACTTTATTGCTGTACGTATTTGTCTGGAGCCACTGCTCCGCACGATCAATCATCAACCAGATCTCTTCCGTGGAGTTGTCTCTTGGTAAGGTCGTGGCTACTTTTTTCTGCTTTAGCCATTTCATGGCATTGACCGAGTCGGTGTACACCGTTTTGGTGCTGCCTTCTTTTTTCAGATGTGCAAGGGCATGTACAATGGCCAGGAATTCGCCCAGATTGTTCGTGCCTTTGGAGATCGGTCCAACAGAGAAAATAATCTCACCTGTGCGGGTGTCTACCCCTTTGTATTCTACAGGTCCGGGGTTACCACGTGTACCCACATCAACAGAGATGCTGTCGTAATCCACTTCCTCCGACGTTTCCATGCCCGCGCTTCTTCCGCTACCAGCCGACTTTGTCTTCGACACTCCGCCTGCACTTGAACCCCAGTTTCCTTTCCATCCAGCACGATACGCTTCTTCTGCGGCTGATTTGGACTCATAGGATTTATATTTTGCTCCGGTATAATGATCCGTCTGTGCTTTGCAATCCGCCCATGTGTTATACACACCAGGTTTCTTACCTTCCCAGACAACATAATATTTCTGTTTTGCCACTGTAACTCGCTCCTTTGTTCACTTCATCAATACCCTATTGTATACGATTCGGTGGGCGGAATGAAAGCTATGGATTCAGCCAACTGCATAATTCCTCCAACGCCAGAACAGCCTAAGAAGCAAAGCGCATACTGGAATAGAAAGGAATATACGTATGGACTGGATATGGAAATCTGTTTTACTTGTACTTATCGGCATGATTCTGCTTCGAATTGCAGGACGCAAGTCGATCTCACAGATGAGTGTTGCCACAACGGTCATCATGATCTCCATCGGAACAACGATTGTACAGCCCATCGCAAATCATGAGCTTGGCAAAGCGATTGGATCAGCATCGGTATTCATTGTGACATTGCTTGTGGTGGAACAACTGCAATTGAAATTTAATATTTTCGAACGGTTAATGAGTGGCAGTTCCAAAATCGTGGTAGAGGACGGAAAGGTCATTATACCGAATCTGAAACGTATGCGTTATACGATGGATCAGCTTGAGATGCATATGCGACAGAACGGAATTACAAGTGTAGACGATCTGGAGACGGCAACGGTGGAACCCAATGGTCAACTTGGTTATGTCCTGAAACGACATGCTCGTCCCGTAACGATTGGAGATCTGGAAGAGATACTGCGAAATTATACGATTACAGGTAGTAGTCCAGCAACGGGAGAACACCCCCAACAAGACAACAGCATTAAGTCTTCAACACATAGCGATAACTCCACAGACATTTTCCAAGAAGTTAGCAAAGGTGCTCATGCTCAGCCCGTCGATCCTAAGCTTCAATAGACGCGCCTAACCCCATCAAAAATAAAAGACCGGCCCTGCGAGCACTCAACAACATCGCCCATCAGGTACGGTCTATTTCACTTTAATTGATATTTCCAAGATCACTCTTTATTAGTGGACGTGGCTGAGGAATGACTGCATATTCTGCTCTACAGGATTCCTCATACGTGCGACGATCATCAGCAGACAGTGCATCCAGCACAGCTTCGGTAAAACGGTCGCAGGAAGCACCCTAGAACTGGATACATCGCCAAGGCTTCACTTAAACCATGATTCAGTGCCCATTTTACCGTCCTAATCACCGTGTACTCAGGTAAGCAATACCCAGGCCGCCCGTAACTGGATTTGTATAGATTTCACAATCGACATCGAATACCTCACCAATCATCTCACGAGTCAGAATATCAGCCGGTTTGCCATGGACCACAATCTGGCCCTTTTTCACCACATAGAGATAATCGCAATATTCTGCGGCGAGTTCGAGATCATGCAGCGCTGCTAATATACCAATGCCGAGTCCACGGACAATATTTAGAATCTGAAGTTGGTATTTGATGTCCAAATGGTTCGTCGGCTCGTCCAGGATCAGGAATTGGGGTTGCTGTGCCAGAACACGCGCCAATACGACACGCTGTTTCTCTCCACCAGACAGAGACACGTAATTGCGGTCTGCATGTCCAGTCAGATGTACTTTTTCCAAAGCCTGCTCCACGATTTCGTGATCCCGCTCATTATCCGTCTCCAGCAGTTTTTTGTGCGGGGTACGGCCCATCATGACCATCTCACGCACCGTAAAATCAAAGCTCAATTCATTAAACTGACCAACAACGCCCATATGTCTGGAAACAAGCTTTGGACTGGATTTGAGAATATCGGTATTGTCCAGAAAAACCTTGCCTTGCTGCGGTTTGATCACTTTATAGATGCTCTTGAGCAGCGTTGACTTGCCACAACCATTGGGTCCGATCAGTCCAACGAACTGTTTACCGTTCACCTGTAATGAAATATCCTTGATGATGTCCGTGTTCAGCACAGAGATGGATACATTTTCTACGTTCAGCTTCATGTTTAATTTCCTCCAAAACCGTAGCCTTTTTTGACCAGCATATACATAAACATCGGCGCACCAATCATGGCTGTAATGATCCCGATCGGCAACTCCACGCTGGATATGAGGGATCGTGCAATAACATCCGTCCAGATGAGGAAAATGGCTCCAAACAGCACGGATACAGGCATCACTTTACGATGGTCTGAACCCACCAGACCTCTCACAATATGCGGAATAATGAGTCCCACGAAACCAATCATCCCACAGCTCGCCACCATGACGCCTGTCACCAAAGCGGTTAACAGCATGTACACCCTGCGGTACACACTCAGATTAATGCCCAGTGTAACGGCTGCTTCATCCCCCAATAACATCGTATTGAGAACTCTGGACTGTAAAAGGAAGAATAGAATCGCCACCAGCACGACGATACCTACGAGTGGAAGCTTGTTCCATCCGGAAGACGCCAGACTGCCCATGGTCCAGAATGTCACCGTTTTGATGCCTTCAGCATTGTTGGCAAAATAAATAATGAAGTTTGAAAAAGCGCTGCATAGCGCGTTAATCACCATTCCGGCAAGCACCAGCTTGACCGACGTCATTTTTCCCCGAATCCCTGCCAAAGTCAGGACCAGTAAGGACGCACCCATCGCTCCAGCAAAGGCCCAGAAAGCAACCCCCGTCTGACCAAGCCACCCAATTGCACCAAATCCAATGAGAATTGCAAAGGTTGCTCCAAGTGAAGCGCCTGAGGATATACCCAATATGTAAGGATCAGCGAGCGGATTCTGCACGGCAGCCTGCATAACAGCACCGCACAAGGCCAAGCCCGCGCCGATAAACATCGCCATCAGCACCCGCGGGAAACGAATCTGCCAAATGATATCGGTAAAAGAGCCTGCCTCAATTGGGGTTGCCCCCCACTGAAATCCCGTTAATTTGTATAAAAGAATACGATATGACTCCGCCAGCGGAATTCGTACCTGTCCAATGGAAACTGCAATACCTACAGAAATAATCGTGATTATGACTAAAGCTGCGATCAGTAAAGCAAACCCGGATTTACTATGAATCAGAGACTCTCTTTTCCCCATACGCTGTGTCTGAACCTGAACCGTCTGTGCCATCTCTTCCCCCATCAATTCGCGTAAAATGTAGAACAAATTAAATTTAGCTATTTACAAAGCTTTTTCTCGGATTATAATTGAGAATGATTATCTTTGTCAATTTAAAACACATAGAAAAGGGGTTCATCATTTAATGAAATTCACATCCAGAACCATTGGCATCGCTGCTCTAAGTCTCCTGTTACTGCTACTTGCAGCCTGTTCGAATAGATCAACTTCTTCCCCTGCCGAAGAAACAACTTCAACAACTAACACGACAGAAACTTCAGCTCCTGCTGAGAATACAAATAAAACGACGTACCCGCTCACTATTGAGAACTTCACGATCTCGGGTGAGGGCGGCGAGTGGAAACCAAAAGTGCAAGTATTCGATAAAGCACCCGAACGTGTTGTTGCGAATACCCAATCTGCTGCTGAGATGCTCATCAAATTAGGTCTGACCGATAAAATGGTCGGTGTTGCTGCTCTATACGGTTCTGTTACACCGGATGTGGCTGATGATTTCGCCAAAATTCCGGTATTGTCCAAGGATTATGTAGGTAAAGAGCTGGTTGTAGGTGCAAGCCCGGATCTGGTACTCGGACGGGGCGACCTGTTCGCTGATGCAGACTGGGGTGTGGGTACCGTCGATGGATTAAATGACATGAATATCCGCACGTTCCTGCAAACGACGAATCACAAAGGCACACTCAATAGCCTGTACAGCGATATTGCACAACTTGGGCAGATCTTCGATGTTCAAGAAAATGCCGCAACATTCACGGAAAGTCTGAAGACACGTGTTGATGCCATTAAGGCAAGTGTAGCCGATCAGCCTGAGCATACTTTTGCCTACATCGTACCCGCTACAGAAGACACCATTACGGTAAGCAGCATGCAAAACGATACGTATCAGCTTGATGCACTTAGCCTGTTGAAGCTGAAAAATACGTTTGATGGTGTGCAAGGTGAAGTTAGTGTAGAGCAACTGATCACAGCGAACCCTGATTATCTGCTCTTGTCCGCGTATGCCGGTTCACCGGATATCGATAAGCTGATTCAAAATCTGTATGCCAACCCTGCCCTGCAAAGTATGAACGCAATCAAGAACAAACAGATCTATGTCACGGATTTCAGCCAGTTCTGGGGTTATGGATATCAGATTCTGGACGGTATTGAGAAAATGGGACAAGAAATGAAAGCTAATCCAATCAAGTAGTGACTTGAGCAAAGGAGTAGGAGAAGAAATTCTCACTGCTATTTTGCAATATTGCGCATGCAAGAAATCAAGGATCAAAGCTTGACATTAGTTTGATAACAAACTATATTACACATATGAAAACAAGAGACGCTATTTCACTCATATCCAAAATTAAAGAGAAGGTCAACCGCTTCATCCTTACTGAGATGGCTGAGCAGGGAATCCAGGATCTCGCCACGTCCCATGGGGATATCATCTATGCCCTGTACAACAATCACAGGATGACCATGGCTGAAATCGCCAAAAAAATCGGCAAGGATAAATCCACGGTGACTGCACTTGTGGACAAATTGGTGCGGACAGGATACGTCCTCAAGGAGCGTGATGCAACAGATTCACGAGTTGTTCATGTGGCTTTGACTGCAAAAGGCGAAGAATTAAAGCCTGTCTTTGAAGAGATATCTCAACGCATGTTGGACGCGTTCTATGCGGACGTTACGGAAGCGGAGAAAAAAGAACTGCTTCGAATTTTAATGAAAATTCATGGCAACTTCTAATTTTTTTTGGAGAAATAGTTTGATATCAAACTAATAGTTTAGAGGAGGTTTTTGGTATGATGGACTACACTCAATTATTACCGGAACATGAGGTAAAGAAGATCGGAGAACATGATTTACACTTGGAAATATTCCAAGGAACCCCGCCTCATGACGAAGAAACAACGACCAAGAAGCCCCCACTGCTGTTCGTTCACGGTGCATACACAGGCAGCTGGATGTGGAGCAAATATATCCCCCACTTTGTCCAGCACGGTTGGACCTGTTATGTCATGAACATGAGAAGTCACTACAAGAGTCGGGTCATGGACATGACAAAGATTACGTTTGAGGATTATTTGGAGGATATTCGTGAAGTGTTAGCCGAGTTCAACGAACCTCCCGTTCTCATTGGCTTTAGCATGGGTGGGATTCTCAGTCAAAAGATTGCAGAAACCGTTACCCTGGCAGGCCTGGTCGTGATTGACGCCAGTCTGAGCAAGGAAGTCCATGAGCTAATCCCCTACCCGGAAAGCAATCGTATCACACCCGGGATCATCATGCCTACACCTGTCCGTGATGAACTGACCAGTATAGATGAGACGGCAGAAGACATTGCTTTTCAGCGAAAATATCTGCAAACGGAGTCTGCGAAGGCATTTGCTACCTTTTCAGTTCTGTGTGGAGCCGATGGCGTATCCATTAATGGTGAACTGATCTATTGTCCCAGCTTGGTGATCAAAGCTGTTTCCTCTGAAGACGAAGATCGGAGAGGCAAATTAACTGCCAAGCAGCTGCATGCTGCATATGCCGGACTGTGGGATACGACCCATACGGGTTTGCTGGTAGGCCAACGGTACATGGAACCTGTCGAACTCATCCTTGGATGGTTGAACAGACAGCATCTTTTGAATTAACGGAGAAACTCACAAAATAAAATAAATACCATGTTAAAACCTCCTTCTTACCTTTAATCCTGTATGCAAAAGTTTGATTTTTTTAGATAAGCTTATATGCATAGTTCTGAATAGGATTAAAATATAAGAAAAGAGGTTTTTATTCATGGCCATTAACACATCCCTCCCCAAGCAAATGGAGCTGCCTTCCATATCTTCAGAACGCCTTCCGTGGGCTGGGCTACTTGCTTTAGCCATGGCTGGATTCATATGCATCCTCACTGAAAGCCTGCCTGCGGGACTGCTGCCGCAAATTGCAAAAGACTTGGGGGTCACTGAAGCCCTCACTGGACAGTTGGTGACTCTTTATGCCATTGGATCACTTGTTGCTGCCATTCCCTTGACTGCTGCTACACGCGGATGGAGACGCCGACCTCTATTGCTGGCATGCATTAGCGGTTTTCTTGTCTTTAATACGGTTACCACGTTATCCTCGGAGTATATCTTAACCCTTGCTGCCCGTTTCCTGGCTGGCGTCTCTGCGGGTGTGTTATGGGGAATGACAGCAGGTTATGCTCGTCGTATGGTCCCGGATTCGTTAAAAGGCAAGGCCATGGCTGTGGCTATGGTCGGCACTCCGGTGGCGTTAGCCCTGGGTGTCCCAATCGGTAGTTTTCTTAGTTCTTATATCGGCTGGCGCTTCATCTTCGGGATTGTATCTCTTCTGACCGCAGCTTTAATCGTATGGGTTCTCTGGAAAATGCCGGATTTTGCAGGAGAGCCAGCCGGAGAACGTCTTCCCCTGCATAAAGTGTTTTTAATTCCCGGCGTTAGGCCCATTCTGTTTGTTGTTCTGGCCTGGATGCTTGCCCATAATATCCTTTACACCTATATTTCTCCTTACCTTGCCCAGACGGTATTTGCTAACAGAGTAGACTTGATTTTGCTCATTTTCGGTATCACTTCCATTGTGGGAATTTGGTTAATCGGAATGCTCATTGACCGATTTTTGAGGAGATTAGTAATCATCAGCCTGGCAGCATTCGCCCTGGCGTCTGTCGTGATGGGAATCGGTACTCATCAACCTATGATTATTATCCTCGGCATTATGATCTGGGGACTTACGTTTGGCGGGGCTGCCACTCTACTTCAAACTGCCATTGCTCAAGCCGGAGGCAAAAGTGCAGATGTCGCCCAATCAATGCTGGTTACAGCATGGAATCTGGCGATTGGTGGAGGAGGCATCATCGGGGGCATCCTTCTTGAAGTATTTGGAGCAGGATACCTTGCCGGATCGCTGTTTATCTTGCTCATCCCTGCATTGCTCGTAGCTATGCGGGCTTATGAATATGGATTTCCCAAAGTAAAATAACAGGAAGGCATTTTGCATGAGTTACACGTAGGACAAAAGAGGAGTTCACTTGAGGTGAACTCCTCTTTTGCATTTCATTTTATAGTTTTATAGACTGCGGTTTATTCTGCCTGTGCCAGTAGATTCGGTCCTTCCATGAGATTTTTATGTGCAATCGGAGAAGACATCGTAATCAAGGTCATGTAAGTACCGTACGGATCACACTTGTTCTCGAACTCTTCAAGTCCCTGGATCGTGTCTGTAAGGATTTTCAGCAAGTAATTATACTCCCCGCTTATCCGATAACATTCCACGACTTCAGGTGACGCACGGCAGAAATCCAGGAAGGGATAACAATCCCGGGTACGAAAAAGAACATATGCCGTGCTCTGCTTGCCCAATTTGGATGGGGAGATCACCGTACGATATTCCTCGATAACGCCCTTTTCTTCCATTCGTTTGACTCGTTCAGTAACAGCTGGTTGAGATAATCCTACTAATTTGCCTAATTCGGTCATGGATAATCTCGCCTGATTCTCCAAATGAAACAGAATATGCTGATCTATTTCGTCCATGTAATACACCCCTTTGAATACCTAAGATATATTCAAGAATAACCTTAAGTATATTCGATAATTCACTATAATACCTTTAGTAAGCCATGTAATACAAGAATAATCATTTATATAATAAACACAGTCACAATAATGAATCAATCACATCAGTTGATGAGAGGAAGATAAGAATGGGAAAAGAACACATAACGACATTGCATTCTTATGTGGATGAAGCCATTGACCGCGCTATAAGTGAAAAAAGAATCGTAGGAACGGTTGTACAGGTTGCATTAAGAGGAGAACTGATATACAGCCGGGCTGCTGGTTTCGCAGACAGGGAGCAAAAACGTACCATGGCAGAAAACGCTCTGTTTCGACTTGCTTCCGTAACCAAACCCATTGTGTCAACTGCAGCTCTGGCATTGGTCTCACAAGGAAAGTTGAGTCTGAATGATCCGGTGACTCACTGGCTACCTGCATTCCGGCCCAAGCTTAGCCATGGTCAGGACGCTGAAATAACAATTCGTCAATTGATGACACACACCGCTGGTTTAACCTATCGATTCTTCCAAGAAGACCAAGGCACTTATGAACGTGCAGGGGTGTCGGATGGAATGGATTTATCTGGAATTAGTTTGGAGGAGAATCTCCAAAGGCTTGCTTCTGTTCCTCTTTTGTATGAGCCAGGAAACATGTGGAGATATTCCATCGCGACAGATGTACTCGGAGCCGTTATTGAAAAGGTAACCGGAATGTCACTAAGAGAAGCTGTTCAATTGCTGGTTACTCAACCACTTCGCATGACGGACACTGATTTTGTTGCAGTGGATTCAAATCGGTTGACCGCTGCATACGCTGATGGTTCTGAAGAACCGCGTCTTCTCCATAATGAGTTAGAGCAGGTTCCTTTTATTGAAGGTACTGCCGGTTTCCGGCTTGCCCCCAATCGTGCAAATCAACCTTCGGCTTATCAATCAGGCGGAGCGGGTATGGTTGGGAGTACCGGAGATTTTCTCACTTTACTTGAGACATTGCGGCAAGGGGGTCAGCCTATTCTTACAGAAGCTGTTGCCACCGAGATGGCCACGAATCAAATCGGTGAACTCGTCATGCCGTATTGGCCGGGAAGAGAGTTTGGCCTTGGTTTTACCCTACTTAAAGATCCTGTTGCAGCTGGTACACCGGAATCCCCGGGTACGTGGCGGATGGGTGGGACCTACGGCCATTCCTGGTTTGTTGATCCAAAAGAAGAACTTAGTGTTGCAGCATTCACCAATACGGCACTTGAAGGGATGTCTGGCCAGTACACTACCGATATCTGTGATGCCATCTACGCAGGCATTCGTGAGAGCAAAAAGGCTGCAAGAATATAAACAATATAAATACCCGCCCAATCTGATTGGGCGGGTATATTTATTAACAAAGCTAAGTTCTACTGTCTGCTATTGCTCAAGTTTTTTCTTTTTGAGAAGGTAGATCCCCGCAACCAGGATAAACCACACCGGCGTGACAAACAGTGCAACACGCGTATCCTCGGCCAATGCCAACACCACCAGCACAAACACCAGGAATGCCAGAATCAAGTAGTTCGAAAACGGATATAGTGGAAGTTTGAAGCGGCTGCGACTCGCCAGTTCCGGCTGAGTACGACGATATCTGAGATGACAGATCACCATGATGCCCCAGACAAAGATAAAGCATACGGTCGACACGCTCGTGATCAACGTAAATACGCCCTCCGGCATGATATAGTTCAAAACAATTGCGATCAAAATAACAATCGTAGAGAAAAACAGCGCGTTGGAAGGAACCTTCCTGTTATTCAGTCGTGCAAACGATTCGGGTGCGTTGTGATCTTTTGCCATGGAGAACACCATACGGCTTGTACTAAAAATGGCACTGTTACAAGCCGAAGCTGCGGAAGTCAGTACCACGAAATTCACAATGCCTGCGGCAGCTGCAATACCCACAGCGGCAAACACTTGTACAAACGGACTTTCATTAGGCACAATGGCGTTCCACGGGTAAATACTCATAATAATCAGCAAAGCACCAACATAGAAGAGTAGGACCCGGATCGGAATCTGGTTAATTGCTCTTGGAATAACCTTCTCCGGGTTCTCCGTTTCCCCCGCTGTGAGTCCCACCAGTTCCATGCCTACAAAGGCGAATACCACCATCTGGAACGATATGATGAAGCCATGCAGTCCATTCGGGAACCATCCTCCATGACTCCACAGATTGGTGAAGCTCGCTGGACCCTGATCCGTTGTAAAACCTTTGAAAATCATATATAAACCAACAACAATGAGTGCCAGAATAGCCACGACTTTAATCAGGGCAAACCAGAATTCCATCTCACCAAACAACTTGACCGTTGCCAAGTTCATAATTAGCAAAATGACCAGCGCAATTAACCCTGGCATCCACTGAGGTACATTCGGAAACCAAAACTGCGTATATAAACCAACGGCCGTAATATCCGCCATGGCAATGGAGATCCAACAGAACCAATAGGTCCAGCCTGTAATAAATGCCGCCATATTTCCCAGGTAATCACGCACAAAATCGACAAAGGAATGATACTGCAAGTTACTTAACAGCAGCTCCCCCAATGCACGCATGATCAGGAACAACACCACACCCGTAATGATGTAGGCCAGCAAGATGGATGGCCCTGTTAGCTGGATCGTTTTGCCTGCTCCGAGAAACAGACCTGTACCAATCGCACCACCGATCGCCATCAACTGCACATGTCGGTTCTTTAATCCCCTTGTTAACGTTTCTTGCTGCATGATCAACCACCACTCTCTTTCTGCCAATGCTCTCTACGATGCAAAATATTATTACTCATCATATAATAATCTGCCCAGAATACATATCCCTCTTTTATATATTTTTTTGCACAGTAAAATAGGCCCCCTTTGTAAAAGGTGACCTATTGATATGCTCGTATTTCATGCCCTGGCTTTTATAATCTTGAGTTGTATCCGATCCATATTATCATCAGCCTATGTACATTCCTTTGTTATTCTCATTCCATGTCATGCTGATTATACATATCTATAAAAGTTTATTAAAATAAAAGCCAAGCATAGAGCGGCAACGACTAAAAAGGCAATCGCTAATGAACGTTCGTTTTTCCAAATTCGAATAGCATTAGCAACACTAATCATCAATAGCGCAATGAAGTTAATATTCCCCGAGTTTGATTGAAACATGTTAAAAACGATCATAATCATCCCTACGATCCAGATTAACAAAACCCACAGTGGAGTTTTCTGAAAAAGCTGCTTCATTATGATTTACTCCTTATATATTAAATTGGTCTGTGTATAAGATATTCTTCAACAGGAATGAAAATTCCTTTATTTAGGTCATAACCCCAAATAATTAATACTATTTAGATCCAATTTAAATATCTTCACAGTAAAAAGGGCTCCCGATAAAGGCGCCCTCTGGTCTGTTCAGCTATTCCTCGCTATACGGAAGGTTCAGAAAGTACCATCGTTTTAACGATAGTGCTATCTAATCGGCAACTACTTTTGCTTATAAAACTCATGATACAGCTTCATTAACGCTCGTTTCTCAATCCGTGATACATAAGAACGTGAGATGCCCAGTTCCTTCGCAATTTCGCGTTGAGTTCGTTCCTCCCCGCCCGCTTCCAGGCCAAATCGACCGATTACAACTTCCTTCTCCCGATCATCCAGGATGTCCAGATTGCGATATATTTTGCTTTTTTCAATCTTGAGCTGTACCCGATCTACAACATCATCAGCTTCTGTGCCAAGGATATCGATTAATGTAATTTCGTTGCCTTCTTTGTCCGTACCGATGGGGTCGTGCAGGGATACATCTTTGCGTGTTTTCTTCAGGGAACGCAGATGCATAAGTATCTCGTTTTCAATACACCTTGCTGCAAATGTGGCAAGCTTCGTGCCTTTGCCTTGTTGAAAACTTTCGATGGCTTTGATCAAACCAATGGTTCCGATGGAAATCAGGTCTTCCTGATCTTCACCCGTATTGTCGAACTTCTTGACGATATGCGCGACGAGGCGCAGATTGTGTTCAATGAGCAGATTGCGGGAGTGAGCATTGCCTTCAGCCATAAGGCGCAAATGTTTGGCTTCATCATCCTCAGCCAGTGGCTGGGGGAACGCATTATTTTTGACATACGAGACGAGTAACGTTAACTCTTTAATGAATAGAGCAATTGCGGTAAACAATCCGGGCACAGATGACACCTCCTGCAGTTTTACAACGATCTGGCCTGAGCACATGTGGGAACAGGGTCGATCTATTGTATGTAGGCAGTGGCCCAGAAGTGCACGTACACTTGAAAAAGGGGATGATCTTGCGAAGATTTCACAGACTTACAGAAACTATGGAGCCCACCCGCTGAAGCAGGAGAAATTCTTTTTCCACACTCTCGATAAAATACTTCTTTTCACCAAATAGGACAACATCATTCTGGGCTAATGAAACATCGCTTTTAAAATAGATCACATTGTCCGTTTCACGGAACGCACCTTTGTAATAAAACATCATATCCCTCTCCTTCTTAACACTACCTATGTAATAAATTAAACCATTACTTAAAATCTCATTAACCCCATCCCCCAAAAATAAAAATACCCATGTGCTCCTTTCAGATAACTTGATCCAAAACAAAAACCCCAGCCCTGTACAAAACAGAACTGAGGCCTTTACTCACCCTATGAGATTCCCCGTAAATATTCGTGAACCCCTAAATCCCTAGGAATACCGGTTAATCACTTAAAGATTCGTTGTGAGAACTGATACAGGCCGCTGTTCCAGACAGATGGTTCGTGTCCACCTACATCCAGATAAAAGGTATGCGGAATGTTCATGCTGCTCAAGCCGTTTTTGAAATTCTGGCTGACCCATAACAGACCATCACTCGATCCACAGGAGATCCACAACAATTTGAGTTGGCTCGCGACTTGTCCCGGGTTGGAAACCAGCTGCGATACAGATTGCGTATTCGGTGCAGCCGAGAAGGCCCCTACCCAAGCGAAGGTATTCAGATTTTTCAATCCGAAGTTAAGCGACTGCCCACCACCCATGGACAGACCGGCCAACGCACGACTATTCTTGTCTTTGTACACCGGATAATTGGCCTCGATATGAGGAATCAGATCCTTGAGCAAGTCTTGCTCAAATCGTTCAAATGCTGCCACCTTGTCCGGAGCAAAAATGTCACCGACTGGACGGTCGTCCTTCATAGCACGGCCATTTGGCATGACAACGATCATATCTGACAGCTTACCTTCAGAATACAGGTTATCCAGAATGTTCTTCGGTTTCATGGCGTTTACCCACTCATGCTCATCTCCGCCGATACCGTGCAAGAGATACAGGACGTTATACTTTTTATTCTGTGAATATCCTGGCGGTGTATACACTGTCGCTTTCCGTGTATTGCCTACCGTTGTGGAATAATAGGAGATCAGATTGGTATTTCCGTGCGGAATATTGTTTCGATAGCCATCATAACCCGGTGGTGCAGGCACAACCGGAGTGTTAGCCAGCGCATTTTGCCCGCTATTATCCATGGTGCCGGTCGCTCCCTGATCTACAACTGCCTGAATGGGGGTTGGAGCTGGAGTTTCCTGCATATCCGTTGCAGACGCCATCGTTGGCACAAGGAGTGCTGCTGTGATGGAGAGACTCAGAATCTTGGACAGACGTTTTTTCATTAATATCAATCTCCTTTTGACTATGATTTTCAAACGTGTACGAACCTCATAACAGGTCTTTCAGATACAGACAAACCTAAATTGAAAGCCCTTACATTTTAAAGTAAAGTTCCTCCTTTCCAAGCATGAATACGGACCGCCATCCTTTGCCTTTCCCAATATGGAAGTAAAGATCCACGATCCATAATTTACAATTAATTCCAATTACAACTTTATTATATCACCTCCCAAGACTTGTACATCATCAAAAAACTTAAATAACTATATCTTATACTTTAAAAAGTATACTTCTTCACACCACCAGACCATCTATTCGCTCCCCTACTCCGGATCTCATCATGATATAAAAAAGCCTCAACTCTCCGTGTTCAACGGAAGAATTGAGGCGAACATATTTCATTTTCAACTTGCCGACGCTGCCTCAACAACCTGGTCAACCTCTTGCCCATGATGTTTACGCTCCATGAACAGACTGAAGAGCAGTCCTAGCAAGCCCAATCCGGCAATAACTGCTGCATACAAAGGTACGGATATAAGACCCGTGTGGGTAATTGCATACCCGCCCAGATAGGCACCACCTGCATTCCCCAGGTTAAATGCGGAGTGACTTGATGTTGTTGCTAGCAGTGGCGCTTCGCGAGTCATATTCATGATTCGAATCTGCAATCCCGGCATAATGCCAAAAGCCGCAACGCCCCACAAGAATATAGTGATTACAGCAAGATAAGGGCTCTCCAGGGTAAGTGTAAGTGCAGCCAGAAGAACAGCCAGGATTCCAAAATTGACGATCAGGGAAGGCATTAGCTTCCAGTCCGCCAGACGGCCGCCAACCATGTTGCCCAAGGTAACGCCGAAGCCAAAGAGCACCAGAATCCAGGTCACATTTTGCTCGGCAAAACCACTAATGTCCACAAGCATCGGCGTGATGTAAGTAAACACGGCAAACAGACTTCCGCAGCCCATTGCTCCCACGAGCAGAACCAATAATACTTGGGGACGGACCAGATTCCGAAATTGCTGTCCCAGGTTCGCTGCTGCTCCTTGCGGGAGGACGGGAATGAAACGAATGATACCAATCAACGAAACGATGCCCAAGATCGTAATCGCCCCGAAAGAGGACCGCCATCCAAGCTGTTGCCCGATAAACGTACCAAACGGAACGCCAATGATATTGGCAATCGTTAGTCCCGCGAGAACAACGGATACAGCTCCTGCCCTTCTCTCGGGTGCAACGAGCCGCGTTGCCATGATTGAACCTACACCGAGGAACGTACCATGGGCAAATGCCGTTAATATCCGTGCCGAGATTAACAACCCGTATGTGGGAGCAATGACAGACAATGCGTTACCGATAATGAAAATGCACATCAGCAGCACCAGCAGTTTCTTCTGTGGAATCTTGTGAGTAAACACGGTTAATATCGGTGCACCTACCGCTACACCCAGCGCATATCCCGTAATGAGTTGTCCTGCCTGTGGAATGCTTACATTCAAATCTGTTGCTACATTGGGCAGCAGGCCCATAATAATAAATTCAGTCATACCAATCGCAAAAGCTCCAATAGTCAAGCATAACAGGGACAATGGAAACGCCCCTCGTTTACCTGACCGTGAAACCTGTGGTTGTATTGTGTGTCCAGTCGTGCTCATAGATGTTCTCTTCTCCTATCTCTTAATCAACGATGTTCTGTCGCCTTCAACCACAAGGCATCTGTTAGTTGTTCGAACGTTTCACGCATAGCCAGCTTGTCCCGCCAGTGTGCCGGAATACCACTCAGTCCATAATAAGCACCTGCAATCTGCCCATACACCGCACCTGTAGTATCCGCATCATCACCCAGATTCACAGCTAACAATGCGCCTTCTTCAAAGCTTGCCGACTTATGGAACGCCCATAGTGCTGCCTCAAGTGAACGAACCACATAACCACTGCCCTTAATTTCCGGCGGTTCTTTGCTCTGATAGGAACCCATAACAACCTCTTCAATAGCAGGCGAAAAAGTAGGTACTTCCCTCCACTGTCTGCATGTCTCAGGCATCAGCATGACGTTTTTGTCCGCTCCGCGCAGACCAGCAATAATTATGGCGGCCAGCACTTCACATGCTTCCACGCTTTCCGTTGCAGCATGTGTTGTACGAGAGCTCAACCCAGCATAGCGGACCGCCTCGTTAGGTTGATTGGCATAAGCCATCGCGACAGGAGCAAGCCTCATGATAGAGCCATTACCCGCCGTCATCGGGTCAGTTGATCCGCTGTAGGCTTCCCCAGTTACCTCAAACCTCTCCAAGGCACTTCGGGTGGCCCCGCCGATATCAAAGCAATCGCCTGTGCTGCTCATATACCCGACCTTGTACCAATTGACGTATCTGCGCATCTGATCCGCAGGATCAAAGTCTGCCTTGCGTACCAAACTTTCTGCCAGACATAGAGCCATGGATGTATCATCTGTCCACTGCCCTGCCTCCAGCCCGAATACGCCACCTCCCACCATATCCGTTACAGGTTCAAACGTGCCCGGGCTGCTGAATTCCACGGTAGTTCCCAACGCATCACCCGCTGCAAGCCCGATGAAGCAGCCATTGAAACGGTCCTTTTGCAGCATCCTTATCTTCCTCCTTACTCCATATACTTTCAGAATCTTTCTTCCATTCTCCCACAGGGCCTGATCCGGCGTAAAGCTAATAAAATCCAATAAATTAAGCTCCATTTCTTCTATTATAAAAGTGTCGAAAGCAGTTGAACGGCCAGATTATCAAATTTTCATAAAAAAAAGTTTTATTTTTTTGAGCTGTAAAAACAGTTTATTCAGTACACCGCTTACATGCAAAAGGGTTAACGGTTTGCAACGTTCATCATTTTCTGAAAACAAATCACACATGTGAAAATTTTCAATGTAAACAATCATGACGCGCTTGACCCCTAGGTTTGTCCTATGTTACGGTTTTATTAGCTTCAAACGCATATTTTTCCCCAAATTAATATTCATTTTCGGTTTATTGCGTCAACTAACTTCCCGCAGGTTAATGAATATACGGAAATGAATTTGCAGAAAATTTTCATTCGTTTTTTATTCCCAAACTAATTCTGAAACAGGAGGAACAAATTTATGATTAAGGCACTGGTATTTGATTTCGACGGAACGATTATTGATACAGAGACAGCATGGTATATTGCTTTTCGTGATGCTTACAAGGAACATGGCGTGGATCTAACCCTGGAGATGTATTCACAATGCATCGGGACCAGTCTGAAAACATTTAATCCGTATGAGTACCTCATCACAGATTTGAATCTTCCGATCGATCGGGAAGCGTTCAGGGAATCCGTTCAGTTGCAGCACGCTGCATTGATGAACAAAGAGAAGGTTCGTCCTGGTATTCAGGAATATCTTGAACAAGCACGTGAAGCCGGACTGAAACTCGCTGTAGCATCCAGCTCCAAACGGGATTGGGTTGAACAGCATCTGGAACAACTGAAATTGAAAGATTATTTTGAAGTTATTCGTACGGCAGATGATGTTGCGAATGTAAAGCCTGATCCGGAACTCTACAATCAAGCGCTTGAAGCCCTTGGAGTAACTGCAGACGAAGCCGTAGCGATTGAGGATTCACCTAACGGCGCGCGTGCAGCTGCTGCGGCTGGTATGCACTGCGTAGTCATCTCGAATACCATTACAGGAACACTGGAATTCGATATGCCTCACCAACGGCTGTCTTGCTTGACTGACCTCGCATTTAACGATTTGATTTCGAAGCCACTCGTCACAACCGTCTAAGGTCTGCACGAATTTCGCGATTTAATCCTTAAAGGGGGAGTTCACACATGAAAGCTGTACATTTTGGTGCGGGCAATATAGGCCGCGGTTTTATCGGTCATATGTTGTCCGCTTCCGACTACGAAGTCTGCTTTGTCGCACGTAACCCGAAGAAAATCTCCATGCTTCAAGAGAGACAGGAATATCCGATTACACTTGCCAATAGAGATCAGGACACTACGATTGTCAACAACGTGACGGCTATCAATGTGAATGAGCAGAATCTGGTTGCTGAAGAGATCGCTTCAGCCGATGTGATCACAACCGCGGTGGGTGTATCTGCACTCGGAGATATCGCCAAACCTATCGCCAAAGGCATTCAACTTCGCATGAAAAACAATAATCAGGCTCCACTGCATATTATCGCTTGCGAAAATGCCATCGGTGGTAGCACCAGGCTGAAGAAACGCATCTATCCATTTCTGGATGAACAAACTCGCAAAAAAGCCGAACGTTATGTTTCTTTCCCCAATGCAGCTGTGGACCGGATTGTTCCGGCTCAAAACCACAAAGACCCGCTGCAGGTCACTGTTGAACCTTTTTACGAATGGGTCGTTCATCGTCCAGCACTTCTGGATGGATTTAAGAAAATTGATGGTGTCCACTATGTGGACTCCCTTGAACCTTATATCGAGCGTAAAATGTTTACGGTGAATACAGGCCACTGTGTCGCCGCATACTTCGGATATCTCGAAGGATTCAAGACAATCCGGCAGGTTATGAGCAACTCCACCCTGCGGGCCAAGGTACGCCATGTTATGGAGGAGACCGGTGAGATGCTCATCCAGAAGCACGGATTCAACGCACAGAAGCATAATAAATATATCGATACCATACTGGAACGCTTCGCCAATCCCAACCTGACGGATCAGATCACCCGGGTTGGACGTTCCCCCCTTCGCAAGCTCTCGCCTCATGATCGGCTTGTTCGCCCAGCGATGCAGGCCAGTGAATTCGGAATTGAAATTCCTCATTTAACTTCTGCTATGGCGGCCGCAATGCTGTTCAATGACAAACGCGACGAGGAAGCCATGAAGCTGCAACACATGATTCACGAAGATGGCGTCTCCGCCTTTATCCGTGAATGCATGGGAATTCCCGACGAACATCCCGTTCATCAGGATGTAATCGCCCGTTATCAAGAACTCAGAGGGCGCAAGGAATCGACTATACTAACCTAAGTAACACTGATCAAGGTATTGGTTCGATCCTGCAAACTGAATAGAAGCACGGCCAAGAAGCCGGGAGGATCCTATGCAGCAGCATCGCTCCTTCCGGCTATTTGTCTATGCACGGCGTGGCACGGCACGGTACATTCTATCTATATTGTAGTAACGTTAACAAAACAGCGTATCTCCTCTCTCAAGGAAACACGCTGTTTAGGGAATCTTTTTAACTTACTACATCGTTTGGCTTAACCGAGTGGCTCATCCATTTTCTACTCATTCATGATGGAATTAAGGGATGCATATGCCATGGGCAGGAAACCTTCCGAAGGTTCACCAATAGGTGCTTGGATGTGGAAAATGAAACCATTGCCGTCCAGTTCTTTGACAATAAAGTATTCTGTTTTCTTATCATTCTGGGACATCATGTACAATTTTGCATCCTTCATCGGACCGTTGCTTAGTTGTTCAGCCGTTAACTGCTTCACTTCTCCGGTCTCGGACAACTCTTCCTTGGCATCCATCTTCAGCGCATCCAGATTGTAATTCGCCGGCAGCTTCTCAATCTCTACCTCATAATCCGGATCAATCTTCATTGTTAATTCATGGTCTTCCGCATCAAAAGCCATCGGTTCAAACACATAAAGTGAATAACCTTTCGCTTGTGCCAGTGTCACTGGGCGTTTTTCGGTCATTCCTTCTACCGTCACTTCAAGCTCTGATGTCTTCGGACGATCGGACGTTCCTGTACCGCCTGCATTGGAACCGTTATTGTCATCACTCGATTCAATCTTTGCAATCTCTGTAAGTACCAACTGTTTCGTTGTTGCATCAATCGTTTTCTCTACATATTTGAAACGAACAGAATCTTCGTCATCGATATCATCCAGAGACTTCTGCAGATCTTCGCTCACCTGGAATGACATCGGCTTCTCATTCACTCGAATCTCAACGGTATGCGGATCAGCCCATCCAGTCAGAATACCTTCTGCTTCTATTGCAGCACTTTCATTCGGTTGTTGCTCCGGTGTTGGTGACTGTTCTTCCGTATTATTCACCGGTGTCTGTGCAGCAGGATTACTGTTCCCACAGGCCACAAGCGAGAATCCCATAAGTAAAACCAGGAGTGATGCACTGACTTTCACTGTATTTCCTTTTCGCATATGAACACCTCCGTTAGCTTATACGCAATGATGCTTGTCCATGTTGCTTCTCATCCATTGGCTTGGCTGTATACTAGTACTTACACGGGAGACAGGCGGCTCAATCATGCAAAATGTCTGAACGATTATTGCAGTCCTCTACCTAACTGGCTTGATCCATCTGTACCAGTTTGGCATTGGCTCCGTTAAATGCTTTGGTCTGGAGGTTAAATTGCTTTCGGAATTCAGCAAGCTTCGCATATTCGCTATTCCGTACCCGAATGGCTCGTTTAATCTTAACCAGATTAGGTTCTGCACTTCCTCTCATCAGATCATACAACTGCTCATCGGCACTCAGACTCAGCTGATACGAGGCAACAAAATTTTCCAATGCACGTGCTCTTGCTTCATATTGATCCAGTACCTTCTCAGCCTGTGCCAACGTTTCTTCTTTTTCAAATGATAGTTCCTTAAGGGAGCTGCGCAGGGCCACCGTCTTCTCGTTGGTCTGTTTCATGGTCTCTTCCGCCTGTTTCAACAACGTTCTTCGTTCATGAATATGACCTGCTGCCTGATCCAGCAGTGCTTCGAGATCACTGTTTTTGTTCTTGCCTTTGTCTAAAATAGACTTGTATAACTTCATATCTTCCTGCTCGTGACTGGTCAGTTTGTTCAAATTCTGATCGATCTCCTGACCGCTGAGCACCAATTGGTTCACCTGATTTGCCGCAGGCTCCTGCGGATCACCACAACCACTCGCCAGCAGAATTAGCAAAACACTAACTGCCGCAAGCGCCACTTTTTTACTCGTTAGCACCCAAGTCCTTCCTCTCTTGCATCATCTTGTTGTTATACTACAAGCGGGTATCTCCGCTAAAATTCGCTATCCAATGTGCATCCGGATCGTATACTTCGAACTCGTAACCTCGATCTTCGAGCAGCTTCAGAATACGTGGCAAAGCCTGAACCGTCTGCTCTCGCTCATGCATCAGAATCACTTCCTTATCCCGATGTACACTTTTGCTCACGCGGGCCACAATCTTATCCGGCTGACCGGGAAGATTCCAATCCAGTGAATCTGTCGTCCAGTCCCACATTTTGAACCCGGCCGCCGCAATGTCACCTCTGAACTTTTCACCGATCTGTGGACTGCTGCCATAAGGTGCACGAATAAGATGAGGTGTAAAACCAATCAGGTCTTGCACCATCTTCTGCTCTTTCTTGAACTCTTTCACAAAGTTCGCAGAGCCTCCACTCTTATACAGCTTTTTATAGTTATGCGTTATGCTGTGGAGTCCAGGGTAACTGCCTTCTTTCAACAACCGTTTCACTGCCTCTGGATGCTGGTTCAACTGACGTCCGATCATGAAAAAGGTAGCCTTCGCCTCATGCTGCTTCAAAATATCCAGCAGTTGTTCCGTATACTCCGTTGGGCCATCATCAAACGTTATGTATGCCAATTTGCGAACCTGACCCTGGAACCGTACCGGCTCCTCCTTCGCATCCGGAGTAACTTGTATCATGCCGAGCTTGGCGGGCTGTTCAATTACAGTCATCGGAGGCGGCGCCACAACGCTTTTGATCCAATGCGTCATGCCAAGGAATAAATATGTTATACCGGTAACGAACAATACCAGAAGCATTAGAGCTATGCTAATCCTTCCATACCGGATTTTTCTTCGTTTATGTGTTTTCGTGCGACTTGTGTTGGGCGGAATAATGCCACGTTCTCCCGCTCTCTCTTGTTGGACTCTCACTGTCATGCCACTTCCTTACTTTCATTTTTTCCCGATTATTGGTATATTATCTCGTTTCATGTCTCTATATAGAAGATTAATAGAAAAATGGATCGGGAGAATGACAGAATAGTTACAAGCCCGGTTACAATCTACTTATCTCTTTGTTCTCTTTATCTTTCCTGCGGTTACCTTCTCCTGTATAATGAAGTGATTTACGCCATCAGAATCAAGAAGGAGCTACACCCATGACAAGCTTGAACCGTGCCGGCAGATCCATCTATCTGTTATTCTTTGTCGGCATTATCGCCATTTCTTTTTCTTCGATCTTTGTACGCTGGTCTACCGCAGATGTTGCGGTCATTGCCATGTACCGTCTATTTTTGACCAATCTGCTGATGCTGCCTTTTGTCTGGAAATACAGACACGAGATGATGCGTCTGAGCTTACGCCAGTGGGGCTTGCTGCTTGCATCCGGTGTGATGCTGGCCCTTCATTTCCTGCTCTGGATGGGTTCGCTGCGGCTCACCAGTGTTGCCAGTTCCACAGTTATTCTCGCGCTGGAACCTATACTGATTCTGGCAGGTTCGGTATGGCTGTTCAAAGCCAAAATTAACCGCATGATGATCATCGGCATGGGCATCGCCCTGTTTGGATCAATCGTCATTGGCGCAGGAGATTTCCAGTTGGCAGGTACTGCCCTGCAAGGTGATATCTTGTCTTTACTTGGCACAATTGCAGTCGCTGTCCATATGCTGCTGGGTCAATTTTTGCGAGCGGGACTTAGTGCATTTTCATATAACTTCTGGGTATTCTTCGTGGCTGCTTGCACGCTGGCGGTATATAATCTGATCATGGGCCATCCGTTCGGGGGTTACGCTGCATCAGAGTGGGGAATCTTCCTGCTGCTCGCCATTGTGCCAACAATCTTCGGACATTATCTCTTCAACTGGTTGCTTCAATATATGAATGCCACGACGGTATCCATGGGCGTACTTGGGGAACCCGTATTCTCTTCCTTACTGGCCTGGATGCTGCTCGGCGAATCCCTCAGTGCATTACAGATGTCTGCCGGGGTTGTCATTATATTCGGGGTATGGATCTTCATTCGATATGGCAAAACCAAACCTCAGATTGCTTCAGCAGAAGCCTCTGTTGCGGGAAAAGGGACTATTGAACCTACAACGGTATAACGTATTTTTTCGTAAATCATAGTTATAAACGACTCTACCACTCTCATAAGGCGGTGTATTTTGATGAAAAATATTGTATCCATGCGCTGGCTGCTCGCCAGAATGTATGAACCGGATGTAGTTATTGCAGATTGCCGATTCTTGCTCGGTCAGCCGGAGGCTGGAAGACAAGCTTATGAAGCTGGACATATTCCAGGAGCTGTCTATCTCGATTTGGAAAAAGACCTGTCTTCTCCAGTTTCTGCGCACGGAGGACGTCACCCGCTTCCTGATCCGGCTGTGCTCGCAAGTCGTCTCTCCAAAGCTGGCATCGGCTCCAATAGTCGTATTGTTGCTTATGACGATCAAGGCGGGATGAATGCATCTCGTCTTTGGTGGCTGCTGCGCTACATCGGTCATGAACAGGTATATATCATGGACGAAGGTTTCTCCGCTTGGAAAAACGCCAAGTTCCCAGTGACTACGGATGTGCCGGTTCAGATCCCGGCTTCCTTTGATGTGAATGTGCAGCCAGCCATGCTGGCAAGTGTTGAAGATGTTCAACAAGCCTCTGCAAATGGCAGTGCCATGCTCGTCGACTCTCGCGATGCTCGCCGCTATGCGGGTCTGGAGGAACCGATTGATGCCAAGGCCGGACATATTCCGGGTGCGGTGAATTATTTTTGGAAAGATGTGTTGGATTGGGATGGACGTTGGACAGATACTGGGGTGTTAGAAGAGCGTTTCAGTAAGCTGGACAAGGATGGTGCGATTATCGTGTACTGCGGATCAGGCGTGTCAGCTTGCCCGAACGTGATTGCACTGGAAGAAGCGGGATATACAAATGTGAAATTATATTCTGGGAGCTGGAGCGACTGGATTAGTTATGGGGAGAATGCGGTGGCTACCGGGGAAGAGGACTAATTTTTATTCAGAATACGGAGCTACTTGAATCGTCGAGCCTTGTTTGGCTTGCTGAGGAATATCGCTTTATACTTCAATATCGCCACAATTGCTCTGGCTGCACTCATACTGCAATTTAATCTTCAGCAAAAGGTACCAAGATGTTAATATCTTTTGTAGTTATGTTAGTTGCAATTTGAGGAAGAAGCGAAGAACCTGTCTGATTTCCGTGAGCTGGCTGAATTGACTTCGGCTTGTCAAGCCCATTTTCATAACGGGCTTGACAAGCCGAATATACGAATTTAAAGCTGTATATCATTAGCTAGTGTTTGAGCCATCGTAACATGTCCACTTTTTAATGTTTATCCAGAGGGACAGTTAAATTCGACTAAATCAAAGGCCATTATGCGAAATCAGGATACGCAGCTTCAAAAAGCTTGCTCATTTGTATTATAAGCGATTACTTCTCATTTCTAATGATGGCTCTTAATACTTCGCGGTTTGGGAGAAAATCAATCTACATCAGAAATAGTTTTATTCAATAACTTGGTCATTTTGAGACGTACCAGGAAAAATTAATGAGCTTTCAATGAGATTTTTAATTTTTTTTCGCTGTTCTTCAATTACTATGACCTCTTTTGAAAGTCCATTGAAAAAAGAATAATGACTTTTGACTCCCAACATTATTAAGTATGAAGCTCCTTCAGATCTGCTGTTTACATGTCCACTTGTCATTAAATCATCGATAATATTCATAACATTATCTGAAATAGGAACTGAAACGACATTTTTTCTAATTTCTTTATTTAGATCATTTTTTTGAGCTAATAAACGCTGAGCAGCCTCTTCGGTAAGTAATTTTTTTTGTATCAGAACTTCAAGCATAGTTTCATCAATCGGAACTCCCATTTGCATTTTACGTTCAAGCTTTTCTTCCGTAGCTTTTTGAATATCCATTTTTTCACACTCCCTCATATCGACATTACATTATTACACGTAATTTATAAAGTCATTAGGTCGCGTTTCTCCCCCCAAAAATCGAGTGAAATTCTTCGCAAGTTGATTCCTGTGATGTTTGTTCCTATAGCACGAAAAGAAAACATTTTATTGCTATCGGACCGTAATCCCAATTCAGCATTTCATAGTTGCACACCACACTTACCTCATGTAGGACATATGTCTCCTTTTCTACGAAAACGATTAAAAAATCTTTATAATCCACACAAAATGTTCGATATACAACAAATGAACATCCGCATATCCCATGTATGCATCCTGAAATCTACCTCAGAAATGTGGCACGGGAGAACAGAACAATACATATAACAGGTTTTTAGGAAACAGAGAAAGTTCTGTCTGGTTGAAAGGCAGGAACTAACAAAGGAGAAGAAGATATGAAGGGACGAACGAGTCACACACGAAACACACGCAGCATTTGCGTGAACTTGCTGTTATCCATGCTATTGTTGGTTAGCAGCTTGCCGCTATGGCCTAGCAAGGCAGCAAACGCTGCTGCAGAAGAGTCATATCTCTTATCCCTGAACAGACCGGTGTATAGCTCCTCATCCCTTGGTGGGAATACAGCCGATCATGCCGTGGATGGCAACAAAAATACCCGATGGGAAAGTGTGTGGCAACAGGACCCTCAGTGGATCTATGTTGATCTGGGTGCAGTTGCTTCCATCTCCAACATCTCGATCGAATGGGAAAATGCCTATGCTTCCGCCTTCGACCTTGAAGTGTCGGATGACGAAGTCAACTGGAAGCAAGTGTACTCCACAACGAAGGGTCTAGGCGGTCTGACAGAAGTGGAGGTTTCCGTCAATGCACGATATGTGCGTTTGTTCAGTCATGAACGGGCGCAGCAAGCCTATGGTATTTCTCTGTACGCGTTCGATGTGTATGGAACGGGTGGAGCAAACCCACCTCCAAAACCGACTGCCACCAACCTTGCTCTTGGTAAATCGGTTATAGCGTCGTCGGAAGAGATTGACGAACCTAGCCGCTCCGCCGAAGATAAGGCCAAGATGGAGAAGCGCGATTATGAAGCGCGCAATGTGACAGATGGTGATCCAGGTACACGCTGGTCTTCCATATACAAGGATCAGGAATGGATTGTTGTGGACCTTGGTCAACGTCAGGAAATCGGAGAAATTTCTCTGCAATGGGAAAATGCGTTTGGACGTGCTTACGACATTCAGGTATCCGACGACGCAAAGCAATGGACTACGCTGTATCGGGAGTTACACAGCAATGGAGGACGGGATGACATTCCTGTATATTCAGAAGCCAGGTATGTCAAACTCGCAGGTCTTGGCCGAGGTACAACCAACGGTTATTCACTCTATGCCTTTGATGTGTATGAGTATATTCAAGGGGATGAAAAGCCGATCTACACCATTCCGTCTATCCCGGAGATGAGTTCGGTACAAGTCGGCGCTGGCAGTTATGCCATTAATGACATCACGATGCTGCAGCCGAAAAACCCAAAAAATCGCACAGCTGACATCACCGCCCCGATTCCATCCAATGACTGGTGGCAATCGATTCTCGTTTCGGATTTAGGAGATGGAAACAGTCTGGTCACGCTCCCATTCAAAAATCGATACACCAAACAGGGGCTTCATATTTTGAATCCTGGTGCTGGATACGTTTCTGCTGATGGCAACTCGATGGATGCAGATGGTGAAGCAGACCTCATCCTGACAACAAGCGATATGAACCCAGCCAAGGTCAATACCAAGATCGCAGGATACGGGGATTACTCCGCTAACATCATCATGAGTGATGATGACACGGCAAAGGTCAATACAACCTTTGTAAAAGGCTCCCCTTTCCTGTACAACACGTTTGAGAACCCGGACACCATCCTGATTCGTTCACCGAACATTACACGTCTCTTTGATGATCAAAACCGTGAGATTGTGTTGCAGGATGGGGAATCATGGACAGGAGATCATATCGGTGTAGAAGTCACCAATCAGGACAGAGCGCCTTCGCCGCAAACTTTTACAAGAAACTATGGTCTTTATGCACCTGAAGGAACCACATTTATAAAGCTGGGCAATACACTTAAGATTAAGCTGGGATCAAGCGAAAATTATTTGTCGCTCGCTACCCTGCCATCTGCATCAGAATTAGCATACTATTACCAGCATGCCTATGCTTTTGTAATGGATACGAAGGTCGATTACGACTATAACGAGAGCACTTCACAAGTTAAAACGACCTTTAACACCGTTACACAAACGAAGCGTGCCAACTTTTCCGCCGACACATTAATGGCTTTGTTCCCGCACCAGTGGAAACTTGCAACAACTCCACTCACGGAGCTCGCTTATCCTTCTATTCGTGGAATGATGAAAGTGAGCGAAGGCAACAGCTTTACGACACAGGATCGTTTCTACGGCATTATTCCGCAATTTGTGGAGCCGGATGATCCGACATACTCACGCGCGCAATTAATCAGTTATCTGGATCAGCTTGATGCAGATACGTCAGGCAATTTAATGAGTGAAGATCCCTACTGGCAGGGGAAAAAGCTTCATCCGCTTGCGCTCGGTGTGCTCATTAGCGATCAGCTTGGTGATCACGAACGTCGGGACCACTACCTGTCCCTGTTAAGAAGCATTTTGACCGACTGGTACACCTATTCACCGGATGAACGTCTGCACTCCTATTATTTTTATTACTCGGAGCAATGGGGAACGATCTTCCCTTATGGAAGCGGGTTCGGGGTCAATACCGGGCTGACGGATCATCATTTTACGTATGGCTATTACGTCTTTGCATCTGCAGTGCTGGCAACGTATGATCCAACTTTTGTACAGGATTATGGCGATATGGTTGAACTGCTGATCCGGGATTATGCCAATCCTTCACACACAGACGATCAATTCCCATGGATGCGTAATTTTGATCCTTATTCTGGTCATTCCTGGGCGGGCGGTTATGCCGACAATCGCAGCGGAAACAATCAGGAAGCTGCAGGCGAAGCTCTGTTCAGTTGGGTCGGACAATATATGTGGGGCGAAGTAACGGGGAACAAAGCCTATCGCGATGCGGGCATCTGGGGCTTCGTCACCGAGGAAAAAGCGGCCGAGCAATATTGGTTCAACTACGATGGGGACAACTGGCTGGAAGGATACAAACACGCTACCGTAGGGCATGTATACGGCAGTGCTTACCTGTATGGCACGTACTTCTCCAACGAGGCCGAGCATATTTATGGCATTCACTGGTTGCCGCCCGCAGAGTGGATGACCTATTATGGTCGTGATCCAAAGAATACCGCGGCACTATACAACGGTCTGATCAAGGATCTTGGTGGTCAGCAGGAGCACACATGGCAGCACATCATCTGGCCCTTCCAATCCATCGGGGACCCGGAGACTGCTCTTGCAAAGTGGGATACAAAAGAGATGCAGCAAAACGAAGTCTTTAACGCCTACTGGTTCATGCATAGCATGGCATCCACAGGAACACGTACCATGAATATTTGGGCAGATTCTCCCGCAGCAACCGTATACGAAAAGGACGGTGTCTACACGGCGCAAATCTGGAATCCGTCAGACACCGCCAAAACGGTTCGTTTTTATAATGCAAGCGGAGCTTTGGGTTCAGCTACCGTCTATGCGAAAGCTCAAGTGAAAGTAAATCCATTGGAGCATACAGTAGTCAAGCAGCCAGATGCTTCACAAGGCGTCACCTATCTGGGTCGCAGCGAATGGACGATTACCGCCTCTTCCAGTTCGGAAGCAGTCGAACGCATGATTGACGGAGATTTGACTACCCGCTGGTCATCTGGACAAACGCAACAGCCTGGAGACTGGCTCCATATTGATCTGGGCAACGAGCAGATGATGGACACACTTTTTATGAACTCCGGCAACAGCGGAGGTGATTATGCCCACGGGTATGAAGTTTACGTTTCGAAGGACGATGAAAACTGGAGCAAGCCAATTGCACAGGGAACAGGCTCATCTCCAAGCCTGTCCGTCGATTTGGGTATGCAGACGGCGCGTTATATCAAAATTGTATTGACTGCTCCCGCAGACAGTTGGTGGTCCATCTCGGAGCTCAAGCTCGCCCGATTTGGAAAGTTGCCTCAGACCCCAGAGTATCCAAATCCAGCTCCGTTGTCTGATCGCTCAAACTGGATCGTGACCGCTTCCTCCACGCAAGGAACGGATGTCACAGCTCACATGCTGGATGGCAAACAAGACACATTATGGACGAATGGACGAAAGCAAACGAGCGGACAGTGGATTACGATTGATCTTGGGAAAACGAGTGCTTTTGACGCAGTAGAGCTGGACCCGGGGAACGCGAAGGATGACTATCCGCGGCAATATCGCATTTTCGTTTCCGATGACGGGCAAAATTGGGGAACATCTATTGCTGGAGGCGAAGGCGTGTCAGGACGTCTCTCCATCACCTTCCCTGAGCAGCAGGCTCGTTATGTGAAGATCGTGCAGATGGGTGAATCCGATCAATGGTGGTCGGTCTCCGAGCTATTTGTTAATCACTATGGAACAGGAAAACAACAACGTCTGCTTTCAGATGCATGGTCCGTCACAGCGTCTTCCGATGAGGAGGAAGCTGCAACGGCGATACTGGATGGCTCGAACCAAACACGCTGGACTTCCGGTCAGGCACAAACAGGCGGTGAGTGGCTTCAGCTGGATCTGGGCAATTCAGAGACAGTGAACCGGATTGTACTGGATAGTGCACACAACAGTGAGGATTATGCTCGCGGTTATGAAGTATACACCTCTCTCGATGGCATGGATTGGGGTAAAGCTGTGGCTACGGGTGAAGGAAAAAATGCCTTGCTCTTCATTGCATTCCCTGCTCATGAGGCCCGCTATATCAAAATCGTTCAGACCGGAACGGATTCTCACTGGTGGTCTGTAGCTGAAATCGCAGTTTATACTGCCGATCAGACACCATGGACACCCGGGGAACAGGATGATCTGCTGCCTACCGAACTGGATCGGACATCTTGGACAGCTACAGCTTCCACGTCTGAAGACGTTGGTGCACTACTGGATGATGATCTGAACTCACGCTGGACCTCTGCATCCGGACAACAAGCAGACCAGTGGATTCAGATCGATCTGGGAAGCATTCAGAATTTTAGCAGATTAACTATGGACTCAGGCAGCAGTACCAATGACTATGCCCGCAGTTTTACAATCGTCACTTCAACGGATGGCGAGCATTGGAATTCGGTTTCAGAAGCTGTGGGAACAGATTCTTTAATCTCTGCGACATTCACCAACCAGAAGGCACGATATGTCAAAATTGCTTTGACTACGGACAATGCTGAGTGGTGGTGGTCTATTGCTGAATTGAAGCTGTACCGATGATACGCTGAATTAAAAAACCATCAATCTTACGCAGCATTAAAAAATCATTAATCTAAGGATTTAAATATCGTTCCTGCAGCCACCTCTCTCCCTCAATTTTGCGGGACAGGGGTGGTTTTTTGGTAATCACCCGCTTCTAAATGCAATAAGCAGTTATCTCGAATTAAATACGTATTTTCAAATCACGAATACGAACGCCGGTAAAACACACTGAATATCCGCCTAAGCAACGTTAGAGACCAGCATATGCTTCTT
Source organism: Paenibacillus sp. ClWae2A (assembly GCF_032452295.1). Taxonomy (NCBI): domain Bacteria; kingdom Bacillati; phylum Bacillota; class Bacilli; order Caryophanales; family Paenibacillaceae; genus Paenibacillus; species Paenibacillus sp. ClWae2A. Next base: position 646,446 of record NZ_JAULSQ010000003.1, read on the forward strand.
TGCGCTGTTCCCGAGATCAAAATATTGGGAAATTGAGGATTGACAGCGCAAGTTATCCAATCTAATATAATCATAGTGGAAAACTATGAATAAAATCAGTATCAATAAACCCTAAAGGAGACTACAAAATGGCTGCCCTCCAAACGTTTAAAGCATCTGCTCATCTGCAAAACGGAGTTCAAGTGAAAGTAGCATCTCGAAACTTCGAGTTTATTATCGACGAGCCCAAAAACTTGGGTGGAACCGATACCGGCATGAATCCGGTGGAAGCTTTACTCGCCTCGCTGGGAGCATGTCAGTCGATCGTAGCTAGGGTATATGCACCTAAATTTGGGGTGAATCTCAAGGATTTCTTTGTGGATGTAGAAGGCGATATTGACCTGGATGGCTTTTTCGACAAATCAGAGGTGCGTCCGGGCTATTCCGATATTCGGTATACATTCCGTATCAAAACAGATTCTCCCCAAGAGCAGGTTGAAGCATTTGTACAATTCCTGGAGAGCAAGTGCCCTGTTGGAGATACGTTGGCACATCCGGTTAATCTCAAGTTGGACAGAATTATCATCGAAAACTAAGCAGCCTATAAATACCGTGAAACCGGACTCATATTGAATTGCTAACCGTACAACATATTTAGTTATAACAAAAGCCCGCGTTTTTCCCGGGCTTCTGGTCATAACCTAATAAACTCGGCTATAAACTTCGTTTGGTCCTTTGAGAAAATATCCTGTTCGAATTAAAGACACTCTCCATTGAAAGCAACCATAGATACACAAGAACAGCTGTTAGTCTGGCATCGGACAGCGTTAAGCATTATGGATATACAACACATTATTATAGAAGCTGGCGATCGACACTCTCCTTATTTGTTTCCAGCAAGCGCCTTTCTACGAAGTAGATATAAAGTGGTAGCTTTTTGGGATTCATGATAACAAAAAAACCGTGATGGACATCTGTCCACCACGGTTGAATAATGAAATCTATTATTATTGCTTTTTACTTAACGATACACTTGCTGTTAACGTCTTGTCGATCGTCGTCCAGTTTACATAAGCACCTAGTATTTCATTAATAACAGAAACCGGAACTACGGTTTCCCCATTCAGAAGCTTTGGTGCGTTACTATTGAACACTAGTTTATCGTTAATTGAATACACATCTGAACCAATTTGAGCACTTATATTTTTCGTACCTAATTTGATTTGCGTTGTTCGCGTCTTATTATCCCACACTACTGTACCGCCCAATAGCTCGGAAATGGATCGAATCGGTACGTAGAACTCATTGTTATGAACAACCGGTTTGATTAACGTACCCCCTACGTTCATTGCAACGTCAACATATTCAAGGAAATCGGTCTTTCGAATGAGTCCATGAACCCCTTTCGTTCGGTCCACGACCTGAGATACCTCGTAATCCGTTGCCGCCGATAGGTATGCATAAGCTACACTTCTATCCATATCAAGCTTATCGGATAAGAATTGAATCGATTCACGTACGGATTCTTTCATTGCTTCATCCAAATCAGGGTCCAGTCCTATTGGAATCCAATAATCCTCGGTTTCAGCAAAGGGTTGCGTGAATTCTCCGCTGTGTGGTAGTGATGGATCACCTTTCTTCAACACCGTTAATCGCACTGTCCCCCTCAAGGAAGCTTCCAATGCAGTTAACGCTACTTCTCCATCTCCTTGAGCAAAGTGTGGATCTCCAGTATAGAATAGCCCGCCTTTAACTTGAATCGGATAATAAATAGTTGCACCAACACCCAGCTCATTAATATCCATATTCCCTCCTGTTTCAATAGGCGGGATAGAACTCACAACTTCGCTGGTATTTGGTGCAACCCCCATAACACCTAGAAACGGGTTAATTGGGAAACGTACCTTCTTGCCAGCTTTTGTTGGTAACAAACCATACCAATTGCCGTTGATTTCTTCAATAGGCGTAAATATAGATACATTATTATATAATTCCGGTTTTGTTGCGCTAGCTCCCTCTTGTGGGCCTGTATTTTCTGGAAATTCGTTAGGAAGGGCACCTTTACCATGGCGGTTAGAAATGACACCATATGGAACTCGCGTTTGCAACGAAAGGACTTCTACTTTAAGAACATCACCCGGCTCTGCTCCCTCAACCGCTACTGGCCCAGTGATAATATGAGGTCCGTCTTTTACAAAATCATGCTTAATCTCAGAAGCTGCAATTGCCTTCGCATCATCCAACACGCCATCGGATGAGATACCAAATTTGCCGAAGTACTCTCCTGGATTTCTCCCTTGATCCTCCATCAGTCCCTCATGCGATACCGTATCAAATGTTACAGCACTTCCTGATGGTACAGTAAGAATCGGAGAGCTGTCTCGATTAGGCAGTGATCCCCAGCGAATGTTCTCAATCGCAGACGTTACATAATAATCACCTTCTACCTTATCGATGGTTGTTGGTTGCAGCGGCATACTAAAGCCCACTGAAGGTAGAGCAAATGTAAACATACCTACAATCCCTACTGAAACCCCAAATTTCCTAATGGTTCGGTTAATAAACATTCCGCTCCCCCTCTATAATATGTAATATTTCCTAACACAAATAAACACTAACATATAAATACATTTACAACAATATTTTTTTGTTAACAAACATAACATTATAGATCTATATATAACCACACATCTTATAATAACAAACAAAATGTTAATATACTTACCATAAATACGTCATGTAAAATTCAAATACAGAAGCGACTGGATTAGTTATGAGGGGAATCCGGTGGCAACGGGGGAAAATAAAGACTAAAGAGCCCACGTTTTGCGTGGGCTTCTTTGTGCTCTCATTATATTCATGTAACATTTTAGATGCTTACATTTCCGACTTCTGTAACGTTCAGATTCAGCTTATGTTTTCGGCATACTTCGTAAAAATCTTTTGAAAAAATGGGTTTGAAGATATTTATATAATCCAGCATAAAAAATTCATGCTCGCCAATTCGCTCTTCATGAAGACAGATTTGAGATACAACTTTGACGATCTTACGTGGAGGCTGTTGTACAGATGCAGCAATGACCGCTTTGCGCCCATATTCCGAACGTTCATAATCGAAAACATCCAAACGATCAGGCTGATGTGCAGTCCAATAGGTTTTTTCAACCGAACGACCGTCGTGGTAACACACCGTTGTCTGAATAAACTGTGTATTTGTTTTAGTTTCCTCCAACAGCGTTTTAAAACGATCTGATACATGTCTCGTTCCTGTGATCGTCTCAAAGTAATCTACGTTCAGGTTACGTACTGTAGACAGTAACTCAACCTCTGCCGTTGTCCCCTCTGGCAACGGATTCTCTATCGCCAAATAATTCATATCTAATTGGGGAGTGAAGATTGTTCCGCCACTAATAAACCCTCTACGTGGATATTGAGATTCCAGAAAATAATAGTTCAAAAGAATGAGGTCTCCTTTCCAAATAAAGTGCCCTTCAATCGATTATACGGGCAAATAGCCCCTCCAACTACTCCGCGGTTTTAAGCAAGTTATCCACAATAAAATCAAGCTGTTTGTCTAACGAATAAATATCATTGTAGAAAAATAAACCAAAGCTCATATCAATCAGACGTCCTTCTTTGACTGCGGGGATGTTATTCCATATTGAATTGTCTGACAGATCAACCATTCCTTCAAAGGAAGAACGGAATATATAATCACCCACATATTCAGGTAATACTTCATAAGAAACGTCCTTGCTTGTCGCATCGTTTCTTGCATTTTCAATTTCACGTTGCAAGACTTCAGGTGCTTTCATGCCTAAATACTGGTAAATAATCTGCGACCCCCGGCCATAACCCAAGCCTGTCATTACAGCCATGGAACCTTTGTTACTTTCCATTATTGTGACGGTTTTATCCAAAATACCTGCTTGTTCAAGTTTTTCCTTGCTTTGCTCAACCTTTTTGTGAAGGTTATCTAACATTTCCTGAGCTTGTCCCTCTTTACCCAGAATTTCTCCAAGCAAATTCATACGTTCTTCTACTGGCAGGTCATAAGGAATATATACTGTAGGGGCAATCATTTTAAGTCCTTCATATATTTCTTCATTGGTAACAATAATGAGATCGGGATTAAGCGCAGTTACTGCTTCCGGGTCCGGCTTAAATGCTCCTAATGAGGTGGCACCTTCCAGTTCGCTCGCAAAAGCCGCTCCTTCTTCTATAGAAGAAATCCCCACAGGATTTACGCCTAAAGCAAGCAAATCACCCATTAGATACAGGACAACCACTCGTTGTGGATTAACCGGTACTTCAATATCCCCTTTTATGGTGGTTACGGTCTTCATTTGAGATTGTGTATCTGTATTGTTAGAGCTGTTGGCCGCTACCTGGTTCGTTGGCTTCCCAAAACCTTCATTTGCCGAAGGACTTCCTGCCCCACCAGTTGAACAAGCGCTAAGCAATAGGGTTAAACAAAGTAATAATGTGATAGCCAAGGGTGTCTTTCTACTTCTGTACATCAATAATTCCTCCTCAAATATATGCTGATTATGATAATCATTATCAATATCAATATATAAGGAAGTTAGATCCTGTACAATGCCTAATCGTGCCACAGTCGATGGTACATTAGGACTTTCATGCTGCTTACGATAACGAATAGGTGCAATCCCCATATATTTTTTAAATATTTTAGCAAGATAATAACCATCCGGATAACCAACAGCCTTGGCAATTTCCTGTAAAGTAGCATCTGTAGCAAGCAGCAGTTCCTTCGCTTTGTTCATCCGGATTTGAATGACAAAATCAATCGGACTATAACCAGTCTGGCGTTTGAATAGCCTTGATAAATGACGTGGACTACTGTCCATAAGCTCTGCTAACAAGTCCATTGTAATGGGGTCAGCGTAATGTTCCTGCATATAATATTTCATTTGTGCAACCAGGTCTGGCTTTATTGTAGGCACGCGCCCATTGTGGATTTGCCATAACAACTCGTATACAAATTGATAAAATAATGACTTTACATGGAACTGTTCCAGTGCCTCTTGCTCTTCCCAAGCTGTCATCATGTACTGTACTTTACCCAACAAGGAAACAGGATGATCAGGTGCAAAGCCGTATTGAAGCTTGAAGGGATTACGGTGCTCCATCAAAGCCAGGATATCCTGACGTTCAGGCAGCGGGATGATGGCTTTGTAATAAATCATATAATATTCAAGGACCTCTTCAACAGGCAAAATGTTCAGGCAACAGCCCTTCCCACCATGCAAAACATGGAATCGCGAGACCTGATGATCTTTTCCATCCAACTGTATAACAGCATTGCCACGCACCGTGTATAAGAAACAGCTCGCAGGGAATCGGTAGGCGTGAAGTCCCTCCTTCATTTGCATAGTTATATTGCGAATATCCATTATTTTAATAGATGCCTTGTTCCATAATAAAAGATGTTCATTGAAATGTAAGATGGCTTCCCAGCTCCTTAAAATCATTGGTCATATAATCTAGTGAAATCAGTATGCAATATGTGCAATAGGATCAGCTCGGATTCGTACGTCTTTCATACCAGCCCGTTTTCTTCTATTTGCGCTTCGCCCAATTATCATAACTATAACCCTCAACTTTCACAGCAGAAGCGATTGACAGAAATGCCGCTTGAAATAACTTCAGGCGGCATTTTGCTTTCAATTTTTACGGTTGACTACTCGTGAAGTAATGCTCTAAACGGGATTTTGTTGCTGGATGAGGCATATAAATCATGATTCGCTGATCTGGTTCATTTGGAAATTGAAGGGTGACATGCTCAAATTCAATAACTCCAAAAGTGGGGTGCAAAAGCCTCTTGTAACCGTCAAGGGAGCTTGGCACTTCATGATACTGCCACATCCTTGTAAAATCAGCACTTGTCCTCTTCAGATCTTCGATTAACTTGTCGAACGAATCATCGTTCAGATAGCGTGCTCTTGACGTTCTAAACTCGGCAATCATTCTCCGTGAAACACTTTCCCAATCCTCCGATCCCTCTTTCCACACAGGATCGGTAAATTGGCGCCACATCAAATTATAATCATGCGGAGGTGATACCCTATTAATCGTAAATACAGCATCTGCCGCTTTATTCCAAGCTAGAAAATCCCACTTTTTCCCGATGACATAGGCCGGATTAGGATTCAATTCATTCAGCATGTCCTGAATGGACGAGCTGATACTCTCTTCAATAATAGTTGATTGAGGAGGCAGTGATTCTCCAGCAAGCAGAAAGAGATGTCTTCGCTCATTGGGTGTCAGATTGAGCGCCGAAGCCAAGCTTTCCAGTACACCTACCGACGGACGGATATCACGACCTTGCTCAAGGCGCGTATACCATGAGAGTCCTATGTTGGCGATCCCAGCGACTTCTTCTCGCCGCAAACCTCGTGTGCGACGACGATTGCCAGGCAAAAGGCCGAAATCAAGGGGAGAAAGAGAGGAGCGTAAATCTCTTAAGAAATTACCTAGCGCTAAACGGCGCTCACTGTCGTTCAAGTAAAACCTCCCCTTATCCTATCACTTGCAAACCCACCATCAAGCAGGTTCTCGTGACCATTTAATAGTCAAAGTATACTTAAGCCAGTTGATGAGATCAACAATTCCAGGCAAGGAGAATGAATATGACAACCATTGCAGGACAAATGTTGGCGAGCAAGGTAGTAATGATTACAGGTGCAGGGCGAGGTATTGGAGCTGAGGCAGCAAGGCTGTTTGTACAACAAGGAGCTTCGGTAATGCTCGTCGCAAGAACAGAATCTGAGTTGCGTAAAGTCAGGGATGAAATTGTGACGTCGGGCGGAGATGCAGCATATTTTACAGCCGATCTGTCAGATATAAGCAACGTTGAAGAAGCTGTTAAAGCTACAGTGGAACGATATGGCCGTCTGGATGCTGCTTTTAATAACGCAGGCGTCGGAGTTACTGTATCATCTCTGGTGGATGAAAGAGAAGAAGACTTCGATCTGATTCAGTCAGTAAATTATAAAGGCGTCTGGCTGTGCATGAAAGCCCAGATTAAAGCTATGATGGAGACTTCGGGGTCAGGCTCTATTGTTAATACCAGCAGCGTAGGTAGTCTGAAGGGGAATCCGGGATTGGGAGCGTACGGGGCATCTAAACGAGCGGTAAACAGTCTGACTCAAACGGCTGCGGTCGAGTATGGGCCAGCGGGTATCCGTGTTAATGCAATTGCTCCGGGGACAACGATGACTGATATGATTCAGCAGTGGGTTTCTATTAACCCCGACATCATTGAACAAATTAGTGCTAAGACACCTCTCAGGCGTCCGGCTGAACCTATTGAGATTGCTAACGCAGCCGCTTGGTTGCTTAGTGATTATTCCTCTTTTGTTACCGGAGTAGTTTTGCCTGTAGACGGTGGACTTAGTGTATAGAATTCGATGGTGACGGGGAGAGTGCACAAGGCTTATACGGTGTAAACCGTAAGTCAGATCTGACTAGGTATAAACGAAAAATGATACCTTGCAACATAATATACTTGTCTTACTTGATGTCAATAGAGAGTCAACTTGCATACAAAATAGGGGCCAGTCACTCACTAACGTGAGTACCTAGCCCCTTGCTTTAATATACATATGAATATACAGACCTTAATCAACACTTTAACAGATCGAAAAGAAACAGTCTATATTTTTGGGAAAATATTCTATATATTTAGGTTGCTGGCCGGCAAAATACAGTTGAAACGGAGCATAAATCGATGACTTTCAACAACCATCTTAGTCGTGATGAATTACAGGATTATGTGTACAATGTATTTGGTTCCAGTTACCTCATAACGCAGTGCGCAAGAATTCATGGCGGCGCACAAAAAGTCATTTACAAAATTGACTGCACGAATGGTTTCAGTTGTATGCTGTACGTTTGGGATATTTCCAGCAACTATTTTCAGGAAGAGATCTTGAATGACCCCACTTTCCACATTTCCTATGGCAGCGAACTTTTCTCTTTGAATACTCGTTTTCTCGCTCAACATGGAATTCGAACACCAACTTTGTATGATCTGAATAACGATAGAGACCGGCACGCTTATGATTTTGCTCTTGTTGAGTATGTGGATGGACAGAAAGCCGAAGCCTATTTTCAGCATAAAAATCACAAAGCTCGGGATGAGTTGTTTCACCGGATCGGTGATATGTTGTCTAATATGCATAACATCCAAAGAAACGTTTATGGAAACGCCAATGATAACAGAAAAAAGGCTGGGCCTTGCTACCAAGTTCAGCGGTTGGATGCCCAAACAGCCTTATCCTATGCATCCAAACACATGACAGATATAAGGGGAAATTACGAAAGTCTGCTTGAGAAACTTTACGAATTGGAAGCAGCAATTCAACCCAGAGATCTCTATAGTTTCATTCATGGAGAGCTAGGTCCGGATCATATATGGATAGATCAAGCTATGCAACCATGCCTTATTGATATTGAGGGCGCAGGATTTTTCGATCTCGAACATGAGCATAGTTTTCTGGAGTTTCGATTTGGAGACTTTTATCACTACTTAAAAAATAACGATCTTGACCCGGAGCGGATGACATTTTATCGATTTTGCCATCATTTGTCCTTGATATCAGGAGGATTGAAACTGCTTCACAGACATTTCCCCGATCAGCAATTCGCCAGGGGGCTCGCGGAGTATCATGCCAGATGTGCAGTTCAGATGCTTAGCCAAAAAGTTTAATTATCCCGCTCAATCAAACTGTGATAAGACTATAAACATGAATATGGATATAAGCATGGAAGGAGATTTGAGCATGGAATTTATTTACGAAGATGAAAAACTTGCAGTGAGCTTTATTCAAGCCATTCAAACTGGAGATATTCCATCGTTACAGCAACTGCTGGCAGAGAATCCGGGGTTGGCAAAGATAAGAATATTAGAAAGAAAGCCTGACAACGTAAATTCAGACTCTAGTATCTCTCGAACACTACTGCACGTGGTGACGGATTGGCCGGGGCACTTCCCTAATGGAGCGGATACCGTGCGAGTATTGACCAAGTTCGGTGCGGAAGTAAACGCTCCTTTTGTCGGTCCAAATATTGAGACACCTTTACATTGGGCCGCAAGCTCCAATGACGTTCAAGTGCTCGATGCCCTTCTTGATGCTGGCGCAGACATTGAAGCGCTTGGCGCGGTGATCGCCGGTGGCACGCCGCTGGACGATGCTATTGCTTTCGCACAATGGGATGCAGCACGACGCTTGGTAGAGCGCGGTGCGATCTTTGCCCTTTGGCATGCGGCCGCCCTTGGAAATATTGACGCCATACAAGAACATTTCCAAGGAGCCCAACTCCCGGAATGTTATCCTTGGGGAACAAGCACCTCCCCTTCTCCTCCCGATGCAGTAACCGTTGCCTTCTGGTGTGCTTGCCATGGAGGTCAAAGAGAAACAGCCGAGTACCTGCTTGAGCGAGGCGCCGAACTGAACTGGATAGCCAGCTGGGATGGAATGACTCCACTGGACACAGCAAAACGCAATTTTTCAGCCGAACTGATCCCGTGGCTTGAAAGTCAAGGTGCCAAATCCGCTAGCGAGATTCACAGGTAGATGAATGGCTAGCAAGGAAAAGCCCGCGATCTTTGCGGGCTTTTTTAGCATTCGCTTCATACCGAAACGTTTACTGGATTGAATCGATTTTTCGAAGGTCGGATGCGTTGGCTTCGATTAGCCATTCTCCACTAACTTGCTCATCTCGTCCAATTGGCCATCAACCGCTAGCGGTGTGTACATCCACCATTTGTCGTAGGATACCTTATGTACGTTTTTATTACGTACAGCATTCAAGCTCTTCCATACTTCCGAACGACACAGCTTGCGAAAGGCGGCTTCGGCACGCGGGTTTTGACCATTGACCATGATGAACAATCGATCTGCGTCATAATAGCGGAGGTCTTCGAATGGAAGCTTTTCCGAGAAGGCGTTATGACCATTATAGTCATTAATGAATTGCTGCACGAGCGGATGAGGCTTCATATGAAGGGAGCGGTACAGCACATGCCCCAAGTTCCGGTCGCCAGCCACCCGAAAGCCTGTATCATCGATCACTAGTGCCGCATACGTATCTTGCAATCCGATAATGGAACAGAGGTGCTCCTTTGTCTGGGCAACTTTAAGCTGATGTTGTTCCATCCACTCTCTGCTTCTCTTACGTTTGTTAACAACGGCTGATACGCTGTCTAACTGTTGGTATACGTCCTGAGATTGCCAGGGAATGCGTACCACTTCGGCGATCGTGGATAATTGTTCGTATTCCCCAGTTGTCATATGTTCATATCCTAAAATGAGATCAGGTTCCATTTGACGAATTGCCTCAAGATCGTATGGCTCCCACACAAATGGTTTCATCTCAGGCAAATACGGGCGAACGTACTCGTTGCGGAACAAATGATAATCCGGTGCTCCGATCGGCGTCATGCCAAGTGCAAGCAAATGGGAGGTGAACAGCAGACCGATAACACGCGGCTCATGTTTCTTGATATAGACGCTGGGAGACACGCCTTCTTGCTGTTTGAACCTGCGGCTGAAATAATACTCGTCCTTGAATCCAACCTGTGTAGCAATAGAGTGCATGTCCCGGCTTGATGAGCGTAGCAAACGTTTGGCATGGTCGACTCGCACGCGATGCAAATAATCCATGGGGCTTGTTCCTGTTACCTGCCTGAAAAGATGGCTATACTGTCTCGTCCCAACGCAGGCGATGGCAGCCAACTCCCCCACCTTCCAATTGTACTGGTAATTTTCCTCCATATGAGTAATAGTCCGCAGCACAGCCTCCTTGGTATTCGCTGGACGATTCGCACAAGCCTTAACTGCAAATTGAAAGATCACATCTTGCAGCAAAATTCCCCGCCTAAAGCGGCTCATCCCCATATCGGTCGTCCTTAGCTCGACAATTTGATCCAGTAGTTCCATCAGATTGGCCAAAGGCTGAATTGATACCACTCGGTTCCCAATCATTTCCAATGGATGTTCCTCTGGTTCTCCTTCCCAGTCTGCATCAAACTCCAGCTTATGCGCATGCACGATATGTCCAGGCTGAAGTCCCCACTCCAAGATCGTTCCAGGGAGAACCAGAATACTGCTGCTTGGAACAATTGTAAGGCGTTGTCCATCCACAACGGCAACACCTTCTCCCTCATCAATGACCCATAATGCATAATTGTCGGGTGTGAACATCGTATGTTTTATACCCGAATGAAACGTATATACTTCAAGCCCCATCCAACGCAAACGCACGTTATCCATGGGCAAATCGAAGGTCTGCCAATCCACCGTATGTTCACCTTTTCCCAAATGAAAACAATTCTCATCTACAACTTATTGTACGACAATTCAGATATACAGAAAAGCCCCCTAAGTACAGGGAGCTTTTACAGTTCATTATTGATTATGTTGTTTGAACAATTCCACCGCTTCATCCAGCAGAGCATCCGTGGAGAATAATGTGTAAGACCACCATTTATCATGTGGCACAATGAAGACGTTGCCGTTTTTGACCGCAGGGAGGTTTTTCCACAGGCTCGACTCCTGCATTTTCTCATAAAATTCCGTTGAACCCGGTTGGGTATCATTGACCTTAATGATCAAATAATCCGCGGTAAGCTCAGGTAATTTCTCCAGTGACTGCGGCTCCGTGTACACGACGAATCCATCGCTTTTGTCAACCTCTTCCTGGACCCATGGCATACGCTTTAATCCAAGCAGATCGTGTAATACAAACCCCATGTTTCGGGTACCTGCGACTTGGAATGAATCCTTGTAAATTTCGACAGCAGCCACCGTCTGGTCTGCTCCAACAAGGGTACTCATCTCGGCTTTGCGTTCTGCTGCTTTGGCCTCATGTTGCGTTATCCATTTTTCCGCTTCCGCTTTTTTGCCCACGATATCACCAATATATCTCAGTTGATCGTATAGATTATCTTCCCATGGATAGATCACCGTTGGAGCGATTTTCTCCAATTGTTCGATCACATCCGATTCAACAAAGGAAGATGTGATAATCAGATCTGGCTGAAGTGCTGTCACTGCTTCCATATTAGGTGGGTAGTCCCCGGCGATTTCAACTTCGCTGGCAGCATCTTTCAAATAATAATCCTGATCGATTTCATATTGAAGTCCACCTACTGGCGTAATGCCCAGAGCCAACAGTTGCGTTGTTGCACTGATAGAAAAAATGCGCTGCGGTGTCACCGGAATCTCTTTTGTTCCGGTAGGATCTGTGAAAGATTTCGTTTGTGAAGCGTTGGCGGATGCCGCCTCTTCCTGACTCGCAGTTCCTGCGTCCGTTGATGATGAAGCTGTCTGGCTTCCGGTGGACGAACCGCTATCGGCCTGTGTGCCACATCCTGCCATAATAAAGACCAACAGCAATATCATTGCCGCTGACATCATGCTATACGTACCTCTTCGTTTCATTGAATGAATCTCCTCGCTTTGCAGTATTCAGTAATGAGAATCAATATCACTTAGATAAGAATACCGGACAGCACTCTTCTTTGCACATGGAGAATTCGGCGATTTTATTTAGATCATTGAGAGGTCCTGACCGAATACACACCTGTGTGCCGACGAAGCCTGCGATCTCATCCAATAGCGCTATGCTCTACTAGTTGCGCTCACAAATAAACAGGGACCTCTCACCATGATGGTAAGTGGTCCCTGTCTAGTAACTTGATATATAGCTCATTTTCCGTTAAGTGATGGTAAGGCCGCCGCTTGCATATCCGGCTATGGTTGTAGCCACATCAATTCCGGCTGTTACTGATGCTGAGAACACCATAAGCAGGCGGTCACCTGCGGCTACCGGAATACTCAGTCCTGTGGTCAATCCGCTGGATATTGTGCCCAGTGCCAAAATGCCGGTCAGTGGAGGAGCCAAGGTTACCAATGCACCCGGTACAGCTGTAAAGGAGTTATTAGGTGTAGTGGAACGGAATAATTGTGCAGTTATGGTTACTGTAGATCCAACCAAGCTAAGTCCGGCTGTTGTGCTGAAATAAGCGGCCAGTGAAGTAATCGTTCCTGCACGCGATGCCGAGAAAGCAAAGTTAAGCAAAGTGCCTGCAGCGCCTGTGAGATCAATAATTCCTCCGTTAACACTTACTCCGGTAGCACTATTGCCAAAACCAACTAAACTGGAAGTATTCAAAAGTCCACCTAAAACTGTAGTCAACGCAGCTGGAAGTCCTGATGCATAAGGAATAATTGTTCCAGAACCTGTCGCACCCGTAGCCCCGGTTGTACCTGATACACCTGTTGCTCCTGTTACTCCTGTTACTCCGGTTGTCCCTGCTGTGCCTGTTGCTCCTGTTACTCCTGTTGTGCCTGTTGCTCCTGTTACACCCGTTGTACCTGCTGTGCCTGTTGCTCCTGTTACTCCTGTTACTCCTGTTGTACCTGCTGTGCCTGTTGCTCCTGTTACTCCTGTTGTGCCTGCTGTACCTGTCGCTCCTGTTACTCCTGTTGTGCCTGCTGTACCTGTCGCTCCTGTTACTCCTGTTGTGCCTGTCGCTCCTGTTACTCCTGTTGTACCTGCTGTGCCTGTTGCTCCTGTTACTCCTGTTGAACCTGCTGCGCCTGTCGCTCCTGTTACTCCCGTAGTCCCTGCTGTGCCTGTTGCTCCTGTTGCTCCTGTTGCTCCCGTTGTGCCTGCTGCGCCTGTTGCGCCTGTTGCTCCTGTTGCTCCTGTTGCTCCCGTTGTGCCTGCTGTACCTGTCGCTCCTGTAGCCCCGGTTGTACCTGTGACTCCCGTGATGCTTGGGATTTCACCCAGCAATTCGGAAGAAACCAAACGATGGGCTGTTACCAAAGCGCCTGTGCTGCTCTTACCCCATACGGATACTTGAACAGGATCATTAATCGTCGCTGTTGTTGTAAAAGTAAACTCGAAGGCATCCAGATTGGCAAAGTAGTTGTTGGTTATTACCTGATTGGGTGCAAGGTCGAAAGTCTCACTGACATACAAAACTCTCATTCCACCACTCATGTAATACCCTTGTATTTGTATGGTTGAGGTAGTCACATCACTGCGGTTATCCATTCTGACAGTAACTGTCTGAGTCGGCCTTACACCGCTAACAGCATTATTTTCAATCGGCCCTGTTGATAAAAAGCTCATCGCTACATCTCCTCTTTTAGGAATTTCTGATCTGCTAGATGTTATTAACTGTTTGTTCGTGCTCCACCACCCGGTGTGCATCAACCAATTGTCCAGAGGCTTGTTTGCCCCACACTGAAATCTCTACTTCCTCCACGCCTTCCACATCTGTTCCAAAAACAAACTCAAAAGCATCTAAATCTGCAAAATAATTTCTGGTCACTGCTTCATTAGGGGCAATACCGATTACTTCACTGACATACAGCGTTCTTGTTGTGCTTAGCACATAACCCTGAATGGATACTGTTACAGAATCCACATCAGCCCGACTTGCCAATCTAATCGTTACCTGTTGTGTCGGTCTAACCCCTGAAACCGGATTGTTTTCTATCGGCCCAGTTGATAAAATAGACATTTTTCCCATCCCACCTTTTATGAACCTCTGACTCTAGCAGTATTTGGCATAAGCTCACTCGATAGTAATATTCAAACACTCAATCAACGGTGTGGACAAAACACAGGGGGCAATCCCCCATTATCGATAAACAACAAGCTCCTACGCTTTTTAGCTATACAAAAACAGGGATATGTACAACAAAGAAAAGAAACTATGCAAGCTCAAAGTTTGTCGGCAAGTAAGCGAGTATTTTGTTATATAACCCGGATCGATTCCAGAAAAAAACGAAATGACCGTTTCTCTGGTAGATTCCAGGGAAACGGTCACAGCTTAAGACGTCTTTTTCTCGTATCTAATTATTGGCCGGGTAAAGCTATGCTTGAAAGTGTAGTTATATAGAATACGAGATCGTATTTTACCATCAAGCCCAATGTGAACACATAGAATAATGATCCTCTAGTAATAAAATAGAAAAAGATTGTATTATCTTAAAATTGTGATATGATATCGTCAAGTTAATAAACATTTAAAAGAAAATATGAAAAATAATTACATTTAAATGTGGCCAAACCTCTTTCTTCGGCAAATTTCAGTGTTCTAACCCATTTTATTGAAAGCGATTACAAAAAGAAACCTGACAGATTATAGCTTTTGTAATCGTACACACAGATGCAGGCTTACTTCGGGTTATAGCCACTCCCTTGCCGCCGTGACCACGTACACGGTGCACAGGTCGTCTGGCTTAAACCATATATAACAGCATGAAGATTTAACCCAACAGCCAATCTAACAACTATTTCAAAAAGGGGGTGACATGAGGGACAACTCTTCATTTTTTCGGCATTTCAACATCTCTGCTATTCTGAATTTCAGTTCACCAACTAATCCAATCTCATGGAGGCGAAACGTATGATTCGTAAACCGCTAGTTTTGTTGTTGTCTTGTCTGCTAATCTTTGTCACCCTGCCCGTTGAATCGAGCCATGCAGCCAATGCAGCCGTTGCCAAACTTCCTGGAAATTCCAATCCCCTCATCGATCATAAACTTGGGGCCGATCCTTATGTGCTCGTCCATAACAATCGGGTCTATGTCTACATGACAGGTGATGCATATCTGTACAACAGCGACGGCTCTGTCAGAGAGAACCAGTACAGCACGATCGGGAAAATTAACGTCATCTCTTCAGCTGACATGGTGAACTGGACAGACCATGGTTCCATCCCGGTAGCAGGTGCGAATAATGCCAATAATGGACAAGGGATTGCCAAATGGGCTACCCAGTCCTGGGCTCCTGCCATGGCTAAGAAAACCATTGCTGGCAAAGAAAAGTTTTTCCTGTATTTTGCCAACTCCGGTGGAGGTATTGGCGTGCTCACGGCGGATTCCCCCATTGGACCGTGGTCCGACCCGCTCGGACGTGCCCTCCTGACACACGGAACGCCGGGTATGTCCGGCGTAACTTGGCTCTTTGATCCGGCTGTACTTGTCGATGATGATGGTTCTGCTTACTTGTATGCTGGAGGCGGCATTCCGAACGATACCAACGCTGCTTCCATTGCCAATCCCAAAACAGCTCGGGTCATTCGTCTCGGTGCCGACATGACCAGTGTAGTGGGCAGTGCTGTGACTATAGATTCTCCTTATATGTTTGAAGATTCCGGCATTCACAAGTATAACGGCAAATATTATTACTCCTACTGTATCAACTTCGCGGGAACACATCCCACTGCATATCCAAAAGGTGAGATTGGATACATGGTCAGTGACAGCCCGATGGGGCCTTTCACGTATAAAGGACACTTCCTGAAAAATCCCGGCACGTTCTTCGGCGTAGGCGGCAATAACCACCATGCCGTGTTCCAGTTCAACAACGAATGGTATGTGGCGTACCATGCACAAACGGTAAGCAAAGCATTCCTCGGTGATGGTAAAGGGTACCGTTCCACACATATCAACAAACTGACACATAATGCAGATGGAACAATCCAGGAGGTTCAAGGGAATATGACAGGTGTACCTCAGATTACTAACCTCAACCCGTATGTCCGGGTTGAAGCCGAAACCATTGGCTGGCAAGCAGGAATTAACACTGAACCAAGTCAAGCGAGCGGTGGACCTGTAGCCAATCAGAATGTCACTAATATTCATAACGGGGATTGGATCGCGGTCGGCAATGTTGATTTTGGCTCGGCTGGAGCCTCCAAATTCAAGGCTAATGTCGCTTCTACCGGAAATGGCAACATCGAGGTTCGACTGGACAGTCCGACAGGCCCACTAGTTGGAACACTTAATGTAAGTTCAACTGGCGGTTCGCAAACTTGGCGCGAGATGGAGACCAATGTTACCAACGCTACAGGGGTACATCGTTTGTATCTGGTGTTTACAGGCTTGGGCAATGGAAATCTGTTCAAACTGGACTACTGGCAATTCACATCCGGTTCGGGCGGCAACCCCAATCCTAATCCGTCCGTTACTCGAATCGAAACAGAAAACATGACGCTTGGCGGCCAATACGCTGGCGTGATCAGTTCCCCTTTTAATGGAGTAGCTCTTTACGCGAACAATGATTATGCGGCCTATAATCAATATTATGCTTTCCCGACCCATCATTTTTCTGTCCGCGGTGCTTCCAACAACAATAATACTGCACGCGTCGATCTTGTCATCGGGGGTGTAACTGCAGGTTCTTTCTACTTCACGGGAACGGAGCCGACCGTACAGACCCTCTCGAACATCACACATGCTACAGGCAATCAGGAAGTTAAACTGGTCGTAACAACGGATAATGGCACATGGGATGCCTATATTGATTACCTTGAACATTCGCAATGATTCTAGAGACATGATCGATTGGGGGATAGAATATGTGGAAAAAAATGAGTACTCTTCTACTCGCTCTTCCTTTGCTTATAGCATCACTCCCTCTGACAAGTCCATCTGCTTCCGCAGCAACGTTCAGCAATCCCGTAATTTACGCGGATGTTCCTGACAGTGACGTCATTCGGGTGGGCAATGCCTTTTATATGACAAGCACAACGATGCATATGAATCCGGGAGTACCCGTCATGAAGTCTTATGATCTGGTCAACTGGAGCATCGTAAACTATGTATATGATACGCTTGGAAACGGGGATATACAGAATCTGAACAATGGACAAAACGAGTATGGACGCGGTTCCTGGGCGAGCAGCTTGCGGTACAACAACGGTATATATTACGTGGCCTTTGGCTCGCTTTCCACGGGCAAAACGTATATTTACCAAACCAGCAATATTGAAACAGGGCCATGGACACCTTACACATTGAACAGCTATTACCATGACCCCTCCCTTTTGTTTGACGGGAATCGGACCTTTCTTGTTCACGGCAGTGATAACATCAGTATCGTTGAGTTGACACCTGATGCCAAGGCCGTCAAGTCCGGCGGGCTCAATCAGGTCCTGATTCCAAACGCGAGCAGTGTAGCTGGCTCCAACATGATTGTAAAGGCAGAAGGAGCACACATTCAGAAGATCAATGGCATGTACTATGTATTCCTGATTGCCTGGCCTTCGGGTGACGGCCGCATTCAGCTTGCCTATCGTGCAAACACATTGACAGGTCCATACACAGGTAAAGTTGTACTAAGAGACTCGGGAATCGCCCAAGGAGGCATCGTGGATACCGCATCCGGCGCTTGGTACGGCTTGCTGTTTCGTGATAGCGGGGCCATTGGGCGCATCCCCTACCTCGTTCCGGTGACGTGGTCGGATAACTGGCCTGTGTTTGGGGTGAACGGCAAGGTTCCCCTTAACATGAATATGCCCGTTGAAGGTCAGCCTGCTGCCAAAATCTACGGGTCCGATGAGTTCAACGCAACCACATCAGGCACACCCTCAGTAACGCAACTGTTAGTGAACGGCGGCTTTGAGGACAGTAACATTCAGCCGTGGACCAGCAACAATACGGCAACCATCAACTCAACGAATGCCGAAGCTGTTAGCGGTACAAAAAGCATGCTCGTCAGCGGCAGACAGCAGACAGCAGGCGGAGCCAAACAGATGGTTACAGGCAAGCTGGTACCAGGAGGAACATACTCTTTTTCGGCTAAGATCAAATACACTACTGGTCCTGCAACCAAAACGTTCAATCTTAGCATCCAGAACGGTGCAAGTTATACCGGAATTACCATTATGGGCAGTGCGACGTTAACCCGCGGACAGTGGGGCACCATTCAAGGTACGTATACCGTTCCATCGAATGCAGACCTGTCCCAAAGCTTTATTTTTGTGGAAACACCGTATAACTCGAATCCGGACCCGACCAATGATTTGATGGCATTTTATGTGGATGACGTCTCCCTGACGAGCAATTCATCTTCCGGTACATCCAGTCTCGCTACTTTCTGGCAGTGGAATCATAACCCTGATGCTGCCAACTGGTCCCTGCTCCAGCGGCCCGGTTTCATGCGGTTAACTGCAGGCAAAATCAGCAAAAACCTGTTAGAAGCCCGCAACACGCTGACACAACGAACCTTTGGTCCAAAAAGCACGGGGATGACCGCTTTGGATACAGCAGGCATGAAGGATGGTGATTATGCTGGACTCGCTGCTTTTCAGGCCAGATATGGTTTTGTCGGCGTTAAAATGACGGGCAGCACCAAATCTATTATTATGGCTAATGCCAGTTCCGGCACCATGACCGAAGTAGCAACTGTGCCATTAAACCAGAACAGAATCTATCTCCGCGTCATCTGTGATTTTACGAACCAGACCGACAAAGCCTACTTTGCTTATAGTCTGGATGGCAGCAACTGGACAACCATTGGCAATACACTTCAAATGTCTTACACACTGCCACACTTTATGGGATACCGGTTTGCACTATTCAATTATGCAACGAAGTCTACTGGAGGATATGCAGATTTCGATTATTTCCGCGTAGACTAAATGTTGTTTTATTCGCTTATTAATCAGGACCTGGAACTTCACCATGTGTGGAGCCAGGTCCTTTTCAGTACATTACTTATGAAGATCTTCGCCTTTTATCCTCAAAAATCCCGAATCTTGACAAGGATGAAACATACCTCATGTAAACTTCATGTTCCATATATCACCTCTATAGTAAGATATAGATCAATGTAAGTATTATTAAATTCTAATCGATAAGGAGGGTTTTATTTGAAAAATATAATTGTCTTCGGTGCAAGCAAGGGATTAGGTGATGCATTCGTTCGAGGCGTGCCACAATCCGGTGATAAAGTTTGGGTGGTCTCCCGCAGCAAGCCGGAAAGTCTGTCCGTGGAGGATGGCGTGAAGCGAATATGGATTCAGGCTGATCTTTCCGAGCTTCAGGCCGCGGAGCAAGTTGCCAGCCAACTTCAAGGCGAGAAGTTGGATGTGCTTATTTATAACGTGGGGATCTGGGAAAAGGAGGGATTTGAAGAGCACTATACGTTTGATCGAGATGAACCCGCAGATATCAGTCAACTGATCCATGTGAATGTGACTTCTACAATTGTATGTATACAAGCTTTACTGCCTCAGCTCCGCCAGTCTGAAGCAGGCAAGATCATCCTGATCGGTTCAACAGCCGGTTTGAGCAATGCAGGCAGCAGCCAGGTTTCTTTTGTCGCCTCCAAATTTGCCATACGGGGTATTACGGAAGCTCTAAGAGAGCATACGAGAAATGACCGCATCGCGGTGACATGCATCAACCCGGGAGAACTGGCGGCAGAAATTCCTTATGAAGACGGGATGGAACGTGCACTGGCCGAGTATGATGGGACCCGCATTCCCCTGCAGGATATGGTCGCCATCGTTCGATGTATCATCAGCTTGTCCAAAGCGGCCTGCGTGAAAGAGATCAACATACCCGCCTTAACGGATATGAACACCTAGATAGAAATGGTATCTGCCCGCCTCAATCGGTCCGTTCACCGGAGTTCGCTCTGTATACACATGCTGGACAGAAGCCCGTTTACATTAATATATGCGACAAGTGCGCAATACCTATGGAATTCAGACGTTCATGCTCAGGGATATTTTCATATAACAAATGGGATTTTCCGGCCTTGGCCAGGTGATCACGCATAGCTGCAATCCGTCCTTTGTTAACATCGATAAAACGAAAATCGATTTGGAGCAAGTTCTCCATCCCGGTCAGTCCAGCAAACGAATCCGCCTTGAGTGCCGTATTAATCTCTTTCAGTTCAATAGACTCCAAAGTGCCAGCTGTCCATAGATGTTTGGTATCCCGCAACGATTTCATATAGTCCAGTTCGAGCTGTCTGAGAGAGGTCATATGGGAAAAGTCGCATAACTGCTCCAGCTTGGGCAAGGACAGATGCAGATATTCCAGCCCGCGCATCTGTTCGAGTCCCTGAATACTCGTCAGCTTGCGGACAGAGCTTAGCTTCAACATTGAGAGGGTCGACTGTGTCAATACATCCAGTCCCCCTTTTAACTCACAGTGATCCAGGGACAGATACTGAAGCATGGGCAGTTCCGCCAACACATCAACACTTTCAACCGTGCAGTTCAGAATGAGCGTATGCAGTTGGTGGCATGCTGCAATGGAAGCCAATCCGTTGAATTTGCCACGTAATTCAAGAAAGGTCAATCGTTTGTAGTGTTTAATAAAATCGAGCACGGTCGCCTTTGCAGGTGAATTCAATCTTAGAAACTGCATCTGCTCCATCGCACCCAGAATCGTCAAATCCTGTGCCTGCGAAAGATCAAGCTGCAAGGCGGACACATGCTTCAACTGTGCCAGTCGCCCCAAAAATCCGGATGTATATACCCCTTTGGGGTCCATATGCGATATATGCAGGATCAGATCCGGCCGGGCAAAGAACACTTTGGCATCAAGCTCGGCAAGGTCCTCGTATGTATCCGCGCCAAAGCGAAAATGAACCGTTGCTTTGCGCCGCAACAGATGCACCGCCTGGTGCATCTTTTCGGCATTCCATGGAACCCCCTGTATTGAAGCATGCCATAACTCACTCACAGATAATCCCCCTTTTCCAAACCATAGTTCCAATTCATTCCATTATAAACAACATTACCTGAATGAACCACTACTGAACCCTGTTTTTTCGTACCTATCCTCTTTTCATCCATCCCCTTCATTCTTCTCATTTTATCGTGCCTTTGCTTCCCGTTGCTTTCAGGATTATTCGACAGAAATCTACAGAAAACTATAGAATGTGCCGACATATAACTTAGGCGTTTCGAGCTTTTTATTACTCATCTGGGGGAGATGGAATATGTCGAATATGTTGAACAAGTGGGGGAAAACGGGAGCACGGACATCCAGTATGGCAAATACGTTGTCCATTGTGCTGCTCGTCATTATCGTAGTTGTCTTTGCTGTGCTGGGAACATTTATGTTTGCAAGCACACGAAACATACTGGTGAAACAGCAGGAATCCATGCTCCAGACCAAGACACAAGCCATTGTTAGTGAATTTGATGCACTATTTAAGGAAAAAGGTGCGCTGGTCAAGCAAATGTCCACCAACACATTATTTCAGCAATACATAGAAACAACAGCATCTGCTGCGGATGCGGCAAGTTCAACCTACGCTGCGGAAACACAGGCGACACTGGCCGCTATCGTTAAGGCTGAACCTTCGTTCGCCGATGCTTGGGTTGCGGGTCTGGATGGAAAAGGGTTTTGGATTCAAAATGATGGTGTCGTATCTGCACCGGACTTTGATATCCAGTCGCGGCCATACTACAAGCCGGTTACCGCCGCAGACGGACTTTATTTCTCCGATCCGTACATTGATATTGCAGCAGGCGATGTACTCATGGGTATCTTTTATCCGATCAAAGACGACAACAACAACACGATCGGCTTTGCCGCAGCGGATATTGCATTCAAGGATATTCCGGCGATTATGGAGAGTTATTCCCTTGGAAGCACGGGCTATTCCATGTTGCTGTCCAAGAGCGGGGAAATTCTGTACCATCCGGATCAAGAGAAGGTATTGAAGGAGAACATCCTGGACAGTACGGGGGACATGGGGGACATCGGCAAGAAAATGCTTGCCGGTGAAAACGGCGTACAGCTTATGAACGATAATGGGGAACGTCGTTATATCGGCTACGCTACCAGCAAGGATACGGGATGGTCCGTTGGTCTGACCATATCCGAAGAAGAAGTTCTCGCGGAATTAAAAACGTTCACGTGGATTACGCTTGGCGGTTTTGCTGCAGCCACCCTTCTGCTTGTGATTATCTGTTACATTACCCTTCGCCGTCTGTTACGCTCCATACCACAGCTGCTGGCCAAGATTAAACAGATTGAACAAGGTGACCTGACTGTCAAACTGGATATCAAATCTAATAATGAAATTGGACAGATCGCCACAGGTTTGAATTCCATGGTGCAGAAAATTCAGGGCATGCTGCAAATGGTCGGCAGCTCGGCGCAAATCCTGAACCAGTCGTCGAATGATCTGCAAGCCATCTCCTCACGAACGGCTGTGACCATGAATGACACATCAACAGCCATCAACGAGATTGCCAATGCAACGAATTATCAGTCCATCGAAACGGAAAATATTTTACGCAAAACAGGCTCGTTATCCAGCCAAATCGATGAAATTGCTACCGATGCTCAGGCTATGGGAACGGTCGTGCAGACATCTGCTGATCAAAGCAGCCAAGGACTTGCGGTCGTGGAACAGTTATCGAAATGGTCCGAGGAAAACCATCAGTCCACCCAAGCAGTGTCCTCTATTATCCAGGAGATTGACCTGAGTCGGAATGAAATATCCAGTTTTGTGGATACGGTCAAACAGATTGCCTCTCAGACGAACCTGCTCGCCCTGAATGCCTCCATTGAGGCTGCACGTGCTGGCGAACATGGAAGAGGATTTGCCGTCGTTGCCGAAGAGGTCCGCAAACTTGCAGAACAGACGGCTCAGGCAACAGAGGAAATCAACAAAAAGGTAAATGTTATTGAAGAGAAAACAACCCTATCGGTTGAACATACCATGCGCGGTATGAAGATTGCGGAAGAAAATGCCAAATCTGTAGAAGATACCAAACATGTATTCTTTAGTATTAACCAAGACCTGAAAGATCTGCAGCAACGTATGATGCAGATTACCAGCAATACCGCCAATGTACACAAACACAAAGATGAGATATTCCAGGCACTGGAGATTATCTCTTCCACCACAGAGGAGAACTCGGCATCGACGGAAGAAGTAAGTGCCAGCACACAGGAGCAGCTGGATAGTATCGAAGAGGTAGCGGATCTGTCAAAACAGTTGAACCAGCTATCTGGCAAACTGCAAGACGAACTAAGCCAGTTTAAAGTAAAGTCATAATCCGCAAGCTTTCCCCTACTCTTCTCTTTTAGTCGCTGTCCATTTATTATTAATGAATATGTGTACGAAGAGGATTGGAGGCTGAATCATCATCATGAACTTTGCCAAACGAATGGATCATTTCAACGAAGGAATTTTCACCCGGTTGCTGGAGATCAAGCGCCGCAGACTGGAGAACGGGCAGCCCGTTATTGATCTAAGTGTGGGTACGCCGAATATCCCACCTGCGCAGCATATTATAACTGCATTATGCGAGGCCGCAGCTGATCCGGCTAATTATATATATGCTGTAAATGATCAGAGTGAGTTGCTGCAAGCTACGAGCGATTGGTACAAGCAGCGCTATCAGGTTGATCTGGACCCGGCAACACAAATCTGTTCCTTGCTCGGTTCACAGGAAGGGCTGGCACATATATCCCTCTCTATTGTAGATGAAGGTGATCTGGTGCTGGTCCCTGACCCCTGCTATCCCGTCTTCGCGGATGGACCGCTACTGGCAGGTGCAGAACTGTATTATATGCCACAAAAAGAAGAAAACGGGTATGTTATTCAGCTTCAGGATATACCGGAAGATATCGCTCAGCGAGCAAAATTCATGCTGGTCTCCTATCCTAACAATCCGACAACCGCGATGGCACCGGATCAGTTCTATCTCGACCTGATTGCCTTTGCCAAGAAGTATGATATTATCGTGCTCCACGATAATGCGTACAGCGAACTCGTATTTGACGGAAAGTCATGTGGAAGCTTCCTCGCGTTTCCTGGCGCCATGGACGTCGGTGTGGAATTTAATTCCCTGTCAAAAACGTATGGTCTGGCCGGAGCTCGAATCGGTTTCTGTGTGGGCAATACAACCATGGTCTCCATGCTGAAAAAGCTAAAATCCAATATGGATTACGGCATGTTCCTACCGATCCAAAAAGCAGCAATTGCCGCCATTACCGGAGATCAATCCGAGGTTGAACGGGTCAGAGCTATTTATGAACAGCGCAGAGACATCCTCTGTGAGGGCTTCAGCAATCTCGGTTGGCCTATTGCCAAACCGGAAGCAACCATGTTTGTCTGGAGCCGCATTCCCGCTCACTACGACAGTTCGGAGCAATTTGCCATGGATCTGGTCACACATGCGGGTGTCATTGCAACCCCAGGCAGTGCCTTTGGTCCTTCAGGCGAAGGTTACGTTCGATTCGCGCTTGTTCAGGATATTGAAATATTGCAGCAAGCCGTACAATCCGTCGATGACAGCGGGATTCTGAAATCCAGCTAACGGGAGCATCATATAATGTGCTCAAGCAAAAATCCCCTCAAGGTCCACAGGCAGTAAGAGTTTCACGTTTGATAACGTGATCTCTACTTCTTGTAGACGTGAGGGGATTTTGTCATTTGGTGTGGGACCAGACATTCACTGGGTGATGCTACTTCTGTTGTGCCTACCAGGGTCCAAGAAACCATTATCTACGAAGAGCGGTTAAACGGGATTTTAAGCTGGCGGCTGAATGGTGCCAAGTGACAGCAAAAAGCCTGCTCGGGGAGCAGGCTTCCGGTTTCAACAATTTATACAGACTTGCGCCAGTTAGAACGATACATCAGATACAGGAAGTACGGCGTTCCAATGATCGCAATAAGTATGCCTGATGGAATCTCTGTTGGTGCCATGACGGTTCTGCCGATTGTGTCGGCGAGCACCAGCATGACTGCACCTGCTAATGCGGATAGGAACATCGAACGTCTTAACTTATTCCCCGTCAGTAGCCGTACCATATGTGGTGCAATCAGGCCGATAAAACCAACGGTTCCTACACAAGCAACTGCACCTGCTGCAAGTAATACACCAACTGTCATGGCTAATAAACGTGTACGACGTACTCCGAGACCAAGCCCAGATGCACTATTGTCGTCGAATACCAGCAGTTCGAATCTGCGTGCCAGCCACCAAGCCACCGGTACCAGAATAACTAAAAATAATCCGATAACCCTCACCTGTTCCCAGGTACGAGCATAGGTGCTTCCTGTCAGCCAGATATATCCGCTGCTACCGTATACCGCACCACGGACAATCAGAATCTGAATACCGGCTCCAGCAATGGCAGACATCGCGATCCCTAGCAACACAACCGCCGAAGGGTTCAGTCCTTTCTTCCAAGAGAGGGAGAACACAACCACTGCGGCAATGCCAGCACCGACGATAGCCGCGATCGGCAGCAAGTATGCCGGGAGACCCGGCCATAAGATGATGACCATCATCGCTCCAAGCCCTGCACCAGAAGACACCCCGACAATTGAAGCATCCGCCAGCGGGTTACGTACCGCCATCTGAATGAGCACACCACTGATTGCCAGTGCAGCTCCTGCACCTGCGGCAACAAGGGTACGCGGAATCCGAAGCTGAATCAGCGCGGAGAACAGTCCATCCGACTGGAATAGGCTCGGCAACCAATCGGCCAGTGGAATCCGCATACCGCCAAACATTGTACTGAGCAAGATAAGCACGACCGTTATGACTGAGAATAATACAGCCATCGGGCCAAATGCAAAGCGACGCGCAGCTCCTCCGGTGCTCATTGAAGTAGACATGCCTGATCCGTTCGCAGCCTTCATGCGTGTAAGAACAAGCCAGATGAGCCACGGTGCACCAATGATCGCCATAACGGCACCCGTTGGCAGCTCCATGCTGGAGTTATGCACCATCTTGGCGAGGACATCTGCTCCAACCAAGAGTGCTGCGCCCCATATGAACACACCGGGTAAAAGTAATCGGTTGGAACGTACGCCACTCAATCGAACCAGATGAGGTGCAACCAGTCCCACGAAGCCGATCGGTCCGATTACACTGACAATCACGGCGGCCAGTAATACAGCAAGTATTAACCCTCCTGCACGAGCCAATGCAACCTTTTGTCCCAAGGAAGAAGCCGTTGATTCATCCAACTCCAGCATATCCCACTGTCTAGACAGGACTAACGCGAGAAGGGTAATACCAACCACCCAAGGCCAAGCATAGGACACACCACTCCAGTCATTCTGGACAAGTGTTCCGGAACCCCAAAGAAATAACCCTTGCGTCTCCATGGAGAAAAAAATATGTAATGCGCTTGTAAATGAACCAAGCACCATCGATACAATCATACCGGACAACGCAAGTCGAACCGGGCTTGATGTTCGTCCGCCGCCCATGAAATAAGCCGCAAATGCTGCCAGCAGACCACCAAGAGCTGCGAAGAGAAAAGGCGACTGACTTAATAGACCTGGAAACGCGATAGCTCCCAGCACCACCACAAAGTATGCTCCTGCATTAATGCCCAGCGTATCTGAAGCAGCCAGTGGATTACGAGTAATCGTCTGAAGTAAAGCACCCGCAACAGCCAGTGCGCCACCTGCAAGAATACCAATCACTGTACGCGGCATGCGCAAATCCCAGACCATATTGTGCTCTAATGTATCCTGTCTGCCTGTAAGTGCGTCCCAAACGACATGTAAAGGAATGGACGCCTCTCCATAACACAGACTTACAAAAAAAAGCACGATGAGAGCGGTTAGACCGCCCCCATATATGCTTATTGTGCGCCAATTCATCGTTGGCTTAGCTCCTTGAACCGAACTCATTTGGTAATCGCCTCTACTACGCCATCAACCAATACTTTGGAGGAGATCGGTCCACCAAATGTCCATGTTGTGCTATCCAGTTGATATGTGCGTTTTTCCTTCACAAAGTTCAGTCCGTTCCAAACCGAGTTATCTTTCATTGCTGTGCCAAAGACGTCATCGTTTGGCTGTGTAATATAAATGAAGTTACTGTCCTGCACATCGGTTAAGGATTCAATGCCTACTGTAGAGAAGCCATAGTTCTCAACTTTGTCCGGCTGCCAGTCGTTAACCAGTCCGATTTTCTCCAATGTACCAATCACGACCGAGTTATCGGTGAACATACGCAGGCTGACTGCATTTTGATATGTGAACGCTTGTGTCAGTGCAAAGTTGAAGTTTTCTTTACCCGCAGCAGCCAGTTTTTCTTTGGCTTCTACATAATGCTGATCGAGATCACTAAGAACTTCTTTTGCTTTGTCCTCTTTGCCAAGAGCTGTTGCAATCGAGTTGAAAATTTCTGTCATTTTATCATAGTTATAACCGTCTCCATCGTACGGATCGAATTCGATTGTTGGTGCAATTGCATTCAGCTGATCATAGACCGCCGTATTATTATCTGCATTAGCAATGATGAGATCTGGCTTCAATGCAGCAATAGCTTCCAGATTCGGTTCACTGCGTGTTCCGATATCCGTTACACTGTCATCCAATGCTGCTTCGGATGTTACCCACACTTTATAGTTAGCGTTATCTGCATTACCTACTGGTTGAACACCCAAGGCAACGACATCTTCCGTATATGTCCATTCAAGCGTAACGACACGTTCTGCTGGCTTGTCCAGCTTAAGCTCTCCACGTTTATGCTTCACGGTAACAGGACCTGCTGTCTCTTCAGCCGGAGCACTACCCGAGTCAGTACCTTGACTTGGTTCTGTTGTAGTCGTGGTTTTACCACAACCCGCCAAAACCAGCACAAAGGCCAGCATGATCAACAATCCGTTTAACCCTTTTTTCATATCTGTATCTCCCCTGTTTGTATGTATTTATATGATAACAATTATCATTATCACTATTGGATTATGCCGTAGGAATTGATTTTTGTCAATGCAAAGTACCTTATTCCCATTCTTTTATGAAATAAAAAAGGAAAGGATCGCTCAACGGCAATCCTTCCCTACGATTGTTTAACTGTTTTCATTAACTCAACTGCATCGTAGTGATGCATGTATTATCATTTTCATATGTGGACAATTGTTTTTCTGCAACCTTTCCATCTCGAACAATACGAATCAGATAGGTTCTGTCTCTAGGCACCCAAAAATCCATAAATCCGTTCGCACCAGATTTGATCACTTCATCTTTCATAAAAGTGTTGCCCTGAGAATCGTGAATGGTAACGCTGAATTCCTTATTGTTCATTTCCCCCTGACAACCGGTCAGGCTATGCATTGCACACGGATGGGTCTGGTCCACATAGGGTGCAATCGAAAGGAAAAATTCATTTTCAGGCAAATCATAGGTAGTGGTATGTTTATCTTGATCTGTAACGATTAACTGTTTGGCATTAATGGAGGCAGATTCCGGTGTCTCTTTTTTTGTGCTGATATCTTCCACCATTTTTTTGATGTTGGGCGCATTGGCTGTACCTGCCTCTTCCTTGCCCGTGTTACTTGCAAATAGGTAGGTTCCGATCACAATTACAATTGCAATACTTGCAATGATCATCATTTGTTTTTTCATCTGGAGCCCCTCTCCTCGTCCCTTTTCATTAAGTATAATGGAGAACAAACCATCATGGACTTATACAGCAAGAAATTCACCAGATATTCACATATAAGGTCGGCTAAATTCGGGATAAGCATATATGAAATATCTGATCGATAAGTCTTACTGCTCATTACGTGAGTGACAATTAATGTCCCATAATCCGGGCTGCCATTTCCTCTGCTTGAAGCACCGCAGACAACGGGTCAGAGAGGAAATATCTATTCCAGTCAAGACTAATAACACGGCAGTGATCTGTCTCGATGGATTTTTCCCATGGTTTACCTAAGGCTTGATCATCAAACCCATATCTTGGACCGTTATCTAACACCAAGAGGTAGTCCTCCAAGTACCCACCTACCGCACTCCGCGCAATATCCAGGTATTCCAGACCCGGTTCCAACAGTTCCTGGCGAACCTTGCCTGCTGGCTTCAAGTTCAGTAACCCGTAGGCTGCTTTACCTCCACGAGTTCCCGTATTTCCCACAAGGGTAATATGTTCTCCCCAATTCGGATCAATGACGGTAAATGTCTTCTCTGCGGAGACCTTGCCCGTGATGGTTTGTTGCAAAGTA
This sequence comes from Paenibacillus sp. ClWae2A, assembly GCF_032452295.1. Lineage (NCBI taxonomy): Bacteria > Bacillati > Bacillota > Bacilli > Caryophanales > Paenibacillaceae > Paenibacillus > Paenibacillus sp. ClWae2A. The sequence goes on from NZ_JAULSQ010000003.1 coordinate 676,219, forward strand.
TGTACTCTCCGCCCGTATTCCTTAATCCATGTTTCGGCTTCTGTATGGCGATTCAAAATACGTCCCATCTCACGGATTTCCTCCGCGACAGATGCGTAACCATTCCCTCCATAGACCACCGTAGGTGCAATCCGGGCATAGGAAGCATAAGCAGCAGGATTCCAGGTGATAATCAGATCCGGTTCCAGTTCAAGCACTTTTTCAAGTGAGATAAAATTATGATTGCCGATATCCTGTACTTGGTCATAGATATAGGGCTCCAGCATTTGGTTGCTCTCAATGAGTGAGTGTGGCGCTCCAAGAGGGGTTACCCCCAATGCCAGCACTTCTCCCAAATTCCAGTCCACAACAACACGGCTAGGCTTGTTCGGTATCATAATCTCGCCCATGCTTGTGGCCAATATCCGAGTTCTGGCTCTTGGTATCGCGGGCTCCGAGGACTTCCTCACTTGGACTCCTTTCAAATTTACACTATCCTGTGCTGGCCGGATCTGATCAACTTCAAGTATGGGTACCGCTCGTTCGCTCCATTCCGGATAATGACTTTTCAGAAGAGTGTTTGGTTGGAATGTATTCGGGGCTATATCTTGAATAATGCTCTCTCGACGTTTTCTGTAAAACTCGGGAGAAACACCATAATGTTTCTTGAAATAACGACTTAGCGTATAGCCGTTCTCATAGCCTACTCTCTCCGCGATTTCCTGTAAGGTCCCTTTGGTGCTCACCAATAGTTTCATCGCCTGTTCCATCCGAATCTGAGATAGCACACGACTGGGACTCGTATTTAATTGAAGCTGAAACAATTGGTTCAGATACCTTGGACTGCATTCCAACATATCAGCTACCTGTTCCATCTTGAGTGGTTCCGCGTAGTGACGTTTCAGATAATGCACCGCCTGATCTACTCGATCCAGCTTGGTTCGGTTCTTCCTCTGCTCCAGCATTTGTTTCAACATCTCGGCAAGCCACTGGTAGAACAACGCCTTGGTTTGAATTCGGCCTGCTGACTGTAGTTCATTCCACTGTCTGTATATCAACTGCATGATTTCAATGAATGGCAATGGATACGCTGGTTCAAAACCAAAACTGACTTGCAAAGACTCTACCCCATTATATGTTTGGGATCTTTCAGTATTTAGCTTCTCTGACTCTGGTGACGAATACGACAACACATGTATTTCCATCGACTTCTTAGCTAGACAATCCAGGCGCGTTCCTTTGGAGGCGTGCAGAATATATGTCCCTTTAATCTGATGCATCGCCTGCCCAAGCCAGATCTTCCCCTTGCCATTCGTAATTAATAAAAAAGCATTCGAGGGAAGTATCCACGTATTAGGATCTTCACTGATGTTAACGGTTATGATTCGAATATCCAGTAATCGGATTGTTATATGCTCCCATAATGCCCCGTATTCTTCTATGTTCATCGTCATGGACCTTTCTTTGTTTCTTCGTTACCACATCCAAAGCTTTGCCCCATCATATATGATAATCATTCTCAGTTCAACCAGTCGATTAAGTTCTGAAATGGTTATGCTTCCGCTTCCGAATCGGTTATTGTGCAATCGTCGAATTGCCTCTAGAGTTATATTAAATGAAAATCATTATCAATTAGAAAGAGGGTTCGTCATGTTGTTTAAGAAAGCTTGGTATCGTATGGCCTTGCCTGTTTTGGTGATTATGGCCATATTCATTAGTGGTTGTACCCAAAAAGAGACGGTGGAACCCGTCACGACAGAAACAGAAAGCACCGCACCACAGACAAGAACAATCTCCACAATGATGGGAGACGTTACAGTCCCCCTCAACCCGGAGCGGGTAGTTGTTGATTGGAATATAGGACATGTTCTGGCTGTAGGGGTAACACCTGTTGGTGTACCGAGCAGCCTGCTGGATTATGGAATGTTCCTGCGTGACAAGCTTGAGGATAGCGCAGATTTGGGTAACCATAGTGAGGTTTCGCTTGAGAAAATGGTAGAGCTGGAACCGGATCTGATTATCACATGGGACCAGGAGAAATTTCAGACCTATTCCAAAATCGCTCCGACTGTTGTATTCGTACCCGATCAGTATGATTCCATGGAAGCCGAGGTGACCGCCATGGGCGAGATTCTGAATCGCGAAGCAGAAGCCATTGCGTGGAACGAATCGTTTAAACAACGGATCACAGCTGCTCAGGCCAAAATTAAAGGTGTAATTCCAGACGGTGCCACCTTCACCGTTGCCGATTTTAACTTTTTGAAAAACCCAGCCATTATCGGCAACAGCGCCAATCGTGGTGGAAGAGCAGCCTATGAACTGCTTGGACTAACTCCGGCACCCAAGGTAAAGTCAGATCTTCTGGACCAAGGCAAAGAAAACCTCGAAGCGAGCGCGGAGGTTTTCGGCGAGTACGTGGGTGATTACCTGCTGATGATGGTTACAGAAGGTACGAAGGATCACTCCCTTTTGCCTAACGTCTGGGACAATCTGCCCGCGGTGCAGAACAAGCATATCTTCAAACTGGATATCCATAAATATTTCACCGCTGATCCCTATACCTCCATTCTGCAAGCCGAAGAGATCGCAGATCGACTCGCAAGTGGACAGACTGAGCTGAATTAGCGCAAGTTTCAAATCTAATGGAATAATAGAAGCCAGCACTAACGAATCTGAGGCGTCTTATTCAACGATTTGAGGCGCTTACAGAAATCTAAGGAACCTGAGACACTCTATACCCGATTAAAAAGCCGTTTTCAGTGTTTTTACTAGGAGGTTTCGTAGATAACGTGTCTGGTGTTCCTTAGAATTTGAAAAGAGGTTCTGAAGGCCAAATAAGATGTCCTGAGTTCTTTAGAAAATCATCTATCCATTCGCCAAGATTGGTAGTCTGGGATTCAAGACTTTTTATCCAGCTCAAAAAAAGATTACACAAACAGCGCCACCAGAATGATTCAGGTGGCGCTGTTTTATTTGGTTTGAATACGTCGCTGTCGTCAATGAGCATAAGCCGAAATACTATAAATATCTAGTTACAAAATGAGTGTTCATATCTCAATATCTTGCTACTACTGACAAAAGTCTTACGAGAATCCTTGCTCACCTGCAAAACGGGGATGGACATCAGCACAAGACAACTCCTCATCAGAAAATCGAATCCAGACATAATCATCATATAACACACCATGTGTTTGTTTTACGATCTCCGAAGCTACATAATCATTCAGACCCAATGATTGCAAAACTTTATCGGCATGGTGTCTGGTGCGAGGGAAGCATCTGGATTCAAAGTAATCCAGTACATCTCCAACGGTTACCTTGGACTTGCTTGGAAAAGGGAGAAAAACAGGAGATACACTTTTATCTTTCCATACATCAACCGTTTGATTACTATAATCCAATTTCACTTTTGCTATTACCTGGTCATGCTCCAAGACCTCAAACTCAAGAGGAGAAGATATAAATTTGTTTATTTTTTTCATCTGCTACCTCCCATAGTGATCTTTCATATTTCTTTGTTATGATTATATCACTTCTTCAACTTGTATTTCATTTCCTTACTTCATCATTCAATTTAAAAAAGCCCGACGCAAGTTCGAGTAAATCTCGAACTTGTTCGGGCTTCTTCAAATTCCCCTTCCTCTATCCGTACGAACCTATCTACGTATTGGAGAGGGCTTTGTTTTTTTCATAGAACCGAGCGTTGTGAGAGGATACACCCGCCATGTCGGAAGCAGCAGGTTCCAGATACGTCTTGGCACTGTTAACTGCGAGCACCGCATCGTTAAAAGCACCAGCGATCAGCCTGACTTTGCTTCCATAAGTAATGAAATCACCTGCTCCGAATATGCCTGGAATGTTGGTACGCATGCGCTGATCAACGGACACGCCGTAATCTTCACGCGCCAGCCCCCACTGCACGAGGTTGCCAAAATCACGATCATACCCATGGCTTACGACAACTTCATCCACTTCAACATGTGTGATCTCACCGGTTTCTACATGAGCCAGCTCGACACGGTCGATTTGGTCACCTGTACCGTATAAACGTGAAATGCTATATGGCGTCATGACGTTTGCTTGAGCTTTCATCTGGGCAACCGGCGACTCATGTCCGGTAAATTCATGACGTCTGTGTGCCACCGTAACTTTACTTGCTATTTTGCCCATTTCATTCGCCCAGTCAACTGCGGAATCGCCGCCACCCGAGATCAGAACACGCTTCCCGGCAAATCGAGATAGATCAGTTACCGTATAGTGCAGATTCGTCAGTTCATACCGATTGGCACCCTCGACATCCAGCTTTTGCACCTGCGTCATGCCTCTGCCCGCACATAACAGGATAGTACGTGTGTAATGACGCTCGCCTGTTTTGGACATGAGTACAAATACACCATCCTCACGTCGTTCAAGCTCGGCGATTTCCTGCCCAAACACAATCGTTGGATCAAACGTTCTCGCCTGTCTCTCCAGTGATTCAATCAGCTTCTCGCAGCGGATCGGATCAATCCCGCCCACATCCCAGATCAGCTTCTCCGGGTAGGTACGCATGAATCCGCCCAGTTCCTGCTTGGCTTCGATGATCTTGGTACGCATGGCTCTCATACCACTATAAAATGAGGCATACATGCCAGCTGGCCCACCACCAACGATGGTAATATCGTAGATATCCAATTGTGTCTCCGTTGTCATTTAAGGCACCAACTTTTCAACAACATAGTCCATTAATTTTACAGAGCCAATCGGACCCACACCTGATACGAATTGGCTTGTCTTCAACGGGAAGACATGATCATTCTTCACAGCCTCCAGATTTGACCACACTTGGCTTGCTTTCAGATCTTCCATAGATTTCTTTGTGTCATAACCTACGAGGGTTCTGTCTTCCAGGAAGATATAATCCGGATTCATCTCAGGCAAAAATTCCAGTGAGAACTGGCTAAACCAATCTGTAGAGTCTTTGATCGCTTCAGGGCTATTCAGACCCAGGATATCATAGAAGAAAACACTGCTGCTTCCTCCTTTGGGACCCATGAAACGGTAACGATTGTGCTCAACCCGAAGAACCAATACAGTCTTGTCTCCGAGAGCTGCGGCAATTTTCTCTTTTGCTTGTGAGGCTTTCTCATCGAATTCAGCCAATACTTTGGCAGATTCTTCGGTCTTATCAAATATGGCAGCCAGCTTTGGCATAGCACGTTTCATTTCACTGTTGGCATCCAGTGCCACCGTAGGAGCGATTTTGGACAATTCATCATATACGCCCTGTTCCATACCTTCGCCAGCTGCAAGGATCATATCCGGTGACAACGCCAGCAACTGCTCATAGTTATATTGATATTGCTCAACTTCAATGATCTGGACCCCGTGTTCTTTCAAATAATCAGGGCGGTATTCCGCTTCCACTTCTGGAGTTAACAAAACGATTTGGGGTGTGACACCCATCTCTATCAGATACTCGGCATAGATTGAATCAAACACAACCAGATTTTGAGGATGGGTCGGAATCGTTACTTCTCCAAACTGGTCCTGCACCACCTTAGTCCCACTCTCATTAGCTGCTTCTTCTGTTGTATTCGCTGCTCCTTCAGTTGGAGTACCTGCTGTACCAGCTGTAGCGTTCTCTTCAGTAGTTCCACCGGAACATGCCGCCAGCATCATACTGATCACCAACAGCATGATGGCCAACCCTTTAAAACTTCGTAACATGATATACTTCGCCCCTTATGTATATTGATAATGATAATTATTATCAAATAGTATCAAATAAGAAGTGTCTCTTCCATAGCATATCGTGCGTATTCAGTTGGATTATTGTGCTCTAGTGCTCTGCTTTTCCATTTACATATTTCACAATTTCGTTCAGGATCAATGATTGCCCTATAATCCCGCGACCTTCTACCCACAGACGGGTATCTATATCGAACACCTGATGGCTCTGGACTGCCTTTAATTCTTTCCACACACTGCTGCCCAATAGATTCCTCATGTTATCTTCCACATTAAAATGCAACATGACGCGCCTCTCCACAAACAGGTAATCCGGATTAGCCTGCATCAGCATGTCAAGGGAACAAGGATTGAACCACGCTTTACCATCGATCAGTGCGTCTGGAAGAGACAATCCAAGCTGTCCAAACAGCAATCGGGATGCTCCGCCAGACTGGCCCCCCAAATATCGATACCCGAATGGTTCCACTCGCAATACCATGAAGGTTGCACCAGATTCAATCACACTTTGCAACTGCTGGCGTGCAGTCTCCACTTCGTTTGTCATCCGGAGTTGAAGCTGTCTCCCCTCTTCTTGCTTGTGAAACCATATTGAACATTGGTGTAGCACACTTCCCATTTCCATATTCATTCCCCCGATCCATGGCGCAATTGTACGTAACTGGTGCCTGTATTCGTCAGACCACACATTTCCAATCAGGAGCTCAGGCTGCATGTGCCGAATCGCCTCGACATCCATTCCATAGGGTGACGCCTCCAGCATCTGTATCTGATGCGTTTGAAACAGTTCATATTGATGCTCGGGCAACAGCAAAGGGGTTACCATCACCCCCTCTGGGATGATTCCCAAATGAATTAAGACTTCAGCAAAAAGCGGGGAAAGGCACACTATCCTGCGATTTGGCAGCGTCTGTGCATACTCTCTTGGGGATACGCCTGTCAGTTGCTTGAAACGACGACTGAAATAATGTGCATCTTCAAATCCGAGTTTTTTGGCAATAACCTGTGAAGTGGCTGACGTTAGCACCAGCTCTTCCTGTGCGCGATAGATCCGGTAATAGGCCAGAAAATCGAGGGGCGGCTTTCCATAATATTCACTAAACTTGCGGGAATAATGCCACGGGCTCATACCTGAAATCTGGGCTAACTGCTTGCGTGTGATCACCTGATCATGATGCTGCTGCATGTAATGAACGGATCGACGCAGGCTCTCTTCTGTCGTATGCATCTTGTCCGGCTGAGCTTGGTACAGATGGTCCAACAACTCATGAATCAGATGTTGTCTGCGAACCCATACTGCATGTGGATTCTGAGACACTTCTCCGCTTACCTGCTGGCTCAGGCTGCCTAAGCTTCCATCCGTCAGTTGTACCTTCTGGTATCCAGTACCGTGAGGAACATGCCAATAATGCTTCACGATCTCTCGTTGGTTCTTAAGCATTGTGTACGTGTGGAACTGAATATGCCACCCTGCCAGATCCTGAAGCCCTCCCTCCATTACTTCAATCACCACATTTTCTTCTACCGCGATAAGCTGTCCATAAGAAACTTCGACTTGATGCCCATTTAGTTTCCAAATGGCTTTTCCATCCATAAGGAGGATAAAGGAGGGACTCGAAAAATAATGCACTTTGCCCGCAGTCATCCATGCCGGGGTTAAAGGTTCGGTTGATGCCCACTGCGCCACCCATGCTGCATTGTTCGTCATAAGATTAATCCTTTCCATACGCTATGTAAGATTGTACTTTCTTTCATTCGAATTTCTATCATTGTACCATTTTGCATTCCTTTCATAAGATGGGGACTATCGAAAGCCAAAAAAGAAGCAAGCGTATCACACATGTGAAGTGTGGTCGGCTTGCTTCTTCTCTGTTTTGTTCCTCAGCAGGAAACAGAATATCTGCGAAAAGGGGGATTATTTCGCGGCAGTGGTGTTCACTCGCAATTGTTCATTCAATTTCAACACATTTTCAAATTTTGAAATGCGGCTGCCATTCTTTATGACTGGGTACATAGGTATCATAGACATGCTCACCTCCTTTCCTAATCATCCGTTGACCTGATCATCCGTTGAATTGTGCCAGACCGATTACTCGATTTTTATTACACCAACGTTTTTATTTTCAGATAAGCCAGAAGGGTATCCAGTTCAGCCGTGTAGACATGCTCTGTTCTTCCGTTCCGCACCTGAACATCCGTCCGTTTGGCGAACTTGCTGTAAAGCCTGTTAATATAACGGTTCTCTGCAACGGCATGAAACTGTAGCGTTTGAATATCGCAGTTCTCCTCGCAAATCCATAACACCACATCCCGAAGCCCTGCAAAAAACACTCTGCTGCTGCGATATTTTTCAGCCAATATAGCAGAATCAATGAATGCCGTGTTCCTGTCTTTCGTATAACGATACTGAATGAACGCGCTCAACTGCCCCTGCTCATCGTCGAATAAAAGCAAATGTGCTTGCTGTACCGTACTAATCAGATGGAGCAATGCATCATGCAGCATATATTGCTCATCGAACTCATCACTGTTTGTCAGATAAAACCGCGCAAAACGAGCATAATCCTCGTCTTTTAACGTATCGTGAGCCTTGAGTTGCAGCATCAAGACGACTCCACCTTTCCATGTTGCTCCTTCATCCTTGAGTCTCGCTCAAAAGAAGCGAGGTATGAACGAAGCTGCGCAAGCTTCACAACGTAAGCATTCAGCTCACCTTCTTCACGGATTGTACTTGTAACTTGCTGCGCAATTTTGGAGAATAACCTGCGGTTGGCTTCTTCACTAAGAGCCCAGAACCGAATTTCCTGCACTGGTTCCTCATACGCATATTCATCCAAGTGTTGCACCAGGAACTGAAGACCCTCGATAAAAATCCTGCTTCGGCGGTGCTCATGTACAATGAAAGCCACCTGAAGCTGAATCACATGCCGATCCTCATAATCATGCTCTCCCGTGCCATGAATATATCCAAACGCACCTGCCACCTCATCCTCATCATCAAAACATAACATCGCCCCCCCATCCATAAGCAGTGGACTGGATATATAGCTGAGTGTCGTCGGAAAAGAATAGGGCAGATTTAATTCATTATAATGAGCCAGCAGAAAGTCCATATATCTATGCTGGTACATATAGGTTGAACATTTAGCAAAATAGTGACTCATAAGTATGTCCCTTTCTATTACCGGGCCTTTATCCCTACAGGTGATGTGGTCTATTGTACTCACGTTAGTTTAAGTTTTGTTTAAGTCCGGGAAATTTCGCCAAAAATCTTCTTTCTGCAAACTGGGGATCCATCTATAATAAAAAATATACGATCTTACCTTGGCCGGAGGTCATCCTAGATGAAGCTTATCCCATCGGCACGCAGTCTCATCTGCAAACGGACTATTCTCCGGAGTAGCCTGTTCCTGCTTGTGATTGCTACCGGAATTCTGATGATATATATATCAAAAACAGCCCAATTAACAGCAACTACAGCCCATGAGTTCATCTCCGCAGAACACGGACTCCTGGATATGTCTGATCGTTCTGACTCCATCTTGCCCAATGTCACTTTGGATGGAGAATGGGAGTTTTACTGGCATCAACTGCTGGAGCCGAATGATTTTTACGCTTCTGCTCCACCTGTGCCTGCCTTCGAACAAGTACCCGAGCCCTGGACATCGTACAAACAGGACAACGATTCATTTCTGCCCAATGAAGGCTATGCAACCTACAGACTGCGCGTCCTCCTTCCGGATGAACGATCAAGCAGCCCACCACTTGCCCTTTATTCCAAAAGCATCGCCTCGGCTTACCGAATCTGGATTAATGGTCAACTTCAAAGTGGCAATGGTACTGTTGGCACGGATCGTTTCTCCGAGAGTCCCAAGAGTTATCCCCAAGTCATCTATTTCGAATCGCGTCCTGGTTTGAACGAAATTATCATTCAAGTATCCAACTTCTCCCAGAGAAATGCAGGCATCTGGCAGAGCATGGAGCTAGGAACAGCAGAGAATATCTCCTGGCTACGGATTCTTCATATCGCCGCGCAGTCAGGTATTGTCGGGATTTTTGGTGTGATGGCGTTATATTACGGACTGGTCTATCTTAATCGCAGAAAAGAATTTTCCGCCCTGCTGTACAGCCTGCTCTGTCTGTCCGTGGGTGTGCGTACCGTTGTGCTTGGTGAGTCGACAGCGCTATACCTGCTACCTGATCTCCCATGGGAATGGGCGGTCAAAGCCGAATACATATCCGTCGCCCTAACGGCATTATTGCTAATTCTGTTTATTAACAGGGAATATCCCAAGGAATCTGTTTTCTGGGTGTCTAAAGTCGGCGCACTTGTTCTGTCGATCTTTATCCTGTTATTCCTGCTCACACCGGCTCGTGTGTACACCTATGTTCTGACACCTTTTACATGGGGAGTTCTGTTTCCTTCACTGATCTATACACTCTATATGTATGTCCGATCTGCGTTCAAACGGAGAAAGGGTGCTGTCACAAGTATGATCGGTTTTCTGTTTTTCATGGCCTTTGCGCTGAATGATATGCTCTTCTACACGGTCCATTTGCCCACAGAGGACATGCTCTCCATAGGGTTGCTTATTTTTCTGTTAACCCAGGCGTATAATCTGTCTTCCCGCTTCTCGCGAGCATTACGGCAAAAGGAACAGCTGTCCCTCCAGCTTCAACGAACGAACCAGCGGCTGGAACGAACCGTGGAGGAGCGAACCCGCTCATTGCGGCAAAGCAATGAAGAGCTTCAGGAAGCCAACCAGAAGATGGCTGAATTCGAGCTGTTCCGTGTCCGGCTCCTGTCTAACATCTCTCATGAGCTGAGCACACCAATCACATCCATTAAGGGCTTCGCCAAAGCATTGCGAGATGGTATCATTACGACCGAAGCACCCAAGTATGTGAACCGGATCTACACTCGTACCCTGCTACTCGAACGAATGATTCACGATCTGATTGAACTTACGAAGCTGGAAACCAACCAGGTGCAGTTTCAAATGCAGTACGTTGATTTGCTCTCATTCATGCAGGAGTTGTTCCAGAAATATGAAGCAGACGTAGAGACGCAAGGTATCCATTACGGTCTGAATCTGCCTGTGGAATCAAACTTCGGGAACAAGGACTCCGAGGGTTGGATCGTGCAACTGGACCCTATTCGAATCGAACAGGTGCTGTCCAATCTGATCTCGAACGCACTGCGATTCACACCTCAGTACGGAACGATCTATGTGCGTCTTCATCTTGAGGAAACTCCCTTAACGGAAACAGGGTGGACCGCCTGCATCTGTGTTGAGGATACGGGCATGGGCATTCCGCTGGAGTGGCAGGAACGAATCTTTGAACGTTTTGAACAAGCTACTCAGCAGCTTGGAGTTGATCACAGTGGCTCAGGGCTGGGACTCGCCATCTGCAAAGAAATTATGTATTATCACAATGGAGAGATTGGGGTAACCAGTGAGCCAGGTTCAGGCAGTCAGTTCTGTTTTCGGTTACCCGCCTGGAGAGGAAGATTGCCGGAAGATGACATACATTAAGGAGCGCCGCCGCATTCTAGTTGTGGAGGATGATATCGATATCGCAGATCTGGTCACGATTTATTTACATAATCAGAACTACATAACTCATGTAGCGTATAATCTTGAGGAAGCTACGAAGCTGCTGGAACAGCGACGCCCTGATCTCATTTTGTGTGATATCATGCTGCCTGACGGAACAGGCACCGACTGGATACGAGCGCTTCGGAAGAGCGCTGATCTGCCTGTCATTTTCCTCAGCAGCCGGCAGGAAACCGAGGATATCGTTCAGGGACTGGAACTTGGGGATGATTATATAACCAAACCGTTCGATCCGGATATTATGGTCGCCAGGGTCAAAAAAAGACTACGACCTGCACCCTCCACATCCGAAAACATGGTTGCCACTGGCGAGAACGTATGGCGTGACGGCTGGCTCGATCTGCATTTTGACCGCTTTGAAGTCCGGGTCAACGGCAAAGAGATCAGTTTGCCTGCTAAAGAGCTGCAACTCCTGTTCCTCATGGCAAGTCGCCCAGGGCATGTTTTCAGTACAGACTACCTATTTGAACGCATATGGGGGCTGGACAACTGGAGTGATGTTCGCACGGTCATGGTGCATCTTCATCACCTGAGACGCAAAATTGAGAATACCTCTAGTACCCATCGCTACATTATCACCGTTCGCGGGATCGGCTATAAATTCCAGGCACGGTGAGATAGAGCATAGCAACCATTTATATTTCATTTAATAGACCTGCACGATCTTTAAACGAGAACAGAGGGCTATCCCATAAGTCATGACATGACTTTATGGGATAGCCCTCTTCACGTTTGCCAGTTTCACATGGCAAATAATCCAATGCCATGCCTATCACGAAGATTATGCTTATGCTTATACACTTTTGCGGTTGGCCGTTCTTCCCGCCATCCAGTATGCAAGTGCCCCTGACGCCACAAAAGCAATACATACACCAATACAAGTATGCAGCATATTGAAGGTTCCCTCTTCTATGTAGAACGGAATGTCAAACAGGCTGCCGGAACCGCCTATGACCAATGTCTTTACAGATAGAAGACCGAAATACAAACCTCCAACCGCACCACCCAGCATGGCTGCATAAAAAGACGCCTTCCTTCTCATATTGACTGCAAACATCGCAGGCTCTGTCACTCCGAATAATGCCGTTCCGCTTGCCCAGAATGCCAGTTTCCGGAACTCCGGTTGCTCGCTTCGCAGACCTGCAGCGAGTGCGGCACCCGCCTGCGCAACAAAGGCAACAAGCATGGCCGGAAGTACAATGGTGAAGCCATTCGTCATAATCTCATTTATCAGGATTGGGAACAGCCAGTAATGTAGCCCCATGATCATAAGTAGCGACATGCTCGCTCCCAGCAGCATGATCAAAACAACGGGAGCATCATTCAGCAGCGATTCAATAACGCCAGACAGGTGCTCGTCAACCCATGTACCTACTGGACCAAGCACCAACAGCATCATTGGCGCAATGACCATCAACGTTAACGCCGGAGCAAGAATCCCTTTCAGTGCGCCGGGGCTGATTCGCTCAACCCGCTTTTGCAGCCAAGATGCTGCGCTTATGGCTACAATCATCCACAGGGCTGCTGAAAAAAAGGGCGCCTGTGACACAAGGGGTACACCCATAAAATGGATGTCTTCTCCACTGGAAAACACAGTGGTCATTTGAGGGTACAACATCAGTCCGCCGATAGCGGCGGCCACATACAGATTGCTTTTTAAGCGATAAGCAGTGCTGATGGCGACCAGAATGGGCAGCAGATAAAATGCACTGTTACCGATGGAACTCCAGATCATCCAGGTTTGACTGCTGACCAACGAAGCATCTTCCGAGCTGAGTGAGTTAATAAATGTAATCAAGCCGAGTATGATTTTGAGTATTGCGGCCCCAACAAGGACTGGCATCAAAGGCCTAAACACATCGGAAATAAAATACAGGACCGAAAATGTCTTTTTACCTCTAATCGTTGTTTCCTGCAGCGAATTTCGGTTCGGTTGCTCCACACCCATACCAAGTAACGTATTGTAAATATAGGCTTCTTCATCTCTAAACTTCATGCAATACTCGCCATTGGTTATGCTAATATCAGTGTCCAGATCCGGCGTCGTTGGAACGGACAGATCCATGCGTGTATAGTCATGCAATGTCAGTGTTGTTTTACCCATGTCATGCTGCACATGACAAATATTCTCCTTTCCCCCTGCGAGCTTTAATCGTTGTTCGATGAACCTGTCTTTCATATGTACCTTCTCCTTATACTGCGGTAAACCCGAGTTTTGTGATGTGCCCTTATCTATATAGCCACTTCCACGAAAAAACTTCAATAGGATAAAAAAACGAATTCTCCTTATATTTCTTGATTTTTGCGCAAGGTATAATGACCTAGTACAAGGAAAAAGCAAAGAGCCTACTGCTGATGTAGGCTCTCATTCATCTTATTTTTGTGGCTCCTTCGCCCCGTACCCCAATGTACCTATCTTACGACAGCGCAAGCATGGCGTTCATGTCTTCCTCTGCCGTAGTAATCAGCTTTAGGCCAAACATGTCAACAAGTACGTCTAGCACACCAGCCGAGATAAACTCTGGCGGTTTGGGTCCAATGCGAATGTCCTGAATGCCCAGGCTGAACAGGCCAAGCAGGATGGCGACCGCTTTTTGCTCAAACCAGGACAGGACAATGCTGACAGGCAATTCATTCACGGTACAACCAAAAGCATCCGCTAAAGCCATCGCAATTTTCACCGTAGAACCGGAGTTGTTGCATTGCCCCAGATCGATATACCGTGGAATGCCCGTATCTCCAACCATACCGTAATCCACATCATTGAAGCGGAATTTGCCGCAGGAGGTGGTCAAAATGACCGTATCGTTCGGCAGAGATGTCGCCAGTTCACGATAATAGTTGCCACCTTTGCCCGGTGCATCACAGCCTGCAATGACGAAGAAACGACGGATGTGACCGTCTTTTACCGCCTGAATAATTTCAGGCGCAAGTCCAATCACCGTCTCATGGTGATATCCGGTCGTTAACACCTGCTCCGACTGTACATCCGCCGCTGGCAATGACAGCGCACGTTCAATCAGGGGTGAGAAGTCATCTTCTGTGATCTTGGCAACGCCCTCCAGACCCGCCACTTCGTAAGAGAAAAAGCGGTCTGCATAGGTTCCTTTGATCGGCATCACACAGTTGGTTGTTGCAAGAATGGCACCTGGAAATTGCTCGAATAGTCTGCGCTGATCGTACCAGGCTTTGCCGATGTTACCCTTCAGATGGGTGTATTTCTTCAGTGCTGGATAACCATGCGCTGGCAACATTTCCGAGTGGGTATAGATGTTAATGCCCTTGCCTTCCGTTTGGCGCAACAGCTCCTCCAGTGCATACAGATTATGTCCTGTCACCACGATGCACTGCCCCTCGATCTGGTTCTGGCTAACCGTAATCGGTTGGGGTACACCAAAGCGGTCCGTGTGCGCACGATCCAGCACGTCCATAATGCGGATTGCTGCATTACCTACCTTCATCGCCATCTCCAGATGTTCTTGTACATTAAAATTCGAGTTCGTTAATGTCATATATAATGCCTCATGTGTGATCCGATCGACCTCAGGATCAGAATATCCCAACTGGCGTGCATGTGTTGCATAAGCAGCAATGCCTTTTAACGCAAAGATCATCGTATCCTGCAAGCTTGCGATTGTTTCGTTTTTGCCGCATACCCCTACCACGGTACACCCGCCACTCGGCGTCTGTTCGCATTGATAACAAAACATATGGGTTCCCCTCCAAACTTAGATTAAACGCAGTTCGTTATGGAATAGCGTACCAGACCCTGATATGAGCTAGTGTGATGGTGCACACAGTTTCTGACCAACATCTAAATATAGTTCTCCAGACCATCATCCAAACTGGAAATAATAACATACAAAAAAAGGCATATCTCGGTTCATTATGAAAAATACTGTGTACAGCTAAAAACGTATAAATCCATAATCTTAAAAAAATACGGAAATGAAACGATTCTAGATTTTGCTCGTAAGGGTAATACACAGAGAAATCTAATATTCAAGGAGCTGGTCAATTGCAACATTACAGACACAGTGCGGAGGAAACCCTTCAGGATGTACAGAGTTCCTCCAAGGGACTCACGACCTCCGAAGCTGCCAAGAGACTTGAAACGGAAGGATATAACGAGTTAAAAGGGAAAGATGCAACACCAGTCTGGAAACTGTTCCTCGAAAATTTTAAAGATCCGATGGTCATTGTGCTGCTGATTGCAGCCGCGGTACAGGTTGTCCTTGGACACCTGATTGAATCGTTGATCATATTCCTGGTTATTTTGCTCAATGCGGTAATCAGCGTAGTTCAGACCAAAAAAGCCGAGAGTTCGCTCGACGCGCTAAAACAAATGTCTGCTCCTGAAGCCAAGGTTATTCGTGACGGGCAGAAAAAGACCATTCCAGCAAGGGAACTTGTTCCCGGTGATATTGTTATGTTGGATGCAGGTGATTATGTCCCGGCAGACGGGCGTATCCTGGAATCAGGAAGTTTAAAAATCAACGAAGGCATGCTGACCGGAGAATCGGAAGCTGCGGAGAAACACGCCGATACCATCCCGGATGAAGCTCCAATCGGAGATCGTCGGAATATGGCCTTCAGTGGCTCACTGGTCGTATATGGACGGGGCATGCTTGTCATTACAGGTACGGCTCTCAAAACAGAAATCGGCAAAATTGCCGAATTGATTGAAAATGCCGAAGCCAAGAACACACCATTACAGCGCAAGTTGGAATCATTCAGCAAAAAACTGGGGGTTTTCATCCTGGGGTTGTCGATTCTCATCTTTGGCATTGAAGCCGGTCGTGTATGGTTGACCGAAGGTACGGAGAATATCGGGCCGTCCATCGTAAATGCACTGATGTTTGCTGTAGCTGTTGCGGTTGCTGCCATTCCTGAAGCGTTATCCTCCATTGTGACTATCGTATTGTCACTCGGAACAAATAAGATGGCCAAACAACATGCGATCATTCGCAGACTGCCTGCCGTTGAGGCGCTCGGCTCTGCCAGTATCATCTGTACGGATAAAACGGGAACACTAACTCAGAATAAGATGACTGTCGTTGATTATTACATTCCCCATGGCACCAAGGACGAATTCCCCGATGATCCCGATCAGTGGTCCGAAGAGGAACGACGTCTGTTACATATTGCAGTGCTCTGCAATGATTCGAATATTAACCAGGAAGGCAAGGAACTGGGTGATCCAACCGAAGTGGCCCTCATTGCCTTCAGCAACCGGGTGAACAAGGATTACAATGAAATCCGTGACCAGTTCCCACGTGAAGCTGAGCTTCCTTTTGACTCGGATCGAAAGCTGATGAGTACGGTGCATACCTTCGAGGGACAGACGGCTTTGCTGACCAAAGGTGGACCGGATGTGCTGTTCAGTCGCTGTAGTCATGTGTTTATCAACGGTGAGGTTCAGCCCCTCACACCCGAGATTCGTACACAATTTGAAGAAAAAAATGAGGCCTTCTCCAAACGTGCCTTCCGTGTGCTGGCCTATGCGTACAAAAAATTCGATGATAAAAACCAGGTCACCATTGATGACGAGCATGATCTGACACTTGTTGGCCTGACAGCGATGATTGATCCACCGCGTGAAGCGGTGTACGGCTCTATTGAAGAATCCAAAAAAGCGGGTATTCGCACCATCATGATTACTGGAGATCACAAAACGACGGCTCAGGCCATCGGTGTGGATATCGGCCTTGCCGAACCGGATGATCTCGCCATTACCGGTGCCGAACTGGACAAAATGTCTGATGAAGAGCTGGATCAACAACTCGAACACATCTCGGTATACGCCAGAGTATCACCTGAGAACAAAATCCGGATTGTTCGTGCATGGCAGCGTAAAGGCAAAGTGGCAGCCATGACCGGAGATGGAGTTAATGACGCACCTGCGCTAAAACAAGCCGACATCGGCGTAGCGATGGGTAGCGGAACAGATGTCGCCAAGGATGCGGCTGCCATGATTCTGACGGATGATAATTTTGTCTCCATCGTGAATGCGGTCAGTGTTGGAAGGATGGTATTTGATAATATCAAAAAAGCCATCGCATACCTGTTCGCCGGTAACCTCGGTGCCATTATCGCCATTTTGTTTGCCTTGATCGTCGGCTGGGTTAATCCGTTTACGGCCCTTCAGTTGCTGTTCATCAATCTGGTGAACGACTCCCTTCCTGCCATTGCCTTGGGTACCGAAAAACCCGAGCCGGATGTCATGCGGCGCAAACCACGTGATATTAACGAAGGCATCTTCGCAGGTGGAACCCTGCAGGCTGTGATTACGCGTGGTGTCCTGATTGGTGCGGCTGTTATTGTGTCCCAATATATTGGACTTGGTATTTCGGAGGAAATCAGTGTCGCGATGGCCTTCACAACCTTGATTCTGGCACGCAGTCTGCAAACATTTGCAGCACGTTCCAACACACAGACCATCTTCCAGGTGGGCTTTACGACCAATAAATTCGTGCTTGGCTCCATACTCGTATGTCTCTGTCTCTATGCAATCACACTGATTCCAGGTGTTCGCAGCGTCTTTGCCATCCCGGATACATTCGGCTGGAATGAGTTCCTGATTGCAGGCGGACTTGCTCTTGCTGCCGTCATTCTGATGGATGTCATCAAGTGGATTCGCAATCGCGGCAAACAAGTTACTGCGGCGTAAGATCTGTAGATATAACATGCACAAACAGGCGCCCGTTATCGGAGCGCCTGTTTGTGTATCTAATTACCCCTGTTTAATGCCAAAAGCGATCCATCGTCCATCGACGTCCTCAATCACAAATTCTTTGTTATTATAGTCTGTGTGATTGAGGTCACGTACGATTTTCACATCGGCGTTGATCAATTCCTGTTGAAGCTTCTCCTGGTTCTTGGTAATAAAATATGCATCATATCCATAGCCATATAATTCTCTGTTGGGTATAACTTTCTGTCCATTGCTTTGGGTTAAAATAATCTCAGTAAGATCACGATACAGGCAGATATGAGGTTCCGCGGCATCAAGATATTCGACCACCCGAAAACCCATCTTTGCTTCATAAAACTGCGCGGTTCGCTTCATATCCAGAGTCGGAAATACGCTGTGTGACATTAATAATAAGTGATTCATACTGTAAACTCCTTCATTTTCAAACTTAACTACTGATCCTTCTACTTATGTATGTTCAATGATCATTTTAGTTAAATACAGGAATTTCGTCTATTGTTTATTATTTAAACCTTTCTATGCTCACCACATCCGAACGAATTCGTATGACATTATTGCCATATAATAAAATGAAGTGTAAAATGATATATTGCTTTTCATCACATTTTCATCAAAGCTCAATCCGAATTCACATTCATAGATAAGACAGGAATGGTACCATGAAAGATAAAATTGTCATGCCACTCTGGACGTGCTGTTTGTTCATCGTTGTGATGAACACCACCATGTTCAATGTTTCTTTGCCAGTCATTATTCATGATCTTCAAATCACCTCAGATCTGGGGTCTTGGGTCATCTCAAGTTATTCGATTGGTTACGCCCTGTCGACGGTGATTTACAGTCGATTGTCAGACCGTATCCAGGTACGCAAACTGTTAACAGTCGGGCTTCTGATCCTGGGGTTATCTTCATTGCTGGGGTTGTTCGCACATAACTTCGCGATCCTGTTACTTACACGCATTCTGCAATCTGCGGGTGCCGGGGTGATGGCTGGTCTGGGTCTCGTCATTGCGAGTCGTTACATCCCGGTGGAACGACGCGGAGCTGCCATCGCGCTGATCTCATCAGGTAGCGCCATGGCTTTTGGACTTGGCCCCATTGTTGGCGGACTCATTAGCGAGTACTGGGGCTGGAACGGACTTTTTGCCATAACCGTGCTTGTCCTGCTCGCCCTGCCCGTATTGCTCTATTTTCTCCCCCGTGAAACCGCCAAAACAGATCAGCCGTTCGATGTTATTGGTGCCATATTAACGGTCATTAACGCCACTACACTTCTGGTCGCGATCACCCAGCAGTCCTGGTTGTGGTTTGCCATTGGCGTTATTTCACTTGTTGCACACCTCCTGTATATTCGGAAAGCGAGTCTTCCGTTTGTGAATCCACAAGTCTTCCGAACGCCAGGATACACCCGGTTAATCCTTATCGGTTTCTGCGTGCTGGTCGTGAATCTGGGCAATCTGTTTTTGATGCCGCTTGTGCTAGCTGATCTATATGGGCGCTCTTCTCTCGCCATAGGTTTGCTGATTGCTCCTGGGGCAATCGTTGCAGCATTTTGCACCCGTTTCGTTGGACGCTGGATCGACCGTTATGGCAATATGCGATTTATGATCATCGGACACACCCTACTCGCAGCGGTACTTGCTTTATTCATGCTCGGACTGGATCAATCCGCCCTGATCATTACCAGTGGTTATCTCTTTTTCTCACCGGCACTGTCAGCCTCCATGGCTTCACTGAATAATGAAGCATCACGTGTGCTGCCCAAAGCGCAAATAGGTTCCGGTATGGGCATGTTACAATTGATTCAGTTCTTCGGTGGTTCGGTGTCTGTAGCCGTGTGTGGGCTGCTGCTACACAGCATTCCGGGAGTCTCGGTCGAGGAAGCTTATCATGTGGTGTATGCTTGTCTGTTGCTCGTCTGTGTTGTTTCACTCGGGCTGACCATCTGGCATAGCAGAGCTTCACGCTCAAGCATTAAACCTGTTACATTGGACAATTGATAATTAATGTTTAAAGTTCAGAACCAAAAAGGCCCGCACCAAGCGCGAGCCTTTTTTTAAAAGTGGATCACTCAATGAACTTGAACTTACCGGTTACTTTCCTTATTCCATCCTACAGCAGCATGCCAACTATTTCCCGTCCAGTGCGAACTTCCAGGCCTCCATGATGTTAATTGGGGCTTTACTGCTGCTCTCGCCGTCACCTTCCTGCGTCCAAAGTGGTGGATAATACGCGAATACTTGTCCCGTCTGTAGCTGAGACATATCTTCCTGCCAGCCTTTCCAGCGAAAGGTCTGATAGAACTGCTCCAGATCCCCATTTGCGAGCCAATTCATGAAACCTGAATATGTCAGTTCTGTCGACTCCCACTCGAGTGTATCCGGGGCAAAATAATAGACCTGTCCCGTGCGGCCATACTTGCCTGTATCCATTCCGAAGAAACCGCCTGCCGCATCATATGCAACGACCATCATACCTTCCAGTACATCTACCCAAGGTTGCTCACTCACACCATTCCAACTAGTGAGACTCCCAGATGTACTGTCACCACCCGCACCAAGCAGCGTAATCCAGCCATGATCCAGTACAATACCTTCTGTCTCATAAGCAACAGCCCCCAAATAGGATTTGGTGCTTATTTGCAGACGATAGAGGGTATCCTCACCAGCCTCTTGTTTTGCTGGAACATACACATATGTATTTTGCCCGCTATCCAGGAGTTCCTTGAGTTCTTCCCATGCGTGATTCTCCCGATCTACTAATTCAGCTATCGTTAATGTATTCATGAGCAGTCTCCTCGCTGATTTTATAAGAGCATATCATGGCTTATTAACCCGTTCAAATCTGCTATAATCTATCTTCAAAGCTAAATTCAAGGGGGAAACGATTTGGTTCGCGTAGTTATACTTATAATTCCGATTCTGATGGTGCTCGTATCCAGTTGTCAGAATCATACATCTTCCATGAAGGAACCCGTTTCGGTTCAAAAGTCTGATCCCCAGGTCATCCATTACGTATCACCCCAAGGAAACGACTCGAATAAAGGAACCATTCAATCTCCGTGGAAAACGTTGCAGCACGCAGCTGACCACGCTTCGCCGGGAAGCACGATTTATGTGCGTGAAGGTGTCTATCATCAGAAAGTCAAAATCACCAGGAGCGGTAATTCTTCCGCTAATCCAACCCTATTTTCAAGTTATCCTCACGAGCAGGTTATCATTGATGGTAAAGGTTTATCTGTCCGGGGCATTGAAGGGTTGATTGAAATTGAAAATGCCAGTTATATCACGATTCAGAATCTCGAAATTCGTAACTTCACGACCACACTTGGGGGCCAAGTCCCAGCCGGGATCTATGTCCACGGAGCAGGTGAGCATATTCAGCTGTTAGGCAACACCATACACGCGATCGCTAGTTACGCAACTCCTGAAGGTCCCGATTTGCGGGGCAGGGATGCCCACGGTATTGCCATCTATGGCACAGAGCACCCTCAAGCATTACGCGATATCATCATCAAGGATAATGTATTATATGATCTTACACTTGGTTCAAGCGAATCACTCGCAGTCAACGGTAATGTCGATACGTTTGCCATCCAGGACAATATCATCCATGATTCCGACAATATTGGTATTGATCTGATCGGGTACGAGGGTACATCTGAGGATGATACATACGATCAGGCTCGGAACGGCATTGTACGAGGCAACGAAGTATACGATATTACGTCCAATAACAATCCCTCCTATGGAACAGACCTGCCCAATGATACCAACTCGGCCGGTGGCATCTATGTAGATGGCGGGAAAGATCATATCATCGACCAGAACCGGGTATATCGGAGCGATATCGGAATTGAGATTGCCTCAGAGCATGCCGGACGTTCAACCAGCAACATTACCTTGCGGGATAACCTAATTTATTCCAACAGATTGACGGGTATTGCCATGGGAGGTTATGACGAGGAACGAGGAGCTACCGAGGATAGCAAGATTATGTACAATACACTTGTGGGAAATGATACCCTGAATGCAGGCAATGGACAGTTATTTATGCAGTCACGGACAAAGAACAATACGTTCATGCGTAACATTCTCGTATCGGGCAGCTCGGAAGTACTGATATACAACGAATACACTAGCAATACCGGCAATGTGTTTGACCATAATGTCTATTTCTCACCAGGTGAGCAGGAAGACGCCCTGTGGGTTTGGAAAAATAAAGCCTACTCCGGCATCACCGCCTACATCAAGGGATCTGGCAATGATGCACACTCCATATATGTGAACCCGGCATTTATGGATGAACCGAGCGAAGATTTTCGTCTTCAGGCGAATTCTCCCGCGAAGTCGTATGGCTACCTTGCTCCGCGATAAATTAACCCTGAGTCTGCCATCTCAACTTAGTCAATCTGTTTCACGCAAATAAAAGGAGCCTGTGCATGTGGGATCATCTCCCTCATAATGTACAGGCTCCTTTTTGCTTTCTTTTGATGCAATGCAATCCAACCCTTAACTTTTTACCATCTGAGCTGCATGTGTCACCCGGTTTCGTCCTCCGGTTTTGGAGGCATACAAGGCGTTGTCCGCTTTTTGGAACAAGGACTGTTCCGTATCTTCCCCTACTACAGTAGCCGCACCGATACTAACCGTAATGTTATATTCACCCCAGTCGGCTGAAGCAACCTGTGAACGATATCGTTCTGCGATGCTGCTCGCCTGCTCCTCTTCACAATCTGGAAGAATGATAACAAATTCCTCCCCGCCGTAACGTGCAACCACATCCGTACTTCGCGATACCGATTGCAGCAGCCCTGCCAGATTACCGAGCACCAGATCTCCGATCGGATGTCCGTACGTATCATTAATGCTTTTGAAATGATCAATGTCCACCACCAGAAGAGAGAAATTACGTTGTTTCTGCTGGAACAATATCAAGCTTTCAAGCATTTTTTCCTGGAAAAACCTGCGGTTCTTCAACCCTGTCAACAAGTCGGTGGAGGCCAGTGTCTCCAACTGATCATTCACTTTGATTAACGCCTGCTCTTTAATTTTATATTCCTCGTGTAATCGTTCAAGCTCCTTGTTCGCTTCTTGCGTCGCTTGATACAGCTCCTGTAGTTTCG
This sequence comes from Paenibacillus sp. ClWae2A, assembly GCF_032452295.1. NCBI lineage: Bacteria > Bacillati > Bacillota > Bacilli > Caryophanales > Paenibacillaceae > Paenibacillus > Paenibacillus sp. ClWae2A. The sequence continues at coordinate 699,386 of NZ_JAULSQ010000003.1, forward strand.
TTTTGGTATGCAGAATGTCCTTCTCATGCTCGATTCGCTTACGCATGACAACAACGACACAATCCACCACGCTTTCCCCGTTACGAGTCTGGCGAACACCATTAAGCAGAACAGGAACAGCCTGCTGATCACGGGTACGGAACGTGAAGTACATCTCGTCCACATGTCCATATAACTGGATATAGGGATAGAAATACGTATGGAAAAACACCTTGTTGCTCACCGACATGGTCGATTCAATATGTTGCCCTATCAGCTCATCACGTTCATAGCCAAGCATCGTAAGCATAGTTTGATTAATCGACTGTACGACGCCCGAATCAGAGATAGAGAAGTATCCACAGGGAGCCAGATCTAATTGTATATCCATGGAATAACTGCCTTTCTTCCGCGTTTTATGCGCTCGTTAAATAATCCTTAATCATTCGGATGGTTTCTTCCGGTTGACTTAGATGCGGATAATGTCCCTTGGCCGTCATCTGTTGCAACCTGCTATTCTTCAGATGAGCGTGTAAATAATCCCCTACTTCTACCGGGGCAATGCTGTCATCGGAGCACTGAAGAATCAATGTTGGCACAGTTGCCTGCTCCAGATCAATACGACAGTCCGATAAAAACGTCACCTCGGCAAATTGTCTCGCAATATGCGGATCTCTGGAGCAGAAGCTTTTTTCCAACTCTTCCGTCAGCTCTTTCCGTTCCGGATTGTTCATCACAATGGGTGCCAGATAACTCGCCCACCCAATAAAATTCATCTGCATCATCTCAAGTAGTTCATCGATATCATTCCGATCAAAACCTCCATAATAATTCGGCAGATCATTCACGTAACGTGGAGAGGGTCCCAACATAACGATTTGTTTGAAATATTTGGGGTTCTGAATCGATGCCAGCATACCAATCATACTGCTGACGGAATGCCCGACAAATATGGTGTCCTTTAGCTCAAGCGCTTCCATAATTTCCAGCACATCCTGAGCGTATCCTTGAAGATTGCTATATTTGACAGCATCATAATAGTTAATTTGAGATTCGCCAGATCCAACATAATCAAACAATACCACACGGTAGTTCTCCATAAAACCTGGAACAATGTAACGCCACATATCCTGATCACATCCAAAACCATGAGCAAATACAATCGTTTGGCTACCCGAGCCAAGTACCTTAACATTATTTCTTACAAGTACATCAACCGTCATTGCATATCACCTCTCTGAGGTAGTATTCACTTGAATCATTTTATCTGATTATTATATCGGAAAATGTTGGGATATGGATTAAAAATTATTAATACCTTCTCTCATCCATAAAAAATCATGCCTCCATGCTCTAAATGCGCGCTTTACAATCTGACTACCGTCAGTTAAAATCAATTCAACATGTCGCGCGACAGATATTAACATTACGGAGGAAAACCATGAGTACTTCAACACATAGCTCTACACCTCAGCAACTCTGGGGAAGATCATTCCTATTTATCATGTTAGCCAACGCATTATTGTTTATGGCATTTGAAATGTTGCTTCCGACCTTGCCCTTGTTTGTCTCAAGTCTTGGTGGCGAAGCCTCCCAGATTGGGCTTGTTACCGGCGTATTTATGTTTTCCGCCATCTTGATTCGACCCTTCACATCTGTCTTAGCAGCTCGAATAGATAAAAAATATCTGTTGATTATCGGCATCACTATCTGTGCATTAATGACAGGCGCATACTACCTATCGTCAGGTATTTGGATGATTCTTGTATTTCGAATGATCCACGGATTCGGATTTGGTTTGGCAACGACATATTTTGCAACGATTGCCACTGAAAACATACCAAGAGATCGCCGGGGAGAGGGTATGGGGTATTTCGGCGTAGGGGAGACGGTCGCCATATCCATCGGTCCACTGATTGGAACAAGCCTGTTGTTTAGGTATGACTACCAGAGCCTGTTTATGGGAGGTATGTGCATTTTGCTGTTAGCTCTCCTGATGACAGTGTTTGTATCCAGAAAGCCGAAAACAGAAGGCAGTAGCGAGTCCATGCAAACCCATGTCCCTTCGGTGAAACTGATTGAAAAGAAGGTACTCTTCCCTTCCCTTCTCATTATGCTCGTTGGCATTGCAGCGGGTTCAATCATGTCCTTTGTGGCTTTATTCGCCACCGAAAGAGGGTTCGAGAATATAGCCTGGTTTTTCTTCATCGTCGCCATCGCCAGCTTCGCCGTCCGACTGTTCTCGGGGAAAATGTTTGATCGATGGGGACCAGGCTCCGTGTTGTTACCTTCTGCCGTGTTTGCAATCGCGGGGCTACTGGTTCTGATTATCGCCCAGAGTGATGTGCAATTCCTGATCGCCGGTGCGTTATACGGCTTTGGTTTTGGTGCCATATTCCCGGCGATTCAGACCTGGTGTGTGAATCTTGTAGAAGAACATGAGCATGAAAATGCGATGGCTTCCTTCTTTAATTTTTTTGACCTCGGAATTGGTGGGGGTTCGTTGATTCTAGGCGTGGTGGCTTCTGCATTTTCCTATACGGTGATGTATGCTATCTCTATAGGCATTTTTGTGGTATATATCTTGTTATATTTGGTATACTCCCAAAAACAACAGAGGTATTCAGCTCGCCAACTGGAGGTAGACATTGAGTAAAAAACGAATCAAGGAAATTGCCATTCAACATTTTAATCGTCTGGGTTACGAGGGGACCAAGATGGCGCAGATTGCCGAAGAGGCAGGCATTCGCAAGCAATCCCTAGCTTATCACTATTCATCTAAAAAAGCATTATTGTTGGAGTTATATGAGGAAGTTGTGCAGGAGGAACAACAGTTTGTACGCCAATTTTTCAGCGAGTCTGTTACCCAAACTCTGGATCAGCAGCTATATGCCTTTTTGCACGAACACAAAAATCGTTTCCTGACGAATCCAAACGTCGCTTTTATGTATATCCTGTCCTTTATCACACCACTGGAGGTGCATGATTTTGTACTGGCCCAGTATCGAACGTACCTCGGGACACTGAAGGAAGAGCTGGCAGCCGTATTTACCAGACATCCTGATATACGCCTGAGTCCGGAAGAAGCCACCGTAGCTTTTGTCACCGTGATGGATGGATTGGATGTACAGCTCGTGTATGAGACACGGCAATCCTATGAACAAGCTTTGGCGATCACCTGGAATGTCTTCTGGTCAGGCATCCAGCGTTAACGGATCAATTACGATCAGACTACACAAATAAGAGGGGCGTCCCACCAGTCATGTTGATGACTTTTGGGACTTCCCCTCTATTTCTCTATTTTACGGTTAGGATCACACGTTGATAATGCTTCAACTGATGCTCTCCATCATCCTGTACTTCGGCAACGATATGAATGGTATCGCCCGATTTGGCATCGTCAGGAACGGTGAATGTCACCGCTTCGGTGTCACTGCCCTGCAATTTTATCGTATCCACCTGCTCATCCTTGGCAAGTTCGCGATGCAATCCAAGCTGCAGATCACCCGCCATTTCAGGCTGAACTTTGTTCGGTTCTACTTTGGAATCCTTATAGGTGTCCGCTTCGAAATATCTCCACCACGTATACGTCAGTTGATCTCCATCCGGGTCTGTGCCTTCCGCGTGAAGAGTAACTTCCTCCCCTGGACTAACACTTAGATCCAACCCTTCCTTAATCATTAAAGACGGATTATGGTTGGCACCTTCGTAAGTGTCTGCAACTGCCCAGTCCGCACGTGCTGCAAAATCATTCTGCACATCGTCAAACCATCTCATCAGAGAGTATTCGGCTTCATATCGTTTGGTGTACGGATCGTAATCAAGTACATTGTTTCTATACAGCTTGTCGTTTACAACGCCAAAGCGTCCACCCCAACCGCCGTAGGAAGGGTCTTCCATACTGCGAAGTCCATTATCAATCAGATAAAAGAAGGATGGAGAATCGCCCTCAGATATAAAATCGTACTTGTCATATTGGGGATTGTTCTTGAGATATTCAGCACTTCCCCGCTGTTCTTCAGCCAGTTCGCCTTCGATCATTTTGCCGTCACCCATCGATGCATACATGTCCATCAGCTTGCCATGTCCGTTCAGAATATTCTTGACCATCCAGTCGCCATGAAGCTTGCTGTTCACTTCTTCGGCATGCATCTTCCATGCATAGGCAAAATGCCAGAAGTTCGATTGGTCGTTAAGAATGCGGATATCCGGCCAATTCTTCGCAATGTATTCGTTGTAACTGTCATCCTGATCCAGAATGATATACAGGACCAGTTTGTCACTGACTTTTTTGCGAATTGTCTCCCACTCAGCCGTGTCTTTATACTGTTCCTCAATCGATTTTAGCGCTCTGGCCGTAGTATTGGTGCCACCCCATGTCTGAACAATCAGGTCTCGGGAGTCATCATCGAGGAAAAGAGTTTCGAGGAATTCGGAACCTTCGGTTTCCTTCTCCATCTCCCCTTTATCGGAAATATTACCGATCTTGGTCATCGCTCGAAGCTGTTCCGGCTCCGGATAACCTTCCGCATGTTTGGACAAGTTCGGGTAGATCTCGCCATAGGCATCGATCATGTCGTACACCCACTGTGTGCCTGTCCAGCGGAATGGTTGGATCCCTGCTTCCTTGTCTCCAGCATAATGATACACCGAGCTGGTTAGTACAATTCCGGCAAGGTCCATCTCATTCGAATATAAGAGGAAACGAATGACGGAGTTCATATCATCCACTTCACCGTCGGTTGTAATCACTGTTCTGCCTTTGGCAGCTTGGTTGTTTGCAGGTTCCTGGGTTTCATTCTCTGTCTGCTCTGTCTCCTGATTCGGTGTGTCACTCGCGGTTTGTGGTGCTTTGGATGCGCACCCACTAATCACCAGAATAATACTCAGACAACCTGCGGCAAAACCGTTTAACCATTTTCTCTTGTTCATAGTGCTCCCCTTTCTTGTGTACAGCGTGATGTTGGTGTTGGGATGGATCAGTTCCTGCTTTCCTGTTCCTTAGTCCTTAATATGGGCCTTAGAAATGCAAAAAAACCCGAACATCAATACGAATGGAACAAAGTCCACGCATAATGATGTTCAGGTTTTGCCTGCCCGAAGCAGTAACAATCCTTATTTGAGTGAAATTATATCATGTTCAAGAAATTATGTAAACGCATTCAAATGTTTTTTTAATTCACCTTTGATATAGTATAATGCTTATAGCCAAGAATCAAATGGATCGGCGTAGTACTAGAAAAATGTTACCAGGAGGAATCAGACACTATGCAACAACTGAATACGGCCTTGACCCGTTTTGTGGAACAGCAAGATTTATATAATGAAGCTTATGGACTTTTCAAAAATCATGATCTGCGTCCCAGCCAACATCATCAGAAGCCGAAAGTAGACGCACGAATACCTCTTTCTCCAGAACTTCAGTACTTGTACAGTCACTATAAAATGGTGGATGCTCAAGCTGAAGGTACACTCAAAATGAAAAATGCCGCCGTTGAGATTGGTGATGCCGCGCTGATCTTCTTTGTCGCACCTGAACATCTGCTTCGTCAGCAACTGGGGTTTCGCTGGATCGGCATGAATGAACCTTATGAGGAATCCTCCACCTGGCCAAAAAACCACGTCGTCATCGCAAACTTTAATGATGATCCGTTAATTGTAGATGTGGAAGCACCGAACTCTCCCGTATATGCCGCTTTTACAGGTGGAGAACCAAAGCGTGTTGCTGATTCGCTGTCAGACTTTTTCAGTGCACTAGCCATCCTGATTGAAGCGGCGCGCACCTATGCCGGGGAAGTGAAAGATGAAGAGACCTATGAGACCAAGCCCGAGTATCTGGAGCATGTGGAACCTTTATTGCAAGATCTGTTGGGAGAAGAGTATACTGCTCATCTTTTCGAATATCTGTCATTTTGTTAAAACGGTGAATTGAAGGAATTGGAGGAGCGCCCCTATGATCTATGTGGCTTTGCTGCGAGGCATTAATGTAGGCGGAAACAATAAAATTAATATGAAGCAGCTGAAAGAAACGTTTGAACAAGCAGGTATGCTGGATGTCGTTACATACATCAACTCTGGCAATATTATTTTTGCCGATCATCAGGAACGTGCCGATGCAAATAGGGAGATATCCCATGTGTTAGAACAGGCTATCACCGCTGATTTTGGTTTACAGATCAGGGTGATGGTGCGAGATATGGATGAAATCCAAAGTGTTATTAAAGCACTCCCGGAAGAATGGGTTAATGATGATACAGCCAAAAGCGATGTGATGTTCCTCTGGGATGAGATCAATGAACCCTCCGTGCTGGACCAACTGCCCATCAAACCGGAAATCGGCACACTGATCTATGTTCCCGGAGCCATTTTGTATTCAGTCAGCAGAGAGGATGCATCCAAAAGTGGCATGAACAAGCTTGTGGGTTCCAAAGTCTATGCTTATATGACTGTAAGAAATGTGAATACCACACGTAAGATCTACGCCCTGATGCAAGCAGCAGCAGAGAAATAATACAGACAGGTGGAGATGATGCCACGCAGCTTGTGGCAATTGGAGGTAGTCTAATGAGCAGAGCATGGACATTAAACGTCAGCGTCCGATCCGTAGAGCGGGAACCGTTCTGGTATGCACCCCAGACTCCCTGGCAGATACAGGGACAAGGTTTTCGAGTGAAATTCCATACCAATAGGGCAATCGACTTGCTTGCTCAAGATCGATTGCTTGTTACCGTTGGTGAGGAAGGTACCGCGAACTGGGCTGCTTTTATCGGAACAGTCGTGGAATGCGAACCAGATTCTCTCCTGCTCTATACAAGTCCTCAGTACGAGGCACAGTTAATGGATATCCGGAGGTTGGAACGCGAATTTTCTCCCTTGGCTTCCATTCTCGGAGCGCAACATGTAATCGAAACTCTGGGCTATTTCCCTCCCTTCCATTATGACGAAATTACGGATGTGCAGCTGGAAACAGTCCAAAATATACAATCCCTCTCTCTTGTGCTAACGCATAATGCTGATCAGGAATGGGAACAGCAGGTGCAATTCCATTTTGAACATATTCAGCAAGAGATGTTCTCCCCTGTGGAGGCATCTAACGTTTGTTTACAGCTAAGTTTCACTTATGCAGCCGATCAGATTCGTGTTAACTTGGATTCCGTATCCGGCTTCGCTGCTACATTCCTATGCAGCACAATTCATATTCAATTCCATTAACCCGGTTATGTAAAAAATCCCTTCATGGGATAACATGGAAGAACATCTTTACAGATGTTCTTCCATGCCTATTACCATAAAGGGACAGCTCAACTTCTTCAGCTACACAATTTGCATCTGGTTTAGTCAATCTGAATGCGTCTGCGAGATTGATCATCACCAGGACGTTTCGGAATCTCGAGCTTCAGCACACCTTCTTCCAATTTGGCCTTAATGTGCTCCTCATCAATATGATCAACATAGAATCGCCGGATAAACTCGCCGGAACGTCGTTCCTGCCGTATGATTCGATTGGAGTCATCCTTCTGCTCCACTATATCATTGCGTTTGGCACGAATAATCAATTCATTACCTTGAACCTGAATGTCTATGTCCTCTTTGGCAATGCCCGGAAGCTCGGCTTCTACCCAGTATTTGTCTTCTTCCTCACGAATGTCGGTCCGGAATGGCTGGGAGCCAGTTCCAAAAGGGGAGAGGAATGAGTTCTCAACCATGTCATTGAAGGATTTCAACATGTGTCCGAACGGGTCTTCATTTCGTTTACGAAACGGAATCAGATCAAACATGAAAATCAGCTCCTTTTGTGTGGTTGGTTTATTGGTGTTGCTTACATTGATTATTATAATACCCCTGCAAATATGGATCAAAGTCCGTAAAAGACGAAAAAAAACCGATTTTCTTTCATCATGGTTCACTATTTTAAAATAGATCCTTTTTTCTTTTATTTTGACCTTATTTGATCTTCTGACTTTGTCTGACTATAACGAATGAATGGGGTCCGTTACAGTATTGGATTCATTCTTCCTCATTCCCATCATCATAATTGCCAGCAAGACAACCAGAACAGCTACGAGCATAAATGGAACATGTTTGTCCACCTGATAAAGTGTCGTTGTAAGTAAAGGTGTAATGACGGCGGATATCCCCTGAATCGCTGCTACCAATCCCGCTGCACCACCCTGCTGTTCTTTGCTAACTGCCAGCGAAGCACCTGCCATGAACCCGGGCATCATCAGACCTGAACCCATACCAAACAGGAAGAATGAGAAATAATATACGGGCAACACATGGAAAACCAAAAACAGAATCATGCTTGCAATCAGAAAAAGGGACCCGAGCAAAATCATCGGACGTGGTTGCCATTTCAACCACTTCATCTGAATGACCTGCATGATCAACATCGCTGCTCCAGAGAACATGAGTCCAAACGAAACCATTCGGGCCGTAGCCGCTGGGGATAGAGCCAGTTGATCCTGAAAATAAAATCCCCCGACAACCTGCAATGTCATGATGCCCATCATCGTAACCAAGCCTGCAGCAAGGTACATTCGTAAACCCCGTTGGAACGGATTGACTTTAGGTGGTTTTGCCTGAATGACCGGTTTAGCTGCCGGGATTAACAACAGGGCGATAATAAATGCAGCTATCGCTATAAAAATGCCAAAATAAAGCGGCCACAGCAGACCGATGAGGGTAAAAGCTCCCGCAATCGCAGGTCCAAATACAAGGCCAAGTCCATTGGCAGCGCTGATAATTGCCATCCCGCTTCCTCGCTCTTCTCCTTCTGTCACATCACCCATATAGGCCTGGGCAGAAGAAAGTACGGCAGGAATAAACATACCGATCAGACTGCGCGTCACAATCAGAAGCGTTAGCAACACGCCCCCTCCGATCCATGCAGTTAATCCCCCATACAATACCAAGGCAAATAATGCACAGCTAACAGACATGCCTATGAATCCAATCAATATGATGGGTTTTCTACCCTTCAGATCACTGAATCTGCCCCATACCGGAGCCATGACAGCCATCATAATGGAACCAAGCGAGATAATAAGACCGGAATGACTTTCTTTCATGCCCAACTCGCGAATAAGCGGTGGCATGATGGGGGCAATCAGCATCAGACCCAGCATGGCTGCAAATACGCTAAAAAAAATACTTCCTCTGATTCTGTTCATATTTGTACACTCCTCTATATTTCAGTACAGTACCCACTGTACCTGGAGTATACAAGGCGGAATGAACCCCCACTGCCTCTATACGGAACAATTCACGGCAAGACGGATTATTAATTTTATTTTTAAAAAAATGAACCCTTAAAACTTTACACCAGACCACTACGATTGCAGTACCATCTTTCGATCGCTGTTCATCTTGTTTAATAAATCTTTTTCATCTCTGAGGGCTTCACGCCGAATTTGCGATAAAATTGCTGCGAAAAGGCACTGACATTGCTGTAACCGACCGCAATCGCGGCCTCGGTGACGTTGTTATCTTGATTGCGCAGCAACTTCATGGCGTTGTCGAGACGAACCTGACGCAAATATTCGAAGACCGTGCTTCCGAAAAGTGCCTTGAATCCTTTTTTTAATTTAAAATCGTTAAGACCCACTTGTCTGGACAACGCTAGCAAAGATGGAGGATCTACCATACAGGCCTCCATAATCTCCCGTGCCGTATGTAACTTCCGGATGTCCTCTCTGGAGAATCCCGCGGGGATTGGCGCCAGATCAAACAGTTGGATCATAAATCGATTCAATATTTCCAAGGCTGTCGCTTCCATCATTAAGGATGATCGGTAGCTGTTGTTTAATTCCACAATCAGACTGTCAATCATCGTTCGTATCCGGTTATCCAATTGAAATACAATTGGCTTGAACACTTTTCGCCCTAACACCTGATTAAACGCAATCGACTTGAAACTGCCCAGTTGCGCCGCGGCATAATTGAATAGAGAAACCGGAATCCCCAGCGAAAAGGACGTATACAGCTCTCTTGCCGGAGGATGAAACCACGCTTCGAAATTATGCATAAAAATAAGGGCCCCTTGCCCTATCGATAATGAATAATCCTGACCCGATATATCCACCTGTCGTTCTCCTGACAAGGCAAATTGCAATTCCACAATGGGTGTCTCGGACGCAAAATACGTTGGATAAGGTTGATGATATTCAACCTGGGAATATAAAATCTCAATGCCACTGTATGTTGTCACTCTTTTGATATTGCCACTGCCCGCCTTGGGAGAGAGCAGATACGTATGTTCATCTTGCTGACTGTAAGGTTCCTGGGTCAGGTAATGCTGATATACTACGCCTAATGCATCATCCGTGCGCATGGGTATTCACCTCGCCTATATCTTGATCAGACTTGTCAGTAAAAAAGCCCAAATTAATTGATAATGATTCTCAATTATAATTCTAGCGTATTTTCGCCCGTTCGACCAGTCCTATATATATGAAGGCTCACGTCTGCTTTTTTCTTCATGTGGCAACATCATTTTATACACTAACTTACATATCCATTTGGAAAAATATCTCTTATCTAACCTTTTACACAAATCACAGACTTCTCTTACCTCTCCTTAACATAAGCTCCCTATACTAAAACAATTGTACAACTCATTACACACGAAACGATAAAGGGGATCTGGAACATTGAAAAAGAGAAATCAATGGCTTGCCGTTCTGTCGATGACTGCCATTCTTACCGCAGGAGCAACCAGCTACACATCAATGATTCATGCCGCTGGCGCAACTAAATCCGCCAGTGATCATGTTGTACTGCGTACAGCCATCCAAAATATGCAGGGTACGGTCACATGGAACGGAAGCAGTCGCAGTGTTGATATCCAGATCGCAGATACCAAAGTACAACTTCCTATAGGGACGTCATCAGCCACCATCACCGGTGTGAAAACTCCTTTGGACAGTAAAAGCTACATCACCAAAGGTACAACGTATGTACCTTCCCAAACGCTAAAATTAATTACGGATCAACTGATCCTGAAACAAAATAAAACCGGTTTTGAACAGACCGCATCGTTTCAGATGCCTGGTGGCAAAGCAGAAATATCAGCATCTACGCCAGATGGGCAGCGCCTGCTCATAACCGAAGCGGACAATGGCAGCATTTCCGTACTGGACATTGCTGACTTGAAAAACATCAACGTATTGACGACGGTCAGCTTCCATGATCTCTCCGCCAAAGCTGAAGTCACAAGCGTAACCGTGTCCAAAGATGGCAAATACGGTCTTGCTGTTATTCGTACAGGGGATACGGACAGTGAAGCAAACAAAGGGTTGCTTGCCATTGTGGATCTGACAACCTACAAAACCGTCAAAACGTATGAACTCGGTATTGGTCCTGACTCGATTGCACTATCACCTGACGGTCTGCATGCGGTGATCGCTATAGAGGATGAAGAGCTGAATACAGCTGCCGATGAAATTGACTATGCCAACACCAAACGCCCGGGTAGCATTATGGTTGTATCTTTTGCTGGCGGGAACGTATTGGAGGGCGAGATCACCAACTTGCCGGTATCTCTCGAAAATGTAGAAGGCGCCATCTATCCGCATGATCCACAACCAGAGTATGTTGCCATTAGTCCAGATAGCAAAACAGCAGCCATCACGTTACAGGAAAACAATGTCGTTGCCATTGTAGATCTGGAGACTAAAAAAATCAGATCGATCTTTGCGCTTGGTACTACTTCACATCAAGCGGATCTGAAAGATGATGGTATTGTTCAGTTTAAAGAGACGTTGACCGCTCGTTATGAACCGGATGGAATTGCTTTCTCGGCAGATGGCAAATACCTGCTGACAGCTAACGAAGGGGATTTGGGCAAGAATGAATTTGAGGATGGTGTAAAAGCAGGCGGACGTAATATCGCTGTCTGGGATCTGCAAGGCCAGCGGATGTACGATAGCCAGAACCTCATTGACGAGGCAACTGCCATGGTCGGCTTGTACCCGGACGATCGCAGTCCCAACAAGGGAAGTGAAGTGGAGAATCTGACCGTTGCTACTGTAGACGGCAAAACGTATGCCGCTGTAGCTTCCGAACGGGCAGATGCCATTTTGTTCTTTGATCTTGATGATCCGGTCAATCCGGACTACCTGGGTCTGATTCCTACAGCCGGAGAATCACCAGAGGGAATTCATCGTGTTAACGGACGCAGCCTGTTTGTGAGTGCAGATGAAAGCACCGGAACACTTAGTTTTTTTGCCAAGAAATAGATTGAGTGCCCTTGGTATGCAAAGGCTGAACTGAACGGTGTCACGTTGTATTGAGTAGGAGGGGGCGAAGAAGCCCCTGTCCTCTCCTACTATTGTACGCACTATTCCACGTACCCACATACAATGCTGCAAAGGTTATCGACGCTTCATATTTTCCACTTCCCGCCTGTTCCGCTCTACTTCCTCTTGTAACACTTGTACTTCCATCCTTAATGCGGATACTTCCTCTTTGACACCAGACCTCTTCATCCCAAGATAGAAAACCAGATATAATACAAGACCAATCATAATAAAGAAAATTAATAGCGTTATAATCCCAGCAATACCAAAATTACTAGCTCCATTCATAATGTACGTTTTCCCCTTTCTCATGTCTTATTAATTTATATTTACAACAATACCATAATTAAGTAAAACGAACAGTATAAAAAGCCAAGAGAGCTTGCTCCCTTGGCTTTCATTATATCTATATATACCTTCCTATCCGGTGATCCTTATTCCCAGAAGAAACGACCTGCGAACACTTTTTCCGTCAACAGTTTATACGTTTCTTCAGGCAATTCTTTTTTCATCTTTGCCATAACGGCGTCTTTGCCTTGATTATATTGTGTGGACATGCCAATCTCTGCCGTTGTATTACTTGCATCCAGACGCATGATTGGGGCTTGGGCATCTTTCGTCCAAGGTGTCCATGCCACCAGATCAGGTGATCCACCCGTACCTGGATTGCCTGTGTACAGGAACTGCTTCAGATATGCAGCCATCGCGGCGGACAACTGATCACGTCCTGGTTTGTTTGTATCGCTAAAGTACCCCTCAGGGAAGTAGGCAGCAATTCCATCTGCGTGTCCTGTATAGAAGTCCATATCCGCACCATGTGGTGCACCCAGTAACGTGAGCAAACGCTCAGAGATGACCCCAGGTTGTGTGCCCCATGCAAAACGATACGCATATACCGGCGGTTGACCTGCTTCACTTGTCAATTGTTCCGCTACACGCTCTGCATTAAAGCCCGCATAAGCTTCGCTACCGTATTTCAACGCAGCAGCATATTGCTCCGCCTTGGTTTTATCAGTAAACAGAGTTCCATCCGTAATCGATGGAGAGAAGTTTGGATCACCAAAGGCAAATCCGGAGAATTCCGTTTCCAGGCTGCCGAGCAATACAGGAACTTTCGTGTAGTTACCACTTTGGATGGCGTCAAATCCTTCTTTTGGAATCACGGTGCCATCACGGAACAGATGCGGAAATGGTTCCATCCGGATTGCGGTTGCACCAAACGCTGTGACCAGCTTGTCCGCAGGCAGTGCACGCAGGTAGCTCTCCAGCTGTGCCTGAGATTGCTTGCCAATCCATGCTTTTGCTTCTTCTGCATTAGCCGCTTTCCCCTCTTGCACGAGTAGCTTCACAAGTACATCCTCGGATTTTTGCTCGCCTTCTTCCGGTGATGCAGTCGTTAATCCTCCGCTGAAAGCAACTGCTTTTTGATACAATCCTTTGCTAAGTGGTGAGATCAGAGTTGCCAGCACATCACGTGCACCAGCAGATTGTCCGGCTAATGTAACATTGCCTGTATCTCCGCCAAAACCTTCGATATTATCCTGTACCCACTCTAATGCACGGAATGCATCGAGCAGACCGTAGTTACCGGAGTCATCCAGGGCATTGCCTGTTTTCAGCGCTGCATTCTCGAAGAATCCAAGGGCTCCCAAACGGTAATTCACTGAAATGATAATGCTGTTGGTGCTCCGTGCAAGCTGTTCACCCTGAAAATCTCTACCTGATCCGGTCATATTCCCGCCGCCGTGCAGGAACACCATAACCGGAAGCTTTGAACTGGTTGTGTCGGGACGCCAGATATTGAGATACAATGAATCCTCGCTGCCTACAGTATTTTTACCGGAGATCTGCAAGCTGTTCGCTGCAAATTCCTTAGCCGATCTCGTTCCTGTCCATGATTCCGGTTCTTGCGGGGCTTTCCAGCGCAGTTCCCCTACTGGAGGTGCCGCGTATGGAACACCGAGCCAACCGAGCGTGCCATATTGCTCATAGGTTTTGCCATCAATTGTGCCATACTTGGTCTGTTGCACCGTTTGAGGTTTGAACGCCCCAGTTTCTTTATGTTTTAACCAGTTCTGCTCCAAAGTTCCACTGCCATTCTTGAGCTGTATCTGCAAAGCCTGTGCGGTTGCCTCTGCCATTAGGCGATTGGTAAGTTGACTCGCTCCCTTCCCTTGAAGCGCCTTGATTCCTTTACCAGCCGCATAGGTGGCAGCCGCTCCCTGCTCATAATCCGAACCCGCTTCATATCCAAGCACCTTCAGCAGCATTTCGGCATAACCTTCCGCTGTAAGTGGTGCATGAGGTTCAAACTTATCCGTTCCTGTTACGATCTCAGACATATACGGATGCTGCTTCAAGTAACCAACGACCGGTTGCAATACTTTGCCTGCCTGAGCCGCATCGTCATACGTTTCCGATCCCTGATAAGCGAGTGCTTCTTTCTCCAATCCGGACAAACGCAAGTAAAGTACTGCAGCCTGAATGCGTGTAGCCTTTTTGTTCAGATAAGCTGTATTAACACCTTGACCGCTGCCACGAATAAGCTCGGATTGGATCAGCTTGTCCATCGCTGCTGAAGAAGAGGATGCTGTATTGCCTGCTGCATAAGCTGGTAGAGCGGATACACATAACCCCAAAATTGTTGCTACGGCAATCGAACGTTTAATGGTTTTCATGTCATAAATCTCCTCGCTGTCGAATAGTGTGTGATGGGATAAGTTCATTGGAATGTCTATTTGAGATGCGTATCTAAGAATCAGTATTCCAATGTCTGGATGAGTCTATATCTCTTTTTATGAAAAATTAAATCTGCTGCGCTCCTTTCTGCTCGAGATATCTGCTACGGCGCTTGCGGTCATGCCATCAGGCATTTTTCTTATATAAAAAAACCTGAACCGAAGGCAAACAGACATCGCTTTAGCGTGGTCTACTGCCCTCAATTCAGGTTTTGCCTGCAATCAGTAACAACCCTGAGGAATGAGGCTCATTCCATATGAAAATGTAAACGCAATCAATCGTTTGATGAACAAAGAACCAACGAATGAACTGACACAGGTATTGCCCTAAAACACGGTTACAATCCTGTTGTTATCGTGATGTTAGCACAGAATGAAAGCGTTCGCAATATCTTTTTTTCAAATCGTCAATATATGATCTCTGAAAAGGTAACATTAAAAACAAGCTCTGCAAGTTCCATATCATATCGAATCGCAACCTACATTGCTTCGGGTATCTGCCTAGCTAGAAGTCCATAAATATTGAGCATGGCGGTCGCTGCGCCCAGCGGTTGTAAGCTTTAATCATACAGAACCGCCGTCATAACAAAGCAGACCATAGGTGATTTTACCTATGGTCTGCTCTGATATGACGTGATTCGCGTCTTCTAGAATGAAATGTTCTTTATTCCTGTAGCTTGCTCACTTGCTCAATCAGGCTATCCAGCCCCTTGTCGACCAGATACGGTCCATAATTCCAATAGTTGCGAGAAACATTAATGATCCGATGATTTTTGATCGCAGGAATACTCTGATACACCGGTTCATTGAATAGTTCCATCATCTGCTCCATCTCTTCATCGTCCATCTGGGTGAAGAAGTAGTCTGCAGGTTTATCCGCCAGCTTCTCCAATGAGAGCACGGTTCCACCATCTGCATAGGCTTTGTACTGTTCAGGCATATCAAATCCGAAATCCTGGTATATCAGCTTGCCCAATGTGCCACCTTCTCCCCCAAGTAATACCTCCTTATTGTAGATGATAAAGGACATGGCTGTGGTTCCCGGTTCAATATTGATGTTCAGTTCATCCCGAATCCCCTTCAATTTATCTTCAAAAGTAGCAATCCATCGCTCCGCTTCCTCTTTCCGATCCATAATCTCACCCATCGTTCTCAGGGTGTTGATGACATCCGGGTCACCGCCCCAGGCTACCGTAATCGTAGGCGCAATTTTCTCATAGGTACCGATCACTTCCGTGCTTGTATAATCCGGTACGATGATCAGATCTGGCTCCAGATCCGAGACCACTTCTACGTTCCCCGTTCCTGATCCGATATCCGGCACGTTAGCCATCTCTTCCGGGTATAGATCCAGTGTTTCCTTGTTGGCACCCGCCGGCTTCATTCCGAGTGGCAGCAAATACCCACCATATGTGATCACAACCGGTTTGGCAGATTGGGCTGGAATCTCAACCGTTCTCCCCGATGCGTCGGTATACATTTTGGTTGCAGGCAGTGAAGCATCTTCATTTGCTGTTGACTGTGGATCAGTTCCTCCCCCGCAAGCTGCTAATAGCAGGGATAAACTAAATAATAAACTGACCGCCAAAGTAGGCTTAAAACGAACATTCAAGTCATTCACGCTCCAAGTGTTGTATTGATAATGATTATCGTTATTATCAATATAGCGTTGTGTGAGCTCTCCAGCAATGAACGATTCCGACTTCTTATTGGTACGATTTGAACCTTTAAGCAGATGACTGTGCATTTTATATTGAGCGGGAGTTTCTCCCATCATTCGTTTGAAGATTCGGCTAAAGTAGTACAAATCTTTATATCCAACACTCTCAGCCACATCACGAATCTGAGTCTCTGTCTCTGTTAGCAAAACTTTGGCTCTGTTCATCCGGGTTTGGATGACGTAATCCATCGGACTGCACCGGAACTTGCGCTTGAATACCCGTGCCAGATAATGACTGCTGTAATGAAATTGGGATGCCATCTCCTCCATGGATACGGGATGTGCGTAGTGTTCTTGAATGTACGCTTCAATCTGCTCGGCCAATTCCGGAGGTTCAACTACCTGATCACTCGCCTGCTTCCATTGGCGAAACTGTTCGTATACAAACTGATACAACAGTCCTGTAACCTGCAACCTGTCCAATTCTTCGCCGCTTGCCCAGCATTCATGCATTCTCTCCATTATGGGAATTATCGACAGCGGATATGTTGCTGCAAAATGATACTGCTGCGGGGAAATTTCATACTCCTGTTGTACGTTTTCCGCTTTATATAAAATTAGATAATATTCCAAGGGGAGATCCAGACAATGGATATGAATAGTTGTGCCTTTGACACCATGCAGAACCTGCGTCTGGGTGGACCTGAGCTTTTCTTTGCCCAAATGAACAATGGCTTCTCCTCTGACCATCAGCAAAAAAGCATGGGCTGGCAGAACATACGGCCTAATCGTCTGTCCCGGCTTCAAGACCAGATGACGAATATCCATGAGCTTCACCTGATTTTTATTCCACCACTGAATGGCTTCTGACCATTCCTTCATTACAAACCACCTCAAAGCCGATCATTAGACAAGGGTCATTCCCTGGTCCGATTTTCTCCTTAACATACAGAGTGGTCCTCATTTTGTCCAGTTCACCTGACTTCTAGCACCCTTCACTAATCGTAAATTTTACATATAGTTAACCCATTTCATACGTTAGTTTAGCAATTGTTGTATACACTTGGTTTGGGATACCAAACTATACATATATTCTAGGAGGATGCATTCATGTTAAACCGGTTTAATGTCCGTGCAGCGAAAATGATGCTCGCGGTGACAACAATTGTTACAGCTACACTCGGAGGAAGCAGTGCAGCGTGGGCTGTGGAAGATACCACCTCAACGACATCTGCATCACCGATTAAAAATGTGATTATTCTGATTCCTGACGGTATGGCTAACGATGCTACCGCTCTGGCTCGTTGGTATAAGGGCTCGTCCCTGACGCTGGACTCCATGGCAAGTGGTATGGTTCGCACACACTCTGCAGATGCGCCGATTGCGGACTCGGCCCCTGCCGGAACCGCTTTTGCAACAGGTTATAAATCTCATACCGGATTTGTTGGTGTACTGCCGGACAAGGCTACAATGCCTGGACAGAAGGCGATTGCGCTTGGAGACGAAAGAAAACCTGTTGCTTCCGTACTGGAAGCTTCCAAACTAGCGGGTAAAGCAACTGGCATTGTCGCTACATCCGAGATTATGCACGCCACACCAGCGGACTTCTCCTCTCACTATCCGGACCGTAAAAACTATGATGCACTCAGCAAACAGCAAGTCTATAATGGCATGGATGTTGTGTTGGGTGGTGGTAGAAAATATCTTGAGCCAGCCGGACGTAAAGACGGTGAGAATCTAATTTCGTCCATCAAGGCACTGGGTTACGATTACGTCACTACACCAGCCGCTATGAAAGCATCCGATTCGAACAAGATATGGGGTATGTTCGCGCCAGCGGGCATGGCTTATAATATGGACCGCGATCCTGCGAAGCAACCAAGCCTTGCCGAGATGACATCCAAAGCCATTGAAGTTCTGTCCAAAGACAAAGACGGTTTCTTCCTGATGGTTGAAGGCAGCAAAGTCGACTGGGCAGCTCACGCTAATGATCCGATTGGTATTATCAGTGACGTGCTGGCTTTTGATGATGCCGTGAAAGTAGCCATGGATTTTGCCAAAGCGGATGGAGAAACTGCCGTTGTGGCTGTAACTGACCATCAGAACGGTGGACTCACGATCGGTAATGCCTCCACAACTGGCACATATGATAAAGAGCCGTTGTCCACATTTATCGGACCTTTGAAAAAGGCCAAGCTGACAGGCGAGGGCGTTGAAGCGAAGCTGAATGCCAAGCGTACAAACATCAAAGCAGTGATGAAACAATACTATGGCATTACGGACCTGACTTCCGAGGAGATTGCCACCATTAAAGCGGCCGAGCCGGGCAGTCTTAACTATGCAATCGGTCCAATGATCAGCAAGCGTGCTGGAATCGGCTGGACAACCGGTGGTCATACAGGTGGAGATGTCGTCCTGTACACATATGCTCCCAACAATGACCGTCCATTCGGTGTAATCGACAACACGGATGTAGCAAAGTATATGGCACGTGTACTGGATCTGGATCTCGACAGCGTGAGCAAACAATTGTTTGTACCTGCCAAACAGGCATTTACAGCCAAAGGCGCGACGTACAAACTGGACCTGACGGACGCCAAAAATCCGAAGATCCTCGTAACAAAAGGTAACACCAAACTGGAACTGCAAATCTACAAAAATATTGCACTGGTGAACGGCAAAAAGACAACTTTGGAAGGTGTCATTGTTTATAACGGTGTAGAGGCATTTGTACCACAGACGGCCGTTGATCTGATTCAATAATTCGTTAGAGCTACGGAACCACAAGGAGATTACACCATCTGGCTGCCGAATATTTCGGCAGCTATTTTATTGTTTACTAATAAGGGGTAGGTTCCTGCTAACGCCTAGCGTATAATGAACGTAACAAAAATACATATCATGCAAGAAAAAGGAGAGATTCACCCATGTTGATCAAATTAAACTGGATCACGCTGAGGGTCAGTAATTTGGAAGCTTCCCTCGGGTTCTATCACGACATGCTCGGACTTCCCATTCAGCGCAGATTCGAAAGCCGCGGACGGCAGATTGCCATGCTCGGCATGGAGAATGAATCCAAGCTGGAACTGATTGAGGGCAGTGAATCCATTCTTAAACCAGAGGCCGGCGTGTCGATTGGCTATGAGGTGAACTCGCTGGATGAAGCCATGGAACGACTGGCAGAGCTGAATATTCCGATTGTACGTGGCCCGATCCAACCGAATCCGCATCTGCGATTTATTTACATTACAGATCCAGACGGCTTCGAGGTACAACTCGTAGAGCATGTCTAATTAGGCGACCGCGCACAAATGTGCGTATCACGATAACCAGTTGTGTGTGCATGTGTGCAGTCTAACCTGTATGCACAACCCCGCATAGGGCAGCGGAAAGCACATTATTATGTCTGTTTACAACTTCATGCGGCGCATCAGCGGCACACCTACACGATTCAACAACCGATCAAGCAGCAGCCAATACCAGCGTCTGCCCCACGGAAGATGATGCTCATACACTGCGGAATACTCAAAATTCGCCACAGCACCCCGATTGCGTTTGAACTGCGCAGCCCCGGCGCTCTCATGCAACAGATAGCCGTTCTCGCGAGCCTGTCCAATCAGACAAGCGGATAACATGCGGTATAGTCCGATGGACTGGGGCACCGCTGTATCGTAACCGAACAGTGGCGTTGTCATGATTCCATTTCGGTAGAAATAACCCATGACCGCGTCCAAGCGCCCCTCCTTTCGCAGTCCATACAGCCTGAGTGTTCCTGATGCCATCGCAGCAGCAATGAATCGTTCTGTGAACTGGGGATTGTGATAGGAGTATTTTTCAAGGTATAACAGCTTGTACAACTCCACGATTCGCGGAATGTCTGCATCCGTCATATCTGCTGCGGAGACGAATTCATATTTGTGCTTGGCCAACAATTCGTAATCCCGCTTCAGCAGCCAACGCGATTTCGAGTTGCCAAAATTCGGATCATACGCTTGGTACAGGTAGATCTGTCGACTCGGAATCAGTCGACACCCCGCTTCCCTCAGCTTCGCCGTCAGATCGGGATGAAGTCCCGGACACAAGGATCGAAACACAATGACATGCTCAGGATATCGCTCTTGTACCGCTGTAAGCAAACATTCTGCCTGTTCACCAGACATGGCTGGATACAGATTGGTGGACAACAGCCAGTTGTTCACATGCACAACTTTGTTAATCTGCGATTGCTTCATTCCCCAACCTATTAGACTGAGCAGCACAGAAAGGCCTTTTTCCAACACAGGCCTCTGCAACATGGTTAATTCCTGCTTGGCGTAACTCACATAATGCGTATATGGCGAACAAACGTAAGCATTATCATACTCTGTATCATTCACCGTCAGTGGAATAACGAGATCATCAATCCGGGCGAGCAGCAAGGTCGTTTCCACGTTGGACATACAGCTTTGGGTCCCGTCCAGCATCATAGGTTCCAGATAAGCTCTGGCATATCTGCCGTCCTCCGTATCGGGCCAGTCCATGTCTTTGAACGAATGCTGGTCATACAGATGCACGCGTTCAGCGCGATTATCATTCCTATGTTCATATGTACGGTCATCGCATTCCAATCTATCTTTCATTCCTTTATTCTTCAAACTTCTACTCCCCCATGAGGTAACATCTTCTTTTAACTACCATTTACAATTTCAGTTCTACTCACTTCATACTCTACACAACACTGTATAGGAAAAAAATGTCGGCATCAAGCTGGATTGCATATGAAAAAAAAGCCCGTCCAGCACGATGAAATACGTACAGACGAACTTTCAACGATATAATATTAAAGTTTATTCTCAACGGAAGAAACCTGCTGATCCGAGACTAACTCATTCAGGTTCACAATCAGTTGCTCCAGTTCCCCAAAACTCTCCACCATCTTCTGTGTCAGGTTATGTTGTTCTTCCATGCTCGCCAGAATCTCTTCTGTTGCTGCACTGGATTGCTCCGTTACACTCGAAATCTCGGAAATCTCATTCACTACTCGGGTGGAAGATTCCTTCATTGTCGCCGAACTCATCTCAATATCTGTCGCTTGATTCAACACATGCTGAGAGTTGCTATTGATCGTACGGAACACCTCATCTGCCGTTTGCACACTGTCTCTTCCTTGTTGTAACGATAAACGAATACGTTCGAATCGATCTGTCAGTGCCTGCGTTTGTCCTTTTAATCGAGACAAAATGGTTGAAATATCATTCGCAGATTGACCCGAGCTCTCGGCCAGCTTGCGTACTTCCTCTGATACAACGGCAAACCCGCGTCCATGCTCGCCTGCACGAGCCGCTTCAATGGCTGCATTAAGCGCAAGCAGGTTGGTCTGAGTTGCGATATCCGCTATGCTGTTCAGCATAAGCGTCATGGATTCACTTTCCTCATTGAACTTTCGCATGTCATTTGCAGTTGTATTGATCGTTTCATATAAATCTTGCATCTGAATATTCAATTGATCCATATGTTCGCTTCCTGTTTGCGTGCTCGTTGCCATACTTGCAGACAACTCTTTCATCTGCTGGGAATACAACGCAACGTCCTTAATCTGCTGATCCGATACAGCTAAGGATTCCGAAATGTCGGCCACACTGGTCGCCTGGAACTCCACGCCTTTGGCAACTTCACTGAATCCCAGAGTCACTTCATGGGTAATGGAACCTGTTGAATCCACCTTTTGCTTCAATTGATCCGTATAACGGGATAGTCCGCCAACAGACTCCTTGACCCGTTCAAGCATCGTTTCCACGCGGGTCCGAGATGCTTCAACCTCGCTCCATCTTTTTTCACTTTCATGAAAGAGCTTTTGGTTCAGATAGGACACCATGAACAAGATTCCGCCCGTAACGGCGAACATCCCTACATTGATTGCATTAGTCACAAACTGATCCTGAGTTGTTGTAGGAATAATCACAAGTTGAAGAATATTGTTTGCTAGCATAACCGAAAATCCGATGATAAACCATTTTTTGTTTGGATAAATAAGCAAGATCGAAGAGATGAGAATGGCAAGCAGCGGTTCAACACTTCCCCATCCGGCGAATACTCCACACAACGAGATCAGCACGGTGTTCACCCAAGGAATGAGATGAATGTGCTTCTTTTTGGCGTTTGCATAAGCGAGCCAGATTCCATACAAGACCACAACACCATTGGAAATAAATAATTTGGGCTGAACTAAAGCTACAGAAAATCCTACAATTAATACGAACCATATAATGATGCTGATGATCTTGTTCCGTTTCCATATAATTT
Organism: Paenibacillus sp. ClWae2A; assembly: GCF_032452295.1. Lineage (NCBI taxonomy): Bacteria > Bacillati > Bacillota > Bacilli > Caryophanales > Paenibacillaceae > Paenibacillus > Paenibacillus sp. ClWae2A. The sequence goes on from NZ_JAULSQ010000003.1 coordinate 722,344, forward strand.
CGTCAATACGATTCATGCATAACCCGTCCTTTAGATAAAATAACTTACGATTGTAGGGCATACTCGCACTCACATCGGCCTCTTAAAGGTTTGCTTCCGTGCATATTTCAACGCAACGCTCAGGCCACCGCCATAGTACAATGTTACTTCACAAACATGAAAGCAGCGCTACATTATGTATATCGGTATTCCGGATACAAAATTAAATATTTACTTTCAATTAATATACTCCCATATCAAATAAAACAAAAAAAGCCCGTCTTATACGCTGTTACGTACAAGAAAGGCTTCTTGGTTACGCTAAAATCATCAATACAATCTCTTATTTACCGAATACAAGTGTCGTATTGGAGGAGCCTGCATACTTTGTGACGAACTCACGCGCGTAGCTGGCACTCTCTACCTGATAACTGTAATTGGAGCTTGGTCTCCAGTTGGTTTTAGGAGAAGTCGGACTATTAAGCGCTGGTGTACTTCCTGTATCCGTAAACTCACCTTTTCCTTTGTCATCCAGGATGCCACCCTTTTCAGCACCAGCACCAAAGTAGTTGTTTTCGGAATAAATCCGTGCTTTTTCACCAATGGTGATGGCCTGATTAAAGTTGTTTGCATAGTTGTTTTTGAGATGGAAGTAACCATATCTTAAAAGTCCAGGACCACGTACATATAAATTTTCGAAGTAATTGTTGGACATTGTCACATGAGGTACTCCATTGTAACTGCTGTTACCATCATTCGGATGACCGAGGATGACGCCATACTTATGGTTTGCAAATTTGGAATTGCTAATTGTAATATAATCGGCGCGATCACCAATATACAGAAGTTTGTCCAGATCACTACCGCCAGAGTTGTAGCTGTGACCAGCAAACGTCACATGATCGATCCAGTAATTGGAGCCTGAAGTGATATACATCTGGATATCATCATTGGCATTAATATTGGAAGCGTGTTCAAAAGTCAGATTCTGAAAAATCACATTGCTTGAACTGCTTGTGGATCTGAAATGAATATTCGTTAATGTATGTTTGCCAAAGGAACCTACGAGTGTCTTGTTCGCTCCGAATTCAACCTTTTGCAACGTGGAGGAAGAAATATTCTGTTCAACGACGACAATCTTGGCTGTAGAGCCCGCCATATGTGTTCTCAGGTCATTGAGATTACTAACGTAAACCACCTGACCGTTCTTGCCACCTGTCGTAGCTGACTTGGATACACCACTTTCATTCTTGGCACTGCCTGCAAAACCAGTCAACCCATTCGTACCTGTGTTCGGATAACTGGCCGCACCATATGTAGACGGGGCCGTGGAGATAGTTAGCAACAATAGAGTTACAGCGAGTAAAAGCATCGAAAATTTCTTCAAAATTTCACCATCCTTTATAATATTATCCTCAAAGACACCTCGATTATATCGTGTAACTTTGGTTGTGACAATACAATAATTGCAAAATGACAACAATTATCACTTTTATGCAACAGCAGATCAGATATAGTGAAAAAACAAAAAAAATGAGATCAAGCCACGGCTATTGCCATGACTCCATCCCACCAGTCGATCCAATTTTATTTAATTTTGATTTTCAGTTCATCATTTTTGGCTTCCTGTATATCATTATAGACCTTACCAGTTTTCCCACGAATTTTTAATACCATCGACTCCGGATTGTCCAACAGATTGCTGCTGAAAGAATACATCATTCCGTCTTCCGTTCCGCTCCCAAATAATCCGGATAAGTTGGTCTGCTTCCCGTCTTTAGAGGTAGTTACAATCTCGATAGGCTGAACGACCTCACTGATCGACAACTTCGTCTTGTAATCGATCTCTTGCTCCGGCTCATAGACAAGTCTGACCCGAGTTACAAGTGGAGATACCTCAACTTCGGACAACATGACCTCATAATCTCCAACGGTAAAAGTCCGATTAACGTTGATGAATTCCGTTTTGGGGATAGAGAATTTGGGATCCAGCGCAAAAGAAAGATTCATTTTTGGGGAATATTTATATTTCCGTTCCTTTTCCCCTTTTTCTAAATTTTCCACCACATCTGGAACAACGGAAGAAAGCTGGAACTGAAGATTCACTTGCTCAGGCAGCGGTTTATTTCGATTTCGCTCGATTGTTTTCCGGCCATAAATGGTATGCTTATCCTTTGAAAAATGCATACCTCCTGCACTGCCATTGTCAAGCAAGTACCCTGTCGAAGCGTCCGTCATCTTCATATTAACAGTCGAATACATCTCTTGCGAAGCATCCGTTCTGGCGGTATACAATACAGTTATCCTGTTCTCATCTGCCATTACCGCATTCACGGTAAACTGATATATGCCCGATGTAACCGTCCGATCCACAAGTTGCACATAACGATGATTGAGCGTTGAAGTAATCGTAGCACGGTCTATATCCGAAGTTAGCAGGCCACGGAAGGGCTCAAGTACCCCCCAATGGGTTACAGGCTCATTATATGTTGCTGGTTGTTGCCCATAGCTCCCCAGTGGGCCTATAAGAAACCAACCTGCAGCCAGAACCGTGACCAGCACTGCCGTGATCCATTTGACACGAAAGGTCCTACCTGATCGTTTTGTTCTGGCCTTTGCGAGACCACGTTGAATTGCAGCAGTCGTGTCCGCCGGATTCCAGTGCTGCTTCTCTCTTTTCACCTGATATGCATCTGCAAGAAGTGCTTTCTCCTCCGGGTTAGTGGTCATGCCAATCCCTCCTATTCTTCATCAACTTGCGCAACTGCTGGAGTCCCTTGTGCTGCCAGGTCTTGATCGTCCCTTCCGGTTTGCCGAGGATCGAGGCAATATCCGTCAGTGTCATGTCGTTATAATATTTCAGCAATAATACATGGCGATATTTCGGTTTCACCTTTTGCAAAAGAGATTCCATCACGATTCGATTATCATCAACGCTAATCATCCAAGATGCCGGAATGCTGTCCTCCAGATTCTCCTTGGCCAGAGGTGTCGCCCGCTTGCGGCGCCTCTGTTCATCGATGCAGACATAGATCAGAATCCGAATGATCCACGACTTGAACGCCTTCTCATTATTCAGCGTACGACGTTTGATCCAAGCCCGGCACGTCATCTCCTGCACAGCTTCCAGCGCATCTTGCCGGTTACGCAGGTAACTGTAGGCAATAGAAATGAGCTTATCTTGATGCTCCATAATGGATTGCACAAATGTCGTCTCGTCTTCGGTCTGTACATAGATCCTCTGGTTCATCTCTGCTTTTGTTTCCACCCCGCAGCCCTCCTTCTCTCTCTCTTTCTGTGGTATAAGACGGGTGAGTGAAGCAAACGGTTTTTAATATTTGTTCATCAAAAAAAGCTCCGCCATCATTATGAGGGAGCTTGATTACATAGGTCTTCGTCTGCCCATATACTGAATTACGCACAAGCATGACAATCCAAGATCAACTAACTTACAAATTGCCAGTGACTTCGATCCCGTCGGCCAATTGCAGATGGTTTCTCACCCAAGCTGTGAACTGATTCAAAAAATTCCGTAATTCAGGCTCTGCAACCACCTGTTGATCCAACTCTGATAAAATCTCTACCCATCCATCCTTCGTAATGGGATTGGCCCAGCAGGGATCAAGTGCCTTCATCTCTTCTCCAGTTCGCGGGTCAGTTAATGGAAATGCGCGATCCAATGCAGGACGAATATAGTCAAAGTCTTCATTATATATGAACAACATGTCTTCCATCTCTACTTCAACCGATTCTTCTATGTATAAAGGGGATAAAACAAAACCCACATTCCGCTGTGGACCTTGATACTGATACATGAGCGCAGGAATTGTTCTCTTTGATTTTTTAGCCATATATGCTCCTCCTGTTTCAGGCAAATCTCTTACCGATCAGAGTTCAAACCAGATTAAACCACCATCAACCCGCCTAGTTTCTCGCTCCATCTGATGCATCCAACTCCGCGCCTCTTCACCCCAGATATGAAACAAACAGTAGATATATAACTCCCCATCCACAATCTCTTCTAACCCGGAAGCCTCTTCTATCCACACTTCAAGGGCTCTAGGCCAGGAAGAATCTTTACATTTCAGTACAAAACCGTTGGCGTGGTGTTCCAGGCTGTACATATCAGTAAACGTTAATGAACTTGCCAGACGCTTCACAACTTCAGGTAAACTCGCAGACTCCGTTATTCTAATCCCATATTCCCAGCCCATATGTACAACCTCCTTCAGACTTCGTTCGCTCCAGATTGTTGCTTTTGTTCATGTATTTGATGGATCGAACGATCCAACCACAACTCATACCAGTCCAGAAAATGTAGTCGATTCGTATTACCCCAATACTGATCAGGATATATTCCATTTCGGTTAGCCCGGTCATCAACCCAGATTTCTCCGTAGGAAGCTCCTTTAACGATCAGATTCATGGAAATGCCACAACCAAAATCACTGATACGCAGCATGCCTGCTGACCACTTCGGATCAAAATATTCATGTTCCAGCGCTTCCCATTCCTCTTCTTCCTTGCTGTCTTCGAACCAGTCATAGTTCCAGTTCCATGCTTCCGTGAATTGAAAAGGGTCCGAGATCGCATTCAGCTCATCATCATAACCAAGCACAGCGTATACGCCATCATCCGGGTTTTCGAGACCATAATTAGGCCCTGCACCACCCGCTCCCATATGAAGAAGCCATACCTTATAGTCCTCCGGCAACTCAATTCGCCATTTCTGTTCAAATTGCGCAATATCCTTCTGCGTCCACACAGACGCCATTTCATATTCATGGTTTTCTGCGCCAAACAGGTCCAGATCCGGGTCCAAACTTCGGAGCGTAATCAACTTTTCACGCATCCGTTCCAGTTGCACATTGTACATGGCTTCCCTATCTCCCTTCGTTACTCTATTACGTTTGTTCCACGGCGTACCCGCGTTGCTGTAACTCATCCAGTGCGGCTGCCACATCTCGCTCAGGACACAACTGCTTAATCAAGCTGGCGGCGGTCACGGATTTTTCTTCATATACTTCAGCTACGGCTTCCAACGGCAGATCCGGCAAATCATAGTACTCTTTGGCCCAATCAGCGTAATCTTCCGAATTCTTATTCATGTACCCCAGCAAAAATTCTGCGCCACCTCTGGCGTCCGCTTTGTCTTCCTCGGCCATCGCCATCTGAATCCAGTTACCAACCTTCCATGACAAGTCATTCCCTTCCTGCCATAGGCAAAAGGTCACATCCTCCAGATCCAATGTTTCCTCCTGATCTCGCAGAACAGCCATCAACGTCTCCGGCACTTCATCGTACATGCCCGGATAGACTTCTCCATCCTCACGAGCATGCGGGCTCAAGGGTGACTCATGATCAAATCCTTTGATCAACGTGCCCGAATCCGTAAACAATACATGCAGATGATCACCTGCGCCGTTATTGATGCTTCCCCATGCCACACCTGGCTGAAGTTTATCTTCATAATGATGAACGCGTAGCCATTCTTCCTCCGAAAAAATGATATCCAAAGCAGCGAGAATTCTCATTCGTTTACGCAGGGCATCTGCATTCATCATCGTTATCTCGTTCCAATCCTGCATATGAATCCCTCCTGTTCGTATATATACACTAAATTCGGATTAATTCATCCAGCGTGTTATTTCCCTGAATACTTGGTGTCATGACAATGGTGATCCGACTGGCTTCTCTGGAGATGATACACGCATAGTTTCCGGGCTTTAACTGAAACAGAACCCCTTCACACGTCTCATCCGGCTCCAGTTCACCGCCAGTGACATCATCCGCCGCTCCCAGATAGACGTGCCCAGACGGAACTTGCAGATGATACACCTTTTCCCGTTCCGCTGCGTGATCTGGATCTGAATCCTCCTCTACATCCTCCAGGCTCCATTCCACCTCATACACTCCATCCGCACCCAGATTCAGGAACAGACAATGACCTGCATTCACCTCAGCCAGCTCATCCACTGGAATGGACCACCAGTCCGAAGTATCCTGGGCACGATGTTTTAACGCTGCCAGATCATACAGGCACAATGTTGCCGTATCTGTAACCATTTGAAATGTTCCTCTCATATTCACCCGTCCCTTCTGTCTGATCCAGGTCTGACCTCAGAAATATATTCCATCATTATATCAAGCCTGATACATGTGTAAAAGGAACCCATGGACCATCTCTGCTTTCATAACTCTTCATTTCTCGCTCCAAATGGTCGATATAAGCATAACTGACTTTTTTGAACTTGATGGAGGAAGCCAAGCCATGCCAATGAATAATAGAAAAGAACCTTTTCGCTATACATTAAAGGAACCAATCAACTTTGAGATCTATATTCTTAGCATCAACGGGATCAATGCACCACCGAAACCCATTCAGGCTGAGTTATGTGATATCAGTCGGTCCGGCTGTCAGCTATCATTTCCGCTATCCCTTCCTGTCGAAAATAACGATATTCGGATTGGAATGAATATGCTGCTCTTTGAAGACCCTCTATATATGGAAGGCACTCTCCGCTGGGGTCACGAAAAAAATACCTCATGGCACTATGGGGTTCAACTGGAAATGCAGGATGGGAACCAGGACCGTCTCTCCCGAGAGATGCGTATGCTTGCAGGCCAAGGCAAAATTATCGTGAAATAGCCATATAGCCTGATAACAAAGAACAACAAAAAAACAGCCCAATCAAATTGGACTGTCGCAAGATGAAACTCTTTATGCCGCTTTACTAATTGTCGCTGGTTGTTCCATTTTGGACCAGTTCACGGTTTTTTCGAGAACGAGTGAGACCAAAACCCCAATGACGAGACCATTGCTTATGATCGGAATGAGGTACATGGGCAAGGTTTGAAAGGCCTCAGCAGGAATATTCATGACTGCAACTCCCGTGAGGACCGGCAGCGCTACACGATAGATGGTTTTAGAATTAAACGTTGTACCTTCAAGCGTTCTTAGTGCCGTGCCGAACATCTGAAGATAAGCCACAAACAGAACAGCACTGCCAACGCTTGGTGGTATTTGTGCAAAAAATGCTGTCACAGAAGGTGTAAGACCCATCATACATAACAACCCCGCTCCAATAATAAAGGCAGCACGGCGCAGAATGCGAGTACTCTCCAGGAATCCGATCGATGATGCAAATAAACCAAAGGGCAGCACACCTACACAGGCTGACAACATCGTGAACAGACCCGTTAGCGTATAGGAATGCCGATACTGACGGCTTGTTGTTTCTGCCCGGTATAGTTTCTCAACTGTGCTTAATGTGGTGATCGAATTCGTCATATTCACCAGTCCCACGAAAAATGCAGTAATGACAATACCCGGTTCCCATCTGGGTGCTCCCCACGGAAACAGTTCGAGACCTGCCGGGGCCAGATTTGGCTGTCCGCTATGCTGTCCAGGAAACAATAGACTATAAGCGATCCAGCCTGCCACAATCCCAATCAGGATCGCGTAGTTCCCCAGTTTCCCCTTACCCTTCAATTGAATCCATGCCACCAGAAACTGGAATGACAACGGACAATGCGGCAACAGGCAGATCGAAGCGGCCAAACTCCGTATATCCAATCATGCCTTTGAAAAAATTCATGGTTAATTGAATCGTCATTAGAAACAGCATGGCACTCTTTACCATAGGTGTGAACAGTTTTTGCAGCACTTGCGCTGCTCCCAGCCAACCCAGAATCACCATCGTTAGTCCCGCTAACAGAAAACCTGCAGCTAGTCCACCGCCAATACGTTCCAGACTCATACCGGCCGATGAAGCAGATACCGTCAAACTTAGCGTCAATCCCCACCATAATCCTGACGGACCATCCATAATCGCATATCGATGACCGAATACGGCTTGAAGAATACACACTGCTCCGGTAAGTATGAATGCGTGCTGCATGGAGGCAGCGATGGCATCAGGAGAAAGATGAAAATTATGTCCAATGGATAGCGGAACAACAACGGTATTGGTAAACAGGAAGAAAAACCATTGTATACCTGCCAAAATCAGTGAAGATACGTCCTTCATATTCTTTTGTAAAAAATGCTCTTGATGTCTGTTCATTCGTTCGGAATATCCTTTCACTGTTCTATATCATAAATGTATAAGTCGCCTCAGACTTGGGTTAATAGTCGTTCCATCTCGGCATACCGATGCCGGCTCGCATGTGCAAGCGGTGTAATTCCGTCCCGATCCGCGATCTTTGGATCTGCACCATATTGCAAAAGCAAGGCAACAATCTGCTGGTGACGCGGCCCACCATCTCCCAAAATAACCGCTTCCAGCAAGGCTGTCCACCCCAGGTTGTTGATATGGTTCACATCCACATCACTGCGTGTCAGCAGAAGCTCCACGATGTCCACATGGCCCCGATCAGCTGCTGGAATAAGGGCTGTACCGCCGAAACGATTTGTTAACCTCGTATCTGCACCTGCTGTAATCGCCAATTCGACCATGTCATACATCCCCTCAGCACTCGCGTATAACAGCAGGTTGTCCAATCGTGCATCCTGAAGATTAATGTCCGCTCCGGCGTCCACTAGCATCCTTGCCGTGTCTATCTTGTTACCGTGAACCGCAGCCATCAGAGGTGTTCGCCCCAATGCATCCTGTTCATTCAACCGGCTACCCTGTGTGATAAATCGAATGACCTCATCGGTATGGCCCGCTTGAGCAGTATCATGTATTGTTCTAACCACGTTTTTTCATCCCCCAATTCAAGGTCTTTCCGTGCAGTAATATTCATGTGGAAACCAAGCCCTGTTAGTCAGGTATGCAAATCTAATGTATGGTAACATAAGAACGTAGTATATTAAAAATACATGTTTTGTTGGCTTTCCATACTAATTACATATAGATTGCAGGCGAAGGAGAACAAACACTTGGATATCAAACAATGTCGCTATTTCATTGCCATTGCTGAGGAGAAACAGATTACAGCAGCAGCCCGAAGACTTCACATGGCTCAGCCACCCTTAAGTCAGCAGCTTAAGTTAATGGAAGAAGAGCTTGGCGTGATGTTGTTTGAACGCAAAGGGCGTATGATGGAACTAACGCAGGCGGGTCGCAGCTTCTATGATTATGCGGTTACCTTGACCAAATATATGGAGGAAGCTGTAATGGAGATGCAAAGCTTTCGTCACGGCATACGGGGCAAACTCGCCATCGGTATCAATACCATATCGGATCGCCTGATCCCCCAAGCACTACAACAGTTTCGCACCACCCATCCACAAGTCACCTATAAAATTCAACAAAATGAATCTGCGCAATTATGCCGATTGCTGGAAGATGGCAAAGTTGAACTTGCCTGTGTACGCATGCCTGTCCAGACCGAACGTTATGAGGTGCTGCACCTGCCACAGGAGCCCCTTTTCTATATTTCTTCAACACCGCTGGATAGCCCAACGGAGATGACCCCAGGAACGGAGATGGAGACTTATTTCAAGCAGCTTACAGGTATCCCTCTACTGCTTCCAAGTACAGAAGGACTTGGTATGTTCGAGCTAATTTTGGACAAATTCCGTGAGCATCAGGTCACACCCTCCATCATGGGCGAGTGCTCAGACATTAATATGTTGCTGGAGCTGGTCCGACTCGGCTTCGCCAGTTCCATCGTGCCTCACACGGTACTGCAGCTATACCAAGAGCACCCTTTCCACGTATATCGCATTCAGGATCAACATTCCACGGTTGGCTCGGCGCTGGTCTGGCTGCAGAACCGTTATCTCTCCAAGCCTGCACAACACTTTGTGCAATTGGTACAGGGTATGCTTCCTGTGGTGTAAAAGGCTATAACCAAAAAAAACAGCAGCTTTACCGGATTACATCCATTCCGGTAAAGCTGCTGTTTCATTCTTATAGTTAAGCTTTAGCTGTAAACAACAAGTCTTTTTCCTTGATCGTCGTGCGACCAGCAGACACAATGGACTCATACTGATGCATGTTTGTAATAATGACTGGTGTAATCGTTGTATAACCGGCTTTTTCGATCTGTTCCCGGTCAAACTCCATCAGTACATCACCTACGGCAACCTTCGCACCCGCTTGAACTTTAGGAGAGAAGAATTGACCTTTCAGCTTCACGGTATCAATCCCGATATGAATCAGCATCTCTGCGCCTGTATCACTTACCAGACCAATGGCATGTCCACTCTTCGATAACGAGAACACGGTTCCGTTGATCGGAGATACGACGCGACCTTCAGATGGTTGAATCGCGAATCCTTTACCCATAATCTCTTCAGAGAACGCAGGGTCTGGCACTTCGCTCAGCGGTTTAACTTCACCTGTGATCGGGCTGAATACTTGCTCATCTTGTGCTTTTGCTTCTTCAGTTACAGCTGCAGAAGTTGTTGCTGCTGGTGTTGCAGGCTCAGCTACTGGTGCTGCTACTGGCTCTGCTACAGTTTCTTCTTGGAAGCCCAAGATATACGTAATGATTGCTGCTGCTACGATGGCAATCAAACCACCAACCAAAGCATAAATCAATGTGCTAATTGCTGGACTGACAAATGCCGCAATACTCGGCAGACCCGCAAGTCCTGTAATAACATACGATTTAACATTGAAGATCCCCATGAACGCACCTGCGATAGCTCCACCGATAAGAGCTGCGATAAATGGTTTTTTGAACTTCATGTTGATACCATACATCGCTGGTTCCGTAATTCCCATAATAGCCGTAAGACCTGTGGAATAGGCAAGGGATTTGGTTTTGCTATTTCTCGATCTGAGACCTACACCAAATGCTGCACCACCTTGTGCCAAGTTAGCTGCAAACATCAGTGGAATGATAAAGTCGTAACCCAGTGTTGTCATTGAACCAACAACGATTGGCAGCAACGCATAGTGCATACCTGTAATGATCAGCAGTGACATCGTACCACCAATCAGAATACTTGCGAAGATGGACATATTGTCGAACAACCATGAAATACCACCAGACAAACCATTACCAAGAACCGTACCCAGTGGTCCAACAGTCATCAACGTCAGTGGAACCATAATTAACAGGGTAACTGTTGGAACAATGAGTAACTTAAGTGAAGCATGTACAACACGATCAACGGCTTTCTCTACATATGAAGCAATCCAAACTGCCAGAACAATCGGAATAACTGTAGAAGAATACGTTGCCGCTATGACTGTAATCCCCATAAATGATGAGTTATGACCATCGGCCAGTAATGCTGTAATGGTCGGGTGCATAATCCCTGCTGCAAGCGCTGCGGCAATATACATATTGCTACCCAGTTTACGTGCAGCACTGATTGCCAGAATGATCGGCAGGAAGTAGAACGCACCGTCACCAATCGCAGACAAGATGATATAAGTTGAGCTTGTATCGGACAACCATCCCACTGCGACAAGGATGGCCACGATCCCTTTGATCATACCAGCACCCGTAATCGCAGGCAGAATTGGTGTAAACATACCTGAGATGAAGTCGAACAACGCACTTATTGGATTTCTCTTTTTCTTTTCTCCAGTTGAAGCACCTGATGATGCATTATCTGCGGTTGGTGATTTGGACATGTTGCCAACGAGTGCATTATACACGATAGGCACATCGTTACCGATGATAACCTGGAACTGTCCACCGTTCTCCATCACGCCCATAACGCCTGGTGTATTTTTTAGCGTCGCTTTGTCCGCTTTTTGGTTGTCATTCAGGTTAAATCTGAGTCTTGTCATACAGTGTGTGACTTGATCGATATTATCTTCGCCACCAACAAGCTTCAAAATATCCTTGGACAATTGTTGTTTATCCATTGTGTTTTGCTCCTTTTATGTGTAATGAAGGTTAAAAAAAAACCTAAACACTGAATAATGACAAAGCAGAAAAGCTTATCATTATTCAACGTTTAGGTTTTGCCTTTTTAGCAGTAACAATCCCAACTTTATTCAATTGTTTGTTCATTTCTGACAATTCGTTCAATATGAATGGTCAGATACAGTATTTCTTCCTTAGACAATACCCGATTATAGATCTTACGCGTATAGTCACTGATCCTTACTGCACATGCATGTGCTTCCGGATACTGCTTGCTCACCAAGTCATGAAGCGGATTATCCACTTCTTTATCTTCAATCGCCGTTCCTTGCAACACACGTTGGGCAAAGAACTTCAGATGAGTTAAAAATCGATAATAACTCAATGAATCTTCATCAAGTTCAATCACAAAGCTACGTCTTACGATGTTAAGTATGTCCTTAACGATGTTCGTAATACTGATCGTTTCCCTCATCTCACCGTTCATCTGGGCATTAACCAGATGCATTGCAATGAATGCGCATTCGTCTTCGGGAAGCAGGACACCTAATGTTTCCTCAATAATCTGTAGCGCCTTGAGTCCAATGGCATATTCCTTCCGGTACATGCGCTTGATCTCCCAGAACAATGCGTTACGGATCTGCAATCCTTGACGATGTCGATCAATGGCAAAATGAATATGATCCGTCAGTGAAATGTAGATGCTCTCATGCAGCTTCTCACCTAACACCGTCTCGGCATAACGGATAATCTCATCCGAGCACTCGACATATTCAACCGGGATATCAGACAGAAGTGTTTTAAGTTTCTGTGATACTTCCTTACTTTCAAGCGAGAATATTTTTTCGACGAGACTCTCGTCAATCGATTCACCAGTATGCTTTTTGAAGGCAATTCCACGTCCCATAACGACCAGTTCGTTTCCTCCCGGATCAATTACGGTAACTACGTTGTTGTTCAGCACCTTCTCAATTTTCATTTCTTCACATCACCTTGCACCGTCAAAGTAGTAAAAGGCAAAACCAAAGCAGGTCACGAAATATGCCCCGCTTCTGGTTTTGCCTGATTGAACAGTAACAATCCAGTATTCATTAGCCTTAGGCCCATCTTACCATATAATTATCCATATGACAATGTTTTTGTGAAAGCGGTTAATGTGCGTTAATGTGACAGATGAAGGTGCTTGTACAACTATGCTTGCAGAACTAGTGTTTACTCGTTGTTGTTCTTAAGACTTGCGCCATTTGTACTAATAACTTCCTTGTACCAATGGAATGATTTTTTCTTGTAACGATCCAATGTTCCTGAACCGTCATTGTTGCGGTCTACATAGATGAAACCATAACGTTTCTTCATCTCTGCTGTTGAAGCACTTACCAGGTCAATACAGCCCCATGACGTATAACCCATCACTTCTACGCCATCCTCAAGAGCTTCGCCCACCTGTACCAGATGGTCATTCAAGTATTGAATACGGTAATCATCGTTCACCGTTTTATTGCCATTTTCGTCGGTAATCAGCTCATCGACTGCACCCAGACCATTTTCGACAATAAACAATGGTTTTTGATAACGGTCCCAGTATTTGTTCAGGGTTACGCGCAGTCCTTGCGGATCAATCTGCCAGCCCCACTCACTCGCTTTCAGATAAGGGTTTTGCACACCTGCGAACAGGTTTCCTTTTCCTTCGATACGTTTCTCGGGATCACCTGTCTCACAGATACTTACATAATAACTGAATGAGATAAAGTCTACGGTATGCTTCAGAATTTCAGCATCGCCGTCTTCAAACTTGATATTGATATTATTCGCTTTGAAATAACGATTAATGTATTTCGGATAATAACCACGTGCATGGATATCAGCAAAGATATCATTGCGCTGTTCCGCATGCATCGCTGCGACCACATCATCCGGGTTCGGAGTCAACGGATACGTAGGCATGCTCAGTACCATACAGCCGATTTTGGCTTCAGGCATAATTTCATGACCCAGTTTCACAGCTAACGCACTGGCTACCAATTCATGATGGATCGCTTGGTACAGATCCTGTTTGGACAGTTCTGCTTTTGGCGTATAGATGCCGCCGCTCATGAATGGCTCCTCCAGGATGGAGTTAATCTCATTGAATGTCAGCCAATATTTTACTTTGCCTTTGAAACGGTTAAACAGCACTGTTACATAACGCTCGTAGAACTCGATCATTTTACGGTTAACCCAGCCATCATACGTTTTGGACAAATGCAGCGGTGTCTCATAGTGAGAGATCGTTACGAGTGGTTCAATGCCATATTTGTGGCACTCATCGAACAGGTCATCGTAGAATTGCAGACCTTTCTCGTTTGGCTCCAATTCATCGCCTTTAGGGAAGATACGGGACCAAGCGATGGATGTACGGAATACTTTGAAGCCCATTTCAGCAAACAATTTAACATCCTCTTTGTAACGGTTGTAGAAATCGATACCGATCAGTTTCAGGTTATCTTCTGTAGGTGCTTCCGTTCTTGGCGTTGTAATCCCGTGTGGCATTACATCTTGAACAGACAGGCCTTTGCCATCTGTATTATAAGCTCCTTCAAGTTGGTTGGCTGCTACAGCGCCGCCCCATAGGAAGTCTTTCGGAAATGGTGTAGTCATATCAATCATTCCTCTCTAATTAACGGTATTTTCATTCTTTGTTTAAAAGCATTACTCTATCCTTTGCCGACAGCAAAAAGCGGACAATCTCCAACTAAAAGGGCAGTCAGGAACATTAGGTTCCTTGAATACCAACTTTCGTGTTAGGTTTTGCCCGCTTCTAATGCGGTAACAATCCTGGAAATGAGAGAACTACAGTTGCTCACCATTGCTGGAGATTACGTTTTTGTACCAGTCGAATGAATCCTTTTTGGAACGTTTGAGTGTACCGTTACCTTCATCATCCAGATCCACGTAGATGAAACCATAACGTTTGGACATTTCAGAAGTGGACATGCTCACAAGGTCAATCGGGCCCCATGCTGTGAATCCAATCAGATCCACACCGTCTTTGATCGCTTCTTTCATTTGTTCAATGTGTTTTTTCAGGTAATCCACACGATAGGAGTCATGGATCGAACCGTCTTCTTCAACACGGTCATATGCACCCAGACCATTTTCTACGATGAACAATGGTTTCTGGTAACGATCCCAGAAGTTGTTCAGGGTTACACGCAGACCGATCGGATCGATCTCCCAGCCCCAGTCGGATGCTTCCAGATAAGGGTTTTTCACGCCGCCAGTCAGGTTACCCGATGTTTCTTCCTTGTCTGCGGATGCAGATTTGGTTACGGACATGTAGTAGCTGAAGGAGATGAAATCAACGGTATTGTTCAGCAAGATCTCATCATCGCCTGCTTCTTTTTGGATCACGATGTCATTCTCTTCAAAATAACGAGCCATGTAGTTCGGGTACTTACCACGAGCATGCATGTCCGTGAAGAAGAGGTTGATCTGATTCTCGTGTTGAGCCAGACGAACATCTACCGGATTACATGTTGCTGCATAGGTTTCCATACGAGCAAGCATACAACCCACTTGGGAACCTGGGATAATTTCGTGTGCAAGCTTCGTTACCAATGCACTTGCTACAAATTGATGATGCAGCGCTTGATATGTTGTTTGCAGCTTGTTGTCCACTTTATCGATCAGAATGCCGCCGCCAGTGTACGGGCTGAACAGCATGACGTTAATTTCATTAAACGTCAGCCAGTATTTCACTTTATTTTTATAACGGTTGAACACCGTTTCTGCATATCGAACATAGTGCTGGATTACTTCACGGCCAGCCCAACCGTTATATTTTTGCGTCAAGCCAAGCGGTGTCTCATAGTGAGACAATGTAACGAGCGGCTCGATGCCATATTTCAACAATTCGTCGAATACTTCATCATAGAATTTCAAACCAGCTTCATTTGGCTCTTGATCATAACCGTTCGGGAAAATACGTGCCCAGTGAATGGACAAACGGAATACTTTAAAGCCCATTTCAGCAAACAATGCAATATCTTCTCTAAAGTGATGGTAGAAATCGATACCAAAACGTTTCGGGAAACGTTCTTCGATTTTGCCGGAGAGGATCTCTTCAATTCGGGAAGAGGAAATTTCCATGGCATGTCCGCCTGTACGCTTCTCTTTGGGAACATGAGCGATCATGTCCGCTGTAGAGAGGCCTTTGCCGTCCTTATCGAATGCACCCTCCAATTGATTGGCAGCTGTAGCGCCGCCCCATAGGAAGTTTTCGGGGAATCCTTTTTTTGCCGTGGTCATGAACAACAACCTCTTTTCGAAATTTATTTTGGTTTTTCCAGGTGAGACATTGTGTAATTTAGAGCAGAAAACAAGAAAAACCTAAACTCAAGGTAAAATAGCACCAAAAAAAGGGGCCTTCATTTCACCATCAGTTTAGGTTTTGCCTGTCTTCACAGTTACAATCCATCAAAAGATGTTATTGCATATTCTGTTGTATTTGCTCTTGTAATGTAAGCGTAACATATCTATTTTGCAAAATCAACTTCACTGGATCATAGGATCGTTCGCACATACACTCCATAAGAAAAATTAACGCGGCATACGCATAATGGCTGCCCTTAATGCCTGCGCTCCTTCCTCCGTTTCCAGGTAAGCGGCGGGACTTTGGTCCCCTAAAGCCGGGATATCTTTCGCCATCCATTCAAAAGCGCATTCCCCCATTTTAAATAGATACCTTTCATACTCATGTAATTTCACTCCCCATATCGCCATTTGTAACCCTGTGGTCCTATTTCACACAATTCATCCTTAAGCCGCTTGAATCCGTTTCTGTAACAGGTAGACTTAATTTCAAATGTTTTTCGGGGGAAAGAACAGTCAAGGAGGATTCAATAATGACTCATGAAGATAACACATCCGGTTGGGATGCGATTGACAAAGCCGTCGGAGAACTATATGGAGAACAGGAGCCGAAGCATTATGGCACATCCATTCCTTATATGCTCGGAGGTCCCGATCCACTCGATGGCATTAGCGTTTATGCGGTGAACACACCTATGCCTCACTGGCACTTTGTCACATATGGTTTCTCTGAATTATATGAAAAAGAGATGCAGGATGCATCCAAGAGCGGGTATGGTTTTGAACTCACATTTCGTCTTACACGCAGTGAAGAGGAGACTGATCCGCCAGCCTGGGCGCTGAATCTGCTACAGAATGTAGGACGTTACGTGTTCACTAGCGGAAATATCTTTCAGCCAGGAGATTACATGGACGCCAATGGCCCCATCTGTCTGGAGTCCGATACTTTGCTAACCGCTCTCTCGTTTATTGAAGACTCGGATCTACCCGCGATCTCCACGCCTAATGGTTCAGTGCAATTTATTCAGATGGTTGGCATTACAGGTCGGGAACTGGAAATGATTCAAAGCTGGAATGCTCGTGGCTTCCTGTCTGCCTCCGCCATGTTCATGCCCAAATATGTGACGGATCTGATGAGAAATTCGTACGCAGATATTCCTTCGGTTATACAAGCGGTTGAGCATGGGATGGAACAAGACGGGTCCAGCACAGCGTTTTTATTCATACAACAACTGGCTTGGGAGTCTCCTCGCAAAAGATTGCTGCAAAAATCGGTTCCGGCCAAACTCCAGCTTGGAGCCAAACAAGCCGTATTAGTTGGCACCATCCTTCGTAGCCGAATTTTGAAAGGCGCCTCTCTATCCTTGATCGGACCTGATACTAGTATTCTGTTCGAAGCAGGAGAACATCCAGCCGTATTGGAGTCGGACAGACAAGTTACCCTGACGGTGAACAAACAAATTGTTGAGGAGCTGGCAGAGAACCTGCGCCCGGTTGAAGGAACATTCGAGATAACTTCATTGGATCATATTCTCGTTCAGATTGTTAGAACAGAAATCAAGGATCAGGAAGGACACGTCATTCAAACGATTGGATGAGAACTGTGCAGCAAGGAGGAAACAAGATGCCTGCCATTACATTTGCCACACGACACGAAGAGTCCCCGACCTGCTCGCATGCAGCAGGAACGGCTCCGTTTGATTATTTACCGAAATCCAGTCTGGATAGGCTTCGTAAAATCAATCATTTCCTGATTCATGCATTCCAGAACAGCATCTCGGTTATCCAAGAGAATTTAACGGGCACTTATCTTTTTCTACTCGCAGATACCAACGGTGTGCTCCTCTCCATGAATTACAGTTCAGATCTTAAAGCTGTAGTAGAACATTCCCCCATTCGTCCGGGCATGTTCTTCACTGCACAGAGCTGTGGAGTTAACGCCATATCTGTAACGATGAACAGCAACGAGCCTGTAGTGCTGCTGCCCGAGCAGCATGAAAGTCCTTATTTTCAAAGCTGGCATTGTTACGCCGCACCTCTGTTCATGGGATCGCAACATGTAGGTTATCTGGATGTGTCCACCATTAATGCAGATATGCAAGGTGAACTGATTGCCATTGCCAAGCTAATTCCAGCTTACATGCAGAACTGTTATCAGAGTCAACAGACTGCTGAACTGTGCGACAAACCAACGGTAGAGTTCACCGAGCGTCAGTTAACCATTCTGGAGATGATAGCCGGAGGCCTCACGGTAAAAGCCATTGCTTTGAAATTAAAGATCAAGGAATACACCGTGAATCATCACAAAAAAGTGATTTTTAACAAATTAGGTGTGCAATCCAGCACAGAAGCTGTTTCAATTGCCAGCCGAATGTCTTATGTATAGAAGACCCCTATAGATTCCTATAGGTAGTATATGAGAACGTTTGTGCTACAATTTAGGAAGTAGGCAACATGTAGAGAGAAAAACAAACACACACATTTCAGGAGGGTAATATGACAATTCCAAAAAAAGCTTCTTTATTCGCCATGCTCATTATGATTATGCTGGTTGCCGCCGCTTGCGGTGACAAAGCAGATAACACAGCCGCAACAGAAGAGTCTACCCCGACAGAAACAACAACTGGAACTGATTCTGATACAGCCAATACAGAAGAAACAGAGAACACAGAACCAGCAAGCGAAGAGTCCAAAGAAACTGATAATTCCCAAGACGTTGAGCTGGGGACTACGGAAAAAGGTTCTTACACCAATGACTATTTCGGCGTATCTCTGAAATTCCCGGAAGCATGGGAGTTCCAGGATGCTGCAGGCATGAATGAGCTGACAAGTGCTTCATCCGAAGCGATTGCTGGTGATGATGAAACGAAGAAAAAACAAATTGAACTGTCTCAGACCAAAACATTGAATCTGCTTATGGCTTCAAAGTACCCATTGGACGGCGGTCAAGTTGGCCCTTCCGCTATGGCCATTGCTGAGAAAGTAAGCTTGTTGCAAGGCATTCGTACAGGTAAAGACTACCTCGAAGCAACCAAAAAATTCATGGTGGATAGCCAGTTCCCTTACGATTATAAGGAAATGACAACGGAAACCATCGGTGGTAAAGAGATGGATCTGATGCAAATCACGATGGATGCAGGTGACGGTTCAACAATAACTCAAGATTACTATAGTACAATTATTGAAGGATATGCTTTCAACTTCATCTTCACTTACATGGATGATAAGACCAAAGCCGAGATTGATACCATCAAGAAATCGGTTCAATTCAAATAATCGTTTTCGATTACTGCCATTATATGAAGAACATATAACTCAACCCCGATAACGATCTGTGGAGATCATCGTCGGGGTTCTTTTGTCGTTGAAAAAGACTATATATTGACACTAGCCAGATATGGCAACCCAATGTCCATCCGTCACTTCTACCCACTTGGAATGTTCGAGATTATAACGGTCCTCTACTTCAACATTTTCTCTTGTTGTTTCTTTCATAACATGTCTCTTTTTCTTCGCTTCTACCGCAGGATCAGGCACAGGAATAGCAGATAGCAAAGCCTTGGTGTAGGCATGTTGCGGGTTGGAATAAAGTTCTTCACTCTCGGCCAGCTCTACAATTTTCCCGTTATACATGACAGCCACTCGGTCACTGATATGTTTGACCATGGACAAGTCATGCGCGATGAAAAGATACGTCAATCCGAGTCGCTGCTGCAACTCTTCAAGCAATTGTACGATCTGAGCCTGTATCGACACATCCAGTGCAGATAACGGCTCATCACATACGATGAATTCAGGTTCCACAGCCAGGGCTCGTGCAATACCGATCCGTTGTCTCTGTCCACCCGAGAATTCATGTGGATAACGCTGCGCATGGGTGGGATCAAGACCTACCATCTCCAGTAATTCCTCCACCCGCTTCTCCCGCTGAGCGGCATTACCTGCAAGCTGATGGATATCAAGCGCTTCTCCAATGATATCCATAATCCTCATTTTGGGATTCAGAGATGCATAGGGGTCTTGGAAGATGATCTGCATATGTCTGCGCATCGTTTTCATCTCCGAGGCTGACAGACGATTAAGCGGAACTCCCTTAAACAGGACATCTCCACCTGTTGGCTCATGCAACCGCAGAATCGCACGCCCCGTGGTTGATTTTCCGCTGCCGGATTCCCCTACAACGCCGAGTGTCTCTCCTTGACGAATATGAAAACTGATATCATTAACAGCCTTTAAGGTGTTACCTTTGCCCAGATTAAAATGTTGTCTGAGTGATTTCACCTCAAGCAACGGCTGATCATCCTCCAGATCTCTCGGGACCATTGATACCGGTTTCGGCTTTTTCTTCTGATCCAGACGTGGTAATGCATTCAGAAGTCTAATCGTATACGGGTGTTTGGGATTAGCAAAAATCTCTGTTGTTGTCCCGGTTTCCACAATCTGTCCTTCTTTCATAACAACAACCCGATCACACATGCCTGCTACCACACCCAAATCATGTGTGATCAGGATAATTGATGTGCCCAGTTGGTCCTGCATATCTTTCATCAAATTAAGAATCTGTGCCTGAATCGTAACGTCCAGTGCGGTTGTCGGCTCATCGGCAATGAGCAATTCAGGACGACAAGCAAGTGCAATACCAATCATGACCCGCTGACGCATGCCTCCGGAGAATTCGTGTGGATATTGGTTGTAGCGTATTTCACTACGAGTTATCCCCACCCGCTCCATCATGGCAATCGCCTGTTTCTTGGCTTCCCTTTTGGACACCTTCTGGTGTTTGATCAGACTTTCGGAGATCTGTTTACCCACTTTAATAGTCGGATTAAGAGAACTCATCGGGTCCTGAAAGATCATACCAATATCACGCCCACGAATGCTCTCCATCTCTTTCTGCGTTTTATTCGCCAGATCGACCCCTTTGAACAGAATCTCTCCCTTTTTCATCTGTGAAGGCGGCGATGCAAGCAATCTCATAATAGAACGTGCAGTTACACTTTTTCCGCTGCCCGATTCTCCTACAATGCCCAGTGTCTCGCCTTTGCGCACTTCAAAACTCACTTCTCGCACTGCCTGAAACTCACTCTCTCCTGAGTGAAAAGAGACAGATAGATCATTAACTTTCAGTAAAGGTTCCATGTCATCACCAGCTCTCATCCGTTTTTCACATTCACTCATCTCATATGTATACCATTTAATTCCTTGACAATTGTTTAGACCCTAAATAATATATACTATATCAATCGGAATAATGCAATTTAAACCTGAATGAAAGGAGGCACGCTTGGTTTGAATCTTGCAGAAAGCAGCAGACTCTCGCGGTTGGTGCACAATTTAAGCTTTATCTATGGCAAAATGCTGCTTCATACTTCCTACCGATATGTTCTGTTCATTCTTGGATTACCGATCAATCTGGTCGTGTTTCTAATATGGCGTTCGAATCGAAAAAATGACGGCTGGGTAGCTGCCAGGCAGACGGCTGAGCAAGAACTGCTCGCTTCTTCCTATCGGAACAAGCTGAAGTTGGAAGTCGAAGAACAGCTGCGTCGCAAACATCTTTTTTTCCAGCAGCAGGTCAGTGAGGGAGAATTCAAGCGTCAGACCGAGGAATGGTTGGAAGAAACGGTTCAGAAAGAGTTGAAGGAGCGGACTTCTCGCATACTTCAGGAACAGGGAAGTCAACGTCTTACGATGGCCGATACATTCCACACCCTTATCGACAAACCGTGGTTTTTCACGATATCGATTATTCCTGGCTGTCTGATGTATGGCATCCTCTTTTTGTATGGAAATCCTTATCTAAAGTACATATTTGAAAGAATACTGATGACGGTATTTGTCATTCTGGGCGTAGCCACACTCGTATTTACGATTTTGTATCTGTCTCCGTTCAACCCGGCAGCTAACATTCTCGGAGAGACAGCAACGCAGGAACAGATTGCAGCATTCAATCAGGTGTATGGCTTGGATCAGCCTTATCTTACACAGCTCTGGAACAATATTAAGGGAGTTGCTCTCTTCGACCTTGGCAAATCTTTTGCAGGAAATGAAGACGTCACAGCAACGATTGCAAGAAAGTTTCCAATTACATTGACGCTGGCAGTCATCTCCCTGCTGCTAGCACTCGTCATTGCATTACCCATCGGTATTATCTCAGCGATTAAGCCTAATTCATGGTTCGATTATACGTTTATGTTCATCGCTCTGATTGGATTATCGATCCCAAATTTCTGGCAAGGACTTATTTTCATTCTGAACTTTTCGATCAAATTGCAGTGGCTTCCCGCCACCTTCAACCCGCAGAACTGGCTGTCGATCATTATGCCAACCATTGTGCTGGGCACGGGACTTACGGCTGCGGTGGCACGGATGACCCGGTCTTCTACACTGGAAGTCATTCATGAGGATTATGTCATGACCGCCCGCGCCAAGGGGTTAAGCGAACGTCAGGTCATGCTGAAACACGCTGTACGTAATGCATTGATTCCAATTGTAACGGTGGTTGGACTTCAATTCGGAGCCATGCTTGGCGGGGCAGCAGTGACGGAGAAAGTGTTTAATATCAGCGGTCTCGGCAGCTACATTGTGGATAAGCAATTTATCCCCGATATTCCGAGTATCATGGGCGGAGTAATCTACACGGCCATTACGATCTCCATTATCAATGTAGCGGTTGATCTGCTCTACGCTTTTATTGATCCAAGAGTGCGCTCCAAGATGAAACAATATTAAAGGTGTGTTGAACTACCTCTTAAAGCAGGTGTATTATGACAAACTCGTCCTTAACACAAGAAATGCGTTTCCGGCTTAAGTCTTCTCGAGAATACAGTCAGGCGAGCTTCGCCTGGATCACGTCCCTTCTCTTGACTGCCTTGTTGCTGTTCAACAGTTATGACTGGAGCGGACAGACATTCAAACCATTTCTGCTAACGATACTTGGGATCTATGTATTCTTCACACTGGTCCAAAGTGTCATCACCCTTCGGATTCGAAAAGACTTGATCCGTACGGGTACGATCTCTACTTTGACCCGCAGGTTAGCCTGGGTTCAGCTACTTGCCATCATTTCAGGCAATATATTTATCGTAACGGCAGCCTTTCATCTGATTCGAAAATCTAGGAATGTGGAGTATACCTTTGCGGTGTATATGCTATTAACCCAGCTGTTCGTCATCGGTGTATCCGCATTAAATGTTTTCAAACCCTATGTGGCTGACAACTTTCTTCCGGCTATGGCGGTACTGATATTTATTCTGGTCATCGACCTGGTCGTACTGCTTATCGTGTCCCGATATAACGCGACCTCTATCCTCCCTCGCTGGATGATCGGTGTCAGTGTAATACTGATTCTGACCTCGATCACTGGTAATGTATTTGCACTATTGCTCGGCATTTCCATCATTGGACGCATTCGCAGACAGGGGAAACAAAAATCAAACTTCTGGAACGATCTGTGGGAGCGCCTTGCTCCGAATATGACTGCCATGTCCGGTTTGTTTTTTATCATTTTTCTGTTCTCGATATCGATCTGCAGCTTTTTTACCTTTGACTACAGCATGGCTGTGGAAAATAACTACTCGGCTCTGCTTCAACCGCCTTCCCTTGCGTATCCCTTGGGAACGGATGACTTCGGACGATGTTTATTTTCCCGGATTGTATTTGGTGCCCGGATCTCCTTAATCGTAGGTTGCATGTCGACCATCATTCCTGTATTGATCGGTGGAGTCCTCGGAGCATTCTCCGGCTTCTACGGAAGGCATACGGATAACATCATCATGCGGCTGCTCGATATTCTCTATGCCATTCCGGGAATTCTGCTCGCCATTGCCATTATTGCGGCGTTTGGAGCCAATACGGTCAATCTCATTCTGGCGCTGAGTCTGGGTTCGATTCCAACTTACGCCCGTACCATGAGAGCCAGTGTGCTCTATGTATCTACTTTTGAATTTGTGGAAGCTGCACGTGCACTGGGGTACAACAATCGTACGATTATTTTCAAACACATTATTCCCAACTCCCTTGCGCCCATGATTATCAAATCCACACTCACGATTGGTGGAGCCGTTATTGCTACCAGCAGTTTGAGTTATCTGGGACTCGGCGTGGAGCCGCATATTCCGGAATGGGGTAACATTCTGAAGCTCGGCAGTACATACCTGGAAACCCACTCTTATCTGGCGATTTATCCAGGCTTGGCTATTATTCTGCTGGTTCTTTCGTTTAACTTTCTCGGTGACGGCCTGCGTGATGCGCTTGATCCCAAGCTGGAGAAGGCCTAAACGAGTTGTTGAAATGAATGATATAGAAAAAAGAAATCACACATCACACATTCAATATATGGAGGGTAATCCCATGAAAAAACGTATACTGATCTCATTGCTATTAATTCTCGTCATTGTGATTTCCGGCTGCAGCGTAAAAACGAAAACCGAATCCCAGGCGGAGACCGCACCAGCGGACGCAACAGAAACTGCACAAAAACCGGCAGACATTGAACTGCTCGCCATGAGTTCTTCCGAAAATGATGTAAACATTGTGCGCGACCAGCTGACCAAAAACGGCTTCAATGTGAAGTTGAACCTGCAGCCGGATTACGGTAGCTTCAAATCCCAGCAAGATGCAGGTAATTATGACATTGCCTTGTCCAGCTGGACAACGGTAACGGGAAATCCCGATTATGCGGTACGTTCTCTTTTCAAAACAGGTGGAGATTACAGCATCCTTGCAGATGCGGAACTTGATAAACTCATCGATCAGGCAGCTACTCAAACTCCAGATGAGTACAAAGACACGTACAAACAATTAGAAGATCGCTTGGTAACGGATCAGGCGTATATCGCTCCTCTGTACATTTCCCTGAAAAGTCAGGCTGTGAACAAAGACATTCTGAATGTCGACACCGTTCGTCTCTCCAAATCCCGCGCCATGGCTTGGGAACCGATTGAGTTCAAGGACAGCTCCAAAAATGCCAAAGATCCGTTGATTCTGACGCAAAGTGCATCCGTACTGACTTCCCTTGATCCAATCAAAGGAAACGACGGTTCCATTAACCAGTTGAACACGAATATGTATGTACGTCTCGTTAACCTGACAGATGACGATCAGCTGACAGCAGAAGGATCACTGTCCCATAATTTCAGTATTGCTGAAGGTAATTCAGACTACTACTTCATTCTTAGAGACGATATCAACTTTGCGAAGATTGATAACAAAAAAGCTGTAGATACTGGAGAACGTGTCGGTGCAGATGATGTGATCTTCTCCCTGGATCGTGCTAAAAATAAAGATTCCGTTCCGGATCACCGGACGTACAGTTTGCATGAACACATCAAAGAAGCTGAGGTTGTAACGGATCTGAGTGCATTGCAATCCATTAAACAATCCAGCGGCAACGGCACAATCCTCGAAGCATTGGAACAAGGATTGGACAGCAAAATTACAGAACTCGTGACGGACAAAACCAAAGCAGATAATAGCGCAGGTAAATATCAGGTCGTTAAACTGACAACAACTGAACCTTTCCCGCAAGTACTGAACTATTTGGCTCACCAATCTGCGGGTATCGTGTCCAAAAAACAGGTGGAGAGCATCAACACATATGATGTAGCTTCCTTTGACGTCAACAAAGATATTCCTTACGGTGATCAGAACACGGTGACTGAAGGCGCAGCATACAATAACACCCTTTACACTAGCGGACCTTATATTTTGTCTTATAAAAATGACTATGAAGGTGTATTCTTAAAAAATCCGGCTTACCGTAAAGGCACGGAATATGAGCCGAAAATTGCTCAGGTTAACGTCCGGTTCATCGCGGATGCAGACAGCGCCCTCTCTGCTCTTCGCAGCAGTGAAATTCACTTATACTACGGTGTACCTGAAACCAAGTATGACATCATCGAAAATGACAGCAAACTGAAACTGCAAAGTCTTCCAAGTAACGCTGTCTCCTATCTGTTGTTTAATACGGCCAATCGTGAAGTCGCCAAGAGCAGTGACCTGAGAAAAGCCGTGCTGTACTCCATTAATCAGGATGAGATTTTGAGTTTCTACAAGAACAACAAACTCAAAGCATATTCCACAGTAAGCCCGCTCGTTCAGACCGGGAATGAATTGAAAGCTGATCCTGCAAAAGTAAAAGAATTCTTGAGTAACTATAACGCCTCCAAGTAAACGTACAACAACAAAAGGCTGTCACCGGATCATCTACAGATCCTGGTGACAGCCTTTTTTATTCTTCCAGCACACGGCAATCTGCCAGAACATCGGGGTAGTTTCGCATGCTGTCCGCATCAGTAATTTTGCGAATAACTCTGCACGGTACGCCTGCTGCAAAAGAATGCGGTGGAATATCACGAGTCACCACGCTACCTGCTCCGATCACACAGCCGTCTCCAATCGTTACGCCCCCGCATACTGTAACGTTTGCCGAGATCCATACATCGTTACCAATCGTGACCGGTTTGGCATAACATAGCGACTTCACATCACCATTCTGGTCCATCATCTGTCTCCGCTCGCTGGCAATCATGGGATGAATGGGGGTAACAATCGTAACGTTGGGTCCAAAACTGGTATAGTCCCCGATCGTCACTTGCGCGTCGTCTTGTATCGTCAGATTGTAATTACCGAAGAAGTGATCGCCTATCCGGGTATGCATACCATAATGAAAAAAGATGGGGCCTTGCATGAATCCACCTTCACCGACCTGCCCCAGTAGCTGTTGCAATATCTGATTCCTTTCCTCCGTCTGTTCTTCAAAGGTCTGACTGTAACGCTGACTGAGATTATGGGCCCGCCTTTTGATGATCTTTAATTCGGGATCACTTGGACTAAACAACACGCCCTTCATAATTCTCTCTTCTTCACGCATCATGAATCCTCCTCTACAAGAGTTAGCATATAAAATAAAAGCCACAGACATGACCTTTGGGTTATAAGGCTTCTGATAGAATGCCTGACTTCAACGCCTGAAGCACCATTCCTCGTAACCCAGCATCAAAATCATGTTGGAACGAGTCCTGATGTACAATCTCGGGCAACGACGGCATGGGGTGATCCTTCCCGTACTGTTTCCACGCCAAATCCAGCTCTTCTCTCTCCACCCGTTCCTGATAAATGACAATCTGGTGCGGGGCAACGACGGCATTAATCGTTTGAAGGATGTGACATACGTTCACTACAAAATCATCTTTGCTCATGTCACGGTGCCAATCAGGCGAATAAGGAAGATACTTGATCTCACCAAACATCCCGTTTTTCCCGCGGATCATCTGTCCATTCAACATCATGCCCATACCCGGCGGGTATCGGTTCGGAAAATAAATTCCTGCTACACTCTGTTCCTTCATATCCGCATGCTGTGTACAGTATCCGCTAATCGCTGCATTAACATCATTCTCCACGAGAACGTTCAGTTGGAACTCGCTCTCGATCTCCCGTATCAGATGTGAGTGGATAAGCTCTTCATGACTGCTCACCGTGATGTCCCCATCTACGGCTTGCCCCGGAATACCGATGCCGATCATATCAATGGCGGGGTACTCCGTAACGAAACGCGCGATAAGTTGCAGCACATGCTGTTTATCAAAAGCAGGCAAGATGCTCTCTTCCTTCAGCACAACCTTATTCTCCAGATTCATGACCGCTGCCGAAATCAACTCCTGGCCTTTCATCTCTTTGATGTAAAGAACCAAAGCAAGCTTGAAGTTATAATTATATCGATATGCCTGAGCAGGACGACCGCCGTTAGAGGGAACCACTTTATCCTGGAACAACTCTCCGCCATCACATAACTCCTGGATCAGCGCATTAATGGTAACAACACTAAGATTGGTGAGTGAAGCTAATTGCGGTTTGGTCGCCGTTTCAATCTGCTGCATGACTTCACGCACATTATTCAAATTGATGTATTTCATCATTGTAGCGTTGGCTTTTTTCATAACCCTCTCGTTTCTACTCTGGTTCAATTGAGCCAAAGCAATGGTATGGATGTCATTTCACTCCATATCATATCATAATGACTTACTCGAACGCATGAGTTCCACTATGCTGGCAATGGTTCGAAATCGTCAGAGCCACTTTGTTCACTCAAACAAATCATCCATCGATTTCACAGGTTTCACTTCCATCGGCTGATTTGACAAGGCCATACTTGCATAGGTACCAGCCCAAATTATAACTGCCATAATAACGTATACCATCCATACTTACCTCCCTGTTTCATACGGATTATGATTTTGCGATACTTATCACATGTGATTATTTCTCTATTAATAAATACACTTTATAAAGTATATTACGTAAGTATGCGAGGATAATAGTTCTTTGTCAATATGATTTAGATTTATCCGAGCCCTTTTCAGTCCAAGGAACATGTGGACAACATGACTACAACAACACGTATCATCTCGTTTCCCATAATAAATAGCTGCCATCAGAATCATTCAGAGATTCCGTTGGCAGCTATTTATTCAACATGCGAGCAGTTTATTTCGAATAGATACGCTGTACCCCGGGCAATAAGGTCACAACTTGAATACCCACTCCCCATGCAAAATAGACCAAGTGAATGATAGAGACATCCTGAATCCAGTACACCTGCGCCATAATCCAGATGATGAGAGCAAACCCCGTATACAACGAAAAAGTCCAAGCCCAATAGCGGTCAGGATAGAGATTCAGTCTCTCACCCAGCCCCCAATGAACGTAGCGGATGAGCGAAATAGCAATCATTGTAGGCATCACGCCAAGAACCAGCAATAGAATGATCCCCGGGAACAAAAAACTGGAAAACGGAGAATTCTCCAACAAAGATGCGGGCAAATTCACCATACTTCCGGATGGGTCGAGGATTAAAATGCCCCCTCCAACGATCGCCCCAATCCCCAGCATTCCATGCATCAACATGAGTAACCACGATCTGCGTATACGCTGCTTCATCATGAATTTCTCCTTCCGGTCTCTCGTTTCTCAACCTCATACAGTCATTCATAGGCGGATTATTATCAAACCCTCTAGTACCATTCTCACACATGCCGCGTATTGTTCCTGTGCTTCTTTTCACGATATTGATCTCGAAAATCATTCGTAATGGAAAAACTTGATAAAAGAACGTACGTTCGGTATAATGGGATTATCCTGAATAAGCGAGAGGCAGATATGGACGACAAATTTATTAAGGAATTACGCGAGATTAGTCGGGATGACAGACGAAGATCGGAATTTATGATTCAAGGTTTGAAGGAAACACTGCAAGAACGCAAAGAAGAAGGCATACTCAAGCGCTGGATACGGCGTAAGAAAACAGAGAAAAAAATCTCTCAAAGATTTAATCAAGATCCACACTCGGATCAAAAGTAACATCATAAAAAGGAGGCGGAATACGCCTCCCTTGCTATTTACATATTTGAATCATTTAGATTAGTTAGTTGTGGCTTAACCCATAAGTTTGCCAAAACACACATTTATTTTTCCAATAGGTCAAATCCCAGCTGGACTTGGTTCCTGATAAGCTTACTTACCTGACTTTCTTATAAAGGGAGTGAAAATATGACAAATACTTCGGGCTCAATATCAAAAAAGAAGATGATAATTCTGGTGACAGGAATGTCGGGTACAGGTAAATCAACGGTTCTGGGCGAACTTGCTCATAGGGGGTATAGAGTTATCGACACCGATTATGATGGTTGGAGCGAGAATGTGGATGGTTCTGGGTGGTTATGGCACGAGAATCGAATTGATGAGCTGCTCACTGAACATAGTGAAGGTACTTTATTCATTTCGGGTTGTGTATCAAATCAGGGGAAGTTTTACCCGATGTTTGATGCAGTAGTATTGTTAAGCGCCCCCCTCGAAATAATCCTTGAACGTATAGCTTCCCGTAAGACGAATGATTATGGAAAAACTGTCGAACAACGTGAAGAAATTATACAAAACGTCGCTAGTGTTGAGCCTCTCTTACGTGCTGGAGCTACTGTTGAGATCGATACCAGGAAGCCGCTTGATGAAGTTGTAAACGAGCTTGAGCTCATTGCCAACTCCACTAGCTGATCACTTCTTCGCACTGTACAAAACCGCCCAGTTCGACCAATCTAATTACCTTGTTAAATAAAGCATCCAATCACAATGATCGGCTGCTTTGTTTGTTTCATTGAACTAACGTTTCCCGTTAGTTCAATGAGTATCCTCCATTTAGTCGTTCAAAACTCATCGATCAACGAGATACCTTTAGTAATCCTCATTCTACTATCTTGCAAGAAATCGCGGGTCCAGTCATCTGGTTTGCTTAAATCCCAGCTCCGATGCATACCGACAACCACGATGATTTCGCGAAGTCTAAGGAATAGCTTCAACAAATCCTTCCAGTTGTCTGGCATTCGTCGACCATCCTCTATATAGCCTAGCTTGAAGTGCTTTATGAAAAGTTCATACTGGTCCTTTCGTTCGAATTTCGAATCTTCTCCGAATACATATAGCAAGTAATACAGCTGGATAGCAATATCCTCGACATACCAACTGTACTGGCACTCGTCGAAGTCAAAGAGAGTTAATCCCCCAGCTTCATTGATCGTGAAGTTTCCCACATTAATATCTCCGTGGATCAAACCAAAATTATCTGCATTAACAGGCAGACTCGCCAATTGTACTTTAAGTTCATCAAGGGCAATAAGGATTGGTTGAAGTTCTGACGGCAAATAATCCTCGGCTCGTAAGAGGTATTCATTAAACTCCCAAGTGTGCCTTTTGGCAATCGTAGGGTTGTAAAGCTTCGCTAATTCATGAAGTCTGCCCGTTATACGTCCACACTTTTCATAAAGCATAGAATTGCCTAGACATTCTGGATATCCGATTTTACGGCCTGGTGCATGTTTAAAGGATGTTACGTAAAAATCCATTTTATTTCCTCGAACTAGTTCACAATACTCTCCATTAATTGAAGAAATCGGTTCTGACACTGCTATACCACTCTCTGAAAGATAATGAATCCAATCCATTTCTGCTACAAGTCCTTCCGCCGTGCGAAGAGTGCTCGGAGTGAAACGGAGAATATATTTCAAGTCTTCGCGATTATAGGAATATATAAAGTTTTGAAAACCTCCAATGAAAGTGAGTTCCTCTTGGCTGACCCCATAACGCGCGGCGCCTTCTGCAGCATGTTCGTCCAAGAACAATAATTTTATTTTTGGGTCCATTAGTTCTCCTTAGTAATAAAGATTAAATTATGGCCTAACTCGCTGTTGCCTAAATTTAATAAAATGAATGCCTGGTGACATGCGAAAGCCCCACTTTCAAGATTTTTCTATTCCATAGCAATCATACTAATCCAACTTTTTACAGTCAACTAAAATGGTTGATCTATTGCACTAACCTGCCCGTTAGCTTAACTGAAAAACAGCCGACTATTTAGCCGGCTGTCTACTTGAGTATCATTCTGAATTCTGTGCCTTATTTATCTATTTCAGCTTTTGATCCCCCCGTTTTACGGCAAAATGGCAAAAGACCGGACTGGAAAACCAGAAGCTTTCTCCGCTTTAGGTACAATATTGAAAATAACAGCGCCCTTAGCCGGCACCTGATCCAGGTTTGTTAACAGCTCAACTTGATATGTATCCTGGGCAAGTACATAATATTCTGCCAGAAGTGCTCCATTCTTCTGATAATCCACGGCCGAATCCGTGTCAAAGGTTTCATGCCCAATGGCTTGTACCTTTCTTTCCTCAAATAAAAACATGAGCGCACCAACAGACCATCCAGGTGCATGACTGTTGCCCTCATCATCCTTGTTATCAAATGCTTCATGGTTAGGCCAACGTTTGCTCCAATCTGTACGTAAGGCTACAAAGCTTCCAGCTTCAATCACGCCATGCTCTCTTTCAAATTCAAGAATATGCTCCACATCCAGTGTGAAATCCGGATTGTTCTCTACTTCGGCGGACTGGTCAATGACTACAAGCGGGAGCACAAGCTCCTTCAAACCTAGTTCATCCAGATACCGCGTATCCCGAACGAAGTGGATCGGCGCATCAAGATGTGTCCCGTATTGACCCGGGAACTTGAAGCTCTGGGCAAAGAAACCTTGATCGTGAACAAACAGTGTATCGAATTGTGCTGCCTCAAAAGCTGAAAAATGTGGAGAGCCTGGACCAAACGTATGGGTCAGATCCACCCATTTCTTTTTTTTTAACAATTGAATGGCTTGAATGAGTTCGTTGGACATCCTAATCACCTCATGCACAAAATGGAATAAATTTCTCCTATTATATCTTATTCCACTACAATTGGGGAGCTGTCCCTATATTGGTTCTTAGGGCTGTTAATTTTCAAATTTAAAAACTTCACTGACCGTAGATGTCAGTGAAGTTTATTTATAATACAAGAGTAATCCATTCAATCATGAAAACAAAAGGAGCATGTATGATGCAAACGAAGAACGTATATCTATATGTATTTGATACGATGTCAGACTGGGAGATAGGATATCTAACTGCTGAATTGAACTCGGGAAGGTATTTCAGGAAAGAGATCAAGCCTTTACAGGTCGTAACCGTAGGCGTGGATAAACATCCGGTAACTACCATGGGCGGATTGAACATCCTTCCCCATATTTCTATTGATGAATGTACATTGAAAGGTGACGACGTCATCATTCTTCCGGGAGGAAACACCTGGATGGATACCATCCATGATCCCCTATTGAAAAAAGTTGCTGCCTCTATAGAAGAGGGTACAGTTATTGCGGCGATTTGCGGTGCGACAGTTGCACTTGCAAAAATAGGGATACTGGATTCCAGACAGCATACAAGCAATGATTTAGAATACCTGAAGATGATATGCCCAGATTATACTGGAGAAACCTATTATGTAACGGAGCCTGCAGTAACCGATGGAAATCTAGTTACTGCATCTGGAATAGCTCCGTTAGAATTTACGATGCATGTGTTGAAGCTATTGAATGTCTTTGCACCAGAAACATTACAGGCCTGGTACAATCTATATCAGACTCATGAGTCCAAATACTTCTACCAGTTAATGAATTCTATTGCACCTGAATAACCAGTTTCCCGCGGGTATGATGGGTTTCACTCTTCTCATGTGCTTCCCGTACTCCCTGTTGTGTTAGCGGGTAGGTTCCATCAATAACCGATTTGAGTTTGCCTTCCACAGCCAGTTCAGCCAGCTGATCCAGTTGATCCCCTTTGGGCTCCATCATGAAGACGTTGGCCGTTACTCCGGCTTCCTTGGCAAGCTTCTCATCCGGTTGTTCCACCAAGGATACCAGATGCCCGCCAGACTTTAACACCTTAAAGCTATTGCGCTGAATATCACCGCCCATGGTGTCCAGCACAACATCATAACCGGAGAGAATCTCCGAGAAATCTTCTTTTTTATAGTTGATAAAATGATCCACACCCAACGAGCGAAGCAACGCTTCGTTTGATTCACTTGCCGTGGAAGCCACTTCAGCGCCGAGGGACTTGGCAATCTGAATGGCATACGTTCCCACACCACCTGCACCAGCATGAATGAGTACCTTCTGCCCTTTGGCTAAACGTCCATGATCCACAAGGGCTTGCCACGCCGTCATCGCAGCCAGCGGGATCGCTGCCGCTTCCTCGAAGCTCAACTTCTCCGGTATACGGGCAATAATGTCTGCATCGACAGCAACATATTCTGCATAAGTTCCGAATTGACGCGGACGCGCAAATACCCGATCACCTTCTCTGAACCGCGTGACATTTGAGCCTGCTTCAGCCACAATACCGGCAACATCGCCGCCCAGAATCAAAGGAAAATTCTCCGCTGCTTCTTTCATATAACCTTGTCTGATTTTGAAGTCCACCGGGTTCACCGACGTGGCATGTGTTCGAATTAACACCTGATTCACTCCACATGCTGGCTTGGCTACTTCCTTTTCCTTCAATTGTTCCGCTCCACCAAATTCTTCAATCACAATTGCTTTCATTAGAGATCCCAGCCTTTCCAATGATTATCGTTATGCGCTCTCCCTTCATTACCCTTTCCCTGCGGTCACTTGACCTATTCATCCCAAAAATCATAGCTATCTGGCATTCACGATCCAGTTCAACAATCGTGATATAATGTCGAGTATTGATTATGTTAAATCTTAATCTAATACTGAATCCAATACTTGAATAAGCGAGGTAACGATATGGAAGTTGAAGTAAATACATTACATGCATTTTCGGACAAGGCTCAAGGCGGAAACCCCGCAGGTGTTGTTTTACAAGCAGCGCATTTGTCTGAAACCCAGATGCAGGAGATTGCCAGACAAGTCGGTTTTTCAGAGACTGCATTTGTTATGCCATCGGATCAGGCTGATTTCAAAGTGCGTTACTTCACCCCAAGTGATGAGGTCGATCTATGTGGACATGCCACAATTGCTTTATTTTATCTAATGAAGACACAGCAGTTCGTTAATGTTGGTACATATACACTCGAGACACTGGCCGGAATTCTTAAAGTTGATATCGAAGTCAATGGAGAAGTCTATCTGTCTCAGACGTTGCCGGAGTTTGGGGAGATCGTGGATCGACAGCAGATTGCCGATTCGTTACGTATTTCTATGGAGGATTTACATTCCGAACTACCTGTACAGATTGTGTCTACCGGGCTACCCGATATCATGATAGCCGTTAAAGATGTTGATATTCTGACCAAAATCGATCCTGACTTCCAGCGTATCACTGAAATAAGCAAGGCTCATCATGCCATAGGTTACCACGTGTTTACACTCGAATCAGATGTTATGGACGTTCTGGCAGAATGCCGTAATTTTGCACCGCTTTATGATATACCGGAAGAGAGTGCAACGGGCACATCCAATGGTGCCATGCTCTGTTATTTATCCCAGTACAACCAACTCATAGATCCTCTTCATCACACGTATACGATCAGACAAGGGTATACCATGAACCGCCCCTCCGAGATCCGAGCCAGATTAACGCTGGGCCGCTCTAATGAAATCACACAGATTCAGGTTGGCGGTAGCGCAGTTCATATCGAAAACATTCAAATACACCTCCCTTAGTGGGAGGTGTTTTACGTACTTAGGATATGTAAACGATCTTATGCGAAGCAGTGTAGTAGCCTGGCCTGTGGTCATCATTGAATTTGTTGTAAAAATCGTAGTACCGCTACCTCCAACTGGTTCAGTCCTGGCTGCTCTATAGGAAAATGGCCTGCCCCTTCCAAGATCACACATTCCTTGTCCACCACCAGACGATCAAAAAAAGATTGGCTGAACCTGATTGGTGTCATGGGGTCCAATTCAGGGTGAACCAACAGGACCGGACACTGGCTGAACTGTTCCGGGCTTACCTCCGGTTTTTTATTAAGGAATGTTCTTAATAATTCCAACGGAATACGTGTAGCTGCCGCTTGTGGATCATCCATAATAAGCCGGGTTAAATCCTTGTTATTAGTAATCAGTTGCATCCGGGATACCTGTTTGACCGAAATACGTACATGATCCAGCAGACCAGGGAACAGATCCATCATCCGTTTTCCCGCCCGACTCACCAGACGATTCGGCGCAAGCTGGTCACGCATTTTCGGATTACTCGTGTCTACAAATGTAGTTGCGATCAAACCCTTAACACGCTTGCTGCGTGCACTGGTGTGATAGGCAAGCATACCTCCGATGCTACTTCCCAATACAACGATTGGCTTGCCGTCATTCTTGTATTCCCGTTCGATGAGTGAAACAAGTAGCTCTATCCAAAGTTCGTAGTTAATACGTGTACCAGACATTGCGTAACTTAACCCATACGGCGGAAGATCTGGCGATACCACCTCGTATCCATGTCGCTGCAACATGCGGGCATACGGAGCGAGCAACCTGCCATTGCCCCCCGCACCATGAATGAACAGAATTTTGATTGAAGACTCCGGCGCAGGTAAACGATCGATATGCAGATGAACCCCATTTGACTCCCACCATTCTTCCTCAGGAACTGTATGCTCCCCTAACCTCACTTCTTCCGGGAAAAAGGCCTGATACTGTTTCCAATAGGGATGTGTTGTCTGATATGAAGGCAAACTTTTTTTCATACGGTACATTCTCCTCTTTTCGTATACAAAAAAAGCCGTACAGTGTACGACTTTTCGTTAAAAATACGTCTATGACCATACTTCTTTTTATAACACCTTCGTATATCTGTCAATCGGGAAACTGTACATTGCCCGGTACGATATATGCACCGCCCGACCCATCATTAGGTAGAGCCGGGATCGTGTCATTTAATACCTGACCGCGAATATCGGTAATACGAACGTTTAATTTTTCTTTGCCCAGTCCGGTTCCGAGGAAATGATTATAGTCTTGCTTTTCAAGATTGAGCCACGTACCATCCTTCTGTTTCACCTCGAACTTCAGCACCGGATATTTGTGATTACGAACCTGAATGGCTGCCCACCACTGACTGCTACCTTCCTTGATTCGATAAGAGACGTTTCCTTGAATTGGAGCTTTGACCACTTTCCAGCTGATATTGATTTTGCCTGCCTTTGGGTCACCGATCAGGTTAAAGGCATTCGGTGAGAGATCCAGCGCTCCGCTGGCGCCTTCTGGATAGAGGTCTGTTACATAGACGGTTGTTTTGCCTTTAGGACCCTGCACCTCGAGATAGGCTCCCGCTAAAGCGGCTTTGACACCGTTATAATTGAGTTGGAACGGATTAAGTGCAGTAATCTTCATGTCCGCCGGGATGGGATCAAGCAACACCGCACCTCCCGAGTAACCTGAGCCTGTATACGTCGCGTAACCCTGATATGTATCATTCCATGCGGCAGATGCAGGCAGAGCAAATAATACGAGACTGAGCAACATCCCTGTACCGGCCCATTTTAACCGTTGAAATCTACTTTTCTTGTTCATGAGCTATTCCTCCTCGTCATTCTACCTTCTGTTACACTGAAACATAAGTTGAACAAAAGAATATTTACACTTGCCACTCCGATGACAGAATAACCTTCCGATCACTGTTATCCCCAGATTTTTTGATTCAATTTTGCAAAGGTGAAAATCTGTTGATAAAGGCGAAGTACATGCTTACGAAGTAGCTTTCTTCCAGAAAGCTTTTAGCTCCGCTTCTTCAGGTCTCTTCTGTCCTCTACGTTCCCGTGTAAAATATCTATATCAACTGCTAAATTTGAATATAACATTATTTTACATAATAACTGTTTATTTTCAATCCTTCTCTACCAAATCACATCCAAAGTCCTGCCTGTGGACTTGAACATTCATGACCACGCACAAGATATGGATACATATCATAATTTGGTGGAATAGGTATAATAACAAGGCTGTATTGGATGGGTTCCCAGTAATAAAAAAACGCCACACCCTGGAGTAATTTCGCTCTCCGAATGGTGTGACGCCTATTAAACACTACGTTCAGAATACCCGGTCTGTCCAAGGACAGCCAGCGTTTTACTCAACCCGTTTCCCTTCGTTTCATCCGCTTCCTTAGTCGCTCATACGATGCGTAAATCCGTGGAGATTCTTTCGTCAGGATAGGTCCCAGCACAGCCAGAATTAACACATACAACACGGCAAACGATTGGATGGATGCCATCAGCCCTCCGGCCTTGCCGATGTTCGCCATGATAATGGAGAATTCGCCCCGCGAGACCAGGGTAAAGCCCACATTCAACGAGGCCTTAGGGCTCATTCCAGCCAATCTGCCAGCGATCATACCTGCACCATAGTTACTGGCAATCGTCAGAATAACGGCAATAATCGTCATCCCGACAGCTCCACCAAGTGAAGCCGGCTCGATGGTCAGGCCAAAACTGAAGAAGAAAATTGCACCAAAAAAATCTTTGAAAGGCATGATCTGATGTTCAATCCGACTCACATGTCTTGATTCGCCCAGCACAAGCCCCATCATCAATGCTCCAATGGCTTCTGCTACATGCAGCGTCTCCGAGAAACCAGCCACCAAGAAGAGCAGTGTCATGACGGTAAGCAGAAACAACTCTGATGACTTGATATTCAGTGCCTTATCAATATATTTGATGCTTTTCCTGCCAATAATCAGGAACAGCACAATAAACAGCAGGGCAGACAGCGATACCAGCAGAACACTTAAGAATGAAGTTGCCCCGCTGAGCACAAGCCCAGTCAGGATGGAGATATGAATCGCGATGAACAAGTCATCAAACATGATCATGCCCATGATAATCTCTGTTTCAGGGTTTGCCGTGCGTTTCAGATCAACGAGCACTTTAGCTACAATGGCTGTAGAAGAGCTGGTCATGATCCCGCAGACAACAAGTGTCTCCTGAAGGGGTAGATCCATGAACCACCCCAACAGCAATCCAGAGACAAAATTAAGACCTACATAGAACATGCCCCCGGTCAGAATGGCTTTACCAGACTTTAATAAACGGGAGACCGAGAACTCCAAACCCAGGTAAAATAGCAAAAACAAAATGCCAAGCCTGCCCATAAATTCAATAAAGGTCGAACTTTCGATAAAACGTAAATCCACTATGCCGATCTGTGGTGCATGTGGTCCAACAGCCATACCAATCAGGATATAAAAAGGAATGACCGAAAATCGTAATCGTGAAGATATCAGCCCAGTAAGTGTAATCAGCGCAACGGCAATTCCCACTTCGAATATGAGCATATCCATAGGCTAAGTCCGTCCATCAGTCAACAATTGTTTGAGATGTTTGATCTGATTCCGTTCACCGGCAACTACAATTGTAGCTCCAGCGGTAAAAGCATAATCCGGACCTGGATTAAAATGCTTCTCCTTATCCTTGGTCACAACAGCGAGAATAACGGCGCCCGTGGACTGACGGATATCCAGTTCACCAATCGTCATACCTACGCTTGCTGCGTGAGGCTCAATTCGTAGCCATTCGATTAACAGCCCTTCAAGCATCACTTCACGCTCATCCTGAAACTTCGGTTTATAGGTCATACCACCAACGATAGCGGCTACCGCCCGGGCTTCATCATCGTCAAGGGTGACAAGAGATACCATATCCCCCACCTCTTCAGGCGTATCCCCTGACTCCATATGGAACAAGTCACGTCGCTCGTCGTTATGAATCACAATGACCAAGTGCTCACCACTACGGGTATGCAGCCAGTATTTACGTCCAATCCCTGGTAAGTCTGTCTCTTTAAAGTGCATGATCTGCACCCCCTAGGGCCGGCTCGTTCAAGGTTTCGCTCTTCAGCTCAATCCCCGTAATGCGGATTCTCATGGAACCTGATGGTGTATGAACAGACCTAACTTCCCCTTTACTGCCAAGCAGTAATTGACTCCCTACTGGAGAGAGGAAGGAGATACGACCCTCATCAGGATTGGTATCTTCTGGCATGACAATCATGAACGAATCCGATGTATGAAAATCGAGATATTCAAAATCAATATGACTGCCGATCAATACAGCTGAGTCCAGATCTTCATCAGGGCCCAGGAGCAATTTTTCCACATACTCCGTATATGCCGACAGTTGTTTTTCCAATTGTATCCGCTCTGGATCGCGCACGTCGAAATAGGCGTCGAGAAATGTTCTTTTCTCTTCACCCAATGTAAATAGCTGGCTCACCAGCTTCTCTCTGCAATTATGGCGGGAGGTCCTATGGTTCATAGTAGATTTCACCCCCTATACAAGCCTTGTTCTCCATGTTGATTGGCATGTTTCTCTTCATCATCTTGTTTTCCTCCTTTTTATTATAAAAAGACCTCGGGATACGAGACCTTCTTACCATCTTACCAAAACTAATATTTTAATCCAGTATATTCGTCTAACTTGCTTTTTTATTATCGTTTGTAGTCATATCTTCCATTTAATAACTTAATTCTTCACATCATGTGGTAGATCCATAGAACATTTTAATTACTGCATAAAAAACATTTTATGATTTTTTATCTCGTATTTTTATTTGCTTTCCTGTATATTTAACTACAAACTTTTATTCAATTTATGCAAATAGGTATTTACAGACTTTAACACGATAAAGGAGTGCATTGAAAAAGTGTCCACGATAACAAAAGAAACTACAGAGTCCGTTCAAGTTACTGCCGCAGAATATGTTCATTCCGTTTATGAGTCGGTTGTCGCCAGAAATCCGCATGAAGATGAGTTCCATCAGGCTGTCAAAGAAATTCTGGATTCCCTTATTCCTGTTATTGAAGCACACCCCAAGTATAGGAACCATAGTCTGCTGGAACAACTTGTTGAACCCGAACGTGTAATCACATTCCGTGTCCCATGGGTAGATGATCAGGGCAAAGTTCAGGTTAACCGTGGATTCCGGGTGCAATTCAACAGTGCCATTGGCCCTTACAAAGGCGGACTTCGCTTCCATCCTTCTGTATACTCGGGCATCATCAAGTTCCTTGGCTTCGAACAGATCTTCAAAAATGCTTTGACCGGTCTGCCCATTGGCGGTGGTAAAGGCGGTTCTGACTTCGATCCCAAAGGAAAATCGGATCTGGAAGTCATGCGTTTCACGCAAAGCTTCATGACAGAGCTGTACAAATATATCGGTTCCGATACCGATGTACCGGCAGGTGACATTGGAGTAGGCGCACGGGAAATCGGTTACATGTTCGGCCAATACAAGCGTATCCATGGCGGGCATGAAGCAGGCGTGTTGACAGGAAAAGGTCTGCTGTACGGAGGAAGCTTGGCACGTAAGGAAGCAACTGGCTTCGGCTGTGTGTACTTCGTGAAGGAGATGTTGCAATCCAAAGGGCTCAGCTTCCAAGACAGCACAGTCGTTGTCTCTGGCTCTGGTAATGTATCCATCTATGCCATTCAGAAGGCCCAGGAGCTTGGAGCTACAGTCGTAGCGTGTAGTGACTCAGGCGGCTATATATACGATCCACAAGGCATCAACCTGGATACCGTGAAACGTCTGAAAGAGGTTGATCGTCTTCGCATCAGCGAATACATCAAAGAACATCCGCATGCTACTTATACCGAAGGCTGTGAAGGAATCTGGTCTATTCCTTGTGATATTGCTCTTCCGTGTGCAACGCAAAATGAGATCGATGAAGAAGCTGCGGCCCTTCTGGTCAAAGGTGGCGTGAAAGCCATTGGCGAAGGAGCGAATATGCCTTCCACCCTGGCTGCCATTGACGTCTTCCACGGCGCAGGCGTACTGTTTGGTCCAGCCAAAGCGGCTAATGCTGGCGGTGTAGCCGTGTCTGCTCTTGAAATGTCACAGAACAGCATGCGGTTGTCCTGGTCATTTGAAGAAGTAGACGCCAAGCTGCATGACATCATGAAAAACATCTACACCAGCTGTGTAGAAGCTGCTGAAGAGTATGGTTGTGAAGGCAACCTCGTAGCTGGAGCGAATATCGCCGGTTTCCTCAAGGTAGCGGATTCCATGATCGCTCAAGGTGTAGTTTAATTTAAATACGTGATTCTCCATGATCAAAGGGCGTTCCCATCTATTTGGGTAACTGCCCTTTTTTCCTTGTCTTCAATTGCTCTAATCGCAAGGCAATGGTAAAGTGGTACTGACGTAATTCCATCTATTTGTACTATTATAAGGAAGTGTTTACATTGTCTAACCAACCATTTGCCAGCACTGCGAGTCCTCATCTTAGCGCAGACTGTGAGCAATGTTTTGGCCTGTGCTGTGTTGCCTTGCCCTATGGCAAGTCATCTGACTTTGCCTTTGATAAAGCCAGCGGCACACCCTGTCCCAATCTGCGCACGGACAATCGCTGTGGTATCCATACCCAGCTTCGGCAGAAAGGGTTCAAAGGTTGTACGGTATACGACTGTTTCGGAGCTGGACAGAAGCTGTCCCAAGTGACCTACGCGGGCAAAGATTGGCGTGATCATCCAGAGTCTGCAAACGAGATGTTCGATTGTCTGCCTGCCTTGCGACAACTTCACGAGTTGCTCAGTTATATGAAGGAAATGATGATGAGACCGGAAACGTCATCCCTTCACTCGGCATTCGGTGAGTTATATGAGGAAATTGAGCGCTTGAGCAATCTGGAGCCTGCGGCACTCCTCCGTCTGGACATCGCCAATTATCGGTCCAGTGTGAATCAACTCTTGGTTCAGGCAAGTGAGATGGTACGCGCGAATGTGCCACCTACCGCTCATGGACAAGGGAAGTCGAAGAAGAGTAAAAAACGTACCGGAAGTGACTTTTTTGGTGCTAACTTAAAAGGAGCTGACCTGCGTGGCGCAAGCTTCAGAGGGGCTTTAATGATCGCAGCCGATCTCCGAAATGCAGATACACGAAATGCGGATTGGATTGGTGCGGACTTGAGAGATACGGATCTGGGCGATGCAGACCTGAGAGGTGGCATCTTCCTGACGCAATCCCAGATTAATGCAGCCAATGGTAATATGAATACCAAGTTGCCGGATCATCTCAACATTCCCTCACACTGGGTGTAGGGTGCCATTTCCGCAAGAGTAGGAGCAGGGATACATGCAGGATTGTACCTGCTAATTCATACGAATGTATGAATCGTATACAGCAACAGCCAAAACAAACAGCTCGTCCTATAATATCCAAGGACGAGCTGTTTGTTATACAAATCACTGGAACGAATCAGAATTATAACAAGTCGCGGCGAAGATCTTCAGCCGATTTCGGGGACAGGTGACCGAGTGGAATATCAAATACCGTTTTCGCTCCCTTATGTCCTTCCACGCTCAAGCGTTGTGCGGCTCTTGCATATGCCACAAGTACGCTCGCTGTAAATTCAGGATTGCTGTCGAGTTTCAGACCAAATTCAATAATTTGCTTTTGACCTGCACCCGTAACCCCACTGCGAATAACAAATCCACCATGCGGCATACCTTCATGCTCGGATTTCAATTCTTCTTCGCTAATGAACGTTACAGTTGTATCGTAATCTGCAAAATAGTTAGGCATCGACACAATCGTCTCACGGATCTCATCCTGATTAGCACCATCTTCTGCTACCACATAACATTGACGCAGATGTTTCTCACGTGTAGACAGCTCTGGTGTCTCCCCTGCACGAATGCGGTTGATCACCTCTTCAACAGGTACAGTATACTGTACACCCGCCTTAACGCCTGGAACACGACGAATAGCATCCGAGTGGCCTTGGCTCACACCTTTGCCCCAGAACGTGTACTCTTTTCCTTCTGGCAGGATGGACTGTGCAAGCAGACGGTTCATGGAGAACAAGCCTGGGTCCCAGCCTGTGGAAATGACACTTACGTGACCGCCTTGCTCTGCCGCAGCATTAACTTCTTTGTAGAATTCAGGAATCTTCGCATGTGTATCGAAGCTATCTACCGTATTGAACAACTTGGCGATGGCTGGTGTCTGCTCTGGAAGGTCGGTTGCAGAACCACCACAGAGGATCATAACATCAATCTTGCCTATGTATTGCTCCGCTGCAGAGATATGCTCAAAACGTACTTCTGTGCTTTCAGCGACCATCTGCTCCGGATTACGACGTGTAAACACAGCAATCAGTTCCAGATCCTCGTTCTGGGAAATGGCTTTCTCTACACCTTTACCCAAGTTACCGTAACCAACAATACCCACTCTAATCATGTTCAATCCTCTCCTGTCTTCTTCTATAGTTGTCTATTACTCTATTATAATGATATAACATACCATGTAACCTGTCAGGTTTCCAGTTCGAAATAAAAATACCTTGCAGCGGTGCAGCAATAATGCGGCTCCGTATGCAAGGTATTATGGCGTTCATTCGTTATTTTAGGAAGAGAGAAAGCAGGAAAGAAAAATAGCCCTAATCTTATGCTTATGATTCTGTCCAGGTCAATGTCAGTTCAATGACGCCTTCCTGACCCGCATCCGTTAACTTTTTGGCGTTAAAGTAATCTTTATACAGCTGGGATACGGTTTTCATATCTTGTTCAGTGGAGAAAATCACCATGGCCGATTGCTTGCTTTCACTCTCACCGGAATTGGCTAAACGAATCGTTGCATCTTCTGGCAGGGGGAAGTCACTTGGCAAGTTCTCTGGCAACTCATTGGTTCCAGCAGCGGCTTCCTCACCGCTTTCTGAATCGGAATCGGCTGGTGCTGTCGTACCTTCCGTTTCTGTCACTCCACTTGTTGACGCTTCGCTTGCACCTTCATTAGTCGCTAGTTCACCAGTTCCAGAGGAAACCTCGGTATCCACCTTCTCAGTTTCACCTGTCGGTTCGTCTGCTGCGCTGCTGCAAGCACTCAAGGCCACCATCATCGCCAGCGCCGCACAGGCTAATATATAATTCCTTCTCTTCACCATCCGTTACCACTCCTTCTGCTTCGTTTTATGTGCTAATCACGTTCAAACGACTGGATTACAGGCACGGCATGAACGTTATTCTTAACCCATATCACAGATACAGATAATACACTTAAAGACAATAGACAACTGGCTACAAGAATGGACAGGAAGCGGGTGATCACTTTAAACTTTTTCATCCATCCCTCCTCCTCCTGTTCATCATGTGTTTGTGGAATCATGTTACTCA
This sequence comes from Paenibacillus sp. ClWae2A, assembly GCF_032452295.1. Taxonomy (NCBI): domain Bacteria; kingdom Bacillati; phylum Bacillota; class Bacilli; order Caryophanales; family Paenibacillaceae; genus Paenibacillus; species Paenibacillus sp. ClWae2A. The sequence goes on from NZ_JAULSQ010000003.1 coordinate 766,945, forward strand.
TAGGTCACTGGACGGTGTCACTAATTTCATGATCTCGGCAGCGACAATATCCGGTTGACTGTTGTGGATACTGTGTGTCGCTTGTGGAACCGTCAACTGTGTTCCGTGTCTTGACCATGAAGCAAAATCCGCTTGGTCGGCCTGCCATGCATGACTGTCCTCATCCGACTCCTCCGAACCGGCTGTGAGGATCGTCAGGGGGAAGCCAAACTTCGTTTTGTTCTCAAGCACACACGCTGCATTGGTTCTGGAATTCCGAACCTCTTCCATGACATTGTCATTGTACGCATGTCTGAGCGTGGATATCGTGACGGCCTTTTTCATCGGTTCCGTTACCAGATTTGGGTCAATGACCAGAGACGCCATCATGCGATCCGATTGCAGCAATGTTCGTGCAATGCCTGTTTTCACCAGAAAACGTGACCCATCCATCATCCATTCTGGTGTATTCAGGTCCGTACGACTGTAATACTCCGGGCTTCCGCCATCGATCATGACCATGCCAGCCACCTCATCAGGATACCTTTGCGCAAACCGCAGTGTCTCTAGCGCACCCAAGGAGTGACCGACCATGATGTAAGGTGGACGTTGACCAGATGTTCGCAGCAATTGGTGAATCTCTTCCGAGATGGTATCGACATCACGAGGGTCATCCGTATAGTCGCTGTATCCATATCCGAACCGGTCATATACCGCAATTTTCACCTGTGATTTCAACTTGTCATATAGCGGACTGAAATCCACATACGGATTGGGTGTACCCCAGCCTGAGGCAAACACCACGGTTACCTCTCCTTTGCCAGCGGTGTAGAGGTGCATGTTGCGACCACTCACTTCATAATACTTGCCTGGCGGGGGATAATACTTCATATCCTGCGTGGATTGATACGCTTCATACGCTGTACCTGCCAGCAGCAAAAGTCCTGTGGCAAGCATGATACCTCCCAGCACTTTTAACCCTTTCCGTAACCCCTTCTTCATCTTCTCTACCCCTTATCCCAAAGGTTCATCTATATATGTATGCTTCAATCGTACCCAAGAAATAGCGGGATTGAAACAATCCCGAGTCCAGTCCTTTCCCCAACCAAAGTCCAGTGTCCTTCCCCTACCTGTGACGCAAAAAAACTGCAAATCTCCCATTCAGGAAACTTGCAGTTCATCTATGCCTATATTTAAAATTCATGCCTCTGTCCATCTCACGCTGATAACGACTTACAGTTCCAATGTAAGACCCACCGGGCAATGATCACTGCCCATCACATGGCAGTCGATATGTGCATCCGCCACCTTCGGTGCCAATTGATTGGATACCAGAAAATAATCAATACGCCAGCCCACGTTCCGTTCCCTAACCTTCGGCATATAAGACCACCAGCTGTATACATCCGTACGATCCGGGTACAGATGACGGAAGCTGTCTACATAACCAGAAGCAAGCAACTCAGTCATCTTGCCACGCTCTTCAAGGGTAAATCCGGAATTGCCCAGATTGGGCTTCGGATTCTTCAGGTCAATCTCCTGATGAGCCACATTCAGGTCACCACAGACGATAACCGGCTTGGTCTGCTCCAGTTGCAGAATGTACCCCCGGAATCGATCCTCCCATTCCAGACGGTACGGCAGCCGGGTCAGATCCCGCTTCGCGTTAGGTGTGTAGACGTTCACCAGATAAAACTCATCATACTCCAGTGTAATCATCCGACCTTCAGGCTCGCTGTCCTCCTCCATCCCGTAACGAACGGATATAGGTTTGATTCGGCTAAATACAGCCGTACCGGAATATCCTTTTTTGATCGCATAATTCCAATATTGATAAACATCTTCCCCCAGGTCCATCTCAATCTGTCCGGCTTGCAATTTGGTCTCCTGAAGGCAGAAAATATCCGCCTGACTCTCCTGATAATAATCCATGAATCCTTTGGTAACACATGCCCTTAAGCCATTCACATTCCAGGACACCAGCTTCATATCCTCATCTCCTCACATCTCTCCAATATAGCACGGGCTCATTCCGGGGGACAAGGTCTATAAGCTGTTCTATTGACTACCAAGGTACTGAGAGACTACATTATGCTGTAGAAGATTAGAATTACGATCCACAAGGAGAGGACGTGCCATTATCACACAATCATATGACGTTATTATCGTTGGAGCCGGCTCCATGGGTATGAGTGCGGGTTATTATCTATCGCGCAGTGGATGCAAAACTTTATTAATTGATGCCTTTGATCCTCCGCATACGGAAGGAAGTCATCACGGGGATACCAGACTGATGCGCCATGTCTACAGTGGTGGGCCTGACTATATTGCCATGGCACTACTTGCGCAGAAGTTATGGCACGAGCTGGAGGAGACGACTGGCGATCAACTGTTTGTTCCTTCCGGTGTAATAAATGTGGTCGATCCAGAGATTCATTCCTTCCGCAACCGATTAAGCCATGCAGATGATGCAGGTATTCGGTATGAAACGTTGCACGCAACCGAGGTAATGAAACGCTGGCCAGGTATTACAGTACCTGAACATTACGAGGGCATGTATGAACCTGATGCGGGTTACTTGTATAGTGAACCCTGTATTCGTGCCTACCGCAAAGCAGCCGAGACTCATGGTGCCACCTTGTTAACTCACACTCGTGTAGAGCATATCGAATACGGACCACATTCCGTGGCAGTTCAGACTTCAGGTGGTGAGACATACCATGCCAACCAAATCATCCTGAGCGCTGGTGCCTGGTTTCAGACGTTACAACCTTTTGTGGATCTCCCGATCCAGGCAGTGCGTAAAACAGTTGGATGGTTTGATGCACCAGAAGCTTTGTATGGCGAGGCACACTTCCCCGGTTTTACACTGGCAGGAAAAGAAGGTACATATTATGGATTCCCAAGCATTGGCGGATCAGGTCTGAAGATGGGGCGTCATGATACGGGCCAGGTGTGGACACCAGGAAGTACAATGGCTCCTTTTGGTACGGAAGAAACGGACGAGGGGGATCTGCGCAGGCTGCTCGAACTTCATATGCCTCAGGCAGCTGGAGAATTGAAACGTGGTAGTGTGTGCAAGTATGAATTCACTTCGGATGAAGATTTTATTATCGACCGACACCCTGCCCATGAACGTGTGTGGCTCGCAGGCGGTTTCTCCGGTCACGGCTTCAAGTTCGCAAGTGCCATTGGGCAGATTCTATCCGACTTGGTGCAAACGGGGCACACGGATCAGGATATTAGCAGGTTCGCCCTATCCCGTTTTCGTTAAGTACCAGCCGGGTGGATGAATATATGTATGTCTAAAATAGCTACTTTCCTTGAGGGTGCAGTGTTGCTTAGAGCACTGCACCTCCAAGAAAGAAGGACAAGTACAAACGTTAATTTATGCCCACTCACACTAATTAACTTTGACTAGGCTCCATTGCTGATTGGCTCCGCCATTGTCGGCCCACTGAATCGTGGAGGCACCTGCGGTCAGAGAACCTTGATTGATGTCAACCGTCAGGCCACTGTTTCGATTCGCAAGTACCACATATCCTCCCACATCAATAGGCAGCCATTGCTGATTGTTGCCTCCGTTATCCTGCCACTGAATCAGGGCGGCTCCGCCTTGTGTGGAACCCGAATTCACGTCTAATAAAAGGCCACTGCCTACATTGCGGATGTTGTAATATCCGTTACCTGCTGACTCCAGCTTCCATTGCTGGTTGGCTGCTCCATTATCATTCCACTGAATGATTGTTGCACCACCCGTAGAAGAAGCACCGTTAACATCGAGTGCAAGTCCACTGTTGCGGTTGATTAATTTGTAGATGGCCCCAACTTCATATCCTGTACTCCCATTATAAGTTGCACCTGAAATGACGTAGGTTGTGACCGAGTTGGCCTTGGCCGTAGCGGTAAAGGTTTTGTTTTGCACCGAAATATTGGTCAGTTGCTGCAACTTCTCTGTTGAAGAGGTCCGATATACTTGAGCAGACGTGCCTGTATTAGTAAAACGACTGAGATCATAGGTTACCGTTGTATCCGTCGATTCCGAATTGGTTGTAACCAACACTACTTTGCCGGAAACTGTATCATAGGCTGCAAGGGTATTGGCATCACTCATGCCGATAATCTTGTAGCCAGGACGAATAAATTTGCTGTAGTTGCCCATGACATAATATTTTTGGTTCACGGTGTAACTGGACGTCTGCGTATTGTTCAACACGTTCTTGAAAAATCCCCATCCTTCTGCACTATCCACGGCTTGCCAATACACCCATCCACTTGCGCCCATATTGCGAATATCCTTGAGGATGGTACGTGACATCGTAAGTCCACTTGCATCCCCATCTCCATATTCCGAGGTCCACAGATGTTTGCCCGCAGACGTCGCTGTGTTGCGCAAAGCAGTGCGATTACTTCCGCCATACGTATGGGTGTTGATCTGAGTCATCGCTGATTTAACCGCATTGCTGTAACTGTTGAACGACACATTGGTATCATCGATACTGTATTCTTCCGGTGCGCTCAGCTTCGTGGAGAGGCCCTTCGCATTCAACGAAGCTTGTACCTGACTCAGAATTGTGTTCTGATCCGCCCGGTCAAAGTGCATGCCCTCCTGGTCATTGCCCTGCTTCCACCACGTCGAGATCGGTTCATTCAGCGGAGTTACGCTATCAAATGTGATCCCCCAGTTATCCCGAAAATGCTTCACAACCTCGGTTAAGTAATCGGCAAAATCATCGTAGTAATCGGGCTTGAGGTTGTTCCCACCATTGGCCGAACCGGACACATTGCCACTGATCGTCATCCAGTAAGGTGCGGAATTCGCAAAAGCTTCGATAACATTCACGCCTTGCGCTTTGGCAGCTTGCAACATATATCGTTGGTTTGCATCTGCATTCCAGTCATACACGCCGGGAGAAGGCTGGTAACCAGGAACGGCTTTGCGATATTCGAGGATATTGGATGATGGATTATCCCCGCCTCCAATGTTGTACCGCAAGATGTTCAGTCCCAGTCCGGTATTTGCATTGAACATTTTCTCCACATACTCATCCCGATTGGAATATTCTCCAACTACCTTGCCCCACCACGCGAGGGATGTTCCCCATCCTTCCATCGTCTGATATTGCTTCGATGGATCGGCAACAGCCGTGTAGGCTCCTGCAGCAGATACCTCTGTCCCCAGACCCAAACTGCCTGTTAGCAGGCTTCCTGCCAGCAGCAGCGAGCTCATTCGTTTTAACCACTTCATCCGCTTCACTCCTTATGAATTTTTTAGAAAACGAACACCTATTATTGTGCAACCTCGCGGAAAGTCGCGTCTGACTTATCGAGTGCGGTAACGACAGCTTCCAATTTCAGCACATTATTATAATGTCTCAGATACAGGTTCGGGTTACTAAACGAGGTATACGATGTCCAACTAGCGTTAGCAAGTCCATTTACACGTTTGAAAGTGGCGTCATTTCGGAATGTAGTGCTGCCGTCATTTTTCACGAGTGTGATGTTGCCATTATTATTGCGCAGGAAATAACCCGGATAATTCATGGACTCAAACGAAATGCCTGTTGCATTCGACAGCCCGGGAACGATACGGAATTGTGCATCCTCCGCCGGACTGACACTCGCATCAATTTGCGCCTGATAGTTGTAATGACGTATGAAGCTGCCCGGCACATTGAATGACTCCAGCTTGCGGATATCACCTGGTTGTCCGGACTCTTTCAATACGGTCATATGGCGGACGAGTCCGGTAAGACCCGCAATCTCTTGTTTGGCACCCCAAGTCTGGAAGTTGTCAGCAGAGTCGCTGTAATAATATTTTTGTGTCGCATAGCCGTCAAAGTAGATTCGCCATGAACCATTATCCAGCTGAACAAGCGCCGGGCCTTCCACCCAAGAACCCCAACCTGCCCAATCCCCTGTGCCTTTAAAGGTATAAGGACCCGTTAGCGAAGTGGATGTCGCATATTCAATGTATTTGGTGGTCTCGTTTTTGGTAAAAGCATGATAGGTTGAGCCTGCCTTCACGATAAAAGTGTCGATATAATTGGGAGCAATGCCTGCCAGTTCAGTAGGTGCAGACCATGAGGTAGATGTTAGATTGCTACCTGAAGCTGTGATGACATAAGGTTTGAAATTCTCATAGTTGCCTGGTGAGAGGGACACGATAATGTTCAGACTGCCGTTGCTGTCTTTGAACCATTCTGGTGCCCAGGTGTGTGCGATTGTGGTCGGTGTGGATAATGTAATGTTACGGACAAATGTCCAGTTTACTTTATCCGGGCTGGAGGCGATGCCGATGGTGTTACCCGACCAGTTCGTGGTGTAGACGACGTAATATAGACCATCTGTATGCTTCATGATGCTGGGATCGCGGATCAGATTGGCCGGAGGTGTATAGGCTGGCCCTTTCAGCAAACCATAGTGGGTTGCATTATACGATTCATAGATATACATATTGGACTCACTTGTGTTCGTAAAGGCTGATATCGTATAGACACTTGTTGCTGCTCTGGCTGCATTGGGGAATAACATCGTTAATAGAAGCAATGTTCCGAGCAACAAGATCATTCCGGCCTTGAAACCGTTGGACTTACCTATTCCTATTCCCTCTTCCTTCTTCGTCAACATTGGGTCATCTCCTTATCCATGAGTGATGAACAGAGGAATACCTTACTATATTACCAAAGACAAAACGTACTCGGGGCTGTCCCTGATGAGCAACACCTTACGACTACCTGTTCAAATTCCAATTACATGAAGCATCACTCCCTTCACAGATCATGGATGAACAATTACCTTTTATGTAAACGGTTACAATTAATTAAGCTACAAGTGTTACCTTAGTTCATTGTACAGACCTGATCACCACAGTTCCCCCATCGTCTTAGCCCAACTCACTCCCAAGACTGAATCCGAAGATTCACAAACCCAGGTCAATCTGGCTAAGAACATGAGGGGGTACGACTGCGGTAAAAGATACACTTTTGCGTTATATGATGCTATTTTCTAGTTCCGGTCCATTTCTATAAAAGGTTGCTTCGAACTCGAACGATCTCGTTCCAGTCATCGCTCCCTTGCATCTTTAGAGCAATAAGACAACTAACGATTAATACATGAGCTACTCCACCACAACCCACGGATAACGGGATGGCGCATCTAACAGGAATCGTACACGTTCTGGTGTTCTACCCTCTTCATCGAACAAAAGTAACTCATTCTCTTCCTGTAGCCAGGCTACCGGGATCTTGTAATCCTCTTGCGGACCAATCTGCCAGTAACGACCCAGATGATGTCCGTTCAGGTGAATGGTTCCTTTGCTCATCCCGGTCAGGCGAAGCATCAAGTTCACCTTATGATGCTCGGAAAGAGTAGGCCTGGTGAAACGCCAGCAGTACCAAACGGGATGACCGTACGAGTCTTGTGCTCGGAGGGTACCAGATGTGGAGTGAGCCTTCTCGCTCACCGTAACACTTGAGATCCCATCGTCAAAGGTAACGGTCACCAGATTGGCAGTACAATTGCCACCTTCAGCGATACCAGGCTGTGCTGCACGTTGGATCGCCCCCTGTGCTCTACGTTGGACCGTTTCTTGCACTGCCTCGTATCTCTCCCATTGTTGCGGAAGCAATGCATCCGTCCCTGCCATACGCCAATCCTTCAGTTCTCCATGACTCGGATATGTGATCAGTTCCAGTCGATTCAGCGAAGAGCGGCTATACGGCATTTCCAGTGTATTTGTCTCTCCAGTCTTGATATACAAGGATATGTCTAACGTCTGGAAGGCAAACCAATCCTGATATCCTTCCATCGGAACTTCGATACCATTGATACAAAGACCTTTGCTCAAGGCACCCACAAGAATCGCCCGATCCATGCCATACAGCATAAAACTTCTGCTCAGAAGTGGCGCCCCATGTATAGCGTTCACCTCATCGAGATGCACAAGTCCACTCTCCATAACCCAATCCCGACGAATATCCTGAACCTTGCCATCCAGATACACAGCACCAGCCAGACCTTTGCTCTCACCCAAATACGGAGAGAAGTTCAATCTGCCCATATGTTGTACCAGAATTTGAAGTGTATTTTTCCCTTGGTCCAACTGCAACTGCACACCTGCTGCCCCTACCTGACGCACTAATGCCTGCTGAACACCATTAACGATGATTCTGGCAGTATCCTGGATATCCGGCAAAATGAGGTTAGTGACCCCTTCGGTTGGACTCTCGAAATCACATTCGTACAATAGATAACCAAAATCTTGTCCATACCGGGAAAAGTCTTCCGGTTGTCCACTCGCCGAGCGTTGCTTCGCAGTTAACGTAATACGTGACATCTCAGGAGAATCAGACAATGTCGGCGCACTCGGTAATGTCCACGGAAGCTGCTGCTGTTTGCCTGCAATAGGCTTCTCGCTGGCATAGAACTCGTGACCTGTTAACGTCCGTTCTCCATCGGTCCAGTCACCAAGCAGCGTAATTGTGCGATCTGGGTCAGTAATCATGCCCTTGACCTGACCCGATGGTAATACGTCTATGTCATCGAAGCCGATCGCATAACGAAGTCCCTTCTGGTCTGTTGCTTCCAATCGCCATGTTCGATTCATCGTTTCTTGATCCAGAATGATGAATCGGATCGGTGTGCCGTTTGCTTCCAGCTGGATCGTTCCCGGCTCTTGGAAATGGAACAGATCGAAGCGGTATACGTTCCTTGCTGAATCATGCTCAACCAGCACTTGCACCGTACTGTCCGTGACGTTCAGTGCCCCGGCTTCCAGTTCAACAACAGAACGCTGCCCTGCAGCGGCCACGATGAACAGGGTTAATTCTCCGTTTATCATTTCATTGCCCGTAATCATCGTACCCGCAGTCAGATATACGTGTTCAGCAATCTGTACTCGATCCAGCAATGGAATAATCTGTCCTGGATTCAGCGATACTGGAAGAGTACGACCTTCCTCCAACGTAATGTGCATCGTCTCGCGTTCATCCTTGTGACTCTCCAGGAACCAAATCTTCTGGTTATCAGCCTGTCTGCCTCGTACAGATATGCCTTCAGGATGACGTACAACGATCTCTTCTTCTGGAATTTCCTCTGTTTCCATCAGAAGGGCCCCGAAAGCATGGACGAAATAGGAAAGATTCTTGGTTACCGCATATTTCGGTGTCACCCGTCCATATTCGTTCAGCGGTGCATCATAGTCATAAGACGTAATCATGAAGATGTCACTGCTACCCATCGTTCTGCCGCCATATCCACCAAAATTTGTACCGCCGTAGAACATATAATGGCTGATTCCGGTATACCCGGCACGCAGAATCTCCATGATGCGTCTCTCCAGCAAAGGCGCCGTCTTCTGAATGGCCGAAGGCCCTCCCCAATTCTCGAACCATCCGGTCCAGAATTCCGTGACCATCTTCGGGGTGTCCGGCTGTTTGGCCCGAAGGTTCTCATAATGCCCGTCAGCACCTGACCAGAAATTAGCCCCTTCAATCGTGCCTTCCGCCCCGCCAACGCAAGTGATCAGCGTAGCGTCAATGCCACGTTGCAACAATCCATCTCTCAGTGTGTTCATATGCTCACTTGCAGCGGCGTCATCCATCAGATATCCGTATTCATTCTCCACCTGCACGAGAATAACCTTCCCCCCGGCCGATAACTGGCGCTCCCGAATAATCGGCACAATCCGGTCAAAGTACAGGTTCACATAGTGCAGATACGTCTCATTGTTTTCCCGGAATTTCACGCCGTCCTTCGTACCAAGCCAGTATGGAAACCCGCCAAAATCCCATTCCGCACAGATAAACGGTCCCGGACGCGCGATGACCCACATGCCGAGTTCTGCGCACAAATCCAGAAATGCTCCGCAATCGTTGTCCCCTTCAAAGAACCACTGTCCTTCTTCCGGTTCATGCACATTCCACGCAAAGTAGGTGTCGATGCAGTTCATGCCTGCCAGCTTCGCCTTCAGCAGAACCTCACGCCATTTTTCCTTCGGCATACGGAAATAATGGATCGTGGCACTGTTCAAAAATATACGCTCTCCGTTTAGGAAAAAACTGCGTGCATCGTATGTTAATTCAGATTGAACACCGTTCTCAGCCCTGGTGATGTTCTTCTCCTGTTCCTGCAGCAAAAGGGATGCTTTCTCTGTCAAAGTTATCCCCTCCTTCTCTTTATTTATATAAATTGAACTAAAGATTATTTACACTGCACACTTCGATGACAGAACAACCTTCCGATCGCTGTTATCCCCAGATTTTTTGATTTCCTTTTCTCAAAGGGGAAAACCCGGGGATAAAGGCGACCGCTCCGCTTCTTCAGGTCCTTTCTGTCCTCTCCGTTCGGTGTAAATGTTTAGTTCAATTTATATAGGTTCATATGTCCTGTAACTCTTTTAAAATATAAGGCGAAAAATCCGTTGAACTAAAAGACAATCTACACCAGCACTACGATGACAAAATCCTTCCGAGTGCTGCTATCAGTTCACCTGCACCGTCACGCCTTCCAGTACAACGGTTGTGATGGAATTGTCTGCCGTAGGTACTTCCAGTCCGTTGGCGTACACCGGGATGTCTTCAAGCTGTTCCATGTTCCGTTCCGGTGAAGTTTGATACACCTGAGCGGTGGCTGATTTTCCATACGTATACCCTTCCAGTTCAAACGACGTTGTTCCAGCTGACAATTCATTACGAATCACCAGCACCAGTCTCTGACGTTCCGCGTCATAGGCAGCCAGTGTGCGTCCACCATCCGTTGGAATAATCATCGCGCCTGGACGAATAAACTTTGTGAACTGGGCCATACCATAATACTGTTTGGTCATCTCGTACTGCTCTTCTCCGTTGAAATTGGCATGAATGAATCCCCAATTGTTATTGGCGCCTTCATCTTCAACGGCCTGCCAGTATACCCAGGCGGATGGCTGCATGATTTTCAGATCAAACATGATCCGCTCTGCCAGCTCCTGAACTGAGGTCATATCCTCATGACTGTGCGGCTCGCTGCCGCCGGTTCCGTACTCAGACATCCACAGCTTCTTGCCATGGCGTTCTGCCAGCGTGCGCAGCTCTTCCATTTTGCTACCATTATAAGAGTGGGTATTGATCTGCTGGATTACGTCCAGCGTGTCCTGATCATAAAGGTTGAAATTAAACACCGTCTCATCAATGCTGTTATCGTCCGCTGCACTAATGACGGTTCCGTCCAGTCCTTTGCTCTTCAACGATGCAGCAACTTTCTTGATAATCTCGGCCTGTTTCTCATTCGTAAAATGACTACCTTCCTGCATATTGCCCTTCTTCCACCAATCGGAGGAAGGTTCATTGAGCGGATTCAATGTGCGGAAGGTAATCCCCCACTTGTCTCGATAATGCTTCACGACTTCAGTCAGATAATCTGCAAATGCATCATACTGATCGTCACGCAGATTATTGCTACCATCTACGGCTCCGGTAACCGATCCACTGATCGTCATCCAGTAAGGTGGTGAATTGGAGAATGCTTCAGCAATGTTCACGCCACGCTCCATCGAGCCTTGTAATACAGCCCGCTGACCTGCATCAGCATCCCAGTCCCACTCTCCAGGTTCAGGCTGGAAGCCAGGTACATCCCCGCCGGGACGAAGAGCTTTCATCTCCGGATTTTCCTCACCGCCAATATTGTAACGAACGATGTTCAGACCTAATCCTTTCTCCGGGTCAAAGACCAGATCCATCACTTCACTAACCTTCGCCTGATCCTTCCATCCGCCAAGATCGTTGGCCCACCAGGCAAGTGACGTGCCCCAGCCTTCAAAATGATCATAGGACTGATCCAGCTTCAGACGTACCGGTTCCTCTTGAAATACAAGTGTTTTGGATGATTCATTGGCAAAATGATTGATAACAATTCCTCCTCCTGCCAGCAGGGCAATCAGGGCTACACCCATGAGGGTATAGTTCCGTTTGCCTCTGCTGCGTTGTTCTTTATGCGCCATGGGCTATACAATCCTTTCTCCATGTACGTTGATTATTCCGTTGACCCTGAACATCAAGTTCAATACATACAACCACTACAGACACTTCGGTTACTTGATTCCGCTGCTTCCGCCGCTAATGTTCGCTTCGTAGACATAACGTTGTCCGAACAGATATACCAGCACCATCGGAATAGTGAGGAACAGGGAAGCGATCATCACAAGGTTCCATGGTGGCATCTGCCCACCACCTACCGTAGTCAACAGCTGCACTCCAAGTGCCAACGGCATTTTCTCCGGATCATTGATATAGATGAGCGGCCCCATGAAGTTACCCCAGTTATAGGAGAATGAGAAGATCGCAATGGCAGCCAGTATCGGATAAGTCAGTGGCATAATGATCTTCCAGTAGATTCCCGGGTGTCCCATACCATCGATCATGGCGGCTTCATCCAGTGATTTTGGAATACTCATGACGAACTGCCGAATCAGGAATACGTTAAACGCTCCGGCGAAGAAGCTCGGTACGATCAGCGGGTAAAATGTATTAATCCAGTCCAGATGACGGAAGATGATGAACTGCGGTACCATCGTCACCTCACCCGGAATCATCATCGTACTGAGCAACACAATAAACAGGAAACGGCTGCCTTTTGCCTTGATTCGAGCAAAGCCGTAGGATACGATCGAAGCTGATAATACCGATCCGACAATCGTAAAGACGGTAATGATGACCGAGTTTTTGAGATACGTGCCAAGATTGTTATTCGTGAAGATGGTATAAAAGTTCGACCACTGGAACTCCATCGGAACGAAGGTAAAAGCTGATTTGACGGTTGTTGCGTCACTTGCCAGTGCAATGGAGATCATGTACAGGAAAGGCGAAGCAAGCAGCACCCCGACCAGAATCAGAAAAATATAGGATATCGTCTTCTCCACAGTCGATGGATTACTCATTGGCTTTTCCCTCCTCGTAGTGCACCCATAGCGCCGATGAACGGAATACAACGAGTGTCAACGCCATGATGATGATGAATAGTACCCAGGCAATCGCCGATGCATATCCCATTTTGTAGAATTGGAACGCATTCTGAAACAAGTAGGGAACAACCATCTGACTTGAATTGTCAGGTCCCCCGGCAGTAACGATGAATACCTGCGCGAAGGTCTGGAGTGCTCCGATCATCCCGGTCACGAGATTGAAGAAAATGACGGGAGTCAGCATTGGGAATGTAATATGGAAGAACGATTGTGTACTTTTCGCCCCATCGATGGCAGCGGCCTCGTACAGCTCCTGCGGAATGCCTTTCATCCCTGCAAGCAGCAATACCACGCCACCACCCACACCCCATAAGGACATGAGAATCAATGCAGGCTTAACCCAGTTGGGATCAAGAAGCCAAGCAGGACCCTGAATACCGAAGATCGCAAGTGCCTGGTTGATCAAACCTTCAGTCGGTGCAAGCAAGTGGATGAAGAGCAATGAACTCGCAACCACCGGAACAACGGAAGGCAGATAGAACAGAATACGGAAGAAGGTGATACCTTTGATTTTCTTGTTCAGGTAATATGCAATCCAGAGCGAGATCGACATGCCCAGCGGAATGGATATCAGCGCATAGAAGAATGTATTGCCGACGGATTTCCAGAAGATCGGATCATCGGTCAGTAACGTTCTGTAATTATCGATACCGATGAATTCAGGGGACTGGAACAGATCCCAATTCGTGAAGCTCATATAGATGGAAAACAGGATCGGACCCAGGGTCAGCCCCAGAAACCCGATCAGCCAAGGCGAGATGAAGATGTAGAACCATTTCCCGTCCTTTTTTCTCACGTTAAGCCCTCCCATGACGCAGAGAGCAGATGGAACCCGCCTTCACGCCGATTCCACCTGTTCTGCTGTCGCTGCTATTTGTGCATGTTCAGAAAAAACCTCTATTTGTAGAGTCTTTCCAGTCCACTCTGAATTTCGGTTACCGTATCATCAAGCGAGGCTTTATTGTTGAAGTACACACCCAGCTTATCGTTAATGAGCTTCATCATTTCGTTCCATTGCGGGTTGAATGGTTCAGCATAGATCGTCGATTCACTGAACGCAGCCATGTTGATTTTTTTGCCGCCATATTCGGCATTCAGGAATTCATCACTGGACAAACCTGCTTTGGTTGCAGGAGCATCCTGACCGGCTTTGATCATTGGCAGCTGTGCTTCCGGTGTGGTCAGTGCTTCGATGACTTTGAAAGCTTCTTCCTTGTGTTTGGAAGCGTTGGTAATCGTTAACCCGTTAAAGAATGCGTTCGTTTCGCCCCATACCGGAGAGATATCCCAATTAATGCCTTCCACCTTGGCAAGTGAACCAATGTTCCAGAACCCTGTCGTTTCCATGGCGATCTTGCCTTGAGCGAACAGCGGATCAGCTCCGATATTCCCCATGTCGGCAATCTCGGTTGGCGTTGGTCCCGCACCGTGTGTGAAGGTCAGGTCATTCATGAATTGTAATGCTTTACGCACAGGCTCTGTATTGAAGGTTGGTTTACCACTCTCATCGAACAATGAGCCACCGTTCTGGTAGATCAGCTGCATCCACTGCGGCCACCAGCTGCCAGGGTAGTAACCCCATTGAACCGTTTTGCCGTTCTCCTTCACCGTCAGCTTCTGAGCTGCCGCCATCAGATCATCCTGTGTCCAATCTTTGGTTGGGTATTCCACCCCAGCCTTGTCGAACAGATCTTTGTTATAAAAGAGGACCATCGCACCTGCCCGATCCGGCAAACCAAATTGTTTGCCATCATACTTCATCAGGTTGGCAATATCATCGGAATAACGCTCGGACATGTTCACATTGTTCGCCTGAATCATGTCATCCAACGGTATAATCTGATTCTTGGAGGCGTAAGCCTGATAGTTCTCGGCAATCATCATGATGTCCGGTGCCGTTCCTCCGGCGATCATGGTCTGTACCTTCTGGTCATAATCCCCTGCAACCACGTTCAGCTTCACGTTAATATCGGGATACGTCTGTTTCACAATGTCGAGTCGTTCCTGATAAATCTTCTTCTCATCCTCCGAGCCCCAGATCGTCATGCTCAAATCAACCTTGCCACCAGACTCGCCGGAAGAACCGTTTTTACTCCCGCTGCTACAGGCTGTCAGACCCATTACCATGACCAGCATCAATAACGAAATGACCTTTAAACTTCTTCTCATACGTTACGCCCCCTTGATATAATGAATGGATGACTACACTGAAACCCGTTTCATGAAATGGGTTTCATTAAGCTGAAACATAAAACCCGTTCCACTTTATGAAAGGGGTTTCATTCACGCACTCATTATATTTCACACTTCGAGGAAATGTCAACGCTTTCTTTTCCAATTACAGGCCCTTTATCTTGCAGCAGGTCCTGTACTTTGACGCACAATCAGCTCCGGTTGCAGAATGATCTGCTTCTTCGGTTTGCCTTGGTTAATCAGCTCATGCAGCACATCCACAGCCTGTTTGCCAAGCTGATACGTGTTCTGGGATACGGTTGTCAGTTCCGGTATAACGGCACTGGCGAGCGGTGTATCATCGAAACCCACAATGGATATATCCTTCGGAATCGAGAGCCCATGCTCAATCGTTGACTTGATCGCACCAATCGCTGTGTTGTCATTAACGCAGATGACTGCGGTGGGTGGATTGTCACGATCCAGCAGTTTGGACATCTCCCGTTTTCCATCGTCGATGGAGAAACTGCCGAGCAATTGCCGTTCTTTTGGTATTTCGAGTCCATGCTCCCGAAGTTTCTTCTGCACAGCTCTGACCTTGACCATGGTGGTGGACAACTCTTTCAGACCGCCGACAAAGGCGATATCGCGATGCCCCAGTTCAAGTAAATGCTCAGCTGCAAGGGCAGCCCCTGCACCTTCATCCGTGTACACCCGGTGGAACCCGCCTTTGGCAATATTGCCATTGACCAACACGATTGGCATACGTTTGCCCATATCAATTAATTCCTGGGCCATATCATCCGGACAGACCTGCATGTTGATTCGCCCGCCGAGAAAAATAATCCCGTCTACCCGCTTCTCTCGCAGGATGGACAAATATTCAGATTCCCTGTTGTAATCCCCTGCGGTATTGCATAGAAAAAACGTGTACCCCAATCCGCGAGCCTCATTCTCTGCCCCCCAGAATACTTCCGGGAAGAAGGGATTCGTAATGTCCGGCAGGATGATGGCAATGGTGCCCGTCTCTTTCTTGATCAGACTACGCGCCTGCGCGTTGGGCTGAAACTGGTGTTTTTCAATGATGGACATAATCTTCTCTCGGGTGCTTGCACGCACAGGTGCCGTATCATTCAGCACCCGGGAGACTGTCGCTACAGATACGTTTGCTTCTTTGGCGATGTCGTATATGGTGATCGGTGTCATAGCGGAACCTTCCTTTTTCTCTAATTTTCCCTATTTTCCCTGCTTATCATACCAGATAAGGAATGGCGATGGAATGGGTTTCATTGACGGGCGAATGATTTCACACTGAACCAAGAAGTTCCGGGCATGACATTCATAATGAACTGTTCGTTGCATTACGCATTAGCGTCAATATTTTCACAGGACATGTTCGCTTTTCTTTATTTCACCTTCTAATCTGCGTTTATGGTCCATATATTAAATTGTAAGCGAATTCATTGGAGATTAGAGGAGTGTGAACAACGTCATGATCATTCAAGTCAGTCCGCTGGCAGAAGCAAGACTTACTGAAAAGCTGGGAGATCGACCAGGCTATTTCAAATTGTTTTATGATACCGATGGATGCGGTTGTGACGGAATTGCGGTACTTCTGATCTTGAACGAACCGGATAGCGATGATGTTACCGTAGAAGCGGGGTCGCTTCCCTTTGTAATCAACAAACAGCAGCAGATTTACTTTGAACCCTGTCTGCGTCTGCAATCCGAGCACAGTTTCCCTTCATTCCGACTGAGCAGCGATTCCATGATCTATGGCAGTAATGTCAAAGTCCATGATTTACGAGATACCGCAGACGTAGCCCCTCAGCCCACTGGATGGTTTGTACGATAAACGTTGAATTAGCACTATAATCAAAACCTCCCAAGCCCAGATGTCATGCGGGGGACTGCCCCCCCCTCCCCTTTTTGTGAGACAGGGATCAAAGCACCTTGCAAGTTTAAGCAGCCAGTCTTCGAAAATGTATCGGAGACTATTTATTTAGTTTCGCTTGAATACGAATTGAGTTGTAGTAGTTGATGTAGTCTCGAACGGTCTGTTCAACGATGACTGTCGTTGTGTAAGATGTTCGAGGTAGAACGTTTCAGACTTTAGTGTAGAATGAAAAGACTCAATGGGAGCATTATCAGCGGGCGCTCCTTTACGGGACATGCTCATGGTAATGTCTTTTCTCTTTACTACAGTCTGGTAAACTTGAGAAGTATACTCGCTGCCTTCGTCGCTGTGGAGTAGCACATTTGTCCGCTCAGGAAGTTGTTCCAGCGTATCCAGAACCAAGGTGGTCTCCTGCTTGTCCGCTATACTGTAAGCGACAATCTCTCCGTTGTACAGATCCAATATGCTTGAAAGGTATAACATCTCATTACCGAACGGCAAATACGTAATGTCAGTTACCAGGTTTTGCAGGTTGCCCTGTGTTCTTTCGTTTTTTCGTCCGCACTCGGCACTGTAAGTCCTCGTGCTGCATCATTCACTGTATCCGTTTATGATTTACAGGAACTTCAATCCGGAGCAAGGCAGTGATTTTTCTATATCCGTACCGGAACTTGTGCTGAGTACAAAGCTGAACTACTTTCTCCACCATTGGATCGGGACGCTTGCTCTCCCAGGCTGCCTTCCAGCGGTAGTAGGTTGCTCGATCAATTCCAAGCCATGGACAAGCCTCAGATATGGTCACTTCTTTTCGAATGGACTCGGCCCAAGCGATAACGACTTCTTCTTCCACCTCTTTTCCAGTTCCTTGTACTTTTCACTAGTCCAATTCAAGAATCGGTTTTCTGCTTTTACTTTTTCGAGTTCTGTCGTGTGTTCTGGACTTCTTCCGTAGCTAAATTGCTTATCAACTGGTTGCTCTAGCGATGCAATTCTCCTTTTCAATGCCATCTCATCCACGTTTTTAATTGTGTCTTATTGCGTATTCCGAGCTGATCCATAACCTCTTTTACGGGTACCTCCACCAATCTCATTTCTATGGCTTTCATCTTTAACTCCACAGGATAACCCACTCTGGTTGCCATTACAAAAACACCTCCAAGATGATTTTCCTATCTTACGACAAGGTTTCATTCTCTTGAAGGTCTTTTGATTTGTCTCACGTTATGGGGTCAGTCCAGTGGGAAGGGAGATTTTTTATAAATTTTTTCATGTTTGTGGTAATGCTTCTGTCCCTCTAAATGAAAGACTATTAACGGGACTTATTCAACTACTCGACTTGCCCCATAATAAATAGATGCTAGGTATTTCAATCATGCGACGGATCACAACACTCAGGGCACAATATACTAGATTGGGTACAAAAAGATCTAGTAAATCGTTCTGAGACAATCTCAAAAAACACGTAACTCCACTTTTATGGATTTAATTTTCATTATATTGTATTTTATGTAGATCCTTAACTTAATATGGTATATAATTACTTTAAAGGAGGTTAAAAAAATCATTTAGAGCTATTTGTAATAAAAATCAAGCTTTCTTAGGAGGATATCTAAATAATGAATACCAAGAAGATATTAAAAATCGTCACGGTCTCTGCTATGTCGATAATGTTACTCATACCATCTGTATCCTTTGCAGAAGAAACTAGCACTGAATCAAGTTCTAATGCTGATGTCTTACATAAAATTCATCAAGCAGCGGAAATCAGTACTCAAAGCAGACTTCAAAGCAGTCTCCAAAGCCAATCAGCACAACTGAGTATTGAAAAAGATCCAATTCTTGATGAAGCTCCTGCATTCTATGCATCTATTGAAGGAAGATTGTATGATGAGTTATCTTTGTCAGAGCAAGAAAAGTTAGTTGAAATCACAACAGCAGCAACAGCTTATTATAACGCTATAGACAGCTCGATAAATGGTAATAATGAATCAGAAATATCACCTATGTATTTTGAATCAGAGCTTTCAAAAGCAATTGAAGCCAGTATATATGCCGGATTTCCAACGCTTTCAGCCGGCGAAATCGCCATTTCATTGATAAATTCTAATACAGCTAGAGACATTGGTGTTAGATATGCAAATCTCAATGGCTATTCACAAACATGGGATAATCCGGCCGATGCATTTAGACATTTCGCATGGAACTGGCTAAATACAAGAGATATTAATGCAAATGATGCCAGGGTTTTTGGTGATTTCCATGAACTCGCATTAGCAGCGGCTGACGATGCTAACGCTCTCAATTTAGACTTCCCTTCAAAAGTAGCTTGGGGTGCAACACGAGCTTTTGTTTTAAGATCACAAACTCAAGGGAGTCTCAGCGCTTTCAATTCTGAATTCAAAAATGATAGTGTGATGGATATATACAATAACTCCCAAGGTAGAAAGTATGCTGTAAATTCCTCACATTCTACTGTAGCTGATGCGTTCTACGCTGCTTTTGTCACAAATAAAAATTTGATAGGTTATACAAGTGAAGTTAACTCTTCGGTCAGAAGTACTGCATATAGTTACTGGAGATAATTCCAACCCTAACTTTTCAGAAAGTAAAACCGCCTACCCTTAAATGTGTAGGCGGTTTTACTTTCATCTAATTAATTACATTTCTCTTTGACGCTAACATTGTTATTTGAAACAATAACGTTAGAGTAACCTGACAATGATTCCGTATATGAACAAATCATCTTATTTGTAGTCTCACCTCTTGAATCAGTGAATTTCAAATAAATCCCACCTTCTCCGGACAAACTTAGACTAGGGTGAATTTTGACTACTTCCCCACTTTTTATTTCTGTACCCAACGTATCTTTAGATCCACTTTCAACTGTTCCTCCTTGAGCTCCAGATACCAGTACTCCCGTTTCTACGGATGAAAGATTAAAATCTGATTGGTTATCAATTGTCACCGTAAAGCTACTGAACTGATTTAAGAAAGAAAAAGCATTACTTTTTACTGAACTTAAAACTGCAACGGTAATGCCAACAACAATAATGATACAGATTGTCACAAACCATGCTAGTTTCTTGTTTGTCATTTAATCACCTCATTCGACTGTATACTAAATTACTGAATTTTCAATTTCTCTTAAATTAAAGTTTAAAGGGATATAAATGAATTATTCTCTTATAGATCAGTTCAACTTATACGCAGTAAATATGTTATGGATAATTCGAGCACTTCTGAACTTTTCTTATTGACGGATTGTAATATGAAGTGCGACACCTACTGGAAATAAATAAAAAATGGCCCATGGCCGGATTCGTGTAGAATGAAGGTTCCTACACCACATTCACACAAGGAGAATCCACCATGAGCTACACACATCTTAGCATAATCGAGCGCAGCAAGCTAGAAATCCTCCACCAGCAGGGAAAAAGTGCCAGGGTCATTGCCAGTGAATTGGGCAGCCATCATGCCACCATTTGCCGAGAACTCCGTCGAAACGAAACGCAGAAGCCCTATCGTGCCGAGCGATCTCAGGAGAATTATGTCCAGCGACGTAAGTCCTCCATCTCTGCCGGGAAATGGACACCGCAGCAGTTGCTCCTTATTGAAGAAAAGCTTCAAGCCACGTGGTCTCCCGAACAGATCGTAGAACGGCTCCGTCAAGAGGGACACCCTGTGGTCTGCTTTAAGACCATCTATCGTTGGCTGTATACAGGCCGTTTAGTGAAAGGGATGCTTACCGTCCTACGTCACAAAGGTAAACGGCAGAAGCCTGCAGAGACACGTGGCAAGTTCGCTGTGGGTAAGACCATCTCTCAGCGTCCGAAAGAGGTTCGTTCCCGGAAAACCTTCGGCCATTGGGAACTGGATACGGTCGTCTCGGGCCGTGGGAAAAGCAAGGGCTGTGTAGCTACGTTCATCGAACGCAAGACCCGACTGTACACCGCCATTCAAATGCCTGACCGTACAGCTTTGTCCATGGAGATTGCGTTTGGTGTAGCTGCCTCGCAATACCCTGTCCGTGCATTTCAAACCGCTACTGCAGATCGTGGCAAGGAGCTTGCCTGTTACGCCAGCCTGGAAGCCGCTCATGGCCTACAAGTGTATTTCGCAGATCCGTATTCCTCCTGGCAACGGGGCTCGAATGAGAATGCCAATGGCCTCTTGCGAGAGTTTTTCCCCAAGGGAACGGATTTCGCACAAATCACGGATGAAGCCTTAGAGACCGCTCTGCGCTTAATCAATCACAGACCACGAAAATGCTTGGGGTGGAGAACCGCTCACGAATCCTTTACAGAGGAACTGTCGCACTTGGTTTGACAATCCATCTATTAAATAACTCGATAACTCAATCCAAGCCTCCTTATTCCCAATATAACCCATTATACTTTGTAAGTCTAGATAGCTCTGCTTAGTGACTTTATTAGCGTTATCAAGACACATCTTATCCCTTATATCCAGAGAACTAAAACTAAATGTATGCAGTGTTCTCACAAATTATAACAAAATGTAAATAGAATATATCCCTCGCTCGTCAAAAATTCACACCTTTACAGAGTCACTCTATTTGAGAGTCTTTCTTACACTTGAAGCTAAAGATGGATATTCTACCGCTATAAAACTGCGTGTCGTCTTCTTTACACAACTTATGTTGCTGTGTATGACCTCAGTTCAGTAGGAACATCGTCCTGTCCTATACAAAACCCAACAACATCTATTCAAGTTATGATATCAGAACTCAGCTTTAGACATTTGTATCAGCTAAATGTAGGTTTCTTAGCATCTCAGCTGTAGACAGTAATAAAGTTGCGCATGATGGTTTTTGATCGTTCAACTTACCACTATATACTTACCATACCAGATTACATAATAAGAGCTACGTACAATTAATATTAATTTCGGTTAATGAGGGGCACCCCCATTAACACTTGTCAACAAAGTTTATAAATGATCAAAAACCATTCTTGCCTTCTCTTCACCAAAGGAAAGCATAAGGTGAATGAATATATAGCCGTTTGAATAACCCGTTTGATAAATCATTTTGTCAGCATTTCTGTTTTCCAGCGGAGTTGTATCCTTAGTTTCTCCGATGCTAGTAACCGATGCATTTTCTCCTAAATAATTAAATATGATAGGCATGTTATATATCGTACTTCTTAATACGTCCGTTGAAGCAGGATACATACTATTCATTTCATCATTATAGATTAAATTTGTAAAATTTATATTGTGCTGTTGTGCAATTTCTAATTTACTTCGAATAATTTGGTTATTTTGATTAGTTTGGATTTCCTTATTAATAATCAATGGAATAAAATCGATACACTCTCCTAATAAATGAAAATAATTGTTTGAACCATACTGTCTGCCAAAATTAATCATCCAGATAGGTATAGAAGACATGTTATAGAAAGAAGTTACGAACTTAATGAAATAATTCAAGCACGTTAACCAGCCGTCTTTATTAGAATCGAATTCCAATCCTTTATGCAAAATTATAGGACTAGATTCACGGAAAGACGATACGTTATATTTTTGCAAACCTTGTTGAAGTTCAAAGAAATTGTCTAAATCAAAAACACTTTTAATTCTATCATCCTGTATTCTTTGAGGTCCTCTTCTTATTTGTGATACATAACTCTCGTAACTAACAAGCTCAGTGGGTTGACTCGTGTTGGTTGCCTCTGTTTTGTATAATAATTGATCGTATCTTTTCGAGATAAAATCCTCCAAAATCCCCCTACTAATAGAATCAAATTTAACATGTGAAAATGGAATCATTAATGTGAACTTTTTAGTATTTTCTTTTACAAGTAGTAATCGATACATTAATGAGTTTTCTTGACTATATTTTTCATTGAAAAGATGTTTACGTACTAAGTTTAAAATTTTTGATTTAGTGTGTTCGTTATACATGGATATATCATAAAAAGGTATTTTTAATGCCGTCCGTGGCTCATACACTTGCCACTTTAGTTGGTTTTGATCTGTTATTAAGAGACTTTTCATCATCTCTTGAGTTTGAAGTAATTCTGCAAATACTTCATTCAGAATATCTATATTGACAATTTGATTAAAATAAATTGTTGTACCTGAGAATTCTTGATTCTGTGCATGATAATATTGAGAAGGTGAAATAGGATACTCTTTTATTAGTGATCCTTCACTGAAATAGGCTGTAAACCGCTCTTGCAAATAGTCAATTTCAAATAATTTTTTCTCTAACAACATTTGATTTGATGAAATAAACTCAGGAACAAAATCCTCATCATACTTATCATCTGAATAAATTATATATTCTGGGTGCAAAGATTCCTCTACTTCTACTGAGAGTATCTTTTCAATTTCTAAACTTTTGCTACTTTGAATCTCATTCATAAATAGTACTGTGATTTTTCTCCCATCATAGTCCTTAATTGCAAACTTTGCTCTCACGCCAAGTCTTGATTCAAGCAATAATTCGGTATCATCATATGTGTTAATTTTTCCGGGTAGAGTTTGCTGCTTCAAATCTAAGAAGCCTGCTAATTCTGATATAGTTTGATGAGTCAATAACTCATTGAAAGTTACCTTGTACCCTTTTTTCGATAAAGTCGATCGTACTGTTAATATTTTTAATGAATGACCACCTAAAAGAAAAAAATTATCATTCCTTCCTATTTCTTTTATATCTAATACATCACTCCAAATATCAGAAAGCATTAATTCTGTTTCACCAATCGGTCCAAAATAACTATTATCTTCTTCAGCTTTCCAATCAGGGAGTGCTTGAAGATTAATCTTCCCATTTGAATTCAATGGCAGGGTTTCCAAGAATACAACATGGGACGGAATCATGTAGTGAGGCAACTGTTGGAGTAGCTGCTCTCGAAGATGCGTTTCGTTCATTGCTTCTTCGCCAACCACGTACGCACACAGCCCCACATCTCCCCCATGATCCACACTCTTCACAGCGGCTTGCCGAATTCCCGCTTGTTTCAACAACACTTCTTCGATCTCTCCAAGTTCTACTCGATATCCTCTCACCTTTATTTGGTGATCGCGACGTCCAGCAAACTCTATCGTTCCATTGGGTAACCATCTTGCGATGTCCCCTGTACGGTACCACCAGCTCTCGGCGCGGTATGGATTTACTTGGAATCGTTCTTCTGTCAACGCCATTTGGCCTAGGTACCCTTTAGCTACACCATCTCCGCTGATACATAGCTCTCCGTAGACTCCAGGTGGGACCAATGTATTGCTTCCTTGCACGATGTACACTTGCGTATTCGCAATGGGTCTT